>NZ_JBMPOZ010000008.1:0-265382 GCF_049340385.1 Undibacterium sp. Ji83W | reverse complement strand
TTTCTTCATTACGCAAAGAGGCACGCGGATATTCCGGTTTGCAACCACCGACGTTGAAGTCGATCACGCCAGGCACGATGGAGGGGCCTGTGGCTTTGGTGTCTGCGACCGGCGAGGGTGCTGCCACTGCCTTGGGGATCACATTCGATTCTGGCCTGACTTCAGATTTGACGCTGATGGTCGGGGCTTGTTGTACCGGTTGCTGTACCTGGACTTCCGGTGGGGGAATGAACGGGGGTGGCGGTGCCAACAACTTTGGTGGCGGCGGTGGTGGTGTATCTGGCGGCGGCGGTGGCGGTTTTACTTCTTCCACCAACTTGACTTCTGCTGGCTTGATTACCACTTCCATGGCCTTGCGCGCTAATCCGGATACCAGTGCATATACCACCAGTACGTGAAATGCGATAACCAGCCCTAAGCCTATAAACTTCTTCCCCGGCTCTTGCTGGCGATTTGAAAAATCCATTACTGCTCCTCCACTACCACAAGGTCAACTGTCTGACGCAAGTCAAAACAACTCAAACAAAAAAGTGATTATAAATGCTGTGTATCAATAAAAAACCATACCGATACAAAACCACTTATAAATTCATAAGCTGCAGGCTCATCAAAATATAAATCGAGGTTTTTCCCAAAACTGACTTATTTAATTTTGCCTGCAACCAAAATGCCAGTTTCTACTGACGACATCTGTACTTGACCAGGTAATAAAAAATATTGATCTATTTCCACTGCCAAATTCATTGAGTCACAAGTGACCATCAAACCAATGACAGGCAAGAAAATTATTATTACTTGCAGCAATTACACAGCACTAAACATAGATCAGATCGGCTAAAAAACTTCCTATGTAAAAAAGCACCAACTTACCATAGGGAAAATGTAAATTTAGCCGTCAGATTTTTTTCCGAAGGCGCATAAAACCACTTATGCCCGGAAACTGTCAAGTGCTTTACCTGTCGCTCCGTCAAAAAAACAACATGGCGCATTTTGCCAAAAAAACACCCGCAAAGGAAACCTAATTTCTTGTGCTATGCAGCATAAATTATTCCAGCGCAGCTTTTTTTACACTTCATTACATTGAGAAATTTGTTCATTCCTTCACTCGCCAAAATTTAATTTTTTTTGAGCCTTTTTTCAAGCATCAAACTATCTAAAGTTGCGTCGAATTACCGCACCACCATGGTGCATAGCAACATCATAATCCCCTTAATAATGCGCAATTATTGCCAGAATGCACTCAAAAAACCTAAATTGAAAAGAATTGTCACACCGCAGCAATTCGGTATGAAATAAAAATTTCTTTCCTTCCCCCAACGGCAAGGCTCTTGCGTTATGGTTACGGCTTTTTGAAACTTAAGCAAAAGAAACTGTCTGATAAATCGGGAGCAAAATTAATTTGCACCTGCAATATGTAAATTAATCTATTCAGGTAGTGTTTCTTTCAAGATTTGTGCCATGAAATCCAAGCATTTTGCTAACCGGGCCTGATCCATGCTTAAACAGAGCAAATTTGCGTTACCAGATGATGAGGTTTAAAAATGTTCATGCGTCACCAGAGAGTTACTTGCATTTTAACTATGCTGCTGGCTACATTTCCCTTGCAGATGGCGCAAGCAGCCAACCCTGCAGATCTCAATAAAGTAGTCAGACAAGCCTTTGAAGCTGCAGATGATGGTTTTGACATGGCCAAAACCCAGAATTTCTATTCTGGCTGGGTCAGCGAAGCCATTTTCGAGCCCTTGCTTAGTTATGATTACCTGGCGCGCCCTGCCCGCCTCTTGCCACTATCAGCAGAAACCATGCCAGAAGTGACAGAACAGGGGAAAGTATTTACCTTCAAGATCAGACCTGGCATCTACTTTGCGCCTGATCCGGCATTCAAGGGTAAAAAACATGAATTGACTGCGCATGACTATGTTTACACCTTCAAACGCGTACTCGACCCAGTTAACCGTTCCCCCAATGCCAGTTTTATCGAAGGCAAGATCGTCGGCCTTGATGATGTCGCAGCCAAAGCAAAGAAAACAGGCAAATTTGATTATGATGCGCCTGTTGCCGGCCTGAAGGTCATTGATAAATACACACTTAAAATAGAATTAAAGGCAACTGACTACAATTTTCTGTATGTCGTCGCCTACGGTGGTTTTGGCGCTGTAGCAAGAGAAGTCATCGAGGCTTATGGCGACCAGACTGGCCTGCACCCGGTCGGTACCGGCCCTTACATGGTTGAAAAATATCTGCCGCGCAGCAAAATCGTACTGACGGCCAATCCCGAATACCGTGGCTACACCTGGGATTTCAAATCGACAGGCAGCGCCCGCGATGAAGAAATCGTCAAGCAAATGAAGGGCAAGAAAATGCCCCAGGTAGGCAAGGTCGATATCAGCATCATCGAAGAAGAACAATCGCGCTGGCTGGCATTCCAGGATGGGCAACTGGACATAGATAAATTGCCGCAAAGCGCTGCTACTGCGGCACTGAATGGCGTTGAACTCAAGCCTGAGCTGAAAGACCAGGGCATCAAGATGGACAGGGTCACCGATGCCGGTAATACTTTTACGATTTTCAATATGCGCGATCCTGTCATCGGCGGCTATACCAAGGAAAAAATTGCCCTGCGCCGTGCCATAGGCATGGCCTATAGCTATGAAGACGAGATCGCCCAAATGCGTCTGGGACAGGCGATACGTTCAGAAATGATCATCCCCAAAGACATCGTTGGTTATGATCCATCCTACCGCAGCAGCCTGGTGTACGACATCAAGCTGGCCAATAAACTACTTGATCATTTTGGCTACAAGCGTGGCGCGGATGGCTATAGAAATAACCCTGATGGCAGCCCACTGACGATAAAAAAAACCGTGGAACCTGCCGCCATCTATAAAGTGCAATCCGAGATTTATAAACGCGGTCTCGACAAGATAGGTTTGCGCATAGATTTCCAGGTCAGCAATTTCGCCGACAATCTGAAAGCTGCATCCGCCTGCAAGCTAAATATGTGGAATGGCGCCTGGAATGCAGACTTTCCTGATGGTGAAAATTTCCTGCAACTGCTATACGGCCCAAAATCTGGTGCTGGCAATCATGCCTGCTATGAGTCGCCCGCCTATGATGCGTTGTTCCGCAAGGCAGTATCCATGCCCCTGGGTGAAGAGCGCAATAAGGTATATGCGCAAATGAACCGTCAGGTAGAAGCTGATACACCCTGGATCATGCACACTTCCCGCATCCGTAGCTGGTTGTATCGCCCCTGGATTACTGGCTATAAAAAACATCCCATCTTGCATTCTGACTGGGCATTCATTGATGTAGAAAAACATTAAGCTTAGCCCGTCAGTACCAGTTTGACTCAATATTCACTTATCACCACCGTACAAAATAGCAGGAGAACTTGTTAATGAAGTCCACTCATCCGTATCAGCGCAATCAGCACAACATGGCAATGCGCAAGCTGAGCAGAACAGGCATGGCGATATGCCTGGCGCTTGCAGCTCTGATGTCATCCACCCTGCCCTTGCAGGCGCATGCCGCCAAACCTGAGTTTGCTGATCCGGAAAAAGTGTTGCGCACCATTTTCCCTGTTGCCGAGACTGGCTTTGATCCTGCGGCGACTCGCGACCTGTACTCCAACGCCATCAATGAAGCGATCTTTGAGCGCCTGTTCACTTATGACTATCTGGCGAGTCCGGCGAAAATCATTCCCGAAACCGCCGATGGCATGCCAGAGATTTCTGCCGATGGTAAAACCTATACCATCAGGCTGAAAAAAGGCATTTACTTCACCCCTGATGCAGCATTCAATGGTAAAAAACGTGAACTGACGGTGGATGATTACGTGTACTCATTCAAGCGCATCATGGACCCGAAAATTGCCTCTACTCATGTCTGGCTGTTAGAGGACAAGATCGCAGGACTGGATCAACTGGCGGCACAGGCAAAAAAATCCGGCAAGTTTGATTATTCGGCCAAAGTACCCGGACTGGAAGTCGTCGATAAATATACCCTGCGCATACATCTGACGCGCCCTGACTTTAATCTGCCCATGATATTGGCCTACACCGCCATGTCTGCCGTTGCACGTGAGGTCATAGAAAAATACCAGGACGTACAGGGTGCTGCCATGGCAAACCCGGTCGGCACCGGCCCTTTCCAACTGACTGAATGGGTACGCGGTTCGAAAATGATATTGGACGCGAATCCTGATTTCCACACAACGATATGGGACTTTCAGGCCAGCTCTGACCCGAATGACCAAAAAATCATCGCCGCCATGAAAGGCAAGCGCATGCCGCAAATCGGTCGCGTCGTCGTCAATGTGATACTGGAAGACCAGTCGCGCCTGCTGGCATTCCAGAAAGATGAAATTGATTTATTCCAGTTATATGGCGGCCTGGCCCCCCAGGTATTGAACGGCCCTGATTTGAAACCTGAATTTGTCAAACGCGGCATACAGATGTCGCGCATTGTCGATCCTGAGCTGACTATCTATTACTGGAACATGCAAGATCCGGTATTTGGTGGCCTGAGCAAAGAAAAAATCGCCCTGCGCCGCGCCATGGCCATGGCACATAATGTAGAAGAAGAAATACGCATCGTCGACAATGGTCATGCGATACCGTTGCAATATCCCATCCCTCATGGCGTAGTGGGTCATGACCCTAACTACAAAAGCAGCATCCAGTACAATCCTGCCGCCGCCAATGCCCTGCTCGACAAGTTCGGCTACAAAAAAGGCAAGGATGGTTATCGCACCAACCCTGACGGCAGCCCATTGGAAATTGTGCATACTGCCCAAACCGAATCACGCGGTCATTTACAGGCTGAAGTATGGAAAAAATCTTATGACGGCATTGGTATCAGGATGCGTGCCGAATTCCGTCCCTTTGCTGAAATCCTCAAAGCAGAAAAGCAGTGCCAGTTGATGCAGCGCATTTCACCATGGATAGCGGACTATCCCGATGGCGATAATTTCATGCAATTGTTTTACGGCAAAAACATACACATGAATAATAATGGCTGCGTCACCATTCCTGAATATGACAAGCTGTATGAGCAATCACAAAAACTGGCCCCGGGACCAGAGCGCGATCTGCTGTATCACAAGATGACCCGCATCATGGAATTGTATGCTGCGCAACGCCTGGGTTATGCGCGCCACCGCATGATGCTGTCACAGCCACGCGTAATAGGGCATAAGAAACACCCCATCATGCATATAGAATGGATGCAGATAGATATCGACAAGACCAAGTAGACAAAAAAATAAGCCGCAGACTAACTGAAATTTGAAAACCGAGAGACAAACATGACCGCTTATATACTGCGCCGCTTATGGCAGATGGCACCAACGATGCTGGGTGTCATCCTGCTGGTGTTTTTCCTGTTTAACTGGGTGGGTGGCGACCCGGCCTACATCCTGGCGGGCAAGATGTCGAATGCCGAACAGATTGCCAATATCCGCACCCAGTTGGGCATAGACCAGCCCTACTATGTACAACTATGGATTTTCATCAAGCAAATTGTCACCTTCAACTTTGGCAATAGCTGGAGTACGGGTGAAGCCGTGTCATCCATCATAGGCACACGTCTTGGCCCTTCACTGACAGTGCTGATACCGCTGACAATTATCGAAACCCTGATCGCAATTGCACTGGCACTGGCAATTGCCTTCAAGCGCGGCTCGTTCACTGACCGTTCTGTGATGATTGCATGTACGGTCGGCATGTCGGTCAGTATCCTGGTCTACATCATCGTTGGTCAGTATTTCTTTGCTTATAAACTGGGCATGTTTCCGGTACAAGGCTGGGGCAATCATTTCGCCGAGAACCTGTTCAAATACTCTGCCCTGCCTATCCTGATTGCCCTGGCGGTTGGCGTAGCGCCTAACCTGCGTCTGTTTCGTACCTTTGTGCTGGATGAAGTAAACCAGGATTATGTGCGCACAGCACGCGCCAAGGGTGTCTCGGAAAGCCGCGTGAAATGGGTGCACGTCTTGCGCAATGCATCGATACCTATCATTACCCACGTCATGTCGAATCTGCCAGCGCTGCTGATTGGTGCCTTCCTGATCGAGCGTTTCTTTTCCATCCCTGGGATAGGTCGTGAAGTGATACTGGCAGTGGAGCGCAGTGACTTCCCGGTGATCAAAGCGATCACCGTGTATGTCGCAGCAGCCACCATGTTTTTTAATTTGTTGACCGATCTGCTGTACCAGGCGGTTGATCCACGCGTACAGTTGAAATAAGGATCATTCATGAGCACGACTATCACAAATCCAACTGTACAAACAGTTTCACCCGGACTGTGGGCACTGGCCTGGCGCCGTTTGCGTGCCGACAAGGTCGCCATGATTGCCTTGGCAATCGTGGCTGCGTTTTTATTGACGCTGATACTGTCTGCGACTGGCATCATCGCATCTGACTGGGAGCAGGAGAGCGGAGTAAGTTATGCGCCACCAGGCTTTATTGGTGCCGATACCGGCGTAGCAGCTAAAGCCGAAGTAGAAGCGCCACCGCCAGAAAATCCACTTGACCCTTTGGCAGACATTATCCGTGAATTGCGTAAGCAACCAGATGCTGATCAGGCCGTCATCGTCAACGACTATGGCATTCCTGACCCGCTGGCAAAGGAAATGACAGAAATCCGCGCTGAGCTTGCCAAGTCTGGCAAGGCTGTGGTGGGTGAACGTCTGACTACCCTGCCCTTTGGTGCGGACAAATGGGGACATGACATCATCAAGAAAACCATCAAGGGCGCAGAGACTTCCATCGTGGTTGGCCTGGTCGCAGCTTTCCTGGCGACCTTACTGGGCACCATGTTTGGCGCACTGGCTGGTTATTTTGGCGGGAAAGTTGATGACTTCTTCAACTGGTTTTATAGCATTTTCACTTCCATACCTTACCTGTTGCTGATACTTTCAGTCGCGGCTGTATTGCAGCAAAAGGGTGTGACCACCATCATCCTGATCCTGGCTTTCACTGGCTGGACCGGGCCTTTCCGCCTGATCCGCGCTGAATACATGAAGCACAAGGCGCGTGAATATGTATGGGCGGCAGATGCCATTGGTGCTTCGCACTGGCGCAAGATGTTTGTGCATATCTTCCCGAATGTCAGCCATGTGGCGCTGGTTCAGGTATCCATCCTTGTCGTCGGGTTTATCAAGTCCGAAGTTATCCTGAGTTTCCTGGGCTTTGGCGTGCCGGTTGGTGTGGTGTCCTGGGGCAGTATGCTCAATGAAGCCCAGAATGAATTGATTTTGGGTAAATGGTGGCAACTGGTTGCCGCAACCGCAGCGATGGCCGTGCTGGTGACAGCCTTCTCATTGTTCACCGATGCCTTGCGCGATGCGCTTGACCCCAAGTTGAAATAAGGACAGATCATGAGTCAAGACAACACAAATCAAGCTTTGCTGAAAGTAGAAAACCTGCGCGTGTCTTTCCGCGTCAATAAAAAAGACAGCGTGGAAACGGTCAAGGGTATCTCCTTTGAAATACCGCGCAATTCCACCGTTGCCCTGGTCGGTGAATCAGGCAGTGGCAAATCAGTCAGTTCCTTGGCCGTGATGGGCTTGTTGCCGCCAGATACCTCCAGCATTGCCGCTGACAGCAGGATCATTTTTGAAGGCCGTAGCCTGCTGGAACTCAGCATCGCTGAAAGACGTGACCTGTGCGGCAAGGAAATCTCCATGATTTTCCAGGAACCGATGACATCGCTGAACCCTGTGTTTACTGTAGGCTTCCAGATCGCTGAAGTCTTGCGCCTGCACATGGGCATGGATGCCAAACAAGCACGCCAGCGCTCTATAGAATTACTGGAAGAAGTAGGCATCCCGGACCCAAAAAACAAGATTGATGCCTACCCCAGCCAGATGTCTGGCGGGCAGCAACAAAGGGTCATGATCGCCATGGCGATTGCCTGCGAACCTAAATTGCTGATCGCTGATGAACCGACCACGGCCCTCGATGTCACCATACAAAAACAGATCATCGACTTGATAGATGCGCTGCGTATCAAGCACAAGATGTCGGTACTATTCATCACCCATGACCTGGCACTGGTAGGTGAAATTGCTGACCATGTCATCGTCATGCGCAATGGCGAAATTCGCGAAGCGGGTACGGTAGAACAAATCTTTGAAAGCCCAAAAGATACTTATACCCAGGCGCTGCTGCACTGTCGCCCGACGCTGGATACCCGCCCATGGCGCTTGCCGGTGATTGCTGATTTCATGAGTAATAACGGCGCGCTGGTCGATCAAAAACAGCGCCCGCGTGGTCTTAAAGGCGATGAAGAGATCGTGCTGGAAGTCAAAGACCTGGGTAAGAGCTTTTATTCACGCGAAGGTTTCTTTGGCAAGAAAGAATTCAAGGCCGTCGAAGGCGTATCTTTCAAGCTGGCACGTGGCAAGACCCTGGGTGTCGTGGGTGAATCTGGCTCAGGCAAAACCACGGTTGGCCTGACATTGATGCGCCTGCACCAGGCAACCACTGGGCAAGCCCTGTTTGAAGGCAAGGACATCCTGTCCATGTCAAACAAGGAATTTCATCACTACAAGCGCCGCATACAAATCATTTTCCAGAACCCGTATGCATCGCTGAACCCACGCTTTACTGTCGGGCAGATTTTGATGGAGCCCATGCACATCCACAATATCGGTGCCAATGACAGCGAGCGTTCTGCCATGGCTTATCAATTACTGGAAAAGGTTGGCTTGCCAACTATCGCCTTCCACCGTTACCCGCATGAATTTTCTGGTGGTCAGCGCCAGCGTATCGCCATCGCACGCTGCCTGACCATGAAACCGGAAGTGCTGGTCTGCGATGAATCGGTATCAGCACTGGACGTGTCAGTGCAGGCGCAGGTATTGAATCTGCTACAAGATTTGCAAGAGGAATTTGGCCTGTCCTACATCTTCATTTCGCATGATCTGGCCGTAGTCAAATATATTGCCGATCAGGTCATGGTGATGAACAAGGGCAAGGTCGTTGAACTGGCCAATTCAGATGATCTGTATCTGAACCCTACCCAGGCATATACCAAAACCCTGTTGAACGCCATTCCAAAGGGCCTGCAGCACTAAGTTGCATAAGCGAACCGGCAGCTTGCCGGTTCGCCGTCCCCCTGTCTGAAAAATCCCCTTACACTTATATTTTTGACCAATCTTGCAAACACTGGCAAGATGGCATTTACCTATTGCGTGATGAAATAGGCACAATTGCCCCGCAAGTCACCGGAATTTCACCCGCCTCACTGGAGCCAGGATTGGAAGCATTAAGAAAATCATTCCACGAATTAATGCCTGCCGTGGATTTTTGTTCCATGCGCGTAGTCGATGAGCGCAGTGAAGAATTGCTGGTCAGACAAAATGTATTGCAGCCGCTGCGCAATGCACGCAGCCATGGTGCCATGTTGACAGTCATTCATGAAGGTGCGTATGGCTATGCTGCGACCAGTGATTTATCACGGAACGGTTTGCATACTGCGCTGCAGCATGCTTTGCGTTGGGCCAAACTCAGCACAGGAAAAACAGTAACGAATTTCAGCCAGATCCCGCAAGCTATTGTGTCCGGTACATATCAGAGCCCTCCTGCTTCCATAGTGGCGAGAAAAGACTTGATCGCTTTGCTGATGCAGGAATCCGCCGCATCCCATTTCAGCGACAAGATCGTGGACTGGAGCGCATCCATAGGTGTGACCCAGACTGAGCAACTATTTATCAGTAGCGCAGGTGCTGACATACATCAGCAATTCAACTACCTGATACCGAATCTCAGCGTCACCGCCAATGAAGGGTCAGAAACCCAGACCCGCAGCCTGGGGGGCCAATACAATGGGTTTTGCCGCCAGGGTGGCATGGAAGTCTTACAGCAATCCGGCTTTTATGGCGCGGGCAAACGCATTGCAGATGAGGCACTGGCGTTATTGCACGCAGCAAACTGCCCCAGTGGCCGCATGGATTTGCTGCTGATGCCAGAACAGATGATGCTGCAAATCCATGAATCGATAGGACACCCGCTGGAACTGGACCGTATACTCGGTGACGAACGTAATTTTGCCGGCACCAGTTTTGTCACGCCCGACATGTTTGGACATTTCCAGTATGGCTCTGAATTGCTGAACGTCACCTATGACCCCAGCCGCGCCGAGCAATTTGCCAGCTTCGGCTGGGATGATGATGGCAGTACCGCAGAAAAAACCTGGATTATCAAAAACGGCATACTGGAAAAACCTTTGGGCAGCGCGCTCTCGCAAGCTCGCGCTGGCATGGCAGGTGTCGCCAATTCACGCGCCTGCGACTGGAACCGTCCGGCCATAGACCGCATGGCCAACCTGAATATAGAAGCTGGCAACAGCGGCCTGAATGAGATGATTGCCAGTGTTGAGTATGGTGTACTGATGAATACCAATGTGTCCTGGTCTATTGATGATTCACGCAATAAATTCCAGTTTGGTTGTGAATATGGACAAATGATACGCAACGGCAAATTGCAGGAACTGGTGAAAAATCCCAATTATCGTGGCATATCAGAAAGCTTCTGGCGTTCGCTGAAAATGGTTGGTGATACATCCACCCTGGCAGTCATGGGCACCCCTTTCTGCGGCAAAGGCGAGCCATCGCAAGTCATACGCGTGGGCCATGCTTCACCAGCCTGTCTATTCGACCAGGTGGAAGTATTTGGAGGCGAAGCCTGATGCACAGCTATTTTTTATCCCTGGCCGCACATATAGAAACCCAGTTGGCAGCAAACGAAGTAAGTACCACCTGGCTGTCGGCAGAATCCAGCGATTTTGTACGCTTCAATCACAGTGCAATACGCCAGCCCGGCCATGTCTTGCAAATCATTTTGAACCTGCAATTGATACAGGGGCAAACGCATGCAGCCATGAGCTTTAACCTCAGCGGCAAGACGGAACTGGATCTACCCACCATCAATACCGCAATTCAGGATTTGCGCGCGCAGTTGGCTGATTTGCCAGCAGACCCGCACCTGATGATAGCGACTGAAGTCAATAACACTAACCAAATCCTGCCATCTTCCCTGCCGCCAGTAGTCACTATGCTGGAACAAATAATTGAAGCAGCAAAAGGTGTGGACATGGTGGGCTTGCTGACTACTGGCACACAGTATCGTGGCTTTGCCAATTCTTATGGCCAACGCAACTGGTATGAGACCAGCAATGTCAATTTTGACTGGAGCTTATTTCATTCTACTGACAAAGCCGTCAAATCCAACTATGCCGGATTTACCTGGAATGAGGCAGAATTTCTAAATAAATTCGCTGATGCTTGCAAAAAGCTGGCCTTGCTGGCGCGACCGCCAATCACGGTAGCTGCAGGTAATTACCGGGCCTACCTGAGCCCGGCTGCATTGAATGAATTGATCATGATGCTGAACTGGGGTGGTTTATCCGAAAAAACCCTGCGTACCCGTCATAGTTGTCTGCGCCGTATGCAATCCGGTGAGGCCAGCATGCATGCCATGGTTGATATTTGTGAAGACAGTCGCACAGGCTTGGAACCGGGATTTCAGGCGCAAGGCTTCATCAAGCCTGAAGTCATCCCCCTGATACAGGCTGGCAAGCTCACTGGCAGCATGATTTCGCCACGCAGTGCCAAGGAATTTGCTCTGGCCACGAATGGTGCAACAGAGGATGAATCAGCAAAATCCCTGGTCATGCAGGCTGGCATGCTGGCGAATGCAGACATATTGAAAGAGTTGGGCACAGGCATTTACATCGCCAATCTTTGGTATCTGAATTTTTCTGATCGTGCCACTTGCCGCATCACTGGCATGACTCGTTTTGCCACCTTTTGGGTAGAGAATGGTGAAATCATTGCGCCCTTAAACGTCATGCGTTTTGATGACTCTTTATTCAAGATGCTGGGAGAAAATTTGCTGGCATTGAGCCAGGAAACTGAAGTCATTATGGATGACCGCTCTTATGGCGAACGACATACGGGTGGAGCGATCTTACCGGGAGCACTACTCAAGGAAATGCGTTTTGTCCTGTAGAGCCGCAACAAACCGCATTTTACGACCATGAAAGGCGATGTTGTAGCATATTCAGGTTAAATACCGCATTTAGCCAAAGAGCTACTATGATGATCTATGTATCTTCAGGTTTGCGCAGATAAGCATTAGCGAACTTAGCATTTGCCCGTTTCGATGAGAGCAACTACAATTCCGACCTGTTGCGGAAAAGGCTGCAATGTAAGCGTTACGCATCACGATCAAAATCTGGTGTAAAAACAATAAGTAATAAAACCCACAGCGCAATAGAATAAGGCTTTAACTCATTTCATCATGCTGCTCAAAAAGCAGCTCAGTATGAGGGCCTTAAGCATATTGCGGTCATATCTGGAGTTAACATGGCATTTCTGCAAGGCAAAAAAATTCTGATCACCGGTTTGCTGTCCAACCGTTCCATCGCTTACGGCATTGCCCAGGCTTGCAAACGCGAGGGCGCTGAACTGGCATTTACCTATGTAGGCGAACGTTTCAAAGACAGGATTACTGATTTTGCGGCTGAATTTGATAGCAAACTGATCTTTGATTGCGACGTCGCCAGCGACGAACAAATTGAAGCAGTATTTGCTGACCTGGGCAAATCCTGGGACAAACTTGATGGCCTGGTACACGCTATCGGCTTTGCACCGCGTGAAGCGATTGCAGGTGAATTCCTCGATGGTTTCTCCCGTGAAGCCTTCCGTATTGCGCATGATATTTCTGCCTACAGCTTCCCGGCAATGGCAAAAGCTGCCCTGCCACTTTTGCGTGAAGACTCTGCCCTGCTGACCCTGTCTTACCTGGGTGCCATCCGTGCCATCCCGCATTACAACACCATGGGCATGGCAAAAGCTTCTTTGGAAGCGTCGGTACGTTATTTGGCAGAACACCTGGGTAAAAAAGGCATCCGCGTCAATGGTATCTCTGCTGGTCCTATCAAAACCCTGGCTGCCAGTGGCATCAAGGACTTTGGCAAATTGCTGGGTTTTGTTGCCGAGCACGCACCTCTGCGCCGTAACGTAACTATCGAAGACGTGGGCAATACGGCGGCCTTCCTGCTGTCACCACTGGCAAACGGCATTACTGGTGAAATCACTTATGTCGATGGCGGCTTCTCGCATGTCATGGGCTTGAACGCAGACTCTTACGACAAGTAACCGGTCCGGCACTTAAGAGACGGTACGGGATGCTCGCACATGTATCCCGTACTAGCCTTATACTATTGGCATGAATGAAGCATTCTCTACCATGCCCAAGATCCCAAACAAAGCTTTCTCTATTGCACGCACTTTATTGCTGCTGATATTCAGCGTGTTCCTTGCGTCTTCCGGCAACACCCTCGCAGCATCCTGCAATGACCCATGGCCAGCCTGGGAACAATTCAAGAAGACTTTCGTCGCTGATGATGGCCGCGTGATTGATCATAGTGGTGCGCGCAAACCGACAACCTCGGAAGGTCAGGCTTATGCCCTGTTCTTTGCACTGAGCGCCAACGACAAAACCACATTTCAACGTATCCTGACCTGGACTGAGAATAACCTGGCAGCAGGTGACCTGACTGCCCGCCTGCCAGCCTGGCAATGGGGTCAGCGTGAAGATAATAGCTGGGGCATCATCGATAAAAATCCAGCATCCGATGCCGATCTCTGGATAGCCTACAGTCTGGGTGTAGCCGGAGAAGCCTGGAAAGAAAAGCGCTACGCTGCCCTGTCCAGTCTGCTGGCACAAAGAATATTGAATGAAGAAACGGCAGAGTTACCAGGACTGGGCTTGAGCCTGTTGCCAGCCCCGACAGGCTTCAACCTGCCCAATAATCAATGGAAACTCAATGCCAGCTATCTGCCCCTGCCTTTGCTGCGCTGGTTTGAGCAAAAAGAAAGCGATGAGCGCTGGAAGCGCATGATTGCATCATCGGTACGCCTGATTGCAGGCAGTGCACCCAAAGGCTATGCCGCCGACTGGATTATCTATGACGCGCAAAAAGGCTTCCTGCCAGATACCCAGGGCGTAGAAAAAGGCCAGGGTGCCTACAACGCCATACGGGTTTATCTGTGGACTGGCATGATGGCAAGCCAGGACGCGGAACGCGCAAATTTGCTGAAATTACTGCGCCCCATGGCCCAGCTAGTGGATAGCAAAGGCTACCCGCCAGAATATGTCGACATCCTGACGGGTGATATCAACGGCCCCGGCTCCAGCGGTTTTAGTGCCGCACTGCTGCCTTTCCTGCAAGCGCAAGGTGTACAAAAAACCATCGTGCAGCAGCAGTTACGCCTGCAAGCGCAACCCATCAAGGCCGATGCCTACTATGATCAGGTGCTCTCCCTGTTCGCCCTGGGCTGGCAAGAAAAGCGCTTCCGTTTTGATGCTCGCGGTGAAGCTGACTTTTACTGGCAACACTTTTGCTGGCGTTTATTTTGAGGCTAGCGCAAGATTTCTTCGAAACGGGCTGCTTTTTCCTGAAAAATCCTGTATAGTTTCGTTTTTTGCGCTGCAATATAAATTTCAGCGCAGAACCAAGTAGCATCGCAAGCCTGTGCACATCCTCAGGATGGTGCATGTAAAAGCCCTCCCGCCTCGCATGTCTGGTAGTAATCCATAGACATCATCCCGGCGCAAAGCTTTTGTGCCGAAATTTCATTGTCGTCCCTTGTTGGATTTTCTGTGTTCATTTCGTTTGGTTGGCGCTGCATTGTTGCGCGCGTTCGTTAGCAACGCGCTAATTTATACTGGGACAAAAGCAATCGTTCCGGCAAAACATGCTGCAAACCGGCCTTATCGCCGGTGAGCTTGGCATTGCTGCCGCATTTTGCAAACGTCCCAATCACGAAAGAAATTCATGAGTTTTGAAGCACTAGGTCTACACGTCAACATCATCCGCGCTCTGACTGACTCTGGCTATACCAAGCCAACTTCAGTACAAGAACAGGCAATCCCTGCCGCGATTGAAGGTCGTGACCTGATGGTCTCATCCCAGACCGGCTCCGGCAAAACTGCCGCTTTCATGCTGCCTGCTTTGCATAAACTGGTTACTGCTGAAGTTGTCAGCTATGACGCTGCCAGCAGCAAAACCCCTAATCAAGAACGTCAGGCTGCCCGCTCACGTGGCGACAAACCACGTTTCGTTGCTGCAAAACCAAAAATGCTGGTGTTGACCCCAACCCGCGAACTGGCTTTGCAAGTCACTACAGCGACTGACAAATACAGCGCTTATTCACGCCGTATCAAGGCCGTGTCCATCCTGGGTGGCATGCCTTATCCTAAACAGATGCAATTGCTGTCCCGCAATCCAGAAATCCTGGTGGCAACACCTGGCCGTCTGATCGACCATATGGAATCTGGCAAGATCGATTTCTCTGAACTGCAAATGCTGGTTCTGGACGAAGCTGACCGCATGCTGGACATGGGTTTCATCGACGATATCGAAAAAATCGTTGCTGCCACACCTCCTACACGTCAAACCATGCTGTTCTCTGCAACACTGGATGGCGTAGTCGGTAACATGGCAAAACGCATCACGACTGAGCCTTTGGTCATCCAGATCGCCGGTTCTGCCAGCAAACATGAAAACATCCAGCAGCGCGTGCACTTTGTGGACGACCTGTCCCACAAAAACCGCATGCTTGATCATCTGCTGCGCGACGTATCCGTTGACCAGGCTGTTGTCTTCACTGCCACAAAACGTGACGCAGACACCATTGCTGACCGCCTGAACATCGCTGGCTTCGCTGCTGCTGCCCTGCATGGCGACATGCACCAAGGTGCGCGTAACCGTACACTGGATTCATTGCGTCGCGGCACAGTACGTGTACTGGTTGCAACTGACGTGGCAGCCCGTGGTATTGACGTTCCTGCGATTACGCATGTATTCAACTACGATTTGCCTAAATTCCCGGAAGATTATGTCCATCGCATTGGCCGTACTGGTCGCGCCGGTCGTAAAGGTCTGGCGATTTCTCTGGTGAACCATGCTGAAGGCATGCACGTCAAACGTATCGAACGCTTTACCAAGCAATTGATTCCTGTCGATGTTATCGAAGGTTTTGAACCTAAGAAATCTGCAGCACCAGCACGCTCTGCAGCCCGCAAGCCTAACGGCTGGAAACCAGGCGACGCCCGTAAAACAGGCGCTGGCGCAGGTGGTGGTGGCGGTTACGGCAATAACAAGCCCGGCCAACGCAGCTTCAGCAAACCAGCTGGCGCATCGACTGGTACCAGCGCTGGCCCACGTAAAGAAGGCGGCGGCTACAAAGGCAACCGTTCTAACGATAGCGGCGCACGTCGTACATTTGGCGACTACTGATTGGAATCACCGTGTAAGCTAAGCGCGGCGCCATTTTGAGCCTGTGATGCTCACCGTACTTTAGTACGGTTGCGCTTCTCGACTCAAACTGACACCGCTCGCTACGCTTACACAGCGATTCCAGAAAAGTTTGTTTCCATGCAAACAGAAACAACATAGACATTGCTGCATAAGCAATATCATAAAAAAGCGATCACTTCGGTGGTCGCTTTTTTTATACTTGTAGCTCCAGCGTATAATCCTCAGCTTCTGACCAACACAAAAGTATAAGCCTCATGAGTAAAGAAACTGACGCTCCAGTCCGACTGACCTCTTTCTCGCATGGCGGTGGTTGCGGCTGCAAGATTGCGCCTGGCGTGCTTGCCGAAATATTAAAGAAATCCTCAGGCTTTCCAGTGCCACCAGCCCTGATGGTCGGCATAGAAACAGCAGATGATGCAGCCGTCTACAAACTCAATGATGAGCAGGCGCTGATCGCCACCACCGATTTTTTCATGCCCATCGTGGATGATCCCTTTGATTTTGGTCGTATCGCTGCCACCAATGCCATTTCAGATATCTATGCCATGGGTGGCACGCCTATCATGGCGCTGGCCCTGGTTGGCATGCCCATCAATCAATTACCGCTGGACGTCATAGGCAAGATTATCCAGGGTGGTGAAAGCATTTGTGCCGAAGCGGGCATACCCATAGCCGGTGGCCATACCATCGACTCTGTAGAACCTATTTATGGCCTGGTCGTCATGGGCTTGATCCACCCATCCAAGGTTAAACGCAATGCTGATGCCAAAGCGGGGGACAGACTGATACTCAGCAAGTCCCTGGGCGTCGGTATCTTGTCCGCCGCACTGAAAAAACAAGTGCTGGATGCAACTGGCTACGACACCATGATCGCCAGCACGACTAAGCTGAACAAACCAGGCCAGGCCTTGTCTGCTCTTGATAGCGTGCATGCCATGACCGACGTCACGGGCTTTGGCCTGCTTGGGCACTTACTGGAAGTCTGCCGTGGCTCAGGACTGGCAGCACGTCTGAATATGGCTACTGTACCCTTGCTGGCGAACGTAGAACAACTGGCGACGGATGGCTATGTCACTGGTGCATCCGCCCGCAACTGGGCAGCCTATGGCGAGTCTGTCAATCTTGATGCCCAAATAAGCCCTGCCCAGCAAGCCTTATTGACTGACCCGCAAACCTCAGGTGGCTTGCTGGTTGCCTGCGATCCGGCAGCAGTAGAAGACGTTTTAAGAATTTTCCGTCAGGGTGGCTTCTTGGAAGCAGCTGTGATTGGTGATATTGTTACAGGTGAACCCTTAATTACTGTCCTGCCCTGATTTTTTGATTTTGCCCCTACTTTTGCAAATACCATGAACCAATTAGAACAACTCAAGCAGTACACCACTGTAGTCGCTGACACTGGCGATTTCCAGGCTATCCAGGCTTACGCACCACGCGATGCGACAACTAATCCATCCCTGATCCTGAAAGCCGTGCAAAAGCCGGAATACCTGCCTTTGCTGGAAAAGGCCGTCAAGGACACTGCAGGCAAGTCGATTGATGAAACTATTGATCATTTGCTCATTGCTTTTGGCCTGGAAATTTTAAAGGTCATCCCTGGCCGCGTTTCTACTGAAACCGATGCCCGCCTGTCCTTTGATACAGCTGGCACCATTGCCAAAGGCCGTCAACTGATCGCCATGTATGAAGCTGTAGGCATACCACGTGACCGCATCCTGATCAAGATAGCCTCGACCTGGGAAGGCATACGTGCTGCCGAAGTATTGGAAAAAGAAGGCATACGCTGCAATATGACTTTGCTGTTCTGCCTGGCACAAGCAATTGCCTGTGCTGAAGCAGGTGCGCAACTGATCTCACCTTTCGTTGGCCGCATCTATGACTGGTACAAAAACAAGACCGGCCAGGAAATATTTGGTGCAGATGACCCAGGCGTATTGTCCGTCAAGAAAATCTATACTTACTACCGCAAGTTTGGCTACAACACTGAAGTCATGGGTGCCAGCTTCCGCAATACTTCGCAAATTCTGGAACTGGCTGGCTGCGACTTGCTGACCATCAGCCCCGATCTCTTGCAAAAACTCAGCGACAGCACTAGCAATGTCACGCAAAAACTGAGCAAGGAACTGGCAGCTTCTTCTGACCTGCAAAAGGTCAGCATGGATGAAAAGACTTTCCGCCTTGAGTTGAATGAAGATGCGATGGCGACAGAGAAACTGTCAGAAGGCATACGAGCCTTCTGTGCCGATACGGTCAAGCTGGAAAAGATGATTGCTGCAATGCGTTGAGCAAAGACAAATCAGCACAATTAAAACAAGTTATGATAAGGGGCAGATTTTTCTGCCCCTTATCATTTTTTATTAGCTAGTCATGAAAAAGCAGTTAGACATTGCAACATGGAACCGGCATGAGCATTACGCCTTCTTTTCCCAAATGGATGAACCCTTTCACGGTTTGAACCTGAATGTGGATTGCACCTGGGCCTATCAGCATTGCAAGGATGGGCAACACTCCTTCTTCCTGTTTTATCTGCATCAGGTATTACGCGCGGTCACTCTCACCGACGCCATGCGCTACCGCATCGAAGATGGCAAGGTGTTTGATTATGACGTGATACACGCGAATGCCACTGTACAGCGCGCTGATCATACTTTCGGTTTTTGTCCTATCTATTATGAAGAAGATTTCGCCGCTTTCGCCGCTGGTGCCAATATCGCCATGGATAAAATCAAGAGCAGTAGCGGCCTTTGCTTTAATGATGAATGCGCGCGCGAGGACGTGATCCATTTCTCTGCTATCCCCTGGATCAGCTTCACCGGCCTGACACATGCCCGGCAATATGACCGCAAGGATAGCGTGCCAAAAATCTCGGTTGGCAAGTTTTTCAAACAGCATCAGCGCTTGATGCTGCCAATCGCAATTTTTGTGCACCATGGCTTGGTCGACGCCTACCATGTGCATCAATTTGTTGAGACTCTGGAAGCTGGCTTGTCTGGCAAACCCAAATAAACATGATCGCATCCATGCATAAAACTCTGTTGTTCAGCCTGGTCAGTGTTCTCAGTACAAGCGCTGCAGCAGACACTGATACGCTCTGGAACAAAAGCTTATCGCAATTTAAAGCTGCGAACCTGTGGGCGCCAAAAGAAATACGAACCCAGCTTGACACTGAACGCAAAGATCAGCCTGGCAAGACCAGTTATGTAAAATCCAGTTTAAGCGGCTGGGAAAAACAGGACCCTGCCTACACGAACATTAGTACCGACAATAACTGGCAAGCTTTAAGCGATCAAAAAAAATCAGTCGATGGAATCAATAAAATGCTGATGGCGTTAGACAAAATGAAATCCAGTCTGTTTGATGGAGAGATCAAGCCTAAGCAGTTGGCAAACGAGACAGTCGACGGTAGAAATCTTGCCGTATTTCAGCTCAGTGAAGGCGGCTTGGGGAAAAAAGTCAGCATCAAAATGTGGATCAATCCTGATACAACTTGCATGGTCAAAATGGATACTGCCATACACATTGCGCTTTATGCAGATGCCGACTTCAGTACACGCTATACTGAACCTGATAAAGAGGGCCTGTGTTTGCATAGTCAGATGCAAGGTAACATCGACATGCAAATACCTTTTAAAAAAGCAAAGCTGCACATCAAGCAAAGCAATAGTGACTGGGTTCTTAAACCAGCGAATTAAGAAATTAAGAAAGCAAGGCGAATTACCTTCAAGGGATCACATCATGCGTAAATTTAATCCAGCCATCGTCATACTGGCCTGCATGCTGGCAACTGGCAACGCATGCGCTGATGATTTCAGCGATGGCGTCAGTTATTACGAACAAGGTGATTTTAGTTCTGCGCTTGAATCATTCAAGGCTGCAGCAGCCAAAGGCAATGCTGATGCCCAGTTCAATCTGGGCCTGATGTTTTTAAATGGCGAAGGCGTGGCGCAAGACTACAAACAGGCACTTAACTGGTTTGAACAATCTGCCAGCAAAGGCAATGTCAAAGCGCAAGTCAATATAGGACGCATGTATGCAAAAGGCAAAGGCATGCTGGCGAACCATGGCATCGCTGCTTCATGGTTCAGGAAAGCCGCTGACCAGGGCTATGCCGATGCCCAATATAGCCTGGGTATTTTGTATGTGACGGGTACCGGCGCGCCACGCGATTACAACAAGGCCAGGGAGTTATTCCAGCAAGCCGCCAATCAAAGCAATGCCAGCGCGAAGTATCAGTTAGGCTTGCTTTACCTGAAGGGCCGCGGCGTCACAGCAAACCTTGTCGAAGCTTATAAATGGCTGATTCTGGCGGGCGACTATGACGACAGCGAAGTCTTCAGAAAATATGTGGCCGCTAAAATGAGCAAGGAAGAAGTTATAGAAGCGCAGGCATTGGCGAAAGACTGGAAACCCCGGAAAACTGCCGAATAAGCCTGGCGGCTTCGCCCTTCATCCTCAGTTTTTTTACCAGTCTATACAGTTCAGATGATGGCAATATGCCCGTCATGTATTTGATAATTGCCAGGGCCGGAGTCTTCCTTGACTTGCCATTTTTGCCTGCCTATCTGTATCTCCACACCTTCGTGAATTTTCTTGATGATTTTCACGCTGGCCTTGTCTATCAGTTCCTGCTCGGCTTCCATATCATCGAGTTCTTTTTCCAGAGCGTCCAGTTCTTCCAGCAAATGCAGGCGCTTGGCTTCGACCTTTTCACCAACGCCGCCTGCTGCCTTTTGTGGGTTAGTGGCGAAGAAAGCTTGCAACTTGATTAGTTGATCCAGTTCACTAGCCTTGCGCCCTATCTGATATTGCGTGTCATGAATTTGCGCATCCCTGTATGGGTCAAAACCCACCTGGATTTGTGTGCGTGTACCAGCAGCAGAACCAAGAGACACGGCACTCACCACCAGTGCCGCCTGTGTTTTGCCACCAAGGATATTGCCTACATTGGAACCCGGCTTGCCAACAATAATCTCTTTTCTGGCAATCAGCTCACACTGCCGGGCATTTTGTTCCAGCTGTATGCTGTCGCCAGCTTCAATGTGGGCATTTTCAGCAAACAGGGCTTGCACCGAACCACCACATTTGATGCGTGAAGTGGTGCCGCTGAGATTTTGTGTACCCGGTTTTCTTTCTGCCAAACCGATGATGCCACCTTTCACAGCGACATTGCCACCGGCAATAATATCTGCGGCCTCAACCAGTCCATTGACGATGACATCTCCCGTCACATTCAAAATCATCCCCGCCTTGATATCTCCATCGACATGAATGGTGCCTTCGAAACTGATATTGCCGGTACTTAAATCCACGTCCGGCACTTGCAGCACTGGGTTAACGATAACGCCATCGTCAACAACAACAGGTTGACCTGCATTGGTCGCCATCAACAAATCAGGGTTGGTTGCCGATGGTGCAGCACCTTGCAGGTTGGCACCAAAAGCCATGTCAGGCAGCGGCTTGGCCAGCACCACCTGGCCTCTGATATTCATGCCAAACTTGCCTTGCACTGGCGGTATGCGACGCATCAATTCATCGCCGACATGAACCAGGAGTAAATGGCTAAGCTCGCGGAACTTGATGACGGCCAGTTCATCCCTTTGAGTAATTTCGCTTTTGTGTGTGCCGAACAATGGCTCCAGGCGGCCTGCAACTCCCTGGCGAGGGACGTCACCCTTCGCAATCAGCAAGTTTTCACATATACCAGCAGCTAAGGCTGCATCCAGTTCCGTATGCAATATCCCATGAATAATGCCCTGTTCACGCAAGGCATCATTTACTGCAGTGCCTACTGGCTTGCCCCCCATAGCCGGGATCAGGGTCAGGCTGGCGGACAATAAATCATCTGCAAGACTCAGAATGAACTCAGCATCCTTGCGCTGGCCTATTTGCAATTTTTGTGTTTCTTTGCTGTCGCGACAAAGTTTGACGAAAGCCAGCAAAGCAGAATTATCGATGCTGCAGCCAGCATATTCGCTTTCTTGCAGAGCATTTTCCAGGCCGCTCAAATCAGGGGCTGCGGCAGTCTCTGCCGGAGCATACTGCGCATACAGTATGCCGTCGGGTTCTTCAATAAAAAACGATAATATTATCGAATTAGAAAGCGATTCACTCAATATGCTTCCTTTACATTGACATCTGTGCCCAGAATATTTACTTGCTTGCCGGGATACAAGCATGCCACGACAGCAAGTACAAGGCTAGAACTCATTTCATAAATAGGCGTGAATTCTAAAACATGGGTAAAGCCAATCAAACTCCATTATTTGTGTATTTTAAATACCAATAAAGTCTGAGTCTAAGATCTTGCGTATGTATTAATGTTTGTATCCACGCTTGTTTTCATTAGGCCTTTATGGTCGCGTCATTGCTACATTGATATTTTTATTCGGCGAATATGATCTCAAGCGCATTCAGAGTGAAGAAAAGGAGAGTGTCAGGTTTTATCTGCAAAACTTGACCTTGGTCTTTAGTCCAAGGTTTAGCATGGTCTCTCTTAATCCTGGAGAGACTCATGCAACTGAAAAACTACCTGCGCATCGTGCGCGCCAGCGCCTGGTATGACCTGATCGTCACTATAGGCTTTGCTACGCCGTGGAGCTTTGCACTCGTTCATCAAAGCCTGTCGCAACTCAATAGCAGCCTGGGTATCGCGGGCGAATTCCCAGCCTTCGCTGCGGCCCATGTCCTGATGGCGAACCTGCTGGGGTCTATTGTCACCATCTGGGCAATATTGCGCCTGCGTGACACGCGCATGGAATATGGCCGCTATGATGCTGCCGGACGCATCCTGTTCAGCATGTGGCAGTTGTATGCGGTTGCTCATGGAGCGAGCCAGATCATATTGGCGTTCACCGTATTTGAGATTGCTTTTGGTATTGCGCAATTACTGCCAGTACAAAAACAGGCAGGAGCTGATTAAAGGCGTTGCAAGGCATCAAGCAGCGGCTCGCAGGCATCTGCCACCCGGTTCAGGCTAAGTTCACGCAAAGCTGCCAGATCGACCTTATGCTCGCTTTCCAGTCCCGCCCAGGCCAGCAAGGCAGCGCAGGCTTCGGGGTGGTCGAACAGGCCGTGCAGGTAGGTGCCGAGTATCAGGTCATCGGGTGAGCGTGCACCTTCGTCTTCACCATTGATCTTGAATACTGGTTGCGTGTCATTGCTGGCATAGGTGACGCCCATATGGATTTCATAGCCAGTTACTTGCGCCGTGCTAGAGTTGAATGCGCAAACACCTGTCACCTGCTGCAGGCGTTTTTCTTGCGTCAGTTCGGTGGTAATGTCGAGCAGGCCCAGTCCATCAGAATCACCGGCCTTTCCCTCTACACCATGTGGGTCGCTGATAACCTGGCCCAGCATTTGATAACCGCCGCAAATACCGATGACTTTACCGCTATAGCGCAGGTGTTTTTCCAGCACAGGCTGCCAGCCCTGCGCCTGCAAGAACGCCAGGTCGGCGCGGGTGTTTTTACTACCGGGCAGGATGATCAGGTCAGCGGCTGGTATCGCCCTGTCCGGGCCTATGAATTGCAGATCAACATCAGGGTGGGCACGCAGTGCATCGAAGTCTGTATGGTTAGATATGCGTGGTATGGCAGGCACGATGATGCGGAACTTGCCTGCATTGCCCTGGCTGGACTGTATTGCGTCTTCAGCATCCAGTTGCAGGCCATGCAGGTAAGGCAGGACTGCCAATACAGGTTTACCGGTTTTTTGCTCCAGCCATTCGAGACCAGGTTCCAGCAAACGGATATCACCGCGAAAGCGGTTGATGACAAAGCCTATGATGCGTTTTTGCTCTGACTCAGAAAGACAATCCAGGGTGCCGACGAAATGGGCAAACACGCCACCGCGGTCTATATCGGCCACCAGGATGACGGGGCAATCGACGGCTTCAGCAAAACCCATGTTGGCGATATCGCGGTCACGCAAGTTCACTTCTGCCGGGCTGCCCGCACCTTCAACAA
This sequence comes from Undibacterium sp. Ji83W, assembly GCF_049340385.1. Lineage (NCBI taxonomy): Bacteria > Pseudomonadati > Pseudomonadota > Betaproteobacteria > Burkholderiales > Oxalobacteraceae > Undibacterium > Undibacterium sp. Ji83W. The sequence goes on along the minus strand of NZ_JBMPOZ010000008.1, from coordinate 241,086 downwards.
TAATCGCCTCATATTGCTGTTGCAGGCGTTCATAGGATTCCAGCACGGCCCCCATGGCAACGGTTTTGTACTGATGGTAATCACGCGCATCCATGTCTGCCCTGACCTTGCCATGGATGATGACTTGCGCGCCAGTATCGGAAGAAGGTTTCAGCAAAACCGGGTTCATATCAGTATGCGCAGGCAAGCCCGCAGCCAGCGCCTGCAAGGCCTGGGCGCGGCCTATCTCGCCGCCGTCAATGGTCACGGCGCTGTTGAGCGCCATGTTTTGCGGCTTCATGGGGACGACGTGCACGCCCTGGCGATACAACAAACGACACAGGGCGGCGACCACCGTGCTTTTGCCAGCGTCGGAAGTCGTACCTTGTACCATCAGCGTGGATATTTTCATGGAATAAAATTCTTGTTCAAGAGTTTTGTGCGGACTGCCATTCAGCGATTAGTATATGCAATTGCACCAAACCATGTTGTATCGCTGATGGGCCGGGTGAAAGTATGTCTGCTGATTTTATTTCCAGCACTCTGCCATTTCTTACTGCAGGAATATGATCCCAGCCGTCGCGGGCAATCACGCTGTCAGGCCGGAACTTCTTGCCACACCAGGAACCGATGATGATATCTGGCGCACGCCGTATGATTTCTGCCGGGTCGGCAATAATGCGCTCCCTGGCGCTATGATGCTGCGCCAGATCAGCAAAAGCATCCTCACCACCAGCAATGTAGATCAGTTCTGACACCCAGCCTATGCAGGACATCAGCGGATCATTCCATTCTTCAAAATAAATTTTTGGCCTGCGTGTCCAGCCTGCGCTTTGCTGTTTGACAGTATCGATCTGTGACTGCAATTCTGCAATCAATGCTACACCCTGCTCCTGCTTGCCGACCAGGTTTGCCAACACCCTGATCATATGCAAAATACCGGCAACATCGCGCTGATTGAAGGCGTGTACTTCTATACCTGCACTGATGAGTTCACGCGAAATTTCTGACTGCATATTTGAATAGGCAACAACCAGATCAGGCTTGACTGCCAGGATACGGTCTATCTGTGCCGAAGAAAAACCACTGACCTTGGGTTTCTCATCACGGGCGCGAGCCGGTCTGGTGGTGTAGCCAGAGATGCCAACCACATAGTCTTCTGCCCCCAGGGCGTACAAGACTTCCACAGCTTCGGTGGACAGGCAGGCAATGCGTTGATACAGGCTGACTGAATTCATTTTTTCCCTTGTGGCGATGCCACGGTTTTATCGCGTTTTTGTCTGGCTTGCTCCAGTGCCTGGCATATCAGCTTGGCACCTTCGATAATACGCGGACCAGAGCGGTTAACCAGATCACCTTCGATGGATATCAGATTATTGTTTTTTGTCGCCAGCAAAGTAGGGAAAGTTTTCCATTGCTCAACACCACTCACTGCCTGGGTTTTGCTGTCACCAGTGATGATGACTTCAGGGTTTTCCTGCAAGACTGCTTCTGTGCCGACGACGGGTGCGGTAGTGGCTAATTTACCAAAAATATTTTCACCACCGCAAATGCGGATAGCATCGCTGACGATGTGGCTGTCATTCAATGTATAGAGTGGTTTGCCCCATACCTGGTAAAAGGTCTTGACCTTGCTTTTACCCTGGTACTGGCTGTTCAGTTGCTGTACTTGCTGCCTGAATTCTGCCGCTGCTACCTGGGCCTGTTTTTCTGTACCAAACAGACTACCGAACTTGAGCAAAGTTTCTGCCACGTTGTCGAGCTTGTGCGGTTCACTGAAAAAGTAGGGAATGCCGGAATTGTGCAACATCTCCAGCTGGCGCTCGTATGCCCCATGCATCCATACGATGAGCAAATCAGGTTTCATCGCCAGGATGCGTTCAATATCCAGTTGACGGTTGTCACCAACACGCGGAATATTTTTTGCCGCAGCCGGGTAATCACTATATTTGACCGTACCAATAATCCTGTCACCCGCCCCTGCGACATAAATCATTTCCGTCACATGGGGTGACAAACTGATAATCCGCTGTGCAGGCTTCGTCAGGGTAACTTGATTGCCCATATCGTCAGTCACTGTAATAGCTGCGTGCGAATGACCGCCCGATACAACAAATCCCATAGCAGTCACAAAGTTTAAAAGCTTGGACATAAACTCCCCATATTCAAAATATAAAGCAACATACTTCTCTGTATTCTCTCTGTGCTTGCTCTGTGTCTCTGTGTCTCTGTGGTGAGCGGTTTTAAGCTTTTAACCACTCATTGAGGCCAAGTTCCAGCCGCAACCACCCCGCCTCACTCCCCGGCAAACCAAAACGCAAGCCATGCGGCCTGTGTGGCCCTTGGGCAAACCAGCGCAGCCAGATGCCGCGTTCTGCCATGAACTGCCACAACTGTTCCGATTTATTGTTCAAGTCTTGATGACTGCACCACTGGAACAAATCAGTCCCTGATGAACGTATGTCGTGCGCCTTCAAAAGCTGGCGTAGTCGTTCGCCTTCTTGCTGCAAGCGTTGCGAAGTCTGCATTTGCCATTGCTGATCATTCAAAGCAGCAATAGCAATTTGCTGGGCAGGTCCGCTGACGCTCCAGGGGCCAAGATAATTTGCCAATTGCTGTAGCAGATTTTTTTCAGCAGCCACAAAACCCAGACGTATACCAGCCAGTCCAAAGAACTTGCCTACTGAGCACAAGACGATCAAACCAGACTGGTCTGCATGGCCCGCTACACTGATATCTCGCACAGTATCAGCAAAGGCTTCATCAACCACCAGCCAGCCACCACGCTCTGCCAGTTGAGCGGCCCAGCGCAAAAGCTGAGCTGCCGGGATAAATTCACCGGTAGGATTATTTGGATTACACAGCACCACAACATCTGCCTGTTCGACAGATGCATCCAGTTCTGCATATACACATTCTGTCACCGCATGCCCAGCTTGCCGCCATTGGTAAGCATGTTCAGCATAACTGGGGGCCGACACAACAACCCGCGCAATTGTTCGCAAGCGTGGCAAGGCCTGTATCACTGCCTGCGAACCTGCCACCGCCAGCATCTGTGGTGCGCGATAATAAGCCCGTGCCGCTTTTACCAGTTCATCAGAATATTCAGGCAATCGATGCCAGGCATTTGCTGCCAGTTGTGGCGCAGGATAAAAATGAGGATTGATGCCTGTCGATAAGTCCAGCCAGTCTTCCAGCGGACGTCCAAAATGGCGCACCGCATCGCGCAGGTTGCCACCGTGCTCAAGCATGGATGACTCCACTCAAAAATAAGGCGGCCAGCAAGGCTATGCCACACCACAAGGCAGCACCAGTTTCTACCAGACGCAGGGCACGCAGAATATCCGTGGCCTTTGCTGCATCACCTTCACCCAGCGGTGGGCGAATTTCTGCCACACCGTCGTAGCTAGCCGCGCCACCCAGCGCCAAACCTAGCGCACCTGCACCTGCAGCCATCACCGGCCCGGCATTCGGGCTGGGCCAGCCAGGTGCCTGACGCTGCCAGCATTGCCATGCCAGGCGGGTCTTGCCCAATGTGGCATAGGTGCATGCAGTCAGGCGCGCAGGTATCCAGTTCATGACATCATCAATGCGTGCTGCAACACAACCAAAGCGCAGAAAGCGCGTGGAGCGATAACCCCACATGGCATCTAAAGTATTCACGAGGCGGTACAAGACTGCACCAGGGCCACCCAGCAAGATGAACCAGAATAAGGTGGCAAAGACAGCATCGCAGCCATTTTCGAGCACGGATTCAACACTGGCCTTGGCCAGGTAAGCTTCGTCCGCATCCTCTGTATCGCGACTGACGATATACGAAGTGCGCTTTCTCGCCTCTGGCAAATTACCCGCCTGTAAAGCAGTAGCGATGGCAGCATTATGCTCATGCAGGCTGCGCAAACCCAGACAAAAATACAGCAATACAATGTGCAATATAGCGGCCAGCCACAGTCTGAAATATTGTGCAAGCACTAGCGCGAGCGCACTTAATGCGACGAGCGGCAAGACCGTCAGACACCAGGCCAAGGCACCGGTCCAGCGGCTGGCTGCTGGCTTGTTCAATAGTCGCTCTATGGCATTTGCCAGATTACCAAAACCCACCAGAGGATGAAATTTGCGCACTTCACCCAGCCCCAGGTCCAGCAAGATGCCCAGCAGCAGGCATAACACCATGACCAGGCCATCTTGCATCAGCATGGCTGGCCTTTAAAATACAGCGGCAAACCGGCAGCAACCCAGACCACATTATCTGCGACGGCTGCTACGGCCTGATTCAGTCGCCCCGCTTCATCGACAAACCAGCGCGACACTGCTCCCATGGGGACGATGCCCATGCCGACTTCATTGGACACAAGAATGATTTGCCCAGGGGCCTGTGCCAATGCATCAAGGAAAGCCTGACGCTGTAAAGCAAACTGCGCAGGTGGATTGATATGGCCCACTTCAGGAAAGTCTGTCGTTTCTGAAAACAGCAGATTCGACAGCCAGACTGTCAGGCAATCGACGAGGATAATATTATCTGCGCGGCTATGCGCCATGATGGTTGCGCCCAGTTCCAGACTTTGTTCCAGCGTACCCCAATCTGCTGGGCGGCGTGCACGGTGGTGGGCAATGCGTTCCTGCATTTCAGCATCGCCTGCCTTGGCAGTTGCCAGGTAAAGCACCTGTTGTTTACCGTCACTGAGTCTGCTTGCCAGTTGTTCGGCAAAGGCGCTCTTGCCCGAACGTGCACCACCAAAAATAAGGTTGGTACTGTGTGCGGATTTCATATTACATCTCTTGAGAACAATGCTGCCGTTGCAGCTGGATTGGATGCAAAGTAGGCATGAAAATAAGAAGCACTCACATTACCAACGCGGTAAATAGCTTCGCCATGCTGTTGGGTAGAATGCTTGATGGTATGGCTGCTAGCAGTCAATGTGGTTTCAAAGCGTGAGTAATGAAAGGTGTGGCCGCGCAATTCCCCCTGCGGTGTTGCCAGGGCTTGTGCGCCCAGTGCTGCCAGCCGTTTTTGCATGATAACTTTACCTGACAATATGCCAGCCATGGACCAGCTTTTTTCCTGTTGATCCACCAGGCCTTCGGTAATTGCCATCATGCCGCCGCATTCCGCCAATATCGGCATGCCTCGCTCATGGGCAGCGTGCAGCGACGTCAGCCAGTTGCTGGCCTGCGTCAGTGTGTCCGCATGCAATTCAGGATAACCACCGGGCAGGTACAGAGCATCTGCCTGCGGCGGTATCGCTTCATCTGCCAAAGGTGAAAAGAAAACCAGTTCCGCCCCCAGCCCGATCAGGCATTCAATATTAGCTGGATAGATAAAAGCAAACGCAGCGTCACGCGCAATGGCGATGGTCTTGCCTGCCAGATTTGCGGCTGACTGAGATACATGCTGTGATGCATGTTCGCGCAATTCAAAACTGGTATCCGGCAAGGCATCCCAGGCTTGCATGTCCAGTTCCAGGCTGTCGGCCATGGCATCAAGTATGGCTTCAATGCGATCCACTTCTTGTGGCAAGACCAGCCCCAGGTGGCGCTCTGGCAAGGCTTCTTCCTGCCGACGCAAGCTGCCGAGCAAGGGTATATCGCGCATGGCAGCCGCCACCATATTGGCATGACCTTCAGATGCAATGCGATTGGCGATGACACCAGCCAGATGCACTGGCCCAAAATCACGCAAACCCATGGCCAGTGCGCCGACAGTCTGGGCCATGGCAGAGGCATCAAGCACAGCCACGACAGGCACGCCAAAGGTACGCGCCAGATCAGCCGATGAGGGGTTGCCGTCATAAAGGCCCATGACGCCTTCGATGAGGATGACGTCGGTATCCAGCGCTGCGCGCGCCAGCATGCCTTCAGAATCTGCCTGCCCTACCATCCACAAATCCAGCGAATGTACGGCAGAACCGCAAGCACGTTCCAGCATCATGGGGTCGATAAAGTCTGGCCCGGTTTTAAATACGCGCACTGTCCTGCCGAGTTTGACGAGTTTGCGGGCCAGTGCTGCCGTCGTCGTGGTTTTACCCTGACCAGATGCGATGGCCGAGATCAGTACGACCTTGGCGCTGGGCCTTACCATTCCACACCCGCCTGTGCCACGATGCCTTCTTTGAAAGCATGCTTGATGAGATTCATTTCTGTGACTGTATCAGCAATCTCGATAATCTCTGGCAAGGCACCACGACCGGTGACGGCAACGTGCTGCATTTCTGGCCGGCCATCGAGATCATCAATGACCATCTGCAAATCCAGGTAATGGTATTTGAGAGCGATATTGAGTTCATCGAGCACGACCAGACCTATGGTAGGGTCAGTCAAAAAGCGTTTTGCCTGCTCCCATGCCGCAGCGGCTTTTTCCATATCGCGTTCACGGTTTTGCGTGACCCAGGTATAGCCTTCGCCCATGGCATGGAATTCGACTTCATCTGGAAAGCGGCGCAAGAAAATTTCTTCTCCTGTGGACATTGCGCCCTTGATGAACTGCACTACGCCTACCTTCATGCCATGTCCCATGGCGCGCATGACCATGCCAAATGCACTGGAGCTTTTACCCTTGCCATTGCCGGTATGCACCAGCAAGACGCCAGTCTTGCGTTGTGCCTGCTCTATCTTTTCATCCATCATCGCTTTTTTGCGCTGCATGCGACGCTCATGACGGGTGTTGATATTGTCAGTCTCGGTATCTGGCTTGGGAGGCAATGCACTTGTCATGGTGGTAGTTTCTCGTTATTTTCAGTTTTGAGGCAGGAATATGGTTTGCCCGCCATGGGTGAAGCGTTCTATTGGGTGTCCAAGACAGATACTGAGTTGGGATGCACTGAATATGTCATCCGCTGGCCCGGCTTGCCAGCTACCATCGCCCATCAGCAACAGGGCATGGGTGGCAATGCGATAGGCCATGTTGAGGTCATGGCTGACCATGACGACGGCCTTGTTTTGCTGCGCATTTGCTTTACTGCACAAGCTGGCAAACAATTGCATGACGCTGACCTGGTGCCCAAGATCAAGCGCACTCGCGGGTTCATCCAGCAACATCCATTTGGCGTCCTGGGCCAGCAAGGCAGCAATCGCCACACGCTGTCTTTCGCCGCCAGACAGGCTGCGCACATCGCGCTCTGCCATGTCGGCGACATCCATTTCACGTAAGGAAGCCATGGCAAGATCCATGTCGTCATTATTTTCCCAGTAATGCGAATTCTGGTAAGGATGACGGGCGCTGAGTACAGTATCCAGCGCAGAGTAGCCAAAGGCATCTACCCTGCCCTGCGGCAAAAATGAACGCTCACGGGCAAGGGCTGTCAATGACCAGTCTTGCAACGGTTTGTCACGCAAATAGACCTGGCCACTTTCTACGGGGCGCAAACCGGCCAGTGTGCGCAGCAAGGTACTTTTGCCAGCACCATTACGGCCTATGATGCACCAGCACTCACCTGGCTGTATATGCCAGTTGAGTTCACGCACCAGTACGCGCTTGCCTACCGATAAATTCAGGTTGCGGATATCCATCAACGCCTCCGCAATTGATGCAATTGCAGCAGGAACATCGGTACGCCTACCAGGGCAGTAATGACGCCAACCGGCAACTGCTGTGGCGCGACCACGGTACGGGCGACCGTATCTGCCAGCACCAGGAAACAACCGCCAGCCAGGGTCGCAGCAGGCACCAGCAAACGGTGATCGGGTCCCCAGGCAAAGCGGCAGATATGCGGCATGATGAGGCCAACAAAACCTATGCTGCCTGCATTGCTGACTGCGCTGGCAGTCAGCAGGGCAGAACATAAAAACAGCAATTGCCGCAAACGGCCAATATTGACACCCAGGGTGCTGGCATTATCGGCATACATGGCTGCGACATTGATGGAACGCGCATTGCGCATGGCGAACAGCAAGATGGCACCGAGTATCAACCAGGGCAGATAACGTGACTGGGTATTCGACAAATCACCTATCATCCAGAACACCATGCCGCGCAGGCGGCTGTCTGGCGCAATCGACAGCATGAGGGTGATGATGGCACCGCAACCGGTAGCGACGATGACACCAGTCAGTAACAGGATAGGTGCACTGCCATCGGTACTACCCGCACCGCGCAGGTCGCGGTAAGCCAGGCCGAATAACAGCAGCGCAACCGTAATCGCACCGGCAAAAGCGGCCACATCCACCAGCCAGAATGCACCGAAAAACAAGATGGTTGCCAGCGCACCGACAGATGCGCCACCAGATATGCCAAGAACGTAAGGGTCGGCCAGAGGGTTGCGCAATAGCGCCTGCATCATGACACCGGCCAGCGCCAGCGTGGCACCGGTCACAAAGCCCGTCAGTGCACGGCCAAGGCGCAAATCCAGCAAGCTGCCTGGCAGGGTCGTAGGTGGGCCGCGCAACAATTCCAGCAAGGCTTGCCATAACTCGGCAAAGCTCAGGGATACCGAACCGCAGACGCAGGCAATCAATATACTGCCTACAGCGGCGGCGAATAAAATAGGGAGAACCAGACCGGCACGTTGAGCGACCGCCATCCTGGGGGATTGCTTGCGCTGTCGTGCAGAAAAAAAAGACGCCATCATTGGTCTGGTCCAAAGGTGAAACAGGTTGTGATGTGCAGCACCGCAGAAAATACCGTGGCCTGCCCATCATGCAATCAACTTACGATGTGATGAGCTATCCAGAATTGCTTATCACATCACTGTCAAACTTATTTAAAGCCGTAGTTCACACCAACAAATACATTGGAACCGGCTGTTGCATAATTTCTTGCCAGTTCGTAGTCCTTGTTCAGGGCATTGTTCCAACGTGCCAGTACAGTCGTATTTTTCGCAACTTCATATGTCGCATACAGGTTCAGCAAATTGTAAGAACCCAGTACTCTCGTATTGTTGGCATCATCAAAGCGGTCACCAGAGTAGATAGTTTCTACACCAATTCTTGCATTCGCAAACGCATATTCTGCAGCCAAAGTACCATGTTGTTTGGAGCGGCGTGCCAGGCGCTTGCCTGTCGTATCATCCTTTGGATCCTGGATATCGATGGAAGCACGCAAAGTCAGATCGGCAAAACGAGTCGTACCACCTACTGTCAAGCCAGACAAAGTGGCCTTGTTGACGTTATAGGCACAACCAAACTGGTGGGTCGCTTGTTCTATAGGGCAGACACTGGTACTGACCAGCAAATCCGTTGCCTTGTTTTGATAGTACACAGCGCTCAACTGTGTGTCGCCTTGCTCAAAATACATGCCGATTTCTGCATTTTTTGCTTTTTCTGGTTTGTTGCTGGCAACGCCATAACCTGGGTAATACAGTTCATTGAAAGTCGGTGCACGGAAGCTGGTGCCATAGCTGGCATTGACACGCAGAGCATCAGTAAAACGGTAACCATACCCTACGCTGCCTGTGGTGTTGGAACCATATTGTGAACTGCGGTCATTGCGAATGCTGGCGCTGGCCAGATGCGCATCTTGCTTGAATACATAAGATGCAGCAAAAGAATTCGTCGTGCGTTTGCCATTCACAGCCAAAGTGGTGGTTTCAACGTTTTCATCACGTGTTTCAGCGATCAGTTGCAATACATCTTTACCGATACGGATATCATTCTGGAAGCTCAGGCTGTCCTGACGTGTATCAATCTGGCTCTTGCCGTAGGATGCATCGGTATAACCCTTGTCTGCAGTTTTTGCATACTGCAGGGAAGCGGACCAGTAATCAGTGAATTTGCCACGGCCAAAGACGGCGATGGTTTCCAGTGTCGAGATATTACGGTCGTCTTGCGCTGTACCTGCATCAAACTGCGCATTATTGCGGCTATGCAAAACACTCGCGCCCAATTCATAGCCTTTGCTGATTTCCCATACCAGGCGTCCATTGAAGCTGTCCATCTTGTAACCGTCTTTATCCGGGTTATAGGTGAATGCACCTGCACCCGGCTTGCTGGCCGAAAAGCCTTCACTCTCTTCATGTGCTGCATTCATGCTGAGGCTGAGGTTGCTGGCAACAGAACCGGTAAAACCAGCTTGCAATTTGCGTGTGCCATAACTGCCCAGACCAGCTGAAAGGGTAGGTGTAATTGCGCCAGTACCTTTTTTAGTGAATATCTGTATCACACCACCCATGGCATCAGCACCATACAGGCTGGACAGCGGGCCATACACAACTTCGATACGGTCGATCTGTGACAATGGTATGGAAGACCAGGTAGCACCGCCTGTTGTGGAAGAACCGATGCGCACGCCATCAATCAGCACCACGTTTTGCGCATTATTGCCACCACGGATAAAGACTGAGGATGTCGTGCCAGGGCCGCCATTGCGAGTGATTTCTATGCCGCGTTGTTGTTGCAACAGATCAACAATGGAAGCGGCACCAGATTTGACGATGTCTTCAGAAGTAATGACGACATTGTCAGCCAGCACGTCCTTGGCGGCTTGTGCCTGACGGCCAGCGGTAATGACCACACTGGAAGTTGCACCGACAGCAGCAGTTTGTGCAAAGACGACGGAAGATGGGAATGCAGCGGCCAAGGCCAGGCTGAGGGCGAGCGGTTTGAATGCAGATGTCATGATATTTCAGAAAAAATGGAGCAAGTGGCCGACGTCCCCGCAGGCTACTTTGAACAAAGCAATAAGGACAATTTATCGTCAGCGACAGTGCCACTCAGGCAGCCTGTGTTGTCAGGATTTCACGTCATGCCAATCAACGTGGCAATTCATGCGTTTCTGTTTAACGAAAGTTCCCCGTCCGTATTGCTTCACTTATTCTGGCCGGTATCCGGGCTGACAAGTATCACCATCTGACCTTCCCATGCACATAGCACAGTGGTATTGGAAAATGGCTGGCTGCGTGTGAACTATGCAAGAGTTCCAAATTCGCAGCAACTTGTACACCGTTGCGGGGGCAGCACACTTTTTCAAGAGCTTAGTGTTTCCCGTTTAACCGCGAATATGAATATACCCGCGAGCACCAAAACTCCGCCATTCTATAGACAGATGGGGGTAGCTGCAAGTTTGGGAGATCTAAAGGCTGAGGCAGATCAGTTTATTAACTTATTGAAAACAAAGAAATTTATCGAGAAATCACTGTATGTCAACTCAGATGTGCCGTCTTTGAAATCCAGGCAACCACCAGTTCGGCATGCAATTCTGACATTTCAGAGAGCTGTATGCCGACGTGATAGACCTCGCCACTGAGGATGGCATGCCTGACCAACCCTTTACAACTGACCTTGTAAATCTCAGCTTCTTGAAAGATGCCGGGGATTTCTATCAACATGGGGTAACTGCGTTGCGGAATCAGGTTTTCAGATGTGTGCAGGAGCACGCCTTCGGCGGAAATGTTAACGATCTTTGCCAGTATCAATCGACCGTCCGGCAACTTGACGCCTGAGCGCCAGGTCACGGTAACACGTGGAGATCTCCTGAGTTCTATCATTCAATAACCATGGCTTTTTGTGAATCTTGCGTAAATACTATCTGCAATATTACTAAAATACCAGTATTTCCTTATGTTCACCAAAGGCAAGGCTCAGCTTCTGTGTACAAACCGCTTGCGCCAGCTCCTCTGCCGTCATGTCTTCCTGCCATGCTAACAGTGTGCGCATAATGCCCGCATGCGTCACCACCGTGGCTGCCGGCATATTCAGCGCACGCAAATCATCCAACCAATCAATCACGCGTTGCGCCACGTTAACAGCTGATTCAATACCGCCGGGCTTGTATGTCGCCGGAGCTATAGCCCAGGCATCTATTTCTGATCTTGGAATATCATTCCAGGCCAGCATTTCCCATGCGCCGAAATTGAGTTCTTTCAAGCGATGATCAAACATGGGCTCAGCATGTAAAAGCCTTGCCAGCTTTGCACAACGCTGCAATGGGCTGGAAAATACCGGCAAGCCCGCTTGAAATTGTATGGATAATTTACCTGCCAGTGCCGCACATTCTGCGTCAGAGACATCCACGTCAGTTTGACCATAGCAAAGGCCATCAGCAATCTGCGGCCTGGTATGCCTGAGCAGATGCAGTCGCATCTCAAGACACCTGAAAAGCCAGCAGACCCAGATAGATAGCGACCTCAGCCACCTGCTGGGTGGCACCCAGGCAGTCCCCGGTAAAGCCGCTTATCCTGCGCTGGAACATGCGTGCCATGCGCCAGGTCAGCAATAGCATCAAGCCAAAGGCCAGCAACAATGCATAAACAGGGAGGGGAAAATAATACAGCAGCGCAGCAACAGGCAATAGCACGGTAAGACAGGCGATCAGGAATTCGCCATTGCTCATTTCTTGCGCCAGCGGTTTGGCTTTGCCTTCATGTCGTGCATATTGCATGAGCCAGATCAGGCTGCATGAAGCCAGCCGCGACAAGGGGTGGGCCAACAGCAGGGCTGGTACCGCCGTCAAGGCAGGCAAGCTGATCAAGAGTGTCAGCTTCAGTGCCAGCATCAGTAAAATACCGATGGCTCCATAGGCACCGACGCGTGAATCCTTCATGATTTCCAGCACGCGCTCTGGCGTCATGCCACCGCCAAAGCCATCGCAGACATCGGCAAAACCGTCTTCATGAAAAGCGCCTGTCAGCAAGATGCCTGCAACGGTGGATAGCACTACTGCTACCGCATGCGGCCATAATTGCGCTGTGGCGGCATACACGCCAGCACAGACCCCGCCTACTACCCAGCCAGTTGCTGGAAAATAACGTGAAGACTGCCGCAGCCAGTCTTGTTCAAACCCTACCCAGGCAGGAATGGGGATGCGGGTAAAAAACTGCAGGGCAATGAAGAATAAGCGTAGTTGATGCAAGCCAGCTCCCGCAGTGTTGGTGATTTTTTAGTCGCTACTTTTTTCGCTAACCTGTGCTGACGCAAAAGTCGCCATCTGGTTCAGGAAATTCACCGCGGCCTGCAACATGGGGTACACCAGTGCAGCGCCTGTGCCCTCACCCAGACGCAAATCCAGTTGCAGCACAGGCTTGACCTGCAATGCCTGCAACATGCGGGCATGACCACTTTCATCCGACTGATGTGAAAACACACAATAATCGAGTATCGCTGGCTGCATCCTGGCTGCCACCAGCAAGGCACTGGTAACGATAAAACCATCTATCAGCAAGACCATGCGACGCTCTGCCGCCGCCAGCATGGCACCAACCATGGTGGCAATTTCAAAACCGCCAAAAGTGACCAGCACATCGGCGGCCTCGTTAACACCCGCATGCAAGGAAACCGCCGCTTCAATCACAGCCTGTTTATGGCGTATGCCTTCCGCCGTCAAGCCTGTGCCAGCGCCTACGCAATCCACAACAGGGACGCCAGTCAGCTTGTGCATGAGTGCAGCGGCGGCAGTCGTATTACCTATGCCCATCTCGCCAAAACCCAGCACATTGCCAGACAAGCCTGCCACCAGTTCAGCACCATTTTGCATGGCTGCCTGACATTCAGCCGTAGTCATTGCCGATTCTTTGGCAAAATTGCGCGTGCCATTCGCTACTTTCATGCTCAGCAGTTTTTCACGTGGTCCAAAATCATGATTGACACCTGCGTCAACAACATGCAGGGCGATACCATTCTGACGTGCAAAGACATTGATCGCGGCACCATTGGCCAGAAAATTTTCTACCATCTGCCAGGTTACATCCTGGGGAAAAGCAGAAATACCCTCTGCCACCACACCATGATCGCCAGCAAACACGATGATGGCAGGCTCACGCAATTCTGGCTGCGTGGTTTGCTGTATCAAACCTATCTGCGCCGCCAAATGTTCAAGGCGACCAAGACTGCCCAAGGGCTTGGTTTTATTGTTGATGGCGGCAGTTAGTTCAGCTTCAAGAGCTGGATTAGCAGTAGCGACAATGTTTAAATTGAGCATATCAGGCAATCAATAGTAAAAGCGGTCCAACAAAATCACTACCCAGGTCGCCAGTGCGATCAATACCGTCAGCAAGACAGCAGCACTGCCAAAATCCTTGGCATTCTTGGACAAGGTATGGCGCTCCAGCGAGACACGGTCAACCACCGCTTCTATCGCTGAATTAATCAACTCTACAATCAGGATCAGTACCAATACCACGATCATCATCAGTTTTTCAAAAGCCGACACTGGCAATGCTAAAGCGATGACGGCACCAGTGACAACCAGTACCAATTCCTGGCGGAAGGCATGCTCATTTTTCCAGGCCGAACGCAGGCCATCTATGGAATAAAGGATGGCCGAAAATATGCGGCGCAGGCCACTTTTGCTTTTGAATTCACTGACTGCTTGTTCTTTTTCAGACATTTCTATTCCTTAAACCCACACTCAAACGTCACGCTGACATCACTCTCACGTCACTCTAACGTGCGCACTTCAACCGTATAGCCGTGAGAAGCAAGACCAGCATGCCCTCACTCAGGTGGCGAATTTTACAGGACTATAAGTCAGGGACAAGCAGATTTACTTCTTGCAAATTAAATTCTTGCAGGAGCAATCAAGCATCATGCACCGCAATGCTGCATTTTGACGATGAAACCGTGACGCCCATTTCACATTGTGGTATAACTTATATATTGCAGCGCACCAACCATAATATGAAAAACGATACGCCCGCTTCTGATAAAACTTCCATCCAGGTAATAGAACGCATGGTGTCCTTGCTGGACGCTTTGTCGCGCTACCAGGACCCAGTCAGTCTGAAGGAACTGGCCATCGTCACCGGTTTGCACCCCTCCACTACTCACCGTATTCTCAATGATATGGTACTCACGCGCTTTGTTGACCGTGCCGACACGGGCTCTTATCGCCTCGGCATGCGTTTGCTGGAATTGGGGAATATCGTCAAAAGTCGCTTGAATGTGCGCGAGGCAGCATTGGAATTCATGCGTGCCCTGCACCGCCAGACTAACCAGACCATCAATTTGTCAGTACGCCAGGGTGATGAAATCGTGTATATAGACCGTGCCTTCTCTGAACGTTCTGGCATGCAGGTGGTGCGTGCGATAGGTGGTCGGGCGCCATTGCACCTGACGTCAACCGGTAAATTGTTTTTGTCTCTGGATGAACCCAAGGCCATACGCGCCTATGCAACCCGCACTGGCCTGGCTGGTCATAATAAAAACTCGATTACTGACCTCGCCAAACTGGAAAAAGAATTATCGGCTGTGCGTGAAAATGGCTATGCCAGGGACAATGAAGAACTGGAACTGGGTGTGCGTTGCATGGCAGCGGGCATTCATGATGACAGCGGCAAAA
Organism: Undibacterium sp. Ji83W; assembly: GCF_049340385.1. Lineage (NCBI taxonomy): Bacteria > Pseudomonadati > Pseudomonadota > Betaproteobacteria > Burkholderiales > Oxalobacteraceae > Undibacterium > Undibacterium sp. Ji83W. Next base: position 225,902 of record NZ_JBMPOZ010000008.1, on the reverse strand, counting down.
TGATTGCGGGCTTGTCTATCTCAGCGCCAGCAGACCGCCTGCAAGAAGAATGGCTCAGCAACCTGACCGATACTGCCAGACAGATTTCGCTGACCCTGGGTTACACCGGTACATTTTGAGTAGAAACATTATCCAAATAAAAAAACCAGCGCTTTTCACAGCACTGGTTTTTTAACATCTGCCACTCCGCAGTTTCAGGTCTTATTTGTAAGCACCGCTACCGACAAAATAGTCATCAATCTTTTCAAAATAACTGGATTTGGTTTCCAAAGCCTTGGTCACAGGATTTGGCCATTGATAATCGATCCAGCCATCATTCTTGGTTTTCAGCGCAGTAACCATGTCCTTGATGATAGTCTTGCCTTCGACTTTCAAGTCGATCAAATTCTTGCCTATCATTTTGGGATTGGCACCATGTGACAAATTGACGCCATTCATGTCATATACAAACAAGTACAGGTCGCGGTCGTGAAAATCTTTGTTGGATGCATCATTGAAGTCTGCAAAAGCTTTTTCTTTGCCGTTTTTCTTGATGTGGGCAATTCCTTTTTTAACCATGGCCTGAGCTTGTGCAGTCGTACCACGTTCTTCCCTTGCCATCGCTGACGAAGACATAAAAAAACCCATTACTGCCAGCAAAAACAGTTTGCTCATTAATTTCATGACTATCCTCCTTGTTAGGTCCGACCCGCTTGGCCGGCGCATGGTGATTATTGCTTTGCAGAACCAATCATTCATGACTTGCGCTGTCCAGTCCAGTATTAGTCACTGTGCAGCGCAATAAATTTGCCTTTCTTTGCAATCAGTGCCACTACAGCATAGTGCAATATGGCTATTTATAGCTAAGCAAATTTACAACTCCTTCTACATCGTCCAGACGACGCACCAGTTTTTCCAGTTCTTTTGCCTGACCAGCTGTTTGCACACAACCTTTCAGAGTGACGAAGCGACGCTGCCCTTCTATCCAGATACTGGTTTCAACAAAACGACCATCCGCTTCTATGGCGCGCTTTACCCTGGGAATAATTTCCTGATCATACAAATAGGAATTTGGCAGACGGCATTGCCCTGATTGATAGCAACTGGTGCCGCGTTCTATTCTGGAGTGTGCCTCTGACCTGGCTTGTGCCTCGGTCAATAAAGGACCTTCGGGCGCGGGGCAATCGCTGATGAATTGGGTAATTTTGAGGAAAGGATCGTTGAAGTAGTTGCTTCGTGCTTCGTCAGACATCGCTGGATTGGCACACAGGGCAAGCACGGCCATCAATGCAAGCTGGCGCCTGGAATCTTTTAGCGACATGCAAGTCTCCTCATTAGCGTATACCTTATGCAAAACTACCTGAACAAGTATTTGCATATTAACTAATTTTTATTGGATGTGCTTGCTACATAAAAAAGCCAGTACTTTACACAGTACTGGCTTGTCGATTCAACTGATACGGTACTAGATTTTTGCCCCAAAGCGGTCGAAACGTGGCGAATAATACTGATCCCCATTCAGTGAGTACATCAGACGCTTGACTTGCCCAGTGATCAGCTCACGCTTGACCAGGCCTATGTAGCGTGAATCCTGGCTATTGTCGCGGTTATCTCCCAGCATCATATATTCACCCTCTGGCACTTTGACGGGGGCAAAAGAGCGCAGCGCTTCGCGTTCTGGCATGACGATCATGTCATGCTGCAGACTCCCCAGGCGTTCTTTGTAGACCAGTTGCTGACCCTTGTATTCGCGTTTTGGTGTCAGATGGTCGTCACTACGAGGCTCCAGTGCTTCATAGCTGGCGGCTACACCATTAATGAACAGCTTCTCCTCGCGCATTTCTACTACATCACCAGGCACGGCAACCAGGCGCTTGATCAGGCGCACACCATCTGCTGGCGAGGTAAAGGTCACCACGTCACCACGCTGTGGATCAGCGACATGGGCAAGGATGACATCGGTGAATGGCAACTTGACGTCATAAGCCAGACGGTCGCAAATGACGCGATCCCCTTCCAGCAGCGTCGGATACATGGAACTGGTGGGCACGATGTAATAATCAGCCAGCGCGCTACGCACAAAGACCATGCCCAGCATGAGTACGATGAAACCTTTATTGTCAGCCAACAGTTTCTTGAGCTTCACAGCAATCTCCCAATGACAAGCAAAAAATATAAATCAATAAATTACCCCTGCCCTGCATAGACAAAAAAATACCCCGAAAGTTCGGGGTATTTTTAAGCATGTTGCAAAAACTATCTGAACAACAGATTAAGCAGATTATTTTGCATGCATCAGTGCAACAGTGGTGTCCAGCATACGGTTGGAGAAGCCCCACTCATTATCATACCAACTGGATACTTTAACCAGACGGCCAGATACTTTTGTCAGTGTTTCATCATAAGTACTGGAAGCTGGATTGTGGTTGAAATCCACAGAAACCAGTGGTGCAGTGTTGTAGTCCAGAATACCTTTCAGGGCGCCTTCGGATGCATCTTTCAATACCTGGTTGATCTCTGCCACTGTCGTATCACGGGCAGCAACAAACGTCAGGTCAACGACGGATACATTGATGGTTGGTACGCGCATGGCGTAGCCGTCCAGCTTGCCATTCAGTTCTGGCAACACCAGGCCAACGGCCGCTGCTGCGCCAGTTTTGGTCGGGATCATGCTCATGGTGGCAGAACGGGCACGACGCAAGTCTTCATGCATCACATCTGTCAATACCTGGTCATTGGTGTAGGCATGGATAGTCGTCATCAAGCCATTGACGATACCGATAGCATCATTCAAAGGCTTGGCCAGAGGTGCCAGGCAATTGGTCGTGCAGGAGGCATTGGAAATCACTGTGTCAGTGGATTTCAATACATTGTGATTAACGCCGTAGACGATGGTTGCGTCAACGTCTTTACCGCCTGGGGCAGAGATGATGACTTTTTTCGCGCCGCCAGCCAGATGGGCAGACGCTTTTTCTTTTGTCGTGAAAAAGCCTGTGCATTCCAGCACGACGTCAACATTCAATTCACCCCAAGGGATATTGGCTGGATTGCGTTCTGCAAATACCTTGATCTTGTCGCCATTGACGATCATGGTGTCGCCTTCGACCGTGACTGTGCCTGGGAACTTGCCATGGGCTGTGTCGTAACGGGTCAGGTGGGCATTGGATTCTGCATTGCCAAGATCATTGATCGCAACGATCTGGATCTCGTTCTTGAACTTGCCACCTTCGTAATGAGCGCGAAGGATGTTGCGGCCGATACGGCCATAGCCGTTGATTGCGACGCGAATCGTCATGGTTTTATCTCCAAAGGACTAAACAACAATAAATACAAATAAAAATCTGAGCACTTACAGCTTAAGACCTCTCAACACAGAGGCACAGAGACACAGAGGAAAAACATGAGAAAACTAAAGATATCCGAATGGCAATTTCAAAAGGTGCTGCCGTTCTCTTGCCTTTCTCTGTGTCTCCGTGTCTCTGTGGTGAGCTTTTCGGTCTTCAAAATAAGTTCAATGCAAAGAAGCGGAAGTACGCATTGCGTTGACCGATGCCATCAGCACCGAAAAATCGCGCCAGCCGTAACCCACTTCCATCAAATCCATGCCATCCCAGCTAAATGCCTGTTCTATCAACAGCGCACCACCCAGCTCTTCATAAAAATTGCGGGCGATGTCATTGCCGGAGATGACCCAAACCAGCAAACTGTCTGCGCCCTGCGCCTGCAAAGTGCGCGCTACTTTTTGCAGCATACGGCGGCCTATGCCAGAACGCTGCCAGGCTGGCCGCAGATAAATGGCGGTCAGTTCAGCCTGCATGCCCAGTTTAGGCTCAGGCAGCATCATACCGGATGCGAAGCCGATGATATGGCCTTCGCTCTCAGCCACATACACGCAGATGCGGTCTTCTGCCTGCGACATGGCTTGCAGGATTTGCCGCCATTGCAGCATGCTATCGTCTACGCGCATTTCATCCAGATAATTATCCGGGATCATGCCACGATAGGTAGCTTGCCAGCTTTCCACACGCACAGCAGCAATCGCCTCTGCGTCATCTACAGTAGCACGACGCAGGCTGACCTCTTTGATGCTGCTCACAGTAATGTCTGTCAATTCCGTCTTCCAGCTTAAACTAAAGTCGCTTTTACTTTGGCAACGACGTTATCGACAGTGAAGCCAAAGTATTTGAACAGGACGCCAGCCGGTGCTGATTCACCAAATGTATCGATACCAACAACCGCGCCTTCCAGACCTACATATTTATACCAGAAGTCAGTCACACCGGCTTCGATGGCAATACGTGGCAAGCCCTTGCCCAATACGGCTGCTTTATAGGCTGCATCCTGACGATCAAATACGTCAGTACAAGGCATGGACACCACGCGCACCGCAATACCTTGCTGTGCCAGCTCAGCCGCAGATTTGACAGCCAGTTCAATTTCAGAGCCGGTTGCGATCAATACTGCTTTTGCGTCAGCCACGTCTTGCAAGACATAGCCACCGCGCTGGATATCAGCGATTTGCTGAGCGCTGCGCTCTTGATACGGCAGGTTTTGACGAGAGAAAATCAGGGTCGATGGACCATCATTGCGCTTGACAGCATGTGCCCAGGCAGCAGCGGATTCCACTGTGTCACATGGACGCCAGTTATCCAGGTTAGGGATCAGGCGCATGCTGGAAACGTGTTCTACTGATTGATGCGTAGGACCATCTTCACCCAGACCGATAGAGTCATGCGTGAATACAAACAGGGTACGGATTTTCATCAGCGCAGCCATGCGGATAGCATTGCGGCTGTAATCAGAGAAAGTCAGGAAGGTCGCGCCAAACGGGATATAACCGCCATGCAGGGCGATACCATTCATCATTGCGCTCATGCCGAATTCGCGCACGCCATAATTAATATGGTTACCGGGCTGGTTGCCACGGACAGCAATACTTTCTTTCCAGTTGGTCAGGTTGGAACCTGTCAAATCGGCAGAACCACCGAGGAATTCTGGCAACGATGGTGCAAATGCCTGGATCGCGTTCTGGCTGGCTTTGCGGGTTGCGATGTTTTCTTTTTTCTCTACGCAGGATGCAATCGCATTCGCCACCACTTCATCGAAGTTGGCTGGCAAGTCGCCATTCATGCGGCGTGTCAGTTCAGCCGCTTTTTGCGGGAACTGGGCTGTGTAGGCTGCAAATTGTGCATTCCATTCGGCTTCGGCTTTTGCGCCATCTGCTTTGGCATCCCAGGCTTCATAAACGTCAGACGGCACTTCAAATGGTGGGTATTCCCAGCCTATGTGCGCACGTACTGCGGCAATTTCTTTGTCACCCAGGGCGGCACCGTGCACATTGTGCGTGCCTTCCATATTCGGCGAGCCCTTGCCAATCACGGTTTTGCAGCAGATCAGCGTCGGTTTGTCGGATGTTTTGGCAGCAGCGATAGCATTGGCCACGGCTTCTGCATTGTGGCCATCAATTGCCGGGATCACATTCCAGCCATAGGCTTCAAAGCGTTTTGGCGTGTTGTCAGTGAACCAGCCTTCGACATGACCATCGATGGAGATGCCATTATCATCCCAGAAAGCGATCAGTTTATTCAGTTGCAGCGTGCCAGCCAGTGAGCAGGCTTCATGCGAAATGCCTTCCATCAGGCAGCCATCGCCCATGAACGCATAGGTGTAATGATCTACTACTTTCAAGTCGCCCAGATTGAATTCGGCTGCCAGCAGTTTTTCAGCAAGCGCCATACCGACGGCATTGGTAATACCCTGACCCAGTGGGCCGGTAGTTGTTTCCACGCCTGGCGTGATATGAACTTCAGGGTGACCAGCAGTTTTAGAATGCAATTGACGGAAATTCTTGATCTCTTCGATAGGCAGGTCATAGCCTGTCAAATGCAACAGCGAGTAATGCAACATCGAGCCATGACCATTCGACAACACAAAACGGTCGCGGTTGATCCATTTAGGATTAGCCGGATTGTGGCGATAATGACCTTTCCACAAAGCAACAGCGATATCGGCCATGCCCATAGGCGCGCCTGGGTGGCCAGAATTGGCTTTTTGTACGGCATCCATGGACAAGGCACGAATTGCATTGGCCATCTTGGTGAGTGTTGCTGGCTGAAGAGATGAAATCATGGTGTCAGAAAGTAGTCTTGAGAAAACTGGTCAGTGTTGCGAGCTGGGGACATGAAACTATCCCCGCGAAAACCCGATATTTTACCAGAGCATGAGGTCCATACTACAATTGCGACGCTTCAGAAGCGCAAACTTGCTCTTTTAAACTGTAAAATCACTGGGTTTACACTTAAAGCTTACGCATGTCATCAAAAAAACGTCACTTCTCCCTCGACGATCTTGCCCGGCAATTTCCTCATGAGGTGTTCATACGCGGTATCAGTTATGCAACAGAAAACAAGGTCAGGGGTTGGAGTTTTGATAATGACTTTGTCGAGAGCGAAGTCCAGGGCAGTGGCCGCAATATTTATGCGCAAGAGATAGAGCTGGTATTTGAAAACGGCAAATTGGAAGCCGTGAATGGCTCTTGCAGTTGCCCGGTTGAATACAATTGCAAACATGTGGCGGCAGTTTTATTGAATATCCTCGACCACCACAACAAAGCCCATGCTCAGCCCGGCCATGCCGACAGCAATGACACCGCGCTGGGTTTCAATGAGCAAAAATGGTTGCGTGAGCTGGAATTTGCCACGCATGAATCTCCTGCTCCAGCGACCGAAGCAGAGTTTGCCAAAGAAGAGCGGGAAGATGGCATGCTGATTTTCAGCCTGTCCACAGTATCTGGCAGCAAGGAAGTGCGCCTGATACCCGGCAAGGCCAAGCAGAATGCCAAAGGTGACTTGAAATACACCAAGCTGTCACTGGCAGTGCGCGACATGATGAAGTCAGCCAGTTTTTTACAGGAAGCGGATTACGAATTGCTGGCGCTATTCAATATGTGCACCATGAATTCGTTTTATTACTCGCATTACTCTCCAAAAGGCAGGATGGGTGCGGTCTTGCTGGAACGTGTTGCCAAGGCTGGCAAACTGTACTGGCTCAATACTGACAATAAGCAAAACCATTTATCCAGGCTTTCATACCACCCATTGCAACAGGCACACCTGGCCTGGCAAGAAGAAAATGACTACCTGCGCCTGCGCTGGCAACTCGATAGCAATGAAGAGGATGCACCTGCTCCGCCATATATCCTGCCCACCGAGCCACCCTGGCTGATAGGACAAGATAGCTGTGGCGAGCTGCATGTAGCAGCGACCAGCAAGTTCCCTCTGCCTGCCCTGATCAATCTGGTGCAGGAAGCGCCGTTACTAGCTGTGGGACGAGCAGACACCCGGCAGGCAATGGCCAACCGTCTGCTGGACATGGGCTTGCAAAACCTGATCCCCTTACCGGCAGAACTGGACGCACAATTGCGTGCAGATATACGTATGCGCCCGGTGCTGGAACTGAATAGTTTGACGACATCCAGCACATGCACTGATTACGCCCTACTCAGGTTCGCCTACGAGGACGCGGTAGCCGAGTCAGACCAGACCGGAGATCACTTGTTGCGCCGTGGCCAGCATGGCCTGGAAAAAATACTCAGGGATTTGCCTGCAGAACAGAGTGCCAGACAAACCCTGCAGGATTTAGGCTTTCAAGCTCAGCCGGTAGCAGGCCATGAAAAAGAGCTGTTGCTCTGCCTGCCTGACCAAAATGCCTGGCTGAATTTTGCAACAAAAGATTTGCCTGATCTGATCAGCCAGGGCTGGGATATCCGTCAGCAAAATGAGTATCGCTACAACTTGCAGGAAGTGGAAGACTGGTATGCCGAGGTTGATGAAGATAACCAGCAATCGGTCTGGTTTGAGCTGGAACTGGGCATCGTCGTCAACCAGGCCAAGATTTCACTGCTGCCCTTACTGGTCAGCCTGATACGCCAGGCACCGCAAGACTTTAGCCTGCAACAAGTCAGCCAGCGCGCCGATGACGAACAAGTATTGCTGGCCCTGCCTGACAATACCCGCGTCGCCCTGCCCTATGCGCGCATCAAGCCTATCCTGCTGATTCTGGGGGAGTTGTATTTCAATGAACAGCAAGGCGATAAACTGCGCCTGCCCATGCTGGATGCAGCACGCCTGGCCGAATTGTCTGCCACTACCCACTTGCGCTGGATAGGTGGTGAACGCCAGCAAAGCTTTGGCAAACGCCTGGCAGAATTCGGTGGCATCAACAGCATCACGCCACCCGCAGGTTTGCAGGCCAGCCTGCGCGACTACCAAAAAGAAGGCGTGGCATGGATGCAGTTTTTGCGCGAATACCAGCTTGCCGGCATCCTCGCTGATGACATGGGCCTGGGCAAGACCATACAAACCCTGACCCATATCCTGATGGAAAAAGAAGCTGGCCGCCTGAACCAGCCAGCACTGGTGGTGGCCCCCACCAGCCTGATGGATAACTGGGCCAGCGAAGCGCAACGCTTCACGCCTGATTTACGGGTGCTGATCTTGCAGGGCAAGGACCGTAGTAAATTATTTGAACAAATCCCGCAGGTAGACCTGGTGCTGACCACTTACGCCTTGCTGCCACGTGATGAAGAAGCCCTGCGCCAGCATCGCTATCATTTGCTGATACTCGATGAAGCGCAGTACATCAAGAACGCCCAGGCCAAAGCCAGCCAGACAGCCAGCCTGCTGCAGGCCAATCACCGCCTGTGCCTGACTGGTACGCCGCTGCAAAATCATCTGGGCGAACTGTGGTCGCAATTCAACTTCCTCATGCCTGGCCTGCTGGGTGACATCAAGTCATTTACCAAGGACTTCCAGCACCCGATAGAAAAACTCGGTGACAGCCAGCGCCATGCCTTGCTGACGCGCCGCATCAAGCCCTTTTTACTACGCCGTACCAAGGACAAGGTAGCGACGGAATTGCCGGCCAAGACTGAGGTCTTGCGCCACATAGAACTCAGCGGCGCACAACGCGACCTGTATGAAACCGTGCGCTTGGCCATGGATGAAAAAGTCCGCGAAGAAATCGCCAAGAAAGGCGTGGCACGCAGCCAGATCGTCATCCTCGATGCCTTGCTCAAATTGCGCCAGGTATGCTGCGACCCGCGCCTGGTCAAGATCACTGGTGCCAAGGCCACCACCGCAACTAAGTCTGCGAAGAGTGGCAAGGATAAGATACCGCCTTCGGCCAAGCTTGAAGAGTTGCTGGCCATGATCGATGAACTGCTGGCCGAAGGCCGCAAGATCCTGGTGTTTTCACAATTCACCAGCATGCTGGCCTTGATCGCCGAAGCCCTGACTGAAAAACAATTGCGCTTCGCCATACTGACAGGCGACACCGAGCACCGTGGTGAAGTGGTACGCCGCTTCCAGGAAGGTGATATCCCCCTATTCCTGATCAGCCTGAAAGCGGGCGGCGTGGGCTTGAACCTGACCGCAGCCGACACCGTCATCCACTACGACCCATGGTGGAACCCGGCTGCAGAAAACCAGGCTACCGACCGCGCCTGGCGCATAGGGCAAGACAAGCCAGTGTTTGTTTACCGATTGATTGCCAAAGGCACGCTGGAAGAAAAGATACAGGAAATGCAGGCTAAAAAATCTGACCTGGCACGTGCCATACTGGACCAGGGTGAAATCGCCAGCGTACAACTGACTGCAGAAGACTTGCAGGGCATTTTTGAACCTTTGAATTAAAGAAAGACTTATGGAAGGCTTACACCTGACCGCCGACTGCTTTGCCTGTGAAGCAGCGCCAGAATATTTTGTCAGTCCGGAAAGCCTGCGTCTTTGCCTGCGCGACATCACCATCGCTGCGGGCCTGACGATAGTCGGAGAAAAATTCCACCCCTTTTCGCATGAAGATGGCAGCCCGGCTGGCGTCACCGGTGCCTTGTTGCTGGCAGAGTCGCATGTCGCCATCCATACCTGGCCAGAACGCAATGCAGTCACGCTGGATGTCTATGTCTGCAACTTCAATCATGATAATGGCAGCAAGGCCAGGCAAATCGTTGATGCCCTGATTGCTGTTTTCCAGCCACGCACGGTCTCGCGCCAGGAATTGCAACGCGGTGAACATGGCCCCGCCATGGCCTTTGAAGCCCTGACAGAAGACAGCTTTGCCGCCACCCGTATCAATCAGGTGTTGGCACGCCAGCGCAGTTCCATGCAGGACATAGAAATCGCTCACACCACAGATTTTGGCAAGGTCATGCGCATAGACGGTGCCATGATGACTTCAGAAAAAGATGAATTCTTTTATCATGAATGCCTGGTACACCCTGCGGCGATGACTCATCCGGAACCACGTACCGCCCTCATCATCGGTGGTGGCGATGGTGGTTCTTGCGAAGAATTATTGAAACACCCCAGTATCAGCAGTATTACGCTATGTGAAATTGATGCCGAAGTCGTCAAGATGGCGCGTCAGCACTTGGGCAGTATTCATCGCGGAGCCTTGGATGATCCAAAAATACAACACCGTTATGAAGATGGTTTTGCCTATGTCCGCAATAGTACAGAACAATTTGACCTGATACTGCTGGACCTGACCGACCCGGTCAGCCCGAATGGTAACTCACTCGCAGCCACCTGCATGACAGAAGAATTTTTCCAGGCTTGCGAACAAAGGCTGACTGCGCAAGGCATGCTGGTACTGCATCTGGGCAGCCCCTATTATCATCCGCACCGCTTTGCTGATACCTTGAAGAAACTCAGCAATATATTTCCACAACTACATCCTTATACAGTCTTCATCCCCCTGTACGGTGCCTTATGGGGTATGGCAATTGCCAGCAAGCATGGCAATCCATTATCGATAAGCCCGTCAACGGTAAATCTTCAGATCAAACACCGTGGTTTGCCATTGCTAAAGTATTACAATGGCGATGTGCATCAGGCATTATTTGCCTTACCCAATTATGTGAAAGACCTGATGCCTTAGAACGTGTTTGCGATCCTACTGCGCGGGCGTGATCGGGGCTCATGCGCTGCTCAAAATGCTCATGTACTTTAAGTACATTCCGCTTTTTGCGCTGCATTTTGCTACCCTTACCCCGCTGACACCCGCTCGCTACAGATCGCAAACACGTTCTGAACACCAAAAAATGGGAAAACAGGAGAAACCGTGAGTGCCGGAAAAACCAAACAACATGGCAAACGCAGAGTCAGCCGCACTCTGCCGCTAATGCTAGTGACCAGTGCTGCCCTGACTGCCTGCAGCGTCAGCAACGATAGCGCTGACGGCGCTGGTAGCAGCGGCAGCCAGGAACTGACATCCATACGCGACCAGTATAAAAGCCTGGAAGATTGTCGCAAAGACTGGGGCGATGGCACGGCTTGCGAAACCGTGGCCTCCAGCACTGACCTCAATGCTGCCAGCATGCCCGCCACGTCTACAGGCAGCAGCTACACCGGCACAAGTGGCAGCCACTATAGTGGTTATTCCCACAGTTTTTTCGGCCCCTTCTATTCACCCGGTTATCGTGACACTGTGCAAAGAAATTTTGGTGTCAGCAACTCTGGCAGTGATCACGCCATCAGCCGCAGTGTATCCTCCAGCCGCAGCAGTGTCAGCCGCGGTGGTTTTGGCGGCACAGCACATGGCCACAGTGGGGGTGGTTAATGATACGCACATCATTAACACCACGCACAGGCTGGCAACAGCAATTTGAATCCCTGGGATTTACATACCACTCCATCGACGGCCTGTATTGGGATGAGCGCTATGCCTATCGCTTTACTGCCGACCAGGTAGATACACTGGAACAAGCCAGCCTGGACTTGCACCAGATGTCATTGCAAGCCGTTGATCATGTCGTCAAACACGGCATGCAAGAAAAATTTGCCATTCCCCAGGCCTTCTGGTCACAGGTTGAAGACAGCTGGCGCGCAAAAGAATTTTCTTTGTATGGCCGCTTTGACCTGAGCTGGGATGGCACAGGCGCGCCCAAGATGCTGGAATACAATGCTGATACCCCCACCGGCCTGGTCGAATCCAGTGTCGCCCAGTGGTATTGGCTGCAGGATGTATTTCCTGATGCTGACCAGTTCAACTCCCTGCATGAAAAACTCATAGCCCAGTGGAAGAAATTCCCTGGCAAGGGCCTGTTGCACTTTGCCTGCGCAGGCGGCAATGAAGAAGATGAGGGTAATCTCTCTTACTTGCGTGACACTGCCATACAGGCTGGCTTTGCCACCAAGCAGTGCGCGATAGAATCCCTGGGTTGGGATGAAGACGAAGGCGTATTCGTCGATGATCTTGACAGTCGTATCGATAACCTGTTCAAGCTCTACCCATGGGAATGGCTGTGCCGCGAAGATTTTTCCAATCACTTGCTGAAGCGCCCCATGCGCATCATAGAGCCAGCCTGGAAAATGATCTTGTCGAACAAGGCGATACTGCCAATATTGTGGGAGCTGTTCCCAAATCACCCCAACCTCTTGCCCGCCCATTTCGATGCATGGCGTATCAGCGGCAACCATGTAAAGAAACCCTTGTATTCACGCGAGGGAGAAAACATTTCCATCTATGCCAATGGTGAAGTGATGCATACTGGTGGTGAATATGGTGAAGAAGGCTATATCTATCAGGCTTATGCACCACAACCAAAATTTGATGATGGCATCACACCGGCTTACACCTCCATCGGTGCCTGGATAGTTGGTGATGAACCCGCTGGTATAGGCATACGCGAAGATGAAACCCTGATCACCAAAAACACCAGTCGTTTCATTCCCCATTATTTTGTAGAATAGGATGCCCCATGAGTGAACAATTACTGACACACGGGCTACTTGCCTTCTTCAGTCATATTGCTGCCGCTTTCGTCTTGCTGGCGATATTTGTCGTCGTGTACATACGCATCACGCCTTACCGTGAAATTGCCTTGATACGCGAAGGTAATATTGCAGCAGCAGCCAGCCTGTCTGGTGCAGTGCTGGGTTATTGCACGGCGTTGGCTTCGGCCATTGCCAACAGTGTCAGCCTGGTTGATATGTGCTTCTGGGGTGTGATAGCGCTGGTCATACAATTGCTGGCCTTTGGTATTGCCCGTTTGTTGATTCCCGGCATAGTCTCCGACATACCAGGTAATAAAATTGCTTCTGGCGTCTTTTTGGGCGCCTTGAGTCTGGGCTTGGGCATGCTGAACGCCGCCTGCATGACCTACTAAAAGATTAATGATTTTGCTTTTGAATACAGAGAATTGAATGCCACGTTTTTACTGCCCTCTCCCTTTAAGTATAGGGGCCACCATCGAGCTTCCGGATGAAGTCGCACACCATGTTTTCGTGTTACGTCAGAACGTAGGCGACAACATCAGCATCTTCAATGGTGAAGGGGGCTGCTATGTTGCCACTTTGACCCAGGTGGCAAAGAAAAACGTGACGGCGGAAGTCAAAGTATTTTTACCAGAAGAATGTGAATTACCTTATTCGCTAAACCTGGTACAAGCCCTGCCAGAAGCTTCGAAAATGGACTGGATCATAGAAAAAGCCATGGAACTTGGCGTCAGCGCAATCCAGCCCCTGGCGGCACAGCGCTGTGTCGTCAAACTGTCAGCAGAACGTGCCGAGAAAAAACAGGCGCACTGGCAAGGTATAGTCGTGGCAGCAGCTGAACAATGTGGTCGCAACCGCCTCGCCCATTTGGCACCGCTGATGAATTTCAACCAGTGGCTGAGCCAGCAAGACATGCATCAAAGAATATTGCTGACGCCACGCGCAGAGCAATCACTGGCGGACTGGTCACGTCATCATCCTGCACAAGCTGTCAGTCTGATGATCGGGCCGGAGGGTGGATATTCCGACGAAGAGGAAAATCTCGCCATCAAGCATGGTGTGCTGGCGCTATCTATGGGGCCACGCATATTGCGTACCGAGACTGCAGGGCTTGCTGCGATTGCAGTATTGAATGCAGCATGGGGTGGCATGTAGACAGATAGGCATAAGGTCTGCACAAATTCTTAAAAATTTCCATCGCCGTAAAACATTGTCAAATTTCATACAGAGTTCACAATTGCTGTCGATATCCAGATTTACACTTGCAGCACTTTACCAATTCAGAAAGGAAAATCATGGGATTACTCGATAGCGCATTAGGCATGCTTGGTAGCATGAATCAAGACAATGATAGCAAGGCAGGATTGATGCAGGCAGTAGTTGCCATGCTGGGCGACAAACAACCTGGCGGCGTTGGCGGTTTGCAAGCCTTGATCAGTGCGTTTCATCAGGCAGGCCTGGCTGACATCGTGCAATCATGGGTGGGTACGGGACAAAATATGCCTATCTCTGCCGCGCAAATCCAGCAAGCTTTAAGTGGCGGACAATTGCAGCAACTGGCTGATGCTGCTGGAATTTCACATGAAGGAGCAGCGAGCCATCTCGCTGAATTTTTGCCTGGTATTATCGATCACCTGACACCACATGGCCAGGTGCGGGAGGCTGGCAATATCAATCCGGCAGCGGTGCTGCAACAGTTTTCGTCCTTGTTTGCGAAGTAAGCCTCAGTCAGCTACTTATTCACAGCGTAAAAAAACAGCGACAGATATTTCAGTCGCTGTTTTTTTATGGCAGCAGGTAAATCTCTACCCTCTCCTTACCACGTCCTATATTGTTACGCTTCAATCTGATCTGTCCCAGTTCGCCCGTGCTTTTGACATGAGTACCACCGCAGGGCACGCGGGAAAATCCGGCGATTTCCCAATAGCGTCTTTCCGTAATCTCATCTTCAAATGCGCATGTAATGTCAAGATCAGCATCAATGATGGCTTGCGCTTCTTGCGTATAAGCAGGCAGCAAGGGTGCGATGCTTTCAGGCCAGACAAAGTCTATGCGTGCCTTGTCATGGGCAATATGTGCACCGACCTTGCCCACACCAGGCAACGACTTGCAAAATAATTCCAGCACCAGTTCAGCCGCAAAGTGCAGGCGCATGAGGCGATAACGCCTGTCCCAGTTTATATAGACTTCTACATCCTGCCCAGCTTGCAAGCCATGACCATCTGCCAGAGTGTAGACCAACCCCAGTCCCTCCTTACGCGCAGCAACTACCGTATGCCCACCTATAGTGCCCTCATCACTTTCCTGCCCACCGGAGAATGCAAAGAAAATTGTCGATGCGAGGTAAATATCATTCCCATCCACTTTGCTGACTTGCGTTTGCAAACTGGTTTGATAGGGGTCGTCCCAAAAACTTTTCTTTGTCAATTTACCTCTCCAGATTCAAGATGCCATAATGGCAAAGCTTCACGCTTGGATTTCCAATTATCTGGAATACCTTCATCACCAACAAACGAGGCGACAACACCGCCAACTATCGCGCATAAGGTATCGCGGTCCCCTCCTGCACTGACAGTCAGCCACATCGCCTTCTCGAAATCTTCCAATACCTGTCCGCAACACCACAAGGCCAGCGGCACCGTATCTTGCGCCGACATATTATTACCATTGCCCAAAACAGAGACCAGAAAATCCATAGACCCTGCAGTCGCTATGGACTGAGCGCGAGCCAGTTTGGAGCGCACTTCACTCTGGGGTAACAAGTCGATAACCTTCCCTAAAAATTCTGCATGTTTGGGTCTTATTCCCACATCGCTGTAAAGGCAAGCCTGCGCGGCAGCCAATGCAACGGCAACGGCTCCCGCGATTCCTTCTGGATGCCCATGCGTTACTTCGGCAGACAAAGTGGCCTGCTTCATCAGCAATGCCAGATCATCTGCGAAATAAGCCCCAAGTGGCGCTGCACGCATGGCAGCGCCATTACCATAAGAACCCTGCCCTTCAAAAGCGCTGGCAACCACCTCTTGCCATGCCTCACCTGCATCAATGCGTGCCAGGACTCTATGCATGGACGGCCCATAGGCACGGTCGTAGCTGTAGTGTTTGGCAAAACTTTTTGCCAATGTGTCCTGATGAATTTCACCATGACTGCGCAGAACTGCGATGATGGACAGTGTCATTTCTGTGTCGTCAGTAAAATACCAGGGGTCTTCCGGTAGCTGTCGCCCCTCGTCAAGTAAGAGCTTGCTTTCTTCTTGAAAAAAACATTGGCCAAAAGCGTCACCGATAGATAATCCATCCAGTGATATCAATGCACGTTCCAGTGGAGTGTTTATACCAAGCATATCTCTCATTTTCCTACTCAAATCAAGGTCAGCAAAGATTCCTGATTGAAATTTCAATCTTTACATTTACCTAGCAATTTTCTAATTTCACCGACAAAAGTTTCAACTTCGCTCCGTGCCTGGGCGTCGCCTTTTCGATGAGTAATGCGCAGTTTGACGAAATTGTTTTTCATCGTGGTCAAATAAGTGTAGGAGGTATTCGCGCCAGTCGCGTTTTCAAATTCAAATTCCCGCCAGATAAATTGTGGCCCACAACTGAAATAATGAGTATTTTG
This sequence comes from Undibacterium sp. Ji83W, assembly GCF_049340385.1. Taxonomy (NCBI): domain Bacteria; kingdom Pseudomonadati; phylum Pseudomonadota; class Betaproteobacteria; order Burkholderiales; family Oxalobacteraceae; genus Undibacterium; species Undibacterium sp. Ji83W. Next base: position 209,528 of record NZ_JBMPOZ010000008.1, on the reverse strand, counting down.
TTGAAAGCCAGTAGTCAAATTGACAGAACGCGCCTGTCCTGAGTTTTCCATTCCCTTTGCTTCAGCAATGATCTGACTGAAATGCTGCTTGACTACTGGCGTATCTATACTGGCCGGGATGGGGGAAATGCCTGCAGTGTAAATGTAAATCGAGGCCAGCACAGGATCGCTACGTTTGTAAGCAATATAATTACCCAACTCCTTCACAGGAAAAGAGGAAGTTTCAGCAAATTTAAAACCCGCCAGTTGATCCGGAAAACTGATGTTGATGGCGTCGTTATGTACCTCGGCGGATACACTACCTACACAAAAAAAGAGCAGCAGGGGAAATGTGAATTTATGCATAATGTATCAGAAGTAAAGATGAAGGCTATTCGTGGACAATGCTACGAAGCAGGAAAAGTTGCATGCCAGAGAGCAGAGCCGTTGCGATTAACAAAGCAATGGACACAGGCTGCATGAATGCTTCGTTACCCACAGCAAAGAATGCAGAGTGAATTGCTACTGTAAGAAAACCTAAAAAAGCTATCAATTTGTAATAGCCAAGTGCGGTTTTATTATTCGCCATCACCTGCCCTTGCGCAAACAAGACAAGCGCGATAATCGGCAAGTTCAGTAACAGGTTAGTCTGATTTCCTCCTGGAATATGGAAAAGGTCCCACTCGTGCCAGAAAGCAGCGTCAATCTGATGAGTAATCAATACTGTAGCATTGAGCAAAAAAATAACTTGCAGCCGCGAATTCAGTAGCATCGTTGGTACTTTCCAGAACATTTTTCTACAAGATATATTGCCGCAAGCTTGACCAACATGGCGAGTTCACAGACCACGGAAAACTATCATCTTCAGGATACGATCGGGCAGCTGCTACGTAACGCTTCATTCGACATCAGAAATTGCCAGTACTGATCATACTCAGGCAAATCACTGCTTGACACACCGAGATCCAGCGCTTTGCGATAAATGATACTGACGAAGATATCGGCCATGGTGAATTGTGTGCCGACAGCAAACTGACTACTGCGCCATAATCGCCCTTGCAATTTTTCTAAATTGAGACTCAGCCATTTAGCACGCACTGGCCGCATCTGCTCTCTGCTCCAGTCTGGATGAAAAAATCGCACCGTGCTACCGTTCTGCTGGGGATGTATTGATGAATTAACTGCTTCACAAATCTCGCGCACCTGGGCGCGGGCAAATGCCTCTGTATATTGCAAAGGTGGATTGGGTGCGACCTCCTCAATAAATTCTGCCATGGCCATGGATTCACTTAAAGCGATGCCGTCAACTTCCATCATTGGCACGCGGGCAAAGGGACTCAGCAACCTGACTTGTTCACCGACGTCGCCCAAGCCGACATCAATACGCTCGTAATCGACTTTTTTATAGTCAAGTATCCACAACAAGCGTTCGCAGCAATTTGCATCTGGTGCGTGATAAAACCTGATCTTCATTTTGATCCCCGGCATTCGTTAGGAAGATGGGATATCTTACCGCGAATTACAGAAGCGAATTACAGAAGCCAATTATCACCACTCTTTTTTGTCGCATGTCCGAGGCAATTCAGCAAACTGAGAGTAAGCAAAGACAAAACACAAATGAAAAACCCGCCAGACTCGGCGGGTTTTCTCGTTTTTAATACTAAACCACCTGACCGCGTTTATTGGGATATCAGCGATATATCGTCAAGCAGGAAAGATGTCGCTGTCACACTACCTTCAACGCCAACAAAGTACACGCGTATGGTCTGGCCTTTATAGCTGCTCAGATCAAAGGTTTTGTTTACATAAGCTGTCCCTTTATTCAGGTTCGAATATGTCGCCAGTGTTGCCAATACCGTGCCGCTGCTGTTTTGTATTTGCAGTTTAAGAGTATCGTAAGCCTGGGTAGTCGTGGTTTCATCCGAACTGACCTTCAACCAGAAACTCAGGCTGGCGGATGTTGCTGCGGCAGGGATAGTCACTTGTTGATACAGAGTGTCAGTGTGGGCACTGCCATAGCCATTGAGCCAGGCTTTGTAGCTGCCTGTGCGCGATGCTTCTGAGCCACCGGTACTGATAACGCCCGAACTGGCAGTCCATGAACTGGCACCACTCTCAAAGCCACCATTGGTAATCAACTGTGTGGATGTACTGTTGTTGACAGTAAAGCTCACTGCAGATGATGTACCAATATTATTGGCAGCATCATAGGCTTTGGCAACCAGGCTATGTGTCCCATTTGACAGCGTGGTTGAATTCAATGTCGTTGAATACGGAGAGGTCGTGCTGCTTGCCTTCAACGTTCCGTCAACATAAAACTCAACTTTGGTCACACCCACATTATCTGTCGCTGTCGCTGACAGGGTAATGTTACCGCTAGTGCCACTTTCACTGGCCGACACGGTAGGTGCAGTCGTATCGCTGACAGGGTTATTGATGGTGAAGCTGACTGCCGATGAAGTACCGACATTGTTGGCTGCATCGTAGGCTTTGGCGACCAGACTGTGGCTGGCGTTAGTCAGGCTCGTCGAATTCAGTGTCATGCTGTAAGGCGTGCTGGTGGCTGTGCCTTTGAGTGCATTGTCGACATAAAACTCAACCTTGCTGACACCGACGTTATCTGTCGCATTGGCAGATAATGTGATGGTACCACTCGTGCCTGATTCACCTGCGCTGACTGTAGGTGGCGTGGTATCGACGCTGTTTGACTGTGTCACCCAGATCGGCGCAGACCACAGAATGTTTCCGTCATCCTGTGTGATCTTTGCATAATAAAAATGCTCGCCTACTGCCGGGGTAATTGTCGTCGTTGCAGTGCTGGACAATTGTGTGACCGTACCATTGCGGCCAGGCACGCCTTCATAGATAACGACGGTAGAAACAGAACGGCCACTGGTACTGGCGAAATTACTGACCAGGGTCAGAGAGCCGCTATTGGTGAAACGCTCACCCATGATATGACCATTCGCAGTCAGGATGATTTGCGATGTCTTGTCCATGGTAGCAAAGATGCGGCGCGCCTTCATGGCATCGACAAAATTTGCATTATTCAGAGCAGCGCCGTTTGCCAGCAAAATACCCGTGCGGTTGGTATAAGACGCACCCCAGTTGGCGCAGTGATTATCCTGGTCTGTCGTGAAGGCGACGTGGAAGCCAGCTTCCAGTGCCTTGTTACAAGCGCCTTCATAGGTACTGCGGCTGGTTTCTGTCTCTGTTGTATTCGTCGAGAAAGCCGAAGTATTTAACACTTCGCAAGCAACCATGGCCTGGTCACCATCTGCGGTATAACCCAGGGCAGTACCATTGACAATAAATTGGCCGCTGCTGGATGGATGGTTGAACTGACCTACCCAGCCACGTTGACGCATCAGGGTATACAGGCCGGCATAGTCGTTCTTGGCCGTGAGCGTATCGGCGATCAGTTGATTACTACTATTGTATTCCCAACCCAATAATTCACTGGTGTTGAAAATATTCATGTGACCACCGTTATTGATGACACCCCATTCCAGACCGTAGATCGCAAGGAAGCCTGCATGACCAGAATTAAAACTGCTCGCTGCGGTCAGGCCAGATTGAAACAGATTTTTAGCAGTTACCGGATTAGCTGACGCATTGGTGCTGTCAGAACCATCGTACATATGGTTATGCTCAGACGTCATCAAAAAGTCCAGCCCCTTGTTCAATGCATATTGATATGCGTCGGTTGGGCCATAAGCGGCAGATTGCGGGTTTTGCGCACCGGTACATGAAGTCAGTTCGCCACCACCATCGCTATGGTTAGTCTGGCTATGCAGGTTGCCGTAATAAATGGTGTAAGGCAGTGAGCCAGTTGCCGGAGCCGGTGGTGGAGCTGCGCCTGCTACGATTTTCGCAGCAGTTGTGGACGAAGTAGAAAGTGCTTTGCTGGCCTTGGTTGGCAAGGCAGCAAAACTAGGCATTTTTGGTGTAGCCAGCTTGCCGACTTGCAGTGGCCAGTTTTGTGTAATGATTTCTGTATCGTGCTTTGCCAGCGCACGTTCCACCGTACTGGCAACATCAGTTGCCGGTGCAGCTTGCAGGGCAGATGTGTCTGTCGCCTTGGCAGTCAACCTGACTTGATAGATGCCATCTTTCAAGGCTGCGCCAGTCGGGCCTCGGCCACTCCAGAACATTTGCGCAGTAACAGTTTTCTTGAACAGTTTTTCTGTGCCGTACCAGCGGTCAACGACTTTACCATCGCTGCCCAGCAACTCAAGGCGCCAGGTGATGGTCTGCTCTTTGGTGACATAAGGGTATTCGAATTCCATCGTAAAATAACGGGATTCGGCACCGGCTTTGGCATCTGAGCGATAAGGCACGTGCAGACTTGCATCAAACTCGTGATGATCCGGGATAGACGCGTAGGCTGCGCCCATGCCCGCAAAACTGACTGTAAACATAAGACTGAGTTGCAACGCCAGCACTTTTAGCTTGCCGGCTTTTTGTAGACCTTGCATAAAAATATTCCCCCTGAATGATTATTCATTAATATTCATATATGTGACCGTCTCACACATATCCTCATTCAGTTGAAATCATTAAAGCAGAGTCATACTTTGCCGGCGCGCATCCCATCGGGAACACGCCTCTCTCGCTTCTTTTTCTTCAGCCTTTGTTCAGATATCCGTAAGCAGCCATTCTTGTACAGCTCTACTATTCTTCTTACCACCATGCTGTTTGCAGCTTTCTAGAAACGAGATTTAACGAAAGTTATATTAAGCAATCGTTTGCGCAAACGATTACTAGATTAACATCCGCACATGTCAGTTTTGTTACCGAGGTTTGACTTTTTTTAACAAATTTGTGAAAAAACCACTCTTGCTTATCTGTTTTGTGCATTTTTACGACTTTTGCACCACAATTTTTGTGGATGCACCAAAACAGACGAGCGAATATTTTTCCGGCAGGAAATTTAAATTACTTCAGTGGAATATTTATCCTGAAAAGGAAGGGAATTAAAATCTGAATTGAACAGAATTTTGATATTTCAGGTCCGCAATGCGGCCAGATGCTTGTTCAGCCAATCGATTTGTTCTTGGGTATCGGGAACCATAACACCACGCGCTTTGCTGATTATGGCCAGCGCAGCCGCAGCATCAAACCCGTGTCGTATCAACACTGCTGCGGCAAGCAGGCCAGTCCGCCCGATTCCGGCGCGGCAGTGGATGACTGTATTGCTCCCCTTGAGGAGGTCATCATGTAATTGCGTCACCAGTTTCTGCGTGGCAGAAAAAGAAGATGGCAAGCCTCTGTCCTTGATGGGGTAATGCATAAAATTGATTTGATTTGCTGCGCATAAGTCTGGCGCAGTCTGCAAACCCAAGTCACGTATTTCATGGGTCTCTAACAACGAGACCAGCCTGCTAATGCCGAATTGCGCAATCCCGCGAAATTCGTCTTCTATCCATTCGCCTGCAACGGGTTTGGCCATGACGGCGAGAAAACCTTGACCGATTTGGGTAACTTTATAAATATCTGGGCGCATCGCTATTTGCTGTTGAGAATCATGTCAACTTGATTTGCACCATACTAGGAGCATTGCGGAGGGAACTTGCCAGAATATTTTCCCATCCTATCGCCTGTGCCCGCTTTTCCTATGGTCAATACAAGCTGTTCATTTATCCAATCAATTTTCGATACTTGCGTAAAGACCTTGCCTTTATTGCTGACCTCACTCACCAAATCACCAGCATCATTGATCTGCCAGGTCCCTTCAATAAAACTCATCCCAAGTTTACGCAAATCCTCCGCCTTTTTTCCGCAAGGCGGATACATGACGAAACTATGGTCCGCCTTATATTGAACCACCTCACCTAAACGGCTCAACGATTTGTACTGAGCCAGTTGATCTGCGCTTAATGCTGCAATTTCAGCGGTCAAACCTTTTTGCCATGTGCCGATAAGTAGTTGTTCTTTGTCCTTGATACTAGTTTCCAGGCTGAATGCGTAACCAGGGCATATCACCATGAGAACTAAAATAGAATTGAATAATTTTAATCTGATCATGGCGGGCGACTTTGCTTAATAATTTTTGAAGGAGAAGAATACCAGCAACTATTCCGGAATCCTGTAAGAAATTTTTATTTTCCCGCATCCTTCAACATCAGCTTCTTGATCATCCCCACAGGCGCACTGCCATAGCTAAGGAATTGCTCATGGAATTGCTTGAGTTTGAATTTGTCGCCCTGCTGCTTTTTGAGTTGTTCGCGGAATTCAAGTATCTCGCTATAACCGCTGAAATAGCTGGTGAGTTGCACGGATGTATATTGCACCCGCAGCCATTTTCCATCCGCTTCTGCCTTGGTCTGGAAGGCCTGGTTCATCAAGAAGTCTTTGGCTTCTGCCTCTGTCATGCCGAGTACATGCACTTGATAATCGAGGATAGTATTGCAGACCGCACGTAAATTCCACTTGTAATACATGAGCCACATCTCTGGCGTATTGTCGCCATAACCCGACTCCAGCATCATGCGTTCGCTATAGACCGCCCAGCCTTCTATCATGGCACCATTGCCAAACAGTGTCTTGATCACTGACGGTGATTTATTTGCATGTTGCAGTTGCGTGTAATGACCAGGAATGGCTTCGTGGATGTTCAATATCTGCAAGACCCAGTGATTGTATTCACGCAGGGTGCTTTCAATTTGCTCGGCAGGCTGCCCATCAAAAGGCGTCACGTTGTAATAGGTTTTATCGTTAGGCCTGAAGATGCCTGGCGCTTCGATAGAGGCAAGGCTGACACCGCGTTGATATTCCGGCGTTTCACGGACCACCAGCGGTTTTTTCAGATCAAGACTGACCAGGTCATGCTCGCGTATCCATTTCTCCAACTGTGGCAATTGCTTGCGGATTTCAGGATACAAGTCTTTTGCATCTACGTGTTTTTCAGACAGCTTGTCAATGACCATGGCAATCTTCTTGACGCGGTCAGCAGGTTTGGCTTGCGCGCCCATGGTTTTATCCCAGAGCTGGTCGGCCAATTTTTCCATATTATTATGCGCTTCATCTCTGGCGGTCAGTGCGCGCTGGTAAGTTTGTTCCGCGCTCAGTGAGGACTGGATATCTGCGGTGAATTTACCTTCATACAAATCCTTGCCTATGCGGAAAGAACGCGCCGTTGCCGGATCAAGTTTTTTTTCCAGGTCTTCAAGAAATTGCACGTAGTCATTGACGGCAGCACGCGCATTTTTCAAGCCCTCTTCCAGCGCTTGCTTGTCTTTGCCTGCGAGTTTCTCTTGTGCGGCTACTTTTTCCAGCCCTGCCAATACTGTGATGGCACCGCCACTTTGTTTGATTGCCAGACGGGTATGTTCAGGCGTAGGGTTTTTGATGCTGGCTTTGGCCGCTGCATAATACGCTGGCACGGCTTGCAGGCGCTGTATCGCTATCAGTACCCTCTTCGCTTTTGGGGCGAAATCAGTATTAAGAATGGCATCAAAACTGCCCGCTATATTATGCTGGGTAGGGTTCCATTCAAATTCGCGGAATTGTGTCACATACCAGCGTGCACCGTTCAGGTAGTTGCGTATCAACGCCAGGTCAGTCTGCTCTTTTGCGGACAAAGCTTCTGCGTCCACCTTGCCCAATTGCGCTAGCCAGTTATCAACAAAAGCAACATAGGCATCGCGGGTAGCCTGATTTGGCAGTACAAGTTTATTGGCATCCTGGTAACGGCCAGCCGCCATCGCCATGTCCGGGTCTTGTTGCCACAAAGCAGTGAGGAAGGCTGTCTTGACCTGTGCAAAACCCTGATCGGCTTTCTTGCTGACGGATACCGGTGCGCTCGCAGACATGCTGTCAGGGGCAGCGAATGTTAAAGTAGACAGCAAAGTGACTAGCAAAACAGGACGAAATGAAATGGGCATGGTGGGTATCTCGCAGGCTTAATATATTAAGAAGCATGAGGTTAACATAAGATTGTGCTTGGCAGCTGTATTTTTTACTTTGCCCCAGCAAAGGAAATTCACCGGCAAAATCCAGCGCGTTCCTCAGAGAGCACTCTTCCAGCCTGCTTTCTTTGTTACACTCCAGCCTTGGCCGCCTGCTGGCAAACCCGCACCATCAACAAAATCAACAAAAAGAAAAACATGAACACCCCCGACCCCGCTCTGCAATTGCACTGGATAGAAAACGACGAAGCCCGCTCATGCCGTTGGCATTCAGAGAGTGGCGCACCAGCGCCCAAGCGCGTGCAGATTGCTGATGACCGCATGAATACAGAAACAGCTTACAAGCTGGCCTGTGAAGGCACGGCCTTGCTGTGGCGTGGTGATTACCACAATGCCAAACAGTTATTGCAGTCACTGGCACGTCGTATCGATAAAAAACCGGCCAAGGCCAGCAAAAAAGCCAAAGTACCTGAATCTGCCAAAGAAGCATTCAACCTGCACCGCCAGGCGCAATCGCAAAGAGCGCGCGTGCTGGCCATGCTGTTAATCCCCTTTGAAGCCGATTACCGCATCACCCTGCGCCGCGCGCCAGATGTATCGCAAGCCTGCCGCGAAGTGTATGGTGAACCAAGCACTGCCTTTGTGGCTTCCATGCGTGAATTGCTGGGCCTGATAGGTGCGCATGAATGGCGCAAGAATGGTGTTGAGATCGCTGCTCTGGGTGCAAAAATCCACCCTTACTATGGCGTGTTCTCACCTGTACGTGGTGAATACATAGACTTGCTGGCGAAAGCACCGCTGCCATCGACAACACTGGCTTTTGATATCGGTGTGGGCACTGGAGTCTTGTCAGCCCTGCTGGCAAAACGTGGCGTCAAAAAAATCGTTGCGACCGACCAGGACCTCCGTGCCCTCGCCTGCGCCCGTGAAAATGTAGACAGACTGGGTTTAGCCGACCAAATTGAATTGGTACAGGCAGACCTGTTCCCACCCGGTCGTGCGCCGCTGGTGGTTTGTAACCCACCGTGGATACCTGCACGCCCCAACTCGCCGATAGAATATGCCGTATATGATCCAGACAGCCGCATGCTGCGCGGCTTTCTGGCTGGCGTGGCAGAACATCTGGAACCACAGGGTGAAGCCTGGCTGGTCATGTCTGACTTTGCCGAACACCTGGGCCTGCGCAGTGCGTCAGAATTGCCGGGCTGGATAGAGGCAGGTGGCCTGACTGTCATCGGCAAAATGGATATCAAGCCCCGTCATCCAAAATCTACGGATGAAAACGACCCCTTGCATGCTGCCCGCGTCAAAGAAGTTACTTCATTGTGGCGTTTAAAATTAAAATAGCAGCTGTATTGTGAGCAGCAATAGTTCTTGGCCTGCTCACTGAATTTATTCATTGTTTAAAAAAATCGTTTAGAAAATTAGCATCATGATCAACAAACCCGCCCGCATCCTGACCTTTAAATGTAAAAACTGCAGCAAGTCTGTCCAGGTCTTCTTGCAAAAAGTTTCTGCCTGCTCGCACATCCAGCCTTACCAGGGCATCTGTAATTGCGGCGAAATCATGAAACATGCGACTGGCAACAAGGAGGCCGTTCAGTCTTATCTGAGCTCCAACGATGTTTTGTGGTCACATCATCATTGATTCATACACCAAATGTTGAGAAATGTGATGATTTCACAAATTAATCCCTTGTGAAATTTGCATTTCCACCTCAGATCAGGTCTATAGCCAGACGAAAGCATTTATAATCTACGGCTTTGCAGCAGTTTTCTGGAAACAATGAAGGTATTTCGCGGACTTCCAAATGCAGCCTCCCGCGCACCCTGTGCGCTGGCGATAGGCAATTTTGACGGCGTACATCTGGGCCACCAGACTTTGCTTGCCCGTTTGCGGGATGCTGCCACACGTTTGGGCATAGAAGCCGCCGTGATGACATTTGAACCACATCCGCGTGCATTTTTTGCCCAGATGCTGGGTGATCTGTCGAAAGCACCAACACGCATCGCCAATTTGCGCGACAACATGGCTTCGCTGCAAGCTGCTGGTGTAGACAGAGTCATCGTTGAACACTTCAATGCCCACTTCGCTGCATTGTCACCGCAAGACTTCATAGAAAAAGTGTTGGTCGATGGTCTGCATGTCAAATGGGTCATGGTCGGTGAAGATTTCCGCTTTGGTGCAAAACGTGCTGGCGATATCGCTACATTGACTGAAGCGGGACAGCGTTTTGGCTTTACGGTTGAAACCCTGCCTTCAGTACAAAACAAGGGTGTGCGCATATCTTCATCTGCAGTACGCCTGGCCTTGGCCAATGGTGATTTTGATGAGGCAGAAGCCTTGCTGGGTCACCCTTACCGTATTTCAGGCCATGTGGTGCACGGCCAAAAGCTGGGGCGCACCATAGGCTTTCCTACGCTGAACCTGCGTATCGCCCATCACCGCCCTGCACTGAATGGCATCTTTATCGTGCAAGTACATGGCCTGGCAGACCAGCCTTTGCCCGCCGTTGCCAGCTTGGGTGTGCGACCTACTGTCGATGACAGTGGCCGTGTACTGCTGGAGACCCATGTATTTGATTACAGCGGTCAAGCTTACGGCAAAGTCGTGCAGATAGAATTCTTGAAAAAACTGCGTGATGAAGAAAAATACATAGACCTGCCTACCCTGACTGCGGCCATCAACAAGGATGCAGATCAGGCTCGCGCCTATTTTGCCGACAGTCACCGCCCTGCCCGCTCTGCCACTGACCGAATTTGAAGCTCACACATTGTTAGTTGTAATTGCCTGTGACTTCACCCTGATTTTAAAAAAATAGAAAACTCATTATGTCTGAAAACAAAGCGGCAAAAACTGCCAGTAAATACCCGGTCAATATGACCGAAACTGCATTTCCCATGCGTGGCGACCTGGCCAAACGCGAACCCAAGTGGGTCAAGGAATGGCAAGACAAGAAAATCTATGAACGTGTGCGCAAGGCTACCGCTGGCCGCCCGAAATTCATCCTGCATGACGGCCCACCGTACGCCAATGGCGATATCCACCTGGGTCATGCCGTCAACAAAATATTGAAGGACATGATCGTCAAAGCCCGTACCATGGCTGGCTTTGATGCGCCGTATGTACCTGGCTGGGATTGCCACGGCATGCCTATCGAAATCCAGGTAGAAAAACTGTTTGGCAAGAACCTGCCTGTAGCAGAAGTGCACGCCAAGGCACGCGTGTATGCGAATGAACAGATAGAGAAACAAAAAGCCGGCTTCATCCGTTTGGGTGTCTTGGGTGAATGGGATAACCCATACAAGACCATGGCCTTTGGCAATGAAGCCGATGAGTTGCGTGCACTCGGCAAATTGCTGGAAAAAGGTTATGTCTATCGCGGCCTGAAACCAGTCAACTGGTGTTTTGACTGCGGCTCTGCCCTGGCTGAAGCTGAAGTCGAATACGAAAACAAGCGCGACCCATCCATCGACGTCGGTTTCCCGTTTGCTGAACATGACAAACTGGCTGCTGCCTTCAAGCTCGACAAGCTGCCGCTGGACAAAGGCTATTGCGTCATCTGGACGACAACGCCATGGACCATCCCGTCCAACCAGGCGCTGAACATGCACCCGGAAATCACTTACGCCCTGGTCAAAACCCAGCGCGAAGGTGAAGACATCCTGCTGATATTGGCTCAAGACCTGGTTGAGGCCAGCCTGAGCAACTATGGCCTGACAGGCGAAGTCATCGCCACTTGCCTGGGTGCGGATTTGTCTGAGATCAAATTCAAACATCCGCTGTCAGCACTGGATGCTGGCTATGACCGCTTTTCTCCAGTCTACCTGGGTGAATATGTCAGTACAGAAACCGGTACTGGCGTGGTTCACTCTGCACCAGCTTACGGCGTAGAAGATTTCCAGTCATGCAAGGCGCATGGCATGAAAGATGACGACATCATCGCCCCGGTTATGGGTGACGGCAAATTTGCGTCCAGCCTGCCTTTCTTTGCCGGTATGACGATATGGGAAGCGTCCAAACCTATCTGTGACAAGTTGCGTGAAGCGGGAACGCTGTTCTCGTTCAAGATGTTTGAGCATAGCTATATGCATTGCTGGCGTCACAAGACACCGATCATCTATCGCGCCACTTCACAGTGGTTTGCCAGCATGGACAACACACCCAAAGCGGGTGGTGCCAGCCTGCGTCAAACGGCCTTGCACGCTATCGATGAAACCGCCTTCTTCCCGGCATGGGGCAAGGCGCGTTTGCATGGCATGATCGCCAACCGTCCTGACTGGACTTTGTCACGCCAACGTCAATGGGGCGTGCCTATGGCTTTCTTCCTGCATAAGGAAACTGGCCAATTGCATCCACGCACACCAGAATTGCTGGAACAAATCGCCTTGCGTATAGAAAAAGAAGGCATAGAAGCCTGGCAAAAAATCGAAGTCGCTGATTTGCTTGGTGATGAAGCTGCCATGTATGTGAAAAACCGCGATACCCTGGACGTATGGTTTGATTCTGGCGTAACGCATCAGACTGTTTTACGCGGCTCGCACAAAGAGCAGTCAGCCTTCCCGGCAGATCTTTATCTGGAAGGTTCTGACCAGCATCGCGGCTGGTTCCATTCTTCGCTGTTGACAGCGTCCATGCTGGATGGCCGTGCACCTTACAAAGCCTTGCTGACACATGGTTTCGTCGTCGATGGTCAAGGCCGGAAAATGTCCAAGTCATTGAAAAATGGCATGGAGCCGCAAGAAATCTCCAGCACCTTAGGTGCCGATATCTTGCGCCTTTGGGTTGCCTCGTCTGATTATTCAGGTGAACTGTCTATCTCCGATGAAATCCTGAAACGTGTCACGGAAGCCTATCGCCGTATCCGCAACACCCTGCGCTTCTTGCTGGCTAACACATCTGATTTTGATGCTTCAAAAGATGCTGTTGCCATCAATGAGTTGCTGGAGATAGATCGCTATGCTATCGCCAATATGGCGGCATTGCAAAAAGATATCCTGGCACATTTTGAAGCATTTGAATTCCATCCAGTCGTCAGCAAATTGCAATCATTCTGCTCAGAAGACCTTGGTGGTTTTTACCTCGATATCCTGAAAGACCGCCTGTACACCAGCGGCACGACTTCGCATGCGCGTCGTTCTGCACAAACTGCGATCTGGCATATTACACAATCCTTGCTACGCCTGATGGCACCGATGTTGTCTTTCACCGCAGAAGAAGCCTGGCAATTCTTTGCCGCCGCTGATGTTTACAAAGACAGCGATGAGACCATCTTCACGCAAACCTATTACAGCTTGCCAGAGATCGCCGATGCAGAAGCCTTGCTGGCCAAGTATACTGCCCTGCGTGCGGTGCGCACCGACGTTACCAAGCAACTGGAAGAAGTACGCGTGGCCGGTGGCATCGGTTCATCCTTGCAGGCAGAAGTGACAATCAAGGCCAGTGGCAGCAAGTTTGATGTATTGAGCAGCTTTGCCGACGACTTGAAATTCACCCTGATCACTTCCGCAGCAGGTGTGGAACAGGTTGCCAGCGAAGCAGAAGAAACCGTGGTCGTCACTCCATCCAAATACGAAAAATGCGAGCGTTGCTGGCATTATCGTGCAGACGTGGGTAGCAATGCTGAACACGCTGGCCTGTGTGGCCGCTGTGTCAGCAATCTGTTTGGCGCTGGTGAAGCGCGTCGCTTTGCATAGTAAAAATGTAGTTGCGAGTTTGGGGCAGGTGCAAACCTGCTCCTTCTTGCATTAATCAAGACTTCACAAGAGTTCAATATCCATGGCGACCAAAAAACGTCCCGCTGCATCGAGTAATTCTTCAGGCTCCCGTTCCTCCGGTTCCAGCCTGATACCCTGGCTGGGTCTGGCCGCCATCATTATCTTGCTGGATCAGGTCACAAAAATCACGATCAGCAAGGCCTTTGCCTACGCTGAGACCCTGAGCATAACCTCATTTTTTAATCTGACCCTGGCGTACAACAAGGGGGCTGCCTTCAGCTTCCTGGCTGCAGAAGCAGGCTGGCAACGTTATTTCTTTACCGCTATCGGTTTGATCGCAGCTGCCTACATCACTTACCTGTTGAAACGCCATGCCGGTCAAAAGCTGTTTTGCACTGCACTGGCGCTGATCATGGGTGGTGCACTGGGTAATGTGATTGACAGGGTGTTGTATGGCCATGTCATCGATTTCCTGGATTTTCATTACCAGGAAATTTATCATTTCCCGGCATTTAACATCGCTGACAGCGCGATTTGCATAGGTGCAGCATTATTCATATTAGATGAATTACGCCGCGTCAAAAAATAAGGAGTAGCACCATGAGTCTGCGACTGGCTGGTAAAAAGATCGTTCTGGGCCTGACCGGTGGCGTAGCCTGCTACAAGATTGCAGAACTGACGCGTGCACTCGGCAAGGCCGGTGCAGATGTACAGGTGGTGATGACAGAATCTGCCACCCATTTCATCACGCCTGTGACCATGCAAGCACTGTCTGGCAATACGGTGTACACCGACCAGTGGGATGCGCGCATCAATAACAATATGCCGCACATAGACCTGACGCGTGATGCTGATGCCATCGTCATTGCGCCTTGCAGTACTGACTTTATCTTCAAGCTCGCACATGGTGCCTGCAACGATTTATTGTCCACCCTGTGCGTTGCCCGCCCAGCCAGCTTACCTCTGCTCATCGCTCCGGCCATGAATGTAGAGATGTGGCAAAACCCGGCCACCCAGCGCAATGTGCAACAGATCAAGGCAGATGGAATACACCTGCTAGGCCCGGCTGCAGGCAACCAGGCTTGTGGTGAAACCGGCATGGGCCGCATGCTGGAACCTGAGCAGTTACTGACAGAAATCATCGCTTCTTTCCAGGCCAAGACATTGGCTGGCAAACATGTACTGATCACCGCTGGTCCTACATTTGAGCCAATAGATCCGGTACGTGGCATCACCAATTTATCATCCGGCAAAATGGGTTATGCGATAGCGCAGGCTGCCTGGGAAGCCGGAGCCATCGTAACGCTGGTCTCTGGTCCTACTGCGCTGGATGCCCCTTATGGTGTGCGCCGCATTGATGTACAAACTGCGCAGCAAATGTTTGATGCAGTCGTAGTACAGCTACAGCAGCAAAAACAAGATGTGTTTGTGGCAGTTGCCGCTGTCGCCGACTGGCGCGTTGCCAATGCCAGTGCCCAGAAACTGAAAAAAACCAGCGATGGTGATGCACCACAACTGCAATTTGCACAAAACCCGGACATACTGGCCAGCGTCGCAGCCATGCAGAATGCGCCCTACTGCGTGGGCTTTGCCGCAGAATCAGAAAATCTTTTGCAATACGGTGCAGCCAAACGCCAAAAGAAAGACGTACCTCTGCTGGTTGGCAATATCGGTCACCATACCTTTGGCAAGGACGAGAACGAGCTGGTGCTGTTTGATGTGCATGGCCATACTGTCTTGCCGCGTGCCGACAAACAAGCCCTGGCTCAACAACTGGTGGCTGAAATCGCCTTGCGCTCCAGCCTCATTTAAATCTTCCATACCTGCTCAAAGAGCGACCGCTCTTTGAGCATTATTTTTTTCTTAATACCATGAAAAACATAGACCTGAAAATTCTCGACAACCGCATGAAAGACATGCTGCCAGCTTACGGCACACCTGGCAGCGCTGGCCTGGACCTGCGCGCCTGCATAGATGAGGCCATCACTATCCAACCCGGCCAGACGGTGCTGATCCCTACCGGTTTAGCAATTCACATAGCAGACCCCGGCTACGCTGCCATGATCTTGCCACGCAGTGGCATGGGTCACAAAAATGGCATCGTCCTCGGTAATCTGGTTGGCCTGATCGACTCTGACTATCAAGGCCAACTGATGGTATCGACCTGGAACCGTGGCCAGTCAGAATTCACCCTGCAGCCTATGGAAAGACTGGCGCAACTCATCATCGTACCTGTGTTGCAAGTCGGCTTTAATATCGTTGATGATTTTGGACAGAGTGAGCGTGGCGAAGGTGGTTTTGGGAGTACAGGCAAGCATTGAGACTGTCATTCTTGACAGATCAAGACGCTTATTTTGTTTCTGCAGCTACAGGAAAAATCAGCTTGGCCTCCAGGCCGCCGCCGTCACGATTACTTAATGTGATGGACCCATTTACTGCAAGTGCTAATTGCTGAGCAATTGCCAGGCCAAGACCAGTCCCACCAGTCTTGCGGTTACGCGAATTTTCCACACGATAGAATGGCTGCAATACTGCAGCCATTTCACTATCAGGTATCCCTGGCCCTCTATCCAATACCGACACCGATATCTGTCCTGGCGATATTCTGCCAAGTTGTATCTCGACATCTCCTGCAAATTTCAAGGCATTGTCTATCAAATTAATTATGATGCGCCTGAGCGTATTGGGCCTTGAAGAAAGTATCGTGCCGATTTCCCCACTCAGGCGCACAGCGTGTTGGGCATCCACATAATCACAGACCAGGCTGTCAAGTAAAGCATCGATATCCACGCGACATACTTCTTCTGTGGTTCTTCGTGCGCTTCGTGCATAGGTGATCCCCTCCTCTACCAGTTGCTGCATGGCGTCGAGGTCGTTCAACATTTTTTCTTGTAAACTGCCGTCATCCATTAGCTCAGCTCGCAAACGCATGCGTGTAATGGGGGTCTGCAAATCATGTGAGATCGAAGCCAGTATATGCACCCTCTCAGCCAGATGTTCTTTGATCTGTGCCTGCATGGCATTGAAAGCAGCTGCGGCTCTGGCAACCTCGCTGGGGCCATCCTCTGGAATGGCTTCACCGTGCAATGATGAACCCAGCGTATCTGCTGCCTCAGCCAAACGCTGCAAAGGTCGTGTCGCCTGTTTTACAGCCAGCCAGGTAAACGTGATCACTGCAAGCATTTGAAGTGCGAAGACTAAACCAGCGCCCCAATCTACAGGCCAGACAGTTTTATTAATAATGGCGATTAATACGGCTCCGTCTTTCAATGAGAAATACAAACGCCCCATCTCTCCCGGAGAGATGCCAGCCGAGCTTCTCGCTGCGTAGCTTGTAGCCAGCTCCTCCTTGAGGGGATCAGCCAAACCATGCCGACGATGCGGGTTTGTCCATTTGCTCGTCGATGTTGCCAGGTAATCTGGAGCAACTGTGCTTAACTCATAGCGGTAAGCATGACGCTGCATTTTCTCCATCCAAAGCTTGCGTTCCGATGGCGTGGCCGCGTCAAGAATGGGCAACAGTACTGATAAATCTTTTGTCAGGTAATAATCTGTGCGGGCAATCTGATCTTCATGGATAGAAATGTATCCATATACATTGTTGATAAGATGTCCAAGCAATAAAGCTAATATCCATACAAAAGCCAGGCGTGAAAATAATGAATTGGGCCATATACCTTGCAATTTCCGTTTCAACTCAGTCATGACTGCTCATCCCGGTGTTCTACCGTACTCGAAAAAATATAACCTTCACTTCTCAGCGTCTTGATGTATTGGGGTTCTCGCGAATCGTCACGCAAGCGCTTGCGCAAACGACTGACCAGGATATCGATGGAGCGATCAAAATAATCTGCGTCGCGGTTTTGTGTCAGGTTGAGCAATTGGTCACGCGTGAGTACGCGCTGTGGATGGTCGAGAAAAACCCGTAACAGGCGATATTCGGCACCGCTCAAGGAAACAATCGCGCCACTGTCGTCAATTAACTGTCGGGCATGAGTATCCACGACCCAGACACCAAAACCCAGCATGCGGCCACCACTGAGTTCACGTAATTGCACTGGAATCATTCGGGCACGGCGTAATATAGCGCGTATGCGTGCCAGCAATTCGCGCGTCGCAAAGGGTTTGGTCAGGTAATCGTCCGCCCCCATTTCCAGACCCAGGATGCGGTCTGCCTCTTCATTCTTGGCCGTCAGCATCAAGATCGGCACTGGTTGCACTTGCGTTGCCGTCAACTCACGGCACAGGCTAAGACCGTCCTCATGCGGCATCATCAAATCAAGCACGATCAGATCAATACCGCCAGTAGCAAGTATGCTGCGCATCTGCCGCCCATTGGCTGCCACGCTCACCTTGAAACCACTTTTTTCAAGGTAACGCTTTAATAGATCGCGAATTTCTTCATCATCATCGACGATCAGTAAATGATCTGCTTTCTCCATAGCTTGCTTTATAACTGATTTGTTCATCAAATCGGTGCCTTTTTTCTCCATATTTGTTTCTGGATTGTTTCTGGATTGTTTCTGTTCATCCCTGGAAACACGGCGTTGCAAGAAGTGCCATGCACGGACACACAACAGAAACACCGCAGGAATTAAATAGCTTCAGTCGCAGTTCTGCACAGTATCCCGCTGGCAAATGCGCCTATCAAACCATATGGAAAAAAAAATGCCAATACAAACAATAGCAAGACCATTGATCGTATTAAAAGACATATGTAAAAAATACGAGACTGCATCAGGCGCATTCATGGCCCTTAAAAACATCAGTCTGGAGATACGAGAAGGGGAATTTGTTGCCATCATCGGTAAATCTGGTAGTGGAAAATCGACTTTGATGAACGTCATGACAGGTATCGACCACGTCAACTCAGGAGAAATATTGATAGGTGCTACTGCGGTGCATACTTTAAAACAAAGCGAACTGGCGACCTGGCGCGGTAAAAGCGTCGGCATTATTTTTCAATTTTTTCAACTCCTCCCCACCTTGACCATAGCTGAAAACGTCATGCTCCCCATGGATTTTTGCAATATGTACCTGCCTCGCGAGCGCAGGCCACGTGCCATCACGCTACTGGAAAAGCTGGGGATAGGCAATCAAGCCGATAAATTACCCAGCAGCTTGTCTGGTGGTCAGCAACAGCGCGCTGCCATTGCCAGGGCACTGGCAAATGATCCGCAAATTTTGGTGGCAGATGAACCTACCGGTAATCTTGATACGGAAACGGCAAATAGCGTCATGCAATTATTCGCACAATTGGTGGTGGAAGGAAAAACCGTGTTGATGGTGACCCATGAGCGCGACTATAGCCATTATTTTAGCCGCAGCGTCACCATGGCAGATGGTGAGCTCCGCAATGCAGCAGACCTCATTTCTGCCCCAACTTGCGGGAGGCAATATGTTGCTTAAGCCTCGCTGGATGAAACTGGCGCGCGACGCGCAATTAATGCCTGGCCGTACTGCCATGATGATACTGGCCATCGCTGCAGGTGTGTTTGGTCTTGCCACCATGCTAGTCAGCTACACCATATTGACACGTGAAATCCGGCAAAACTATCTGGCTACCAATCCAGCTTCCGCCACGTTGAGAATAGATAATATCGACGCTCAATTGATGCAGTCAATACGAAATTTCCCTGGCATAGCGGCTGCGCAAGCCAGTGCGAAAGTGGATGCGGGCATACAACTGGCAGATGGTCGTTTGCAAGCGCTCAACTTGATGATCGTCGATGACTTTAAAGAACTGCATATCAATAGCATTTTTCCAGAAACTGGTGCATGGCCGCCACCGCCAGACACACTACTTTTAGAAAAAGACTCCTTGAAGAAGTTGAAACTGAAAACAGGTGATGTGCTGCAATTGAAAATGGCGGATGGTAGCCAACGCCAAATAACTGTCTCCGGCAGCGCACATGACCCGGGCGTGCCCGTACCCAGCATGTCTGCCTTTGCCTACGCAACGCCAGATACCATGGTAGCCCTGGGTATCAGGGATGGTATGCATGATTTGAAAATTACCGTCCGCAATAATCCCTTTGACATCGATGCTATCGAGCAGCTTGCCAGCAGCCTGGCACTTTGGATACAGCAACAAGGACATGTCGTAGAACGCATCAGAATACCGCCACCCGGTGAACATCCGCACCAACTGATCATGACTTCCATATTGGGAATGTTGCTGGTATTTAGTGGCATTGCATTGGTGCTGAGTGCGGTGCTGACCGCGACTATCATTGAAAGTATGCTGGCACAACAAGTGCGCCAGATCGGTGTGATGAAAACCATAGGTGCGCGAACTTCGCAAATCGCTACCTTATATCTCAGCTTGGTATTAATCCTGGCTTTGCTGGCAACTTGCATAGGCGCACCAGCTGGCTTGGCGGCAGGTCGCGCCTTTTCTCAGCAAATTTTAGTGAGTGTACTTAATTTCAATATGAATAGTGGCGCAGTCCCTGACTATGTATATCTGGTACTGATCATGGCTGGAGTACTAGTTCCGCTTTGCATGGCAGTAGTACCTATTTCCAGAGCATGCAATGTAAGTGCGCATACTGCAATGACTGACTTTGGTAGCAAACAAAAATATTTTGCAGAAAAAGCTTTTGGCAAATGGCTATCTCATTTACCTGGACTGGATCGCGGCATGCTGATGTCATTACGAAACAGTTTCAGGAGCCAGGGCCGTTTAATGCTCACGCTGGCTTTGTTAGCGACTGCCGGGGCGATGTTTATCAGTAGTCTTAACGTCAGGAAGGCATCGCAGGAACACCTGGCAGAAGCAGCCGCAGAACGTCACTATGACCTTGAAATCCATTTAAGCAAGCCAGCAGACAAGAATAAAATCATTCGCACTATCGGCACCATCTCTGGCGTGAACCTGGTCGAAGCCTGGAGTAGTAGCTCCGTGGCCCGACACAGACCAGACGGTTTGAATATTGAAAGAACCTATCCTGACGGCGGCCACGGCTCACTCAATGTGACCGCTATTCCCGATGGCAGCAAACTGATCAACCTGACGATGCAAAGTGGGCAGTGGCTTAGTGAAATAAAGAGTAGCGCAGGAAATGGCCTTGATACGGTAGTGTTAAACAACAAGGCACTGGAATCATTTCCCAAGGTGAGAGTCGGCGATACCATTACCCTGGGAGTACGCGACAAGACAGCCAGCTTGCGTGTGGTCGGTATCGCCAGGCAGAAAATGACTGGCGCAATGGCTTACGTCTCACCTGCCACTTACGCCAAATTAACCGACCAGAGTGAGCTTTACAGAAGCTTTCGTGTAGTAATGGATCAGCATGATCCAAAAACGATAGATGCAATCACAAAGCAAATTGAAGCGGCTTTGAGCAGGCAAGAAATACGTATCAGTGTGAGCATTACGGAAAACATGCTGCGTCAGGAAGTTGACGATCACTTTGATCTTCTGGTCAACGCCTTGCTGTTTATTTCTATCCTGATGGCGCTGGTTGGCGTACTTGGCTTAGGCTCATCCATGAGTAGCAATGTCGCCGAACGTACTCGTGAGTTTGGCGTCATGCGCAGTATCGGTGCCAGCCCTGGTGTAGTGATACGCAACGTCATTGCAGAAGCTTTGTTCATCGCCCTGATGAGCTTTGGTATTGCCGTTGCCATGGCGCTGCCTTTGTCAGCAGGCATCAGCGCGTTTTTGGGCAATCTGCTATTTGACGAAGCCTTCCCTCTGGTCATCTCGCAAAAATCTTTGTGGATATGGCTATTCATCGTCACAAGTGGCGCTGTTTTGGCTTCAGCTTATCCGGCCTGGAAAGCATCACGTTTAAGCATACGTGCCAGTTTTGCGCATTAAGCCCTTTAATTCTTTGAAAGTATCATATGAAAAAATCTACCACCATTGCGATTGCCGTCATCGTTTTCCTGATTACTTTATTCATCGCTGCACATCACTTTGATCTGACGCTGATACACAAAATGGTGCATGGCGGTTAGAAACCAGCATCATTGTTGGGGGCCGGTATTGCCCCCACATTTTCTTGCTGAAAAGCCCGAGTAGAATTCCCTTGTAATTAGCGGAAGGATTCCAAAAACAAGTAGTTCCAGATTCAAGCCAAAGTTGCCAGCGCCGCTAGCAATTTGGCTTTCAATTCCTCATTCTTCAATTCCTGCTTCTCCACATCAAAATTCTCATAAAACGTCGGCACAGACAAACTCGCCTTCAACTGCCCGCCAAAGAAAGGCGCCGATCCTGTGGCTGCGGCCAACACGCTGGCGCCACCGCGTGCCCCTGGTGAAGTCGACAGCATGACCATGGGCTTGCCCTGGAATACCTTGCCATTGGCTCGCGAGCACCAGTCGAACAGGTTTTTATACGCGGCGCTATAAGAACCATTATGTTCGGCAAAAGAAATCAGGATGGCATCACTGGCAGCGATCTTGTCCAGAAAAGCCTGTGCCAGTGCGGGCTTGCCCAAGTCAGCTTCTTTATCAACGCTGAATAGCGGCAATTCATAATCATTCAGATCCAGCACTTCAACCTCAGCCCCTGCAAGCAAATTAGCGGCGTAAGTGACCAGTTGTTTGTTAACGGATTTTTTGCTGCTGCTGGCGGCGAAGGCGAGTAATTTCATGATGGTTCTCTGGTAAGTAAAACGACTATTTAAAAAGCAGGCAAACGGACCTGCTCAGTTTTTCAATGGAATCAAATCAATAGGCTTGAAGTAAGCATATTGACCCGGGATGATCTGATAAGTTTGTTTGTATGGCTGATAGCCTTTGGCTTTGATGAGTAACTCATACTCCCCTCCTTTCAGACCAACAAAAGAAAACGAAGACTGGAAGCTATAGTCACGGCCAGCCAGGTAAGCGTCAGCGCCAAGCTCACGCTCCTTGATTTCATCCTTGGCAGTCAGTGTGCGGCTTTCTTTTTCCCCGCTTAGTGTGATGGACTCTATCTGAATATGCTGATGCAGTGCGCGAAAACTACCAGCTGGATTGTCACCAGACTTGATCTCTGCACCTATATAGCCCGCCAGTACCCCTTGCGGCACGAATGAGAATTTCAACTCGGCTTTTTTGCCAGTGGCAATCACTACAGGAATTTTGGCGGGCACAGTTGTAAAACCATAAGCAACGACACTTGCAGTGTATTCACCTGGTGGGAAAGACCCCAGATCTGTGCCGCTATCACGTGCACTCAGAGGCAGAAGTATTTTTTCACGCTTGCTATCGGTCGGAGTCAGTAACAACAAGGGGTCAGACTTGGGTACATTTCCTTTCACTTCATAAGCAAAAGCAACGCTCAAATTGCCGCTACTGTCCTTGCCTGCTTGCCTGGCATTTTTTTTGTCAGCGGCAGCAAGTACCGCAGTGTATTGACGAAAAGCCTCGGGTGAAGACAAGATACCAACATGACTTTCATTGAAGCCCTTGACCATCCTGGCATCTGCCTGCGCATCTGCCCGTAACTCACTGGCCAGCGTAATGCTGCCGTCGGTATTGGCAGAATGCAGCAGGCTGTAACTGCCACCATGGCCAAAGAACAGGTAATAATCCAGATCAGGCGGCAGTGGTTTCTCAAACAGGGTTTGTACGAAACGACCTTTGGACTGCATGTCATTCCATGATGGCACTACCACCGGCGAATAGCGGACACCATTATCAGCCATGGTGTCACCACCCCAAGGCGTGGACAATGAGACAAACAATTTGATTGCCGGAAATTGCGCGCCGTAATTACTCAGGAAAGAACGGACGACCATCCCGCCCATACTGTGCGCAGTAAAATAAATTTTATCGAAGTGATAGCGTCGCTGCAGATTCGCCAGCTTCCAGTAAAGCAGATACGACATGGAATCAAGCGAAGCACCGGACGGATAATAAAAGAACCAGGGCTGATACTTGCTGCGGTCCAGGTGCTCAAAAAAATATTTCCAGTCTTGCGGTGAACCTGCGACACCATGCACAAACAGGATAGGCGTTTTGGCTGGATCATATTTATCCAGGAAATAAATATTGCCACCGGCCTTTTTAAAAAAATCTACTGGTGCCCAATAACCACTCTTGCCAGATTCAGCCGAAAATATGGGTTGCTCCAGTTCAGCAATCGCACCCACCTGTGTACTATGCAACTTGGCACTGGCTGGTGCTTCAGCAATCACCGTTCCTGTCGGTACAGCAGTTTGCGCCGCAGAAGAAATCACGAAATTGAGTTCAGCGACCAAACCAGTACCTGTAGCCTCAATTGATGGCGACACATATTGCCCAACCGGCTCGCCAGCATCCAGCCTGAGGTTAGCATTCGCGTCACCAAAGGCAAATACACTGTACTGCCCTTTGGGTACGATCAATTCATAGGCACCGGGTTCATGCAGCACAGTGTAGTGGGCGATTTCCAGTCTTCCATCACGTTTTGTATACGCGGCGACCACTACAGGTTTATCCCAGGGTGCATCAGTGGATACAGTACCGACAAATACCGTTGATGAATAAAAAACTTTTGCCTCGTCATTCAATTTGACGAAAGAGCAGGCATTCAAACAACAGAAAATTATCCCGCCAATAAGGTACTGTAACGAGCGCCCCATCATCTCGAACAATCTCTCTGTGCTGGAAAACAGTCTTGATTGATTCATTATCCGAAACTGCATGTTTACTGTTTCCCAATGAGATTTTTGTCGCATCAATATGAAGATGCATAAGATGAAACCCGCGCAGTACATACCATACGGGATCAATGACACCACCAGCAGGTTTAGCGCTTGAGGTCTGGTGCGTGAGGTTTGGCGCGTACCATCAAAAATTATATCAAATATAATAGTTTGAATTGATTTTTTTGCAGTGCAATACAAAGTACTTGCTTTGGATTTAGAATCGATAGCAAATGCAAAATAATTTTGTCACTTGCTATTTTTGTCGATGACATTATCAAGCGACTATTCTTAAAAACGCTTTTGAAAAAGGAATTACACATGAGCGTCATCAGTCTGACCATACCCGCACGCACAAAAGACCTTGGCGGCTTTACTGTCGGGCGCATTTTGCCATTTGCCAAACAGCACCTGGTTGGCCCATTCATCTTCCTTGATCATATGGGTCCCGCACAATTCACAGCCGGGCAAGGCATGGATGTACGACCGCACCCGCATATAGGTCTGGCGACTGTCACTTACCTGTTTGAAGGCAGCATGTTCCATCGTGACAGCCTGGGTACAGAACAAGAGATCTTGGCAGGCGCAGTCAACTGGATGACTGCAGGTCGCGGCATCACTCACTCGGAACGCAATAGCGATGCACAGCGAGCCCAGACACGCACTGTGCATGGCCTGCAAAGCTGGGTGGCCTTGCCGAAAGAATCTGAAGAAGTTGAGCCCTCATTTCATCACCATGCGGCAGAAAGCCTGCCTGCATTTGATATCGGCCAGGTTGCGCTGAAACTCATCGCCGGTTCTGCTTATGGACACACTGCACCCGTCAAAATTTTTAGCCCCCTGTTTTATGTCGAGGCAAAAATGCCTGCAGGTACGCAATTGCAGGTACCAGCAGAATATGCGGAACGCGCCCTGTATTTGATATCAGGCCAAGTGAGCATAGGCAAAGAAGTGATACAGGAACGCACCATGCCAGTCTTTGTTGAGGGTGCAATCGTGACCATTACGGCCACCAGTGACGCCCATCTGGTGTTACTGGGTGGAGCAAACTTGCCTGAGCATCGCTATATTTTCTGGAATTTTGTATCCACTTCAGAAGAACGCATAGAGCAGGCAAAAGCGGACTGGAAGGCCGGGCGCTTTGCCAAGGTCCCGGGCGACGACGAATTCATTCCATTACCAGAATAGGGAAAATTACATGTCAAATCAAACCATCTCCGCCCACGTCGTAGAAACAGGCGAAAACGCCTTTGCCGTGGACATCAATGTCTCAGGCCATTTAATTAAAGGTGACGAACCGCTGGAAGCTGGTGGCGGCAATCTGGGCCCTGCCCCTTTTGATTTGCTGACAGCTGCGCTGGGTGAATGCACCGCGATGACTGTGCGCTGGTATGCCAGCCAGCATCAATGGCCATTGGACAAGGTTGAAGTCAAGTTGACTCATCACAAGGAAGGTGTACAGGATATCTTCAAGAAGCAAGTCATACTGCATGGCGCAGAACTGACTGAAGAACAACGCACCAGACTGATTGCCATCGCCGCAAAATGCCCGGTACATAAAACCATCACCAGCTCACCCATCATAGAAACCAGCGCAGGCTGACAAAGCAAAAGCCCGTCTCAGTTCAATCCGATTGAACTGAGACGGGCTTTTTGTTTTTACAACTACTTTTTCATTTTGCGGCTGCGCCCTGCCGATTCGCGCAAGATGGTGTAACTCCAGTCATCGATATGCGCCCCCACAGAGACGCGGAACATGTCGCCATCCCCTTTCATGCGCTTGCCCGAGGCTACATGCTTCTTACTGACGTCGCTACGTTCGTAGACATCAACCTCAACCTCATTTCCTTCCAGTGCGGCCTGGGACAGAACTGCGTCTATGGTTTTAGTTGTATATTCAAGTACATATGTGGGTAGTGTCAGGCCTGCCATACTTGTCTCCATTACGCGAAAAGCGTACAACCATTAATGAAAAACCCCGGCCAGAGCCGGGGCAGACAAGGGTGGAATTATTCGACTTCGACCACCTCTTGTGATGCCTCTGGTGGGGTGGCGTCGCCTTCAGAAAACTCCAGTTTGACCTGGTCTTTATCATCAAGGTCGACAATCACACGTCCGCCTGTCACCAGCTTACCGAATAAGAGCTCATCCGCCAAGGCTTTACGTATCATATCCTGTATCAAACGTGCCATAGGACGGGCACCCATCAAAGGATCAAAACCTTTTTTACCGAGGAACTTGCGCAGATTATCAGTAAAGGTTGCTTCGACTTTTTTCTCATGCAATTGCTCTTCGAGCTGCATGAGGAATTTGTCGACCACACGCAAGATGATCTCTTCATCGAGTGCACGGAAACTGATAATCGCATCCAGACGATTACGGAACTCAGGCGTAAACATACGTTTGATATCAGCCATTTCATCGCCAGCTTCTTTGCTGTCGTTGAAACCGATAGAACGTTTTTGCAAACTTTCTGCTCCCGCATTGGTCGTCATGATGATAATGACATTGCGGAAATCTGCCTTGCGACCGTTGTTATCTGTTAACGTGCCATGATCCATCACCTGCAACAAGATGTTGAAAACATCAGGATGCGCTTTTTCAATTTCATCCAGCAGCAATACGGCATGCGGCTTTTTGGTGATGGCTTCAGTCATCAAACCACCTTGATCAAAGCCCACATAGCCCGGCGGCGCACCGATCAGACGGCTGACGGCATGACGCTCCATGTATTCAGACATGTCAAAGCGGATCAGCTCTATACCCAGGGTAAATGCCAGTTGCTTGGCGACCTCGGTTTTGCCCACACCAGTAGGACCGGAGAACAGGAAGGAACCGATAGGCTTGTCAGTCTTGCCCAGGCCTGCGCGCGCCATCTTGATAGATGATGCCAATGCTTCAATCGCAGGTTCCTGACCAAACACCACATTCTTCAAATCGCGTTCTATGGTTTGCAGCTTGCTGCGGTCATCCTGATTAACAGTCTGCGGCGGAATACGGGCGATTTTCGAAATGATGTCTTCGATATCGGCCTTGCCTATGGTTTTCTTTTGCTTGGACTTGGGCAAAATACGCTGCGCAGCACCAGCCTCGTCGATGACATCAATTGCCTTGTCAGGCAAATGGCGGTCATTGATGAAACGGGCTGACAGTTCTGCCGCCGTCGTCAGCGCAGATGCTGAATACTTGACGTTATGATGCTCTTCAAACTTGGATTTCAAGCCGCGCAAAATTTGCACAGTTTGCTCAACCGTTGGTTCGTTGACATCAATCTTCTGGAAGCGACGTGCCAGGGCATGGTCTTTTTCAAAGACGCCACGGTATTCTGTGTAAGTCGTCGCCCCTATGCACTTCAGTTGTCCACTGGACAAGGCTGGTTTCAAGAGGTTGGACGCATCCAGCGTACCACCCGATGCTGAACCAGCACCGATAATGGTATGGATTTCATCAATGAACAAGATACCGTTAGGTGTGTCCTTCAACTGTTTGAGCACACCTTTGAGACGTAACTCGAAATCACCCCGGTATTTGGTACCGGCCAGCAAAGCACCCATGTCCAAGGAATAGACAACGGCATTATTCAAAATATCTGGCACATCACTTTGGGTAATGCGCCATGCCAAACCCTCGGCAATGGCCGTTTTACCAACACCGGCCTCACCCACCAGCAAAGGATTATTTTTGCGACGGCGGCAAAGAATCTGGATCACGCGCTCAACTTCATTGTCGCGGCCAATCAGCGGATCAATCTTGCCTTCAGCCGCAGCCTTGTTCAGATTCTGAGTGAACTGATCAAGCGGATTTTCCTTGGCTTGTGCTTCAGCCTGGTTTTCTTCCGTGCCTTCAGGTGATTTTGGTACTTCGTTATGGCTGTCTTTGCGCACACCGTGCGAAATAAAGTTGACCACATCGAGGCGTGTTACGCCCTGCTGATGTAAATAATACACAGCATGAGAATCCTTTTCACCGAAGATAGCCACCAGCACATTTGCGCCAGTGACTTCTTTTTTGCCATTCGATGCTGACTGCACATGCATGATGGCGCGCTGTATCACCCGCTGAAAACCAAGTGTAGGCTGGGTATCAACCTCATTGGTGCCAGGTACGGTGGGGGTATTATCAGTAATGAAATTACCCAGGGTTTTGCGCAAATCCTCAATATTGACCGCGCAGGCTCTTAGCACCTCCGCAGCAGAAGGGTTATCCAGCAAGGCGAGCAACAGGTGCTCTACCGTGATGAATTCATAACGAGCCTGCCTGGCCTCCACAAAAGCCATGTGCAAACTAACTTCCAGTTCTTGCGCAATCATACTTCCTCCATCACACATTGCAGGGGGTGTCCTGCCTTACGAGCGTGCGTTAAAACGAGTTCCACCTTGGTCAGCGCAATATCCTTGGAATAAACACCACATATCCCTTTGCCATCCCTGTGCACTTTGAGCATGATCTGCATGGCAGTCTCACGATCCTTATTAAAATATTCCTGAACGATCGCCACCACAAACTCCATAGGAGTGTAGTCGTCGTTGAGTAAAATTACCTGATACATGGAAGGCGGTTTTAACTTCTGCGCCTGTCGTTCCAGTATCGTACCGTTTTCTTGCTTGTTTCCCATACGTATATTCTAGTACGTTGATTCATTTCAGAGACAAATAATAAGCGAATAAAAACGGCTTAATTTTCTCCTTGGTCAATGTTACGCGCTTTCTGCTTTATTCGCAGATGGTGATCAATTCCTTTAGATCAAGTTTCAACAGCAAAACTATTTCTTCACATCAAATATAGCGGTATTTTCTTGTCATTAAGTAAAAATACAACAGTACTGCAAATCTACTTGATATGTAACCAGAAGTTTCTTGACTTTAGCTTTTTTTCCGCCAAGAATGATATTTATTGACAAATAAAGTAGTAAATCGTCAATATGAAGTGAGCAGGTCAAGGGGGAGGTAGCGTAGTGCTAGGTTTCTTGCTTTTACGGCTCGTGTGATTAGTTTTTATTTGAAAGATGCATTATGGCAACAGGTACCGTCAAGTGGTTCAATGATTCCAAAGGTTTCGGCTTTATCACTCCGGATGACGGTGGTGAGGATTTGTTCGCCCACTTTTCCGCAATCCAGATGAACGGCTTCAAGACCCTGAAAGAAGGTCAAAAAGTAACGTTCGAAGTCACGCAAGGCCCTAAAGGCAAGCAAGCTTCCAACATCCAAAACCCTTAATCTTTGATTTTTCACTGATTTTGGTTTTTTAAAAAACCCCGCATTGCGGGGTTTTTTTTCATCCTTGCCGATATTGCCTCATCATCCCTCATTCAAATTATCCAACTTATTCATTAAATTTTGCTTTAATTGAGTTCAAGGCTACAGTAGAGACCTTTTTTAGTTACCTTTATCAAGCGCAGACTCAGATTGTCCCCATGAAGCTAAGGCATAAAATCATACTGTTGGCGGTGGCTCCCCTGCTACTGGCTTTCGCTGGTATCGCGATGGCGGTATTTTATCAAGCGACTTTTTTAGCGAAACAACAAAGAAGCACCATAGAACAAGCCTATCTTTCCAGTAAAGAAGCCGAACTCAAGCATTATGTCACCCTGGGCACTGCAGCCATCGCCCATCTGTATAACGGCAAGCAGCAAGGCCCTGCCGTCCGGGAAGAAGCAAAAAAAATACTGGCTGCCCTGGATTTTGGCGATGATGGCTATTTTTACATCTACGATATCGATGGCAAGAACCTCATGCATCCCCGTCGCCCAGACCTGGTTGGCAAAGATTTGTGGGATATGACAGATCAGGAGGGCAGCAAGACCATACAAAACCTGCTCAACAAAGCCAAGGCAGGTGGTGGTGCCATCCGCTATATGTGGGAAAAACCATCCATGCACAAGGTCATGCCCAAACTGGGTTATGTCGTCCAGCTGGAAAAATGGGGCTGGATGATGGGCACGGGAATCTATCTTGATGATGTCGACGACGCTTTAAATAAAATTGACATACAAGTGGCAAAAAACATACAAAGCACCATGTCCTGGATTGCAGGCATTGCCATTATCAGTGCCTTGCTGATTGCCTTGTCTGGTCTGGCCCTGAATATCACCGAATCACGCCTGGCGGAAGCCAAGCTCAAGGTGCTGGCGCAAAGCGTAGTCAGTTCACAAGAAGATGAGCGTGCACGCCTGTCGCGTGACTTGCATGATGGCCTGAGTCAATTACTGGTTTCTGTCAAGCTGCAAATAGAATCTGGCCTGGTCAAGCTTAATCAAACAGTGACAGGTCCAGAGGCGGCAAAAACATCTTTTGCACGTGCCACAGATCAACTCAATGAAGCACTCAGCGAAGTCAGGCGCATCTCACATAATCTGCGCCCTGCCCTGCTGGACGACCTGGGACTGGTCGCTGCCTTTGAGCATCTGGCCGATGAATTTGAAAATGCCAGCGGCTTGCCAGTCAGTTTTCATGCTGCCGGTGACTTCCATGCGCTGGATGAAATCAGCAACACTGTCTTGTTCAGGGTAGCGCAAGAAGCACTGACGAATATACACAAACATGCCCAGCAAGTTAGCCATGTCAATGTGCACTTGCTCAGCGATGCTGAAAACATCAACCTCATCATCGCGGATGATGGTCGTGGCTTTGACATCAAAGGTGTGGCGAACCACCCACACCGCGGCATAGGTCTGAGCAATATGCGTGAACGACTGGCTGCGATTAATGGCAGTTTGCAATTACAATCCGATACCAGCGGCACCACCGTGACCGCCTGCATACCGAATGGAGAAAACCAATGACCGAGCACATACCGGTCCAGTCAGCGCAACAGACACGACATGCACAACAAGTGCACTTATTGCTGGTTGACGATCACCCCCTGGTCAGGGACGGGCTCAGGGCAAGGCTGGAGACTATCGCCAGCATCAAGATAGCTGGTGAGGCAGGTACGGCAGAGGAAGCCCTGGCGATAGCCGCCAGCAAGCCTGTGGACCTGATACTGATGGACATTAACCTCGGCACTGACAATGGCATCAGCCTGACAGCCCGCTTCAAGACAGAATATCCGCATATTGCCGTCATCATGTTGTCCATGCATGAAAAAACTGAATATGTTAACCAATCCATGCAAGCCGGTGCCCGCGCCTATGTACTCAAGGATGCTCCGGCAGTGGAAATCATCGAAGCCATCGATACCGTCATAGCCGGTGGCACCTATTTCAGTTCAGGCTTGACCAGGCAATCCACCAGCAGCGATACCAGCCAGGCTCTGACGCAGAGAGAGAAATCCATCCTGAAATGCATAGCGACAGGCAAATCCAATAAACATATCGCCAGGGAACTGGGGCTCAGTGTCAGGACAGTGGAAACCCATAGACTGAATATCAAGCGCAAACTGAATATTGAAGGCCAGGCTGATTTGATACGTTATGCCTTGAATAATGTGATCGTGTAAAGACACTGTACTGCAAGGCGCGGAGCAAAACGCTGAACGAAATTCGTCGCCGTATGGAATAAAAAAATGGAGAAAGAAAAAAAATAGCCAGCCCAGCGTGAGCTGATCTCTGAGCTGGCTATTTTAATATTATTTCTTTTTGAACGTGTCTAATGTACGTGTACGCTCTTCCAGATCCTGCTTCTCCAAATCCAGCAAGGCTTGTCTTTCTATATTAATCTGCTTGGCCAGGCTGTTGTATTTATTTACATCCTGATCATTGTCGAAAAGCAGCGTGTCGCCATCGACTTTTATTTTTCCGTAGCTGCTTTCACACAGTGCCAGGACCTGTTTTTTCAACTCAAGAAAAGCACGCAAATGTTCATTGCGTCGTATCCTCAGGTCGAGAATTTCTTCCATGTTCTTTTTATTGACAGCAATAATTTCTTGCCTTTGTTGCGGAGACATGACGATTTTTTCCAGTGCATCCGTATAGCTTGCACGCAAACTGTCGTAACGTTTGGAATTATCATCAAACATATTTTCCGCGGTCAAGATCACCAAATTACCGTTCTCGATGCCTTGATGGGAAGTCAGGTTGGCGGGTTTTAACACATTTGCCAGGTCCAATGCCTTCAACTCTTCCGAGAAGCGTACATTCTGTTTGATATTGGCGCGCAGGTATTCAAATGTCAAACGCGCCTCCTGGTCAAAAAAACGCTGACCAGTGAGAGGAATACGTTCAGATAATTTCAGGTTCTCGCCTACCTCGTCTTTCCCAAGCTTGATACTTATTTCCATCAATTCCGCAATCGACTTACGTGCTTGCCGCACCCTTCCCTGCATTTCATTGCCAGACCAGGCTGCCAGTTCTTCCTTGCGTTCTTCCTTACTATTATTGAGTGCGTTAAGCATACTCAGAAAAGTGGGCGATGAACGAAATTCGTTCACAGCCTTGCGGTCTGCGGGGGACAGTTTATTGAATTCGCTGCGAGCGGCATCAAGATTCTGGTTCATCTCGATGAGCCACAGGCGAGTAGAAATTTTCCCTACTGGCTTGGGTAATTCCTTCAACAGCTTTTGTGCATAATCATGAGATATATACTTTGCGAGTACAGTGGATGTGTGCAAATTGATCGCATCCACCGTAAATGGTCGCATATAAATTTCCTGATCAAAAAATAATTCGGGCTTTGTCCTGTTATTATTTTCTACATCACGCCGGATCGCATTCTGCATGCCCTGGTCTATACCAAAAGTACTAACGATTTTCTGTACATCCTCAATCCTGGCTGGATTATTTATCTGTATCCCGGCGGCTTCAGCAAACGAAGCCAGAGAAGACAAAAACAGGACTATCAATAATCTGCATACCAACATCATTACTCCCTCATTTATGGTTTTATTTGCTTTGTTTTGTTTTATTTGTTTTTCTTTAATCGTTCTGATTCAAACTCTGCCAATGGCCTGTAGTCTGCAGTGAGCATGCTTTTTTCAACTGATCGTTGCATATACACCATAGCCTTGATCTTGTTCCCGTTAATAATATTCAGTTGAGCGATGTAAAAGTATGCCTCAGCCAGGGCCACATCAAGTTCGTCTCCCGTTCGCTTGTGCACCTGGTGCAATACCTGATCTTCAGACTTTCCACCTGCATAGGTCGCCGACAGCATGTCATTCAGCCAGTCATCACCACCATCCATCGTATTGCTTAAAATGGATGGCGAATTTTGACGCCTGAGTGCAAGCTGGCGCATGATGCTGGCACGCAATTTAGCCTGACTGGTGTTGCTTTGCTCAACTGCCGTCGCAAAATTGTCTGCAGCTTCGCGCCATCTCCCCAATGCATACAAGGACATACCCCGTAATATATAAAGTTTGCCATCACTAAGCCCCTGGGACAGCAAACGCGCGCTGTCGACTTCGCTATTCTTGAAATCCCCCATAACGAAATACACGTTCGACCTGCAACGCAGATATTCATGGGTATCTATCGTTTCTTTTTTAAGCGCCTGTAAATCTGCATTCGCATCAGACTTGCGTCCGGCACGTGCATAGGCCAGACTGCGTTCACAAAGAGCAAGTACGGGATTATTGCCATTGGCTCGCGCTTCATTGATCATGCTTGATTTGTTGCGAATTTCTTCTTCCAGTTGCTCTTTGACTTTCTGCTTCAAGGGCAAGTCGGGTTGGTCGCGGGTAGCAGATTCACGCAAATCCGTCTTGCGAATTTGTATGGAACCTTCCAGCATGGCACTTACTTTTCGCGTGTCAGCCATAAAATCAACTACTTCTTGTGGCTGGACGCGGTCTTTCAAACTGCGTAACTCAACAGTAGCCCTGAAGACATTTTTCTTGAAAGTCAGGACTTCATTTGCCTGGAATGCAGCGTTCTCGATTTTAGCTGTCGATGGGTTGTAGTTGGCATTTACCTCTTCTGGCAAAATGACTTCCAGTTCATAGCGCAGTAGCGGCGGTTGCACAGGCGTTGTCAAAGGCTGCTTGCGCTTGGGATTTTCTGGCAAGAAGAAACGCTCGCGCATATTCGAAGCCTGATAACGCATTTGCCAGCCGATAGAATTCTTGGTCAGCATTCCGGGTATCTGGAAATTCAATTCAATATTGAGCGTATTTGCCTGGCGATTGTCAGTGACGGTTGGGCCAGACTTCAGTTCTGCGTTCGGATAGCGTCGCAAAACTGAAGCAATATAGCTATTCTTTAACTGCTCCTTGCTCTGCCTGCCAAGATAAAAACGCGCGTGCTCTGCGTCTATCCCTGCATATTGATGGGTCACCTGAAATTCTGCCACGCCATCCAATTTATTCAAACGTATTTTTTCCAAGCGGCCTGTCACTGTAGGCGTGCCTTCTTCGTTCTTTGGAACACCCGCCAGATCATGCGTATCCTTTTGGATGACGAGTACTTGTGCGCCCTCATGTACCTGCCCCATATTCACCAGCGGACCATATTGCGCTGCTCTGGTAGGGTCAAGATAATATAGTTTGCCATTGACCTTTGCCCTGACAATTGCATGGTCAAACGCCATGGGCGTTGGCAACATTTTTGTCGGCATTGCTGGATTGGACGCAGAAATTAATACCGGAGAAGCTTCTATACCCAGTTTGCGCAAAAGCGTGACCAGTAGCAAAGATTTATCCTTGCAGTCGCCATAACGTCGCGCCAGCACCACCTCAGGTGGAAAAGGTTTATGGGAATTTTCACCGATTGAAATGGACAGATAGCGTATCTCGGCCTGCACATAAGCCAAAGCCCGCTGGACAGTTTCATCTGGATTGGCAGCGCCACGCAAACTGGCGACCACCTTGTCAACTTCGGCACTCGCGGCATTCACATCAAACAGGGATTGCGCCCACTGATTCACCTGGCCCCACTGTGAGAATTCAGAAAATTGCACGAATCTGAACTGGAAAACATCACGGGGCACATAAGGTTCAAATTCAATGGCTTTTAACTGCTCTG
Organism: Undibacterium sp. Ji83W; assembly: GCF_049340385.1. Taxonomy (NCBI): domain Bacteria; kingdom Pseudomonadati; phylum Pseudomonadota; class Betaproteobacteria; order Burkholderiales; family Oxalobacteraceae; genus Undibacterium; species Undibacterium sp. Ji83W. Next base: position 174,402 of record NZ_JBMPOZ010000008.1, on the reverse strand, counting down.
CAGAAAAAGTAAGGATTTTCCTGCCAGCGGCTTGCTCTTCTTTGATCTGGATATTGCCCTCACCCTGACCGAGTATGCGGTATTTGATGGGTCTGCTGAGAGGAGAATTAAGGCGTATGCGCTTACGCAAAATGGGATAAGCATTATCCCATACCATGGTCTGGAAAAAATTCCCGTCAAAAACCGGGTTCTGGCCTGTCGTGGAATAGGCAATATCTACAATATCGCCGACACGGATATCTTCAATGACGACAGAAGCGGTGACTGAACCAGTGAAGATGCCGGAATCGAGTTCGCTTTCCATTTGCAGATAACGGATATCTGCCGTATTGGTCTTGTCAAATACCTGGTTGCCGCGTATGACCTTGATACTGTGCAACCCCACCTTTTGATATTCAGGGTGAAATGGAATTTCAATCCGGCCAACTTGCGTCAGCATAGACGCTTCATTCGCTTGCATCATGCGGTGCACATAGGTCGTGGCTTGCTTGTCCAAAAAAGTCTGGACGTCGGATAAACGGACGACTATAGGCGCGGCGGTATTGGAGTCGGCGATTTGTCTGCCATTGTCCTGCTCCACCCATGCAGGTACCGCTTCGCCACGCGTCAGATTTTTTTCAAATCGCTGCGCATCTTGTGATTTGCCATTTGCCTGAGTCTCTGCTTGAACAGCATATACAGAGCTGCAACACATCCAGGCCAACAAAAACAGGCAAAGACGGAGAAGGCCATTGCAATCGCGCTTTTTAGTCAGCCTGCTCGGCGTGATCAACTCGGATGGGGCTTGCGTGGTAGATGGCGTCATAAGTATGCAAAGAAGGGATCACTCGCTTGAAATCCACGATCAAGAAAAGTGAATAGCATCCTGCCATCAAAAGCCATGAGAACACATACCAGAACGGTCGCATTCGGGTCCCGAAGCAATGATTCAACACACTATACCTGCCTTGAAAATCAACTTCGAGATTTGTTTTTCTATTTAATTTTATCAGAACGAAATATCTCTTTGGTAAAAACTCTATAGAAGAAATGCTTCAAAAATCCAGTGTCGCAACGCAAAAAAATAGCGTAACGGCAAAAGAAAAAGCCCCCTGTCTTAAAACAGAGGGCTTTAACTGTCTCTTTATCACCTGGTTAAATTTCTTTAAACCAGGGAAAAAGAATCAGATTTACATGTTTTCAATCATGACATCGCCAAAACCGGAGCAAGACACTTGTGTTGCGCCTTCCATCAGACGGGCGAAGTCATAAGTAACTTTCTTGGCTGTGATGGCTTTTTCTGTCGCGCTGATCAACAGATCAGCTGCTTCCAGCCAGCCCATGTGGCGCAACATCATTTCTGCGGACAAGATCAGGGAACCTGGGTTCACATAATCTTTACCAGCATATTTAGGTGCTGTACCGTGGGTTGCTTCAAACATCGCGATAGAGTCAGACAAGTTGGCACCTGGAGCAATACCGATACCACCAACCTGAGCTGCCAGCGCGTCAGAGATATAGTCGCCGTTCAGGTTCAGTGTAGCGATAACGCTGTATTCTGCCGGACGCAACAGGATTTGCTGCAAGAATGCATCAGCAATGGAATCCTTGACAGTGATTTCTTTACCTGTCCTTGGATTCTTGAATTTGCACCATGGGCCGCCGTCGATCAGTTCAGCGCCGAATTCTTTTTGTGCCAAAGCATACGCCCAGTCACGGAAGCCACCTTCGGTGTACTTCATGATGTTGCCTTTGTGGACGATAGTCACAGATGGCTTGTCATTGTCGATTGCGTACTGGATCGCTTTGCGAACCAGACGTTCTGTACCTTCGCGGGATACTGGCTTGACGCCGATACCAGAAGTTTCCGGGAAACGGATTTTCTTGACGCCCATTTCTTCAGTCAGGAACTTGATCAGTTTTTTCACTTGATCAGAGCCTTCAGCGAATTCGATACCAGCATAGATATCTTCAGAATTTTCACGGAAGATGACCATGTCAGTTTTTTCTGGCTCACGCACTGGAGATGGCACGCCTTTGAAATAACGCACTGGGCGCAAGCAGACATACAAATCCAGCTCTTGACGCAGGGCCACGTTCAAGGAACGGATGCCGCCGCCAACTGGTGTCGTCAATGGGCCTTTGATGGAAACAACGTAGTCTTTCAAGACTTTCAGTGTTTCTTCTGGCAACCAGACGTCGGGGCCATATACTTTAGTGGATTTTTCACCGGCATAGATTTCCATCCAGCTGATTTTGCGCTTGCCGCCATAAGCTTTTGCTACGGCCGCATCAACGACCTTGATCATGACCGGGCTGATATCAACGCCAGTACCATCTCCTTCGATAAAAGGAATGATAGGATTGTCAGGAACATTCAATGAAAAATCAGCATTGACGGTAATTTGTTTACCTTCAGCAGGTACTTGAATATGTTGATACATCGTTTTCTCCGTAGTTGGGCGATCAAGCGGGTCGCGCTTTTCTCATCATTTGCCTTGCGTATTTATATTTTATAGAGCAATCACTCTTCTATAAGACACAAGACCATCATTTCGTATTATGCACTACTATTTTACCGTATGCCATCAGTTTGTCAGCTTTGCTGGCCTCACGGCGACTTCGGTTTTCACGTACAGCCATATTTAAAAATACAAAATGGCAAGCTTTATAGCAATTTTATTTACCAGGCTTGATGTAGTTGTTACATGATAAACCTGACAGACCATGCACCGTCACTCATTCATACAAGTGCATTTTACGGTTACCATATTGCCATGAAACTGATTTTACTCAACAAACCATTTAATGTGATGTGCCAGTTTTCGGCACACCCCAGCCGCCCTACCCTGGCTGACTATCTCAATATCCCTCACATTTATCCGGCAGGCCGACTTGATGCAGATAGTGAGGGACTGATATTACTGACTGATGACGGTCAATTACAAAATCGCATCAGCCACCCTGACCATAAACAAGCCAAGACATACCTGGTGCAGGTCGAAGGCACGCCCACCCGCGAGGCTTTGGAAAAACTACGCCAGCCCCTGGACCTTGGTGATTTTGTAACCCAGCCCTGCATCGTCAAGCATATATATCAACCTGAATGGCTATGGCCACGCAATCCACCAGTACGGGAAAGGGCGAACATACCGACCAGTTGGCTAAGCCTGACTTTGTCAGAAGGGAAAAATCGCCAGGTCAGGCGCATGACGGCAGCAGTTGGCTTGCCAACTTTGCGCCTGGTGCGTATCAGCATAGGCGGTTTTTCACTGGAAACCCACCCTTTACTACCCGGCGAATGGCAGGAAGTTAAAATTTAAACAATGTTTGCACAGAAATTCAGAAATAAATCCATAAACGTTATAAATTAATTAGAATTCCTGTCAACGCACCATTCACTGGACGCGTTATTTACCTTGATTCAATTGAATCACTCTTAACCAATACTTTATGAAGGACACCAAAATGAAAAAATTGATCGCCGCTCTGGTCGTAGGTCTGTTTGCTTCTACTGCTTTCGCCCAAGCATCTGCTCCTTCAGCTAAAGCATCTGCTCCAGCCGCTTCCGCTGCTGCTGCCGCATCTACAGATGCTTCCAAACCAGCTAAAAAAGCAAAGAAAGCTAAAAAAGCTAAAGCAGCATCTGCATCCGCTTCTGCATCTATGTAATTCTGTCGTTTTTCAGTACAGAAGCAAGGCAGGCTAACCCCCTGCCTTTTTTACGTCTGAAATTAAGCGCTAACTATATGAATAAGCACTGGCTCTCTGAATAAGAATTCAAAAGACACACGGACAGACGCAAAAAAGTAATTGCAAAATATAAAAGCAAAAGCCGCAATAAATTGCGGCTTTTTTCACTTCAGGCAGTCAGCAAATCAATGCCAACTTTACAGCTTTAAAAACAGACTTAAAAGATTAAGCCAATGCTTTCAAAGCGGATGCCAGACGGCTCTTATGGCGAGCTGCCTTGTTTTTGTGAATGATTTTCTTGTCAGCGATACGGTCGATAACCGATACGGAGCTTTGGAAAATTGTTGCTGCAGCAGCTTTATCACCAGCTTCGATCGCTTTACGAACAGCTTTGATCGCTGTGCGCAGCGTGGAGCGCTGGCTGGAGTTGTGTGCATTCAGTTTAACTGCTTGACGAGCACGTTTGCGTGCTTGTGCGGTATTTGCCATGAGATTTCCTAAACGTGGTCAAAGCGACGAGCTCAAAACATTTGATTTAAATGCCACGCCGCAAAATTCTATACAGCTTTGCAGTATAACTGGATTTATTTTTGATAGCAAGCATTCCTGTCGAATCTTGCAACAGGCAGGCACATTTCCGCTGTTCCAGCGAAATTTACGCAACTGTCATGCTCAAAATCTGCATGACTGTATCTATGCGCTTGGGTGTGAGGATGCAAAACTAAGCACTGCACTAATTTTACTATCAATGCCATTTCTCTGTCGCCACCACTGCCAAAAGGATGAACATGCACTGCAAAGCTATTACTTTAAAGGGAAAACACGTCACGCTGGAACCGCTGGAGCAGCATCACCTGACCGATATCCAGGCAGCAGCAGCCGATGGCGAACTGTGGAAACTGTTTTTTACCTCAGTCCCCTCCCCTGAGAATACCCAGAACTGGCTCAACATCGCCCTGGAAATGCAACAACAACAAAAAGCCGTGCCCTTTATCGTCCGGGAAAATGCGACTGGCCAGATAGTCGGTGCCACCAGATACTGTAATATGGACATGAATAACAAACGTCTGGAAATTGGCTACACCTGGTATTCGCAGCGAGTACAGCGCAGTCCAGTGAATACCGAATGCAAGCTGCTCTTACTGGGCCATGCCTTTGAAGAATTTGGCTGTATAGCTGTCGAGTTTCGCACGGACTGGTTCAACCGCCGTTCACAGGCCGCAATAGAGCGCCTGGGGGCCAAGCGCGATGCGGTCTTGCGCAATCACATGATTTTGCCTGATGGCCGCATCCGTGATACGGTGGTATATAGCATCCTTAATTCTGAATGGGCGGGTGTGAAAAAGAATTTGCAATATATGCAGACCAAATACGAAGCGCAATAAAGTAAATAAAAGCAAGAGTTATAAATACGGAGAATGACAAGTGCTGATCGATTTTTTCTTTACCCTGAAAGACGCCAAGATCCCGGTATCCATCAAGGAATTCCTGATGCTGCTGGAAGCCATGGAAAAAGGCTTGATCAGCATGTCAGTCGACGATTTCTATTTCCTGTCGCGCACCATCATGGTCAAGGATGAAGCGCATTACGACAAGTTCGACAAAGCCTTTGGCCTCTACTTCAAAGGTATAGACACGATTTTTGAAAAGCGCCCCGACATCCCGCTGGACTGGCTCATGAAGCGCATAGAGCGTGATTTGACCGACGAGCAAAAAGCCGCCATAGAGAAGTTTGGCTATGACAAGCTGATGGACAGGATGCAGGAATTGCTCAAAGAGCAAAAAGAACGCCACGAAGGTGGCAGCAAATGGATAGGTACAGGTGGTACATCGCCCTTCGGCAATGGCGGCGCCAACCCGGAAGGCATACGCATAGGTGGCAAAGGCGGCGGCCGTAGCGCTGTAAAAGTGTGGGAAGCACGTGCTTTCCGTGATTATGACGCTGAGCGCGAACTCGGCACCCGTAACATCAAGGTCGCTCTGCGTCGCCTGCGCAAGTTTGCACGTCATGGTGCAGAAGAGGAACTGGCACTGGACGCCACCATCAAGGCTACTGCAAACAATGCCGGTTACCTCGATATCAAGATGCAGCCTGAGCGCAAGAACAATATCAAAGTACTCATGTTGCTGGATGTAGGCGGCACCATGGACGACCACATCGCCCAGACTGAAGAATTATTTTCTGCTGCCAAGACAGAATTCAAGAACATGGAATTCTTTTATTTCCATAACTGCGTCTATGACTACCTGTGGAAAAACAACCGCCGTCGCCATGCAGAAAAATTCCCTACCTGGGATGTCTTGCGCAAATACACACCTGACACCAAGGTCATCTTCGTCGGCGACGCCACCATGAGCCCGTATGAAATCCTGCAGGCCGGGGGTTCTGTCGAATACAACAATGAAGAAGCCGGGGCAACCTGGCTGCAACGATTTACGTCTGCTTTTCCGAAATACATCTGGCTCAATCCTGAACCTGAAGGGCTGTGGCAATACCGGCAGTCTATATCTGTCATCAAGCAGATTATGAGTAACCGCATGTTTCCGGTGACGATAGAGGGGCTGGAGCGTGGGATGAGGCTGTTGAGCAAGTGAGTGTGGCAAAAAAAACAAGCCTTGCCAGGCTGAGCAGGCAGAGCTTGTTTTTATCACCTCATAGCTACAGGGTTTAAGCAATAGACAACAATATGCCTTTCACTAATTTCACCGCAACTGCAAAAACTTCTGTATCGTCGACAAAACCTGCTTCCTCGACAAAGGTTTAGTCAAAAATCCCTCACACCCTGCCTGTTGTGCATTTGCAACTTTATAATTAAAGCTCTTGTCCACCAGAAATATCACCGTCGTCCGGCGGTCTGTATTTTGCTTTTTCAACTCGGCACTCAAGCGATATGGGTCAATGTCTGGCGTGGAAGAATTAATCATCGTCATGGCATGGCGATTATTCTTATCCAGCATCAGTGCGCTGCGTTCGTCACATGCCAAAGTCACTGTAATGCCATATTTATCCATGATCATGGCGACATATTCGCGAAAACGCATGTCCTTGTCGACGATCATGATGCCGCCCTTGGGCACGCTGGGCCTGCGCATCTTTTGGTATTCGCTGGGGTCGGTCAGGTCAAGATCGAGGCGCTCGCGGCGGCGGCGTTCAGGCACTGCCACTTCGCCAAAGGCGCTCAGGGTGGTTAGCAAGAGCTGGCGTCGGTCTATCAGTTCATCGAGGACGTCAAAGAGTTTGCGCCAGCGTATAGGGCGCGGCATGGACTGATAATGTAAATTGACATCCGTCTTACCTATGAGCAATACTGGCTGCGCTCCACCGAGGTTCAGGTCAGAAAGGGTCGCAAGTGCTTTTAAATCTTCTGCGTTGACAATATGAATGTCAGGATCTTGTAGACTACCGGTTTTTAAAACCAGATAGCGATAGCCCTTCTCGCGGAGAACGGCAAGAACGGTTGAGAAGGTTTCTTCCTCTTTTGGAGAAAATCCAAGCAGTCGGATCGCGATCGTTGGAGTTTTTGTTGGCATCGTTTTTCCATCTTACACATTGCAGCTTCGATCATTGCAGCTACAATAGCTGCAAAAACGCTGCAAGAATACAGCTTAATTCTGCCAGCCTCGCAAAAAAATTGCAAAACATCATCAAAAAATTAACCAAAACAACAGATTTTCATTCGCATGGCCACTAAAAAAAATACTTCTCCGTCAGACTATAGCGAATCATCCATCCGAGTACTCAAAGGCCTGGAGCCGGTCAAACAAAGACCGGGGATGTATACCCGCACCGAAAACCCCCTGCATATCATACAAGAGGTCATCGACAATGCCTCGGATGAGGCGCTGGGCGGGCATTGCAAAAACATCCTGGTTACCATCAATGCTGATACCAGTATCAGTGTAGAGGATGATGGCCGTGGTATTCCAGTTGGCTTGCATCCTGAAGAGGGCGTGCCTACGGTGGAAATCGTATTTACCCGTTTGCACGCGGGCGGCAAATTTGACAAAGGCTCCGGTGGTGCCTATGCCTTCTCTGGCGGTTTGCATGGTGTGGGTGTGTCTGTCACCAATGCCCTGTCCAAACGTCTGGAAATCACAGTCTGGCGCGAAGCTGGCCTGCACCAACTGACTTTTGCCCATGGCGACGTCATAGAACCGTTGCGCAGCCAGCCATTGGCGCGCGGTGATAAAAAGAGCGGCACGCGTGTCACCATCTGGCCAGATGCCAAGTATTTTGACAGCGCCAATATCCCTCAAAGCGAATTGCAGCGGCTGTTGCGCTCCAAGGCAGTGTTGCTACCGGGCGTCAAAGTCACGCTCGCCAATGCGAAAACCGGTGAAAGTCAAACCTGGCAGTATGACCAGGGTCTGCGCGGTTACTTGACAGAAGCTTTGGCCCAGTCTTCCCACGGCGAGCCTTTGATCCCCCTGTTTGAAGGCGAACAATTTGCCAATTCGGACAGCGACGGCTTTGCCGAAGGCGAAGGCGCATCCTGGGTAGTGGCATGGACTGAAGAAGGCAATGTGGTCCGCGAATCCTATGTCAACCTCATTCCTACTCCTGCCGGTGGTACGCATGAATCAGGCTTGCGTGAGGGCCTGTTTGGCGCGGTGAAGAGTTTTGCCGAGATGCACTCGCTGCTGCCCAAGGGTGTCAAGCTCTTGCCAGAAGATGTATTTGCGCGCGTATCCTTCGTTTTGTCAGCCAAAGTACTGGACCCGCAATTCCAGGGACAGATCAAGGAAAGGCTGAATTCGCGCGATGCCGTGCGCCTGGTGTCATCCTTCACCAAGCCACCGCTGGAACTGTGGCTGAATTCACATGTGGAATACGGCAAGAAACTGGCTGAACTGGTCATCAAGCAAGCGCAATCGCGCCTGCGTTCTGCCCAGAAAGTGGAAAAGAAGAAATCTTCGGGCGTGGCCGTCTTGCCAGGCAAACTGACAGATTGCGAATCGAATGACATCACCCGCAATGAAATCTTCCTGGTCGAGGGTGATTCTGCTGGTGGTTCTGCCAAGATGGGTCGCGACAAAGAATTCCAGGCGATTTTGCCACTGCGCGGCAAGGTCTTGAACTCATGGGAAGCAGAACGCGACCGCCTGTTTGCCAACAACGAGATTCATGATATCGCCGTCGCCATCGGGGTAGACCCTCATGGCATGAATGAGATCGTTGATTTTACCAATCTGCGCTATGGCAAAATTTGCATACTCTCTGATGCGGACGTTGATGGCTCGCACATACAGGTTTTACTGTTGACGCTGTTCTTCCGCCACTTCCCGCAACTGATTGCACGCGGGCACATCTGCGTGGCGCGTCCGCCGCTGTTCCGTGTTGACGCACCTGCACGTGGCAAAAAGCCAGCGCAGAAAATCTATGCACTGGATGCAGGTGAACTCATCGCCATCGAAGACAAATTGCGCAAGGACGGTGTCAAGGATGGCGCGTGGGCGATTTCCCGCTTCAAGGGCCTGGGTGAAATGAATGCCGGCCAGTTATGGGAAACCACAATGAACCCGGACACACGTCGTCTGTTGCCAGTTTCTCTTGGTGAGTTTGATCAGGCCTTCTCTGAAGGCCGTTTCAATATGCTGATGGGCAAAGGCGAAGCCGCCGCCCGCCGTGCCTGGATAGAAGAACATGGGAACGCTGTTGAAGCTGATATATAAAATATCTGACCTTACAGACCATAAAAGAATACAAAAAATACGAATAGAACCATGAGCGAACAAGCGAATTTATTTGATCAAACCCCACCGCCACCTGGCGATGGTGAAACCCTGACCCTGGCGACCTTTGCCGAGCGCGCCTATCTTGACTACGCCATCTCGGTAGTCAAAGGCCGTGCCCTGCCCGATGTTTGTGACGGTCAAAAACCGGTACAGCGCCGCATTCTGTATGCTATGAATGAGCTGGGCCTTAACTCGGCTGCCAAGCCGCGCAAATCTGCCGCAGTGGTTGGTGATGTACTGGGTAAGCTGCATCCGCATGGCGACCAGTCTGTCTATGATGCACTGGTGCGTATGGCGCAGGATTTCTCCTTGCGCTACCCGCTGATTGATGGCCAGGGTAATTTCGGCTCACGTGATGGCGACGGTGCAGCGGCCATGCGATACACCGAAGCACGCCTGACACCGATTGCCAGATTGCTCATGGATGAAATCGACCAGGGTACGGTCGATTTCCAGCCGAACTATGACGGCACTACCGAAGAACCCAAGCTGCTGCCTAGCCGCCTGCCCTTCGTCTTGCTGAACGGTGCATCCGGCATTGCAGTCGGCCTGGCGACAGAAATCCCTTCGCATAACCTGACCGAAGTCGCCAAAGCCGCAGTTGCGCTGATACGCAACCCGGCCATGAAGCATGCCGAGTTGATGGAATACATCCCTGGCCCCGACTTCCCTGGTGGCGGGCAAATCATTACGCCTACATCCACCATAGCCGATATGTATGCGACTGGCCGTGGCAGCATGAAGGTGCGTGCGCGCTGGAAGATAGAAGAAATGGCGCGTGGACAGTGGCAAGCCGTGGTCACTGAATTACCACCTGGCACCTCGTCGCAAAAAGTGCTGGAAGAAATTGATGAACTGACCAATCCTAAGATCAAGCTAGGTAAAAAGACACTATCGCCAGAACAGGTGGCATTGAAACAGGTCATCTTGTCGGTATTGGATACGGTACGTGATGAATCCGGCAAAGATGCCCCTGTGCGTCTGGTACTGGAACCAAAATCCAAGAATCAGGACCAGGCCGAGTTCATGCAAATGCTGCTCGCGCATACCTCGCTGGAAACATCTGCGTCGATCAATCTGGTGATGATAGGTGGCGATGGCCGCCCACGCCAGAAAGGTTTGCTCGACATCCTCAGTGAATGGATAGCCTTTCGCTTTACCACCGTTACACGCCGTACCCAATTCCGCCTCAAGAAGGTCGATGACCGCATCCATATCCTGGAAGGCCGTGAAGCGGTACTGTTGAATATTGATGAAGTCATACGCATCATCCGTGAATCTGATGATCCCAAGCCTGCGCTGATTGCTGCCTTCAAGCTGTCAGATATCCAGGCTGAAGATATTCTTGAAATCCGTTTGCGTCAGTTGGCTCGTCTCGAATCTATCAAGATCCAGCAGCAACTGGATGAGCTGCGTAAAGAAAAAGCGGGCCTGCATGACTTGCTGGAAAACCCATCTTCAATGAAGCGCATGCTCATCAAGGAAATCGAAGCTGATGCCAAACAATTTGGCGATGCCCGCCGCACTGTCATTGAAGAAGCAGCCAAAGCATCGATAGAACAAAAAGTCATTGATGAACCCGTCACTGTAGTCATCTCTGAAAAAGGCTGGGTACGTGCACGTACCGGCCATGGTCATGACAATGGCCAGTTCACATTCAAGGCAGGCGACAGCCTGTACGGTACCTTTGAATGTCGCACGGTAGACCAGATGCTGGTGTTTGGCTCGAATGGCCGCGTATACTCCGTCGCTGTGTCTGCCCTGCCCGGCGCCCGTGGCGATGGCGTGCCTATCACCACGCTGATCGACCTGGCAGTTGGCAGCAAGATTTTGCATTACTTTGCCGGTAGCGCCGACATCAGCCTGCTGCTGTCATCCACCGCTGGTTATGGCTTTACTGCAAAAGTCGGCGACATGGTAGGCCGCATGAAAGCCGGTAAAGCCTTCATGACCCTGGAAGAAGCCGATTTGCCTTTGCCACCTGCCATCGTCACAGAGGACGCCAGCGCAATTGCCTGCTTGTCAGAAAAAGGCCGCCTGCTGGTCTTTGGCCTGGCAGAAATCAAGCAACTCTCCAGCGGTGGCCGCGGCGTCATCCTGATGGAACTGGAAGACAAGGAAAGTCTGGTGTCAGCCCAGGCCATCAGCCAGCGCGGTGTGCGCATACATGGCATAGGCCGGGGCGGCAAGCCGCAAGAAGTGAATCTCAGCGCGACCGGCCTGGGCATCCATATTGGCAAGCGCGCACGCAAGGGCAAAGCACTGGAAGCCAAGATCAAGGCTAGTGGCTTGCAGAAGATTATGGCGAAAGAGTAAGCGCTGCTTGCAATCAGTATTTGTTGATTGTTAAAAATCGTCCATGGCTGCTATGCCATGGATGATTACTTCTCAGATAGTTAAAGCAAATTGTACGGAGTTTACTATTTTAGTTTTGAGGAATAATTATACATATTCCTGATTCGATATCTTTTTGTAAAAGCTTATATTTATCAAACTTGATAACCCCATTTTTATATTGAACTTTCAATTTTTCGTTTCGACCATATTGATGTTTGTTTTTTATAGTTGTTATTTCAATAAATTGATTATCTAGCACGTATTCTGCATCAGCAAGAATTGAGTCAAGAACCCTCTTATCAAATACTGAAGTCTGATTTTCCTCCTTAAAAAAAATATTTTTAATATGAAGCGCCTTTTCTTTTGCTTCCAAATATTTCTGATCTAACATCAACAACTTTAAATCAGTATAGTCAAGCATCATCTTAAAAGAAATTGAAACGTCTTGACTTGGAAAAGTTAACGTCAGGTTATTCACATTTACTTCTGATCTAATCACATTGATCAATTGCCGCACAGCCGTTCGACGGTTTTTTTCTATAAAGCGATTTAGAATTCGAAATGTAATCGGAATATCTTTCTCAGTGATTTCCCTTTCTCCAGCCCCATATTGAATTTGTAAATATTCTTCTTCAATGCCTTTTATTTTTTGAGGATTGCCACGAGCCAGTAAATAGCGTAACAAATGAATTTTTTCCTCACTAGGAGCGATATCTGGTGCAATTCTCAATGCCTCTCCAAATAATTCATCAGTCGCCCTTAAGTTCATTTGCTGGGCTGCAAAAACTCCAGAATGACGAAAAATATTCCAAATAACATTTGGATGTTGCTTAGATCTCAAATAACGAAAAAATACCTTTTGAGATATTACGTCATCTAAATCATAAGCAACTGCAATGATCTCTGCAAAAACTTTTGTGGTAAAACAAAATGGATTTTCAATATTGGAGTCTACTAAGTTCAATTGCTCATTTTTTAGAATAATACTAAATTGACGCAATATGACTTTCTTTTCAATCAGAGAAACGACGTTTAACAACTCTAGATATAGTTTAGGAATTGCAGGCAGATCCGCAATTTCTAAGGCCAACTGCCATGCTTTAGTGGCGAGGTCAATACGCAGAAATTGTTTATGCACCAATGCTTGATTATGATACGCAACCACAATCACTGTCTTAGCGTTATGCGGACTCTCAGAAATTTGAAGTATTAATTCCTTATTTTCGAGAATACGACTACTCATATCCAATATTTTTTCGGAGTAGATCGTAACATTCTCAAAATACGCAGCAGATAAATTTATGCATGCTTCGAAATAGGTCATTGACAGATCTTCATCAATGAAATTTGATTCAACAATTTTTTCGTAGCAAGCAATGCTTTCTTCAATACGTCCTAATCGATAGTATGAAGTTCCAAGCAAAAGATGTTGTGTGTAAAAAAGAGATGAGCTTGTACTCTTCTTAACCGGTTTTTTTGTCAAATATTCTATGGCCCCATCGTACATCTTTAAATTAAAGTAGCAACGCCCCATCTTAAAGAAAAGAATTGGAAGTTCTTTTATTGTTACGCTGGTAGCTTCGTAGTTTTTATATGCATCTAAAGCTTCGGCATATAAGCCCTCGTCTGATTTCTTATCAGCGATTTCAATATATGAAAGCTTTGTACCTTCAATATATTCAATCCACTCCTCACTAAGACTTTCTTCGATAATTCGATTTTTTATTTTAATCGCACTGGATGAGAAATCTGAGTTAACTATTCCAACCAAATATAATTTATTACGAAGGTTTTCATTGATGCTCGAGAATTTTTTATAATGAATGCTCATGACCGCATTTCGTATATCTTTGTCGTCCTCAACCAATTTCCTTATATGATCAACAGGCGCAAGATCGAATTCAGTCAAGTAAAGTCGGCGAACTTCCAAATCAATGACTTTGCTTGTAATTAAAACCCCATTGATCAATTGCTCCTCAATAGCTGAGCACAAATCCCAACAAAGTCTGGGGTTTCCGCTTGTCCAATAAAAAATTCGCTCGGCGCACTCGGTTTCCAACTCTAATTCTGCTTTATATAAGAAATGCTGAAACTCAGAACGAGAAAAATCATCAAGATAAATTTTTTCACCAATATTAAACGGAGAAATATTTTTATTTTTTATTATTTCGTTTGGCTCGGCAACACCTGACAATATGTAAGTTAATCGATTGAACTCCTCAAAATTTATTCTTGACGCAAAATATATACTGCGAATTTGGGAAAAAACGCCGTCTGAGTAATCTGAGTTAGTTAGCGCATCAATTTCATCTAAACAAACTACAAGTTTCCCTCGAATGGCTCCTAATATTTGCCTGAGTTCCTGCTCGTGTTCTTTGTGGGCTGGGAGATTTCCGCCATCGGCTCGAGCTTTTAGAATCTGTTGCTTAACAGAACCTAGAACTTCTTCGTGAACGTCAATTATTGTGTTTATGATACTTCTAAAAAATTCTTGAATATTAGAAAAAGGATTTGACAGATCTACATACAAGAAAATGTCATCCTCACTCTCCAAATTGCGTTTGGCATTAAGTAACAGATTGGTTTTTCCCATCTGTCTTGAAACTAATACGTATCCAGGGCGCCCCATATTCGAAATAATAGACGCCAGTTGCTTGTCTGCCTTGCGCTCTACATATAACTCGTTTGGAATTACAGTTAGTGATTTCAGCTTCTTAGTTTTCATCGATTTTCTCTAGGCGTTCTTTGTCACTGCATTATTTTTTATGCATCCCAAGTGACAATCTAGTCTGTTCAATTGCATTTCTATATGCATTTTCTTTCCCGTCGCTATCTAAGTGGAGATTTTTATAAAATGTCTTAATAAAACGAGGTGAGCCATAAGCATTTCTCAACAAATCATCTCGCTCGAATTCCTTCAAACTCATGCTTGGTATAACCTCATGAATTTTATTAATCAAAATATTAAGCTCTATATTTGTCCACCGCGTAAATTCTAAAAATTTCAATTGTTCACTTATTTTTTCTTGTCCATTTTCTATAAACGGGGATGGGTCAAAAATCGATGTGACGATGAAACGCAGGTCATTTCTTGAACATTTTTGTTTTACTGCTGAGTTCAATCTGCAAATTGAAGTAATAAACTTAGACATTTCGTTCAGGTTGTTTTCCAAAAATGGGACTTCATCAAGAACAAGAAATACGCTTAACCCTTCAGCATTTGCAGACAATAATTCTGCAAGTTCGGAAATAACCTGATGCGTATTTGGAAGATGCTTATGAGGAGTATCGAGCGCACCAGAAACCGAATAATATATTTCTTGAAGGAGTTCTGTATGACAAGCATGGTCACTAATAGATGCTCCGATATAAGCTTGAATAACTTTTCGTGACTGCTGCAATATCTTCCGTCTAACAGTCGATGTCTTTCCCATTCCTGATTCGCCATGAACCCAAATTGAGAATAAATTTAAACTATCTGCAAAAAAACTATCGATTTTCCTGCTTACATAATATTCTTCTAAAGAAGAGTCGTAGATCTCGAACAATACTGAAGCTTCAAGAGTCAAGAGCTCACTGTTTTTTTTTTGACTTTCAGGCACGCTCGTCTTTTTTGACTCTTCTACCTTAACTAGTTTAAATTTTTGAGTATAAATAGACACTAAAAATTTATGTGCCGCATGTGAGTGTGAATCAGGTTTCACACATGTGGAATGGTTCGTATTAGGTAGTACTCGGCTGTCAAAATACCTTGAGGCAGACTCTTTTGTTACGATGGGTTTAAAACCCGGGAGCCATTTCCAATGAATAGGGAAATGATGCTCAATAGCTTCCGCCCCAACAAAAATCTTTATTGTTTTTTTATCCAAAAGAGACTTAAATCGGCTATCTAAGTCCTGCAGCGCAGGATTGGCAGTTTTTAATTGCTTTCCGATTTTATTGCTGAATAATTCCGAAAAAAAACTCAAACCTGATGCTAGATCAGCTCCATATGATGGCGAAGCCATCAAAACTAGTCCTATCGCCTTATTAGAAAATGCTTCTCTGTTTTTTTCTAAAACATATCTAGCTATAATTCCTCCAAGACTATGACAAATAAAAACAATATTCGTCTTTTCTAGCGGAGCAGGCCTATTATTCAAACCGATACTACTTATTGAGTCAAATATTTCGTTTGCACAATCAGAAATATCATACGAAGTCGAATCAACATCAGTGTAATAACCAGCCATATAAATCGATGGTTTATCGAAACGAGTGTCTGACGAAATAAGATTAGGCCAGAATGTGCCATTTTTGCTAGTCCAACATTTTCTAGAGTTTGAGAAAAAGCCATGCACGAAGACAAATATAGTATTACCTTCGTTACACTCTACCCAGAAATTATTTAAAGGTTGCTCATCCAGGTTATTTTCTAATGACTCACTTGGAGGACTATCTTGCTTAAAAAAGAAAAAGATTATTTTTCCTAAAAATTTTATTAGCACGCTTAGCATTTCAATAAATTGTTATTTACATGTAAAAAGTTTTTGATTATTCTATTTCTCTGCTGCAAATATATTGAAAGCGTGAATTAGAGATCAAGATAGTTATGTTTTTGCGAAAAATGCAAATCAATAAGATACCTCAAAAAATGCTTAGTTATACACATTTCATTGGGTATTAAATTTAATTTTCCCTTGCAGCATTTATAATCGAAGCCAACCTGTACTTGGAGTCCAATTTTTTTATAAAAACTAGATTTAAATATTGCCAATATATATTCACTGTCGAATCACACTCGCCCCTTGCTTAAAAGTCAGCGTATTGTCATCGCACACAAATAATGCAAAGTGCTTTAATGAAGGGCATATCAATTAAATTATTACTTCCTCAACTTCAACACCCACCTTGGCAATAAATTCAACACCGAAATCAGCCACTTCATTTGCCACGGAAACACCAGCCTGTCGCGCCGGGCAGTAATCGCATCCGCAATCAAAGCCACCGCCTCCTGTTCAGACATGATAAAAGGCTTATGGCTGGCATCGCCGTCATTCAGGACGCGCAGCTTCTCTGTATCAATATAGCCAGGCACAATAGCCGTCACGGCAATGGAAAATGGTTTGAGCGCAATACGGTAGGTATCACACAAACTCAGTACACTGCGTTTGGTCGCGCTATACACAGATGCCCCAGGATAATCATGCAGCAAACCCGCAACCGATGAAATGGCAACCAGTTGCCCCGATTTTTGCAGCAGCATTTTTTCAGCTGCCAGTTCAAACGCGTGGCTCAGGCCGCTAACATTGGTCCGCAGCATGTGCAGGGTCGCGGCCTCATCCAGCAAATGGCTGCGAGTATTGAAATAGATACCGGCGGTGACGATCAGCATGTCCAGACCTTGCGCAGCAAAATCCTCCATGGCTTGCGACAAGGCGGCACGGTCTGCAATATCAAACTGGTAGGAGACTAATCCGGCAAGGCTATGCAAGTCAGCAGGCAGGCGCTGCAGGTCACGCCCACAAACAGCAACCCTGTCGCCACGCTGCAAATAGTGACGGGCAAGCGCCAGGCCTATGCCACTGGTACCACCTATCACCATGATATTCATCATGCTCAGGCCATGCCCCGGCTATATTTGTCGCTGCTGCGTATCATGGCAGCTTCGTCATAGGCAGTTTGCCGGGTAAAGGCTTCCATGCCACGTGCATAACCATATTGCCACTGCGCTTCCATATAGGCGACATAGGTGGCGTGAGTTTCGGGCATGCTCAGACGTATGCGGTTATTACGCCAGTCCAGCTTCTTTTGCACCGA
The DNA here is from genome assembly GCF_049340385.1 of Undibacterium sp. Ji83W. NCBI lineage: Bacteria > Pseudomonadati > Pseudomonadota > Betaproteobacteria > Burkholderiales > Oxalobacteraceae > Undibacterium > Undibacterium sp. Ji83W. The sequence continues at coordinate 156,858 of NZ_JBMPOZ010000008.1, read as the reverse complement.
CTCCTTGGCCAATACTGTCGCCACGTCAGATGTATCAATGCGCACATCGACTGCCTGACCATTGGCATAGCGCAGACGGGCATTGCCATCCAGACCCAATACGGTGCGCCAGGCCGGGATGGAAAAAGCCTGGTCAAAGCTTTGCTTGAATTCCATCATGACTTCATCGGCCAGTCGTTTTGCGATTTCAATAGGGAACAAGTCCAGCACGCCGCCAAAATAATTACCATCGGTGTGGGTATGGCAGCGGAAGTAAAACATGTCAGTGATAGAAATACGGGCCGCCAGACTCGTGGGCGTTTGTACGTCACACAATAACTGGTCTGAAATCGCATGCTCACCCCAGCGTGGGTCTGCCAGTGGTGACGCCATACCGTCCAACAGTGCTGCGGCCCTGGGATCACAAAACACAGTTTCAGCAAATAATTTGCGCTGGCCGCGGGGCTGCCCAACTTCACTTTCGTCAAACAGCAATTTGCCACCTATGATCGCGGTAGCGACGGACTGCTCACTTGCTGCGACACGTGGCAAAGGCAGCTCAGATGGAATTTCAAACAGGTATTCATTGAACAGGTCAGGTATGGTGTTGGCAGAGTCACGCCCAAAACCGCGTTTAGCAGCCAATGCCAAAGCGCGGACTATGCCCGCCCTGGACGATGACTTCAAGCCACTCCAGTAATGGTACATTTCTTCAGAGCTGAGCCATGCCTTACGCTGTGCGTCGTCTGGAAACCCGGCAATAATACTTGCCGCAATGGCACCACCACAGCTTGCCAACAGAATATCAGGCGCACGACCAGCCTCGCAGGCAGCTGCGTACATTCCCAGGTAAATACCAAAACGAAACCCACCACCTGCCAATACCATGCAGCGTTTATATTTTTTAACTTGATTCATACTGCTAAAATATCACACTGTTAAGGCTAAACATACTCCAAATGCCGTACTCCCCTGCAACTGTGCAACAACGCTTGCGTCACTGGTTGCTGAATGCCTTGACGTTTGCCCTGTGCTACCTGACCGCAAATACGCTGGCACAACAGCGAGGGATAGTACGCCACGCCGCTCTAGCATTTGAGACTGGCATCCCGTTTTTACAATGGATGATCCTGCCCTACCTCAGCTCGGGTCTGTTTTTTTGCCTGGCCTTCTTTTTGGTAAAGAGCCGGGACCAATTGCGCGTACTCAGCCAGCGCCTCTTGCTGGCAACCGTCATCGCAGCCTTCATCTTTGTGCTGTACCCACTGCAATTCAGCTGGCCCAGGCCAGCCATCACTTCTGCATGGTGCGCATATCTGTATGATTATCTGGCGCTGATGGATAAACCATATAATCAATTACCATCGCTGCATGTCGCTTATTGCATTTTATTTTGGTATGGTTTGCGTGAACACCTCAGTTCTGCTCCGCTACGCGTGGCTTTGGCAATGTGGTTGATACTGACCGCTGTCTCTACCCTGTTCACTTATCAGCATCATGTGCTGGATGTCATCGCCGGAGCCTTGCTGGCCTGGCTTTGCATGGCCTTGGTCAAACCAAAAAAGACTGAGCCACAGGTAGCATTTTATTATTTGATCTTTGCCAGCCTGTTTCTCGTCATAGGTGGGTTCGCCCTTCACAACCTGCTGTCCTTGTATATCGCTTGCAGTCTTTTGCTGGTCAGTCTTGCATATTACCGCCGAGACCGTCATTTCTTGCATAAGGAAAAAGGAGGCTACCCCTGGTGGATCTGGCTATTGTATGCGCCCTACCTGCTTGGATATCAATTGACCTGGCATGCGGTGGCCTGGCGAGAACGGCGCAAGCCTGTCATTATCAAACTGACAGAGCAACTCTGGGTAGGACGCCGCCTCAGCAATGCAGAAGCGGCGCAATTGCCGCCCGCTTGCAGCATCATTGATCTGGCAAATGAACTCAGCGAAAGTTCCGTCTTGCGCGCACGAGCCAACCGGCACGTTCCCCTGCTGGATTTGTTGACACCACCGTCTGAAGCAGTGAGCGAAATACTGCAACATCTGCATGAAGAAATAGTTGCCGGTAAAACCGTCTACCTGCATTGCGCCATGGGTTATAGCCGATGTATATTGCTGGCGAAACTGTATATGTCACAAGGAACACAGAGCAAGTCATGAGCTTTTCCATCTACCAACTGAAACCACGTTTCCAGCAACTGCTACAACCTTTGCTGGCTGGCCTGGCAAAACGACATATCACGCCGAATCAGGTAACTTTACTGGCCATGTGCTTGTCCATCACCTATGGCATTACACTGGCTTGTTATCCGCAAAATAAAAGCCTGTGGCTGGGACTGCCGGTATTCATGTTTGTGCGTATGGCACTGAATGCGATTGATGGCATGCTGGCGAATTTTACCCAGCAAAAAACAGCCTTTGGCGCCATCCTCAATGAAATTGGTGACCAGGTTTCAGACGCAGCCCTGGTTTTGCCTTTTGCTTTGGTGGTGGGCATACAGGTGCCCTTGCTGATTGCAGTGGCCATGCTGGGCTTGCTGACAGAATTTGCTGGCGTTGCAGCCTTGCTGGCAGATTCAAAACGCCGCTTTGATGGCCCCATGGGCAAAAGCGACCGCGCTTTTGCCTTTGGTTTGCTGGCTTTGCTGGTAGCGTTTCAGTTACCAGCTATCTGGCTGAATGTCGTATTGATCATCGTCCTGCTGCTCTTGCTCTGGACTTTGTTCAATCGGATAAAACGGGCATTGCCGCATCACGCTGTGCCACCGACACTGTAAATATCCCGGCTATGCCAAGTTGAGTGGCAATTTTTTTGCAACCTATGCTGGCGACCAGGGCATCCATTTCTGCCTGTGGTCGTGGGCGCATTTGCCATGACTGGCCTCTATGGCTATTGAGTGTCTTGGCGATCATCAACAACTGTGGATGCCAGGGTTGGCCGGTGTAAACCAGGTGGCCACCGATTTTCAATTGCTGCTGTATGCCGCGCAGGGATGCCAATACCAGCACATTGTCGCTGAATAACTCATACAGACCAGAGACAATGACGATGTCATAGGCATCTTCTTCTACCGGATAACTGGTTGCGGCAAAAGCATCACGGCATTGGTAGCTGATCTTGTTTTTTAACTGCAAACGTTCGGCCAACAATTTGGCCTGATCCAGATTGGCCTGGTCAAAGTCACGCAAACTGATTTCTATATCACGATTCTGGAAGCGTTTGATGGTTTCCAGCACATAGCGGCCACCACCAGCAGCAATATCGAGTATGCGTACTGGCTGGTCTACCGGGCATTGCTGTATCAGGTCAGACAAGGTCTGCTGCATCTGCATCTTGCGCTGGCGTATGCCGCGCCAGCCTATGGCATCCAGATAGCCACGGTCTATCATGCCGCCGATCAGCAAACGTCCGCCAGCCTGGTTACGGTAGACATAATCGAGTGAAGCACCTGAATCAAAGCCTTGTTTCAGACCAATAGTCATGCCATTGCTGAGCCTGCCCAAATATCTCAGCATGAATTTTTGCATGCCGTAAAACGCATTTTCCAGTCCACTGCCTAATTTGCCCTGCTGCAGTGCCTGGTACTGGCGGGCACTCTGACTCAAGGTGTCGGCCTTGAAGTAATGCGGCAAGGGTAACAAGTCTTTGGCATAACATTCGACGATGAAATCCTTCGCTGCCTGTATGGCTAGCTGCACCTGGCTTTCGCTCTCATAAAAAATCGCGTGATGGCAATTTTCTATGAGGACATAGCGTTTCAGTGTGGAAGAGATACTCTCAAAGAATTGTTTTTGCGGTGCCTGCTTGACGACATAATCCTTGTCCGCCACCAGCATCAGCACTGGTGCATCTATGGCCTGTGCGTCCTGCACTACGCGCGTGGCGGTATCTGCCAGGTCCAGCAAAACCCTGGCGGAAATATTCTTGGTAATCAGCGGATCTGCATCATAAGCCTTGGCCTGCTCAGCAGAATGCGTGAGCATGGATGAGCGTATATAGCTGGTGACAAACAAGTCAGGCTTGAAGCAGGTGGCAAAACGCAAAGCCGGTTTTGCCAGCGGCACATACAAGTTGATATCAAATGCAGCAGCTGCCATGACCACGCCACGCACACGCGGTGCATAATCATGCAGCCAGGTAGCAGCGATCACTGCCCCTACACTATTCGCCACGACGAGCATGTTTTCTTTGGCTATGCCGTAGCTCAGGTGGATATGATTGATGAAGCTGTCAAGATCATGCACCATGGTCTGGAAGTCTGGCGCATCACCACGCTCACCTGGCGAATTGCCATGGCCGCGTGCATCCCAGGCAAAAGCCCATTCTTTAGTAAAACCAAATTGCTCTACCAGTGGGCCTATGCGGCCAGAATGTTCATGACCACGATGTAAAAATATCAGGGCTTTTTGCGGTTGATCTGCTGGAATGGCAAGCGGTTGCCAGACGCGATAAAACAAGCGGGTACTGTCATGGCTGTCAAAGCCGGATTCACTGCATAGCCATTTCGTTTGCAATTCTGTTGTCATGCATAGTCCTTATTAAATTCTTTTCTTCAAAATAACAATCCAAGATACAGCAAGGGTGCGGTCAGTACCAGGCTATCTACCCTGTCCAGTATGCCGCCATGCCCGGGTATCAACTCAGAAAAATCCTTGATCTTCAAGTAGCGTTTAGCTGCAGAAAAAATCAGGTCACCGGCAAAACCACCCAGCGACAGTAAGATGCCCATCAACAGCAAGTAAGTGAGACTAGCCAGATGCAAGTACACGCCCAGCGCAGCTGATACCAGCATGGAAATCACGACGCCCCCCATCAAACCTTGCACGGTCTTATTCGGGCTGATGGTGGGGGCGATGGTTTGCTTGCCAAAAATTTTTCCGCTGACAAACTGGGCTATATCGTTGAGGGCAGTAACGACAAACAGGTAAAAAAACCAGGCCAGTCTGACTTCATTTGGAAATGGCAAGGTCAGCAGATCCAGCATGAAACTCAGGCCATAGCAGAGCAGCAAAAACAGCATGAGGAGTAATTGGTTGCGTTGTCGCCAGATAAAAAACTGCAGCGCTTGCAGGCACAGTAAGGCGGGCAAAATCAGGCTGGAATCAAAATTGTCTACATATTGCAAGCTTACCTGCAACGCCACCAATATGAAGCAAGACAACAGGAAGCGCCAACGCGGGCCAGTATAGTGCAGGGACAATTCACGTACTGCCAGCAACACGATGAGCAAGGCCATCAGGAGTGGCCCTAACGGATATAAAAACAGACTCAGGCTGACGACGGGGAAAATAAACCACCAGGCATTCACCTGTTTGCGCAACTGGCTTTCGGGCGAGCTATGCCTGCCTACTCCAACACTCGCAAAAGCCAGAAGCAGGTAAAGCATCAACATGGCAGCCAGAGTGGAATTGCCGAGAAGAAATTTTGAAAACACTAAGCAACCTGAACAGCAGTGAACATGCTCCAGTGTACACCGAACTCTATCCGCACTTGCTTTTTCAATATGTAAGCATAAGAAACAATGCCTCTATCAAAGTTATGCCGCAAACAAAACAGGCTGCCATGGGTTTAGTGCCCATGGCAGCCTATATTTTAATTGCTGCGCAATAGATTAGCGCAAATCAGGCCAGACTGATGCGGTTACGCCCTTCCTGTTTCGACACATACATGGCGGCATCGGCAATATCAAATAATTCATCGGCATCCAGTGTAGACTCAAGATCAGCCACGCCACCCGAAAAGCTGACGGAGAAATGCCCACCCTCACAATGCTGCTGTATCTTGGTGAATGCCAGCCTGACTTGATCAAGAACCCGGCGCGCCGTGGTGGCAGAGGTATCCGGGAAAATCACCGCAAACTCTTCACCACCATAACGCCCAACGATATCGCTGCGGCGCAAGCGCTGGCGCAAGAGCCGTGCCAAAGTACGCAAGACCTGGTCACCGGCGGGATGACCGTAGGTATCATTGATGTATTTAAAGTTATCGAGATCTATCATCGCCAGTGCCAGCGGGGAGCCGGTACGACCAGCCTGCGAAATCTCGGATGCTAATTGCTCCTTGATCGCGGTGTGATTGAACAAGCCTGTCAAACCATCTCGCATGATCAGGGTACGCAAAGAGCGATATCGTTCGGCCCTGGAGGCAATGGAGGATTTCAAATATTCTGGCGCAACTGGCTTGGTAATGAAATCATCCGCCCCTGCCTTGACGGCATCGAGTTGCTTGCTGAGGTCTGCTTCACTGGACAGGAATACGATAGGCACATCGACATAGGAATTATCTTGCCTGATCAGGCGTGACAATTCGACACCGCTGCACACAGGCATATAGATATCCATGAGCAGCAATTCTGGACGAAAATCTGTCATCACCGTCAATATCTGGGTAGGATCATTGAGCAGGTAGACATTCATACCAGCGTCGCGCAGGATCGCCCCATAAAACTTGGAAGTCACCGCATCATCGTCAATGATAAGAACACGATAACTCTTGTTTTCATCGAGTTGCAACAGGGATTCTATGCGTTCAGTCAGGGCGACGACATCGACAGGCTTGGTGAAATAGCCATCGCCGCTGGAGCGTACCGCCAATAAACGCGATTCAAAGCTGCTGGAACGGGACACAAACACGGTAGGAATGCGGAAACGTTCGATCTGCTTGATGCGTGATATTTCTTCCGCTCCTGCGAGTTTGCCTTCAGGGAAGCTCAGCTCTATGACGATCACATGCGGCCTGCGAGTAGCCACAGCCTTTGCCAAGGCACCCAGATGATTCATGCGCACCACTTCATAGCCGAAATGTTCAAGCTGTGTGGTGATTTCCTGATTTTGTGCTTCGTCCTCATCCACCAGATAAATCAGATGGGGGTCGCTGGATTCGCGCTCTTCTTCCTGTACGCTCTCGGCCACGCCATTGACTGGCTTATTGTCGTGCTTTAGAGCGTATTCAAAATAGCGATTAACTTCATCCGAATACCCCTTCAGCTCGACCGGGTCCCAGGGTTTTCCTTCAAGGTGCGGTTTTAGTGTAGATTCAAATACCCTGGCCTGCGTACCTATGTCAGCAAAGCCAAAAGTACCCGCCGAACCTGCCATGGTATGCAGGTGCCGGTGCAGGACAACCATGGAGTCTTTGTCGTCTGGTCGTTCAACTACCTTTTGCAAGGTATCGGTAATCTCTTCGAACTTGGACGGCAGCTTCTGCATGAAGATTGCTTCGAGAGCAAGCAATTTTTCTTGCAGGCTATCATTTTTATCAGACATTTAAGCCTTCTCCTGCCATAAACCCCGCACCTGAGTTGACAGTTCCATGGGGTCAAATGGCTTTGCGATGACACCTATGGCGCCCAGCGACTTATAAAAATCCATTTCAGAAGACTGCACCTTGGCAGTCATGAAGATGACCGGAGTAGACTCAGTACCGGGCAGTTTGCGCAATTCAGCCAGGGTGGTCGGGCCATCCATATTTGGCATCATGACGTCAAGCAGCAGCAAGTCGGGGATAAACCCGGCATTGACTTCAGCAATAGCCTGCGCCCCGGAACTACAAGTTTTCAAACTAAAACCACCGACAACTTCCAAAGCAATTTGAGCCACGGTTTGTATATCAGCATCGTCTTCAACATACAAAATGCTGGCGAGCGTTGCAGAAGTCATTACTACTCCTTATTGCGATAGATAAAACAGATGGCCTCAGGATAAATCAAGATTACTCGCAAAACAACAATAAATCCTGTTCATTATCAGAATAATCATCATTCACAGAGCCCTCGACAACAAGTCAGGACCTAAATCCTCTTTTTGTTTCCACGAGAAATGTATTTTTTAAAATAATTGTTCATTTATCCGTCAAACAATCAAGATTACTATTACCACAAGGCAAATAACTAAGGGAAACACGACCGTTTTAAGCTGTGTTGGCCTGATATAGTTCATAGCTATGATAGCGCCCCTGAGAGAGCCTGCATATCTTGTACTGCAACAATAGTGGCTGTTTTCCTGATTCCATGGATCGTTGATATCTATAGGAAAGAAAAAACACTTGCTTTGTAATATGATCTGGCGCAAATCAAACCAAATCAAATCAATTTATAGAATTTACAGGAGCTCCGATGCGCCTCGCGTTGACCGTCATATCCAGCATAGTTTTAAATTTTGCGCTGCCCCATCATGCTACCCAGGCGCAGCAAGTACAAGAAGCATCCTTGCGTGCGCATCTGGCGTTTTTATCTGACGACTTGCTGGAAGGACGAGGTACCGGACAACGCGGGGGCGATCTTGCAGTGCGCTACCTGGAAACGCAAGCGGCGGCAATGGGTTTGGTGCCACTACCAGGCGCAAATGGTTATCGGCAAACGGTGACACTGGTTGGTAGCCAGACCCTCAGCAACAGTCAACTCCGTTTTGAAACAAACAAAACTACGCTATCACCTGCCTTGGGGTCAGAGATTGTATATGGTTCATCCAACGGCAAAGCCGACATTGATTTTGAGGCACCGCTGGTGTTTGTCGGCTACGGTGTGCGTGCACCAGAAGAACGCTGGGATGACTTCAAAGCTGTCGATCTTAAAGGCAAATTGCTGATCATGATGGTCAACGATCCTCAGCCAAGCGCGGCTGAGCCAAATCGTTTTGCAGGAAAAGCCCTCACCTATTATGGCCGCTGGACATACAAGTTTGAAGAAGCAGCACGGCAGGGTGCCGCAGGTGTGTTATTGATACACACGACGCCGTCAGCCAGTTACGCCTGGAACGTGCCACAAACATCTTTTAGCCATGAACGTTTCAGTCTTGGCAAAGATGGTAATGCGCTGGAAGGCTGGCTACAGGAAGATACTGCCAAAGCGCTGTTCACAGCAGCAGGACAGGATTTGGATGCGCTGCGTGCACAAGCCGAAACCCGTGAATTCAAGCCAGTCGCAATCGATGCAAGGATTCATGTCACATTGCACAGTAGCGTGCGTAAAGTGGAGCAGCAAAACGTCGTCGGCATGGTACCTGGCAGTGATGCAAAACTTAAACATGAGGCAGTACTGTATTCCGCACACTGGGATCATCTGGGCATCGTGCAAGAACCCGGAAAACCTGCACAAATCTGGAATGGCGCAGTGGACAATGCTTCCGGTGCGGCAGCATTGCTGGCCATTGCGCAAGCTGCGACGACACATCCTGCGAAACGCACACAAATTTTTTTATGGCCTGCTGCGGAAGAACAGGGTTTGCTTGGCAGCGCATTTTACGTTCAGCACCCATTGTGGCCACTGGCAAAAACTGCGGCTGACCTCAATCTGGACAGCATGAATTTTGTCGGCAAAACACATGACATTGGCGTAGCAGGTAGTGAGCACAGCAGCTTGTTCAATAGCGCAGCATCCGTTGCAAAAAAAATGGGCTTACGCATTGCACCATCTGTTCCCGATTTAGGAGGAGCCTTCTTTCGCGCCGACCATTTCAATTTTGTGCGAGTGGGTGTTCCAGCATTTAATGTCGGTTCCGCCGTGTTTTCTGGTGATGGATCGTTTGCCTTCGATCACGATGCCGAACAGGAAGCAGCACAGATGAAAGCGTTTAAAAAAGACTACCATACCCCGCGCGATCGTTATAACCCGGCATGGGATTTAAGCGGCATGCTACAACAGGCGCAATTTACTTTAAATCTGGGCTATGCAGTTGGCAACGATACTACGATGCCGGTCTGGAAAAAGGATGGAACGTACAGGCGCGCAACGCAGTAACGGGGTTGCAGCAGGGCTCCAGTACCGGTCCTTGCTGCTATTCCAACAGTGCGCTACCTCATTACAGCAGGCAATCGCTTAGATTCGTTTCCATCGCTTTCATTTTGTTCAGCCTATTTCAGCGAGAAATCCACCCGGTTCGGACTGCCCTTATCCTTGATGCCATCGGCATTGAGCCTGGGGGCAATCAAGAATAAACGCTCGCGTTCAACGCCAGAAACATCTTCCAGATAATCACGCACGGCATCTGCGCGTTTTTGCGCCAGGGCACGCAGGGCTTCCGGGGTAACCTGGGTATTGGCGAGTATCATTTTCTCGGCTTCTGCAGTTGGCAGGGTCTTGGCCAGGCCAATGGCATTGCGTGGCTTTGTGAATTTTTCTGCCTGATAGACTTCTTCCACATACTTGGCTTTTTCAGCATCTGTGATAACGATGTCTTCTTTTTTGATCGTGCGGTCTTTTTGATGCACGTCTTTCCATTTCAATTCGCGCATTTTTTGCAGCAGCAATATCTGGCGTATGCCATCGCTATCTGTAGCTGGCTCTACCCGGCCTATGATGTCCAGCTTCAAGGCACTGCGGTTTTTTAGTGCCTTGGCCAGGTTATCGAGCTTGGCTGTTGACTCGGGCGTCAGGCTGGTCTGACCTGGCAGGAATTCGGTATAAGCCAGTTCTTCACCGCCACCAAACATGGAACCCAATAAGGCAAATGGTGAAGTCACGGCCTTGGTAATCACATTCATGAAAACCTTGAAGATAATGCCACCCACTGAGAATTGCGGATCAGACAGGGAACCGGTAATCGGCAAGTTAATATTTATCCTGCCCTGGTTGTCACGCAACAAGGCAACGGCCAGCATGACGGGTAATTTGGTCGCGGTCGGGCTGTCCACTCTCTCACCAAAAGTCAGTTGATCAAGACGAACATCATTTTCAGCCTGCAATTGCTGGTTTTCTATGCGGTAAGACACTTGCATGGACAACTTGCCTTTTTCTATGACATAGCCAGCATACTTGGCGGCATAGGGTGTCAACCTGGTCAACTCCAGCCCATTCGCGCTGGCTTTGACATCCATGAACATGGGGCTGGCCAGAGGGTTCAGGCTGCCGGATATCACCAAGGGAGCATCATCATCTACCTTGCCGTTCAGTTCTATCGTTGCGGGTTGCGGATTATCGGATGCGATCGCACCTATGGTACCGGCCACACCAGTCAGGTTGGCTGTGTAATTCGGCTTGACGAAGTTGTCAGTGAAATTGATATTGCCGCCCTTTAGTGTAGTCTGCGCTATACGTATTACGACAGGATTGGTTTTTTCTGCCTTGGCTGGCAAGGGCACGGTAACAATATTCGTCGTCGCCGTTTTGCTGGTGACGGCTTTTGCCGCAGCATCATCTGCCTGCGCCACAGGCGATGTTGCAGTTGTGGCTGCATCTGCTTCTTCCGCATCTGCTTTCTTGGTACTGAGGATAGTTTGTATATTCAGCTTACCCTTGGCAGACAAAATGGCGCGCGCATAAAAGTCATTGAGTGCGAGTTTTTTCAGGGTGACCAATTGCTTGTCGCCACCGATCTGTGCACTGATGCCATCCATGGCGATGTTTTTCCATTCCAGGAAATCTTCTTCAGCTCCATTTTCCAGCAGATGGAAATCGTTCAGCGCCAGCATGCCTTCGTAATTAATTTGCCTGTTACTGTCGAGTATATTGTTCAGGTTCAATTTACCTTTGATATCTGCCCGGCCACGTGTCAGTGCAGCATTCACATAGGGTGATACGTAGGGGAATAAGGCAGATACCGGCAAACCCTGTCCATCCAGATTCATGCTGATACTTTTTAACTGGCTGGATGCAGTTGCATCGAGACTGAGCTTAGACTTCTTCCCAATATTCGTCTGCAAGGTCATTTTCACTGGCTGCGACATATCGCTGCTAAGTTTTTCTGCATGTAAATTAAAGGCATCCAGCTTCAGCTTCACTTCTGGCGACATGGATTTATCGTTGAAACTGACTGAACTGTCCTTGAAATCAAGGCTGGCAAGATTGATTTTCCAGACAGGTGTACCAGGTGTTGTGGCTGCACTAGACACGGTACTTGCAGCAGCACTGTCCACTGCTGCAGGTGCTGCCGCGCTGGTGCTAGTATTGGAGCTTGCACTGGATTTCAACCATTTTTTCAGGTTCAATACCGCCTGCTCATCACGCCGCACATCCGTTACCAGACCATCAAACAACACGCTGCCTATACTGACTTGCCTGCTCTCCATGTTCAGGGTCAGCTTATCTACCGTCAATGCTTTCAGGTTGAAACTGCCGTCGTCGACAGACTTGGGCTTGATGGCGAACTGACTGAGCTTCATGCCCAGATCATCGACTTGTAACAGGCCTTTTTGCACTTGCAATTGCGCATTCACATCAAATTTCCCGCTGACACTCGCGAGCAGATAATTGCTCAGCAAAGGCTGATAAGTAGCCAGTGACCATGAACTTAAAGCCAGTTGTGCCTTGACCGTGCCATTCAGTGGCTGCATCTCGCCTTCCAGTTTCAGGCTTTCATCATTTTCACCACTGAGTGCAAACTTGAATGCAGCAGCCTTGGCATCTGCTGCCGATGACAAGCCACGCGCTGTCAGGCTGATATCTTTGAGGTTAACGGTCTGTGCTGGGTTGGCATGTTTGGCATCACGGAAATGCAAAACCCCTTTTGACAGCTGCAGTTCAGCCAATTGCTGCAAGGCTGCGACCGGTTTTGTTGTACTCACTGCTGTGGCTGAAGCGGCAGAAGCAGCGCTGGCCGTTACAGGCACTACCTTATTCTTAGTATTCGCTTTGCTATCTTTAGGCGGGTTAGCGGGCGCTGGTGGGGTGACAAGGCTTGCCCAGTTCAACTGCCCCTGCTGATTGATGTCCAGCCAAATTTCTGGTGAAGACAATTCCAGCTTGCTGATGCTGGCTGCCGCCGTCATGACATTCACTTGCTTGATCTGGGCGTGCAGGCTGCCGAGCTTCAGCAAAGGAGCATCTGCTTTGTCATTGACATGCACCCCATCCAGATGCACGTCACCGGCCAACAGCAACTCTGCATGGGCGTTCTTCCGACTGAATATCAAATCCAGTTTGGTAGACAATTTTGCACTCTGGATTTGTACTGGCAAGGCCACGGGCACATAGGGCAGATATTGTGTCAGGTCCAGCTTGTCGAGATCTATCGCCAATGAAGTATCCAGGCTATTCGTGAACGGCTTGGCCCTGCCCTTGAGGACAAAATTTGAGCCATTGACCTTAGCCGACAACAGAGGTTCGACAAAACTCTCTACCTGATTAGGGAAGTTGGACACAAAGGGCACGCCGATTTGCAGTGCTTCTATCTTGAATTGTTCATTGACGACCTTGTCGTCTATCTCTATACGGCCATTTGCCAGCTGCAAGTTTGCCAGCGAAAAACGTGCCGTTGATTCGCTCTTGGGCATGGCTGCAATTTTTTCGAGGATATCGCTGAAGTTGTAGCGCCCGTAGCCTTCGCCCGGTGTACGTACAATATGTACATACGGTTCAGTGAGTCTGACTTCATCCACAATCAGCGCCTGACGAAACAGCGATGCCAGCGACAGATTCAGCACCAGCTCCTTGACCTTGACTGCGGGTGTGCGCTGGTCAGCTTCATACAAATTCAAACCTTCTATCGTCAATGCCAGTTTGAAGGGTGAAAAGCGGATATCTGCCATGTCCAGCTTGCGCCCTATCTGTTGCTGCACTTGCTCAGCCGCGATACGTTTGACTATACCCGGCAGAAAAACCCAACTCAGCGCCGCCAGCAAAAATACCAAACCCACCAGGCCTGCGGCCCAGCGCCCCAGGTGCCAGCGTTGATTTGCATTGGTGATTTTTTGCTTTATTGTCGTCATAGTAGAGTCTGGTGCGTTTGTGTATGGCTGAATAAGATTATAGTCTTCAACGACAGCGATCAAAAGAAAACCCCGTCTAAGCGGGGTTAAAGAATGTCAATCAGCAAAGAAATTCAATCATCCTCAGGCTAGCAACTTGCCTGCAAACACCTTGGCCTGCAAAGGATTACCTGCAATGTGATACGCCATGTCTGCCGGTCTGGCGATGCCCCACAGTGCAAAATCGGCCGCCTTGCCGACTGCCAGGCTGCCCGTTTCTGCACTCAAACCCAGGGCTTGCGCCGCATGGCACGTCACGCCCTGCAAGGCTTCCAATGGTGTCATGCGGAACAGAGTGCATGCCATGTTCATGGTCAATAATAGCGACGTCATGGGCGAAGTCCCCGGATTGCAGTCCGTTGCCAGTGCAATCGACACACCAGCCGCACGCATGGCAGCCAATGGCGGGTATTTGGTTTCGCGCAAAAAGTAAAACGCGCCTGGCAACAGCACGGCCACAGTGCCACTGCCTGCCATCGCTGCTATGCCTTCATCTGACAAATATTCCAGATGATCGGCGGACAGGCCCTTGTATTGTGCCGTCAATGCTGCGCCGCCCTGATCAGATAATTGTTCAGCATGCAGCTTGACTGGCAAGCCATGTGCTTGGGCAGCCTGGAACACCCGTTCTGTTTGCGCTGGCGTGAAACCTATTTTTTCACAAAATACATCAACTGCATCGACCAGACCTTCAGCCACCAAAGCTGGCAACATCTGCTCGCAAACCAGTTTGATGTAATCATCAGCCCTGCCTGCATATTCTGGCGGCAAGGCATGAGCACCCAAAAACGTTGTTTTGACGCGCACAGGAAATTCATGTCCTATGCGTCTGGCTACGCGCAATATGCGCGCCTCGGTTTCCAGGTCCAGGCCATAGCCAGACTTGATTTCCAGCGTGGTGACTCCTTCGGCCAGCATGGCATGCAGGCGCGGCAGCGTCTCCACCAACAATTCATCTTCACTCGCTGCACGGGTGGCACGTACAGTGGCATTGATACCGCCGCCCTGCCTGGCGATTTCTTCATAGGCGACGCCATTCAAACGCGCTTCAAATTCATTGCTGCGGTTGCCTGCATACACCAGATGGGTGTGACAGTCGATGAGGCCTGGTGTGAGCCAGCAACCCTTGCCATCATGGGTTTTGGCCGCAACATACTCTGCAGGCAATTCGCTCTGCGAGCCCAGCCAGGCGATCTTGCCATCTTGCACGGCGATGGCAGCACCCTTGATTTCGCCGTAGCCATCAGTCATGCAAGCCAGGTGGACATTGATCCACAGGCTGTCCCAGGATAAAACTGTCGATGTCATCAGCTGTCACCCATGCTTAAAAACTGTATGCGTATCAAATATAGTACAGAAGCTTCATCGGCATGCAGATTCAGGCGTATGCCTTTGTGTTCGTGTTCTTCTTCAAACAGGCAACAATCATAGTCGTGCAAAATCTCACCTGTAGCCAGACGCGCACTACCTTTTGCGCAGAACAGCAAGAGCTGTTGGGCATCATTGGCTTCTATAAAGTGCTTGCCAGCTTCCAGCCTTTGCATGTGATGAGTACAGACGTCGCGTCGCGTCATCATGTTCAAATCCAAGACCGTACCATGCAAGAGTTCAGCGTTGATGGGTGTCTCGCCTCTGAACTGATGCGGCAGGCTATCCTGTTTGAGAAAAACACTCTGGCCATGCACCTGCTCGCTATCGCTAAGCAGTATCAGGCCTTCACCAGACAAAATCGCCAGCGTCCTGTCTATCTGGGCGAAATGCGAAAACGGGCCATTGCTGCTGACTTCTGCCGTGCTTAAACGCCACACAAAATGATCCAGGCTGGCACCGCCAGGGAATATCGCCAGCTCAGTCGTGCTGCCGCCGCCATTTTTCCATGGCATGGTTTGATAGTCTTGTCGTGTCCACTTGCGCATGGTAATCAAAAGCTTTCAACAAAATACAAAAATGGCCCTCCCAGATGAGAGAGCCACTATCTTAATACAAACTGCAAAACTTCAAACAGAATCAGGCTAAATACAGGTTCTGATACAACTGCTGACATTGTGCGCTCAAATGACCTTGGACGACCAGTGCTTTTGCTGCTTCTATGTCGGGGGCAAAGAACCTGTCTTTGTCATAGAAAGCCACTTTTTCGCGCAAAAGCGTGTGTACTTGCTTCAACATGGCAGAAGTTTGCAAAGGCGCATGGAAGTCCACACCCTGTGCAGCAGCCAGCAGTTCTATACCAACGATGGTCGCAGTATTGTGGGCCATTTCATGCAAACGGCGTGCGCCGTAGGTCGCCATGCTGACATGGTCTTCCTGGTTGGCTGACGTCGGGATGCTGTCCACGCTGGATGGATGGGCATGTGATTTGTTTTCAGAAGCCAATGCCGCTGCCGTCACATGGGCAATCATGAAACCAGAATTCAAACCAGATGAAGGCACCAGGAAAGGTGGCAGGCCAGAAATCGATGAATCAATCAACAGAGCAATGCGGCGCTCAGAAATGGAACCGATTTCTGCAATTGCCAGCGCCAGGGTATCTGCTGCAAAAGCTACAGGTTCGGCATGGAAGTTACCGCCTGAAATGACTTCACCCGTTTCTACAAATACCAGCGGGTTATCGGTCACCGCATTGGCTTCTATCAGCAGAGTGCGTGCCGCATTATTGATGATGTCAAGGCAGGCACCCATGACTTGTGGCTGGCAGCGCAGGCAATATGGATCTTGCACACGTTCATCATTGACGAGATGAGACTGGCGGATTTCACTGCCTTGCAGCAGGCTGCGATAAATCTGTGCTGTCGCGATCTGACCGGGCTGGCCACGACTGCTATGGATGCGGGCATCAAACGGCGCATCGCTGCCCTTGGCAGCATCGACTGACAAGGAACCGGTAATGGTCGCCGCTTCCAGCAGACGTTCTGCCAGGAATAAGCCATTCAAGGCCAGTGCCGCCGACACCTGTGTACCATTGATGAGTGCCAAACCTTCTTTGGCAGCCAATACGACAGGCTTGATACCCGCAGCAGCCAGTGCTTCTTTGGCCGGCACCAGCTTGCCATCGACACGCGCATCCCCCTCGCCCAACATAGCCAGTGTCATATGCGACAAAGGTGCCAGATCACCGGATGCACCTACTGAACCCTTGACCGGGATGGTCGGCATGATGCCAGCGTTATACATGGCAATCATGCTGTCAATCACAGATGCGCGTATGCCAGAAAAACCGCGCGCCAGGCTAGCGATCTTCATCGCCAATATCAGGCGTACGACTTCATCCGAAATCAATTCGCCAGAGCCGACGGAATGTGAAAGGATGAGATTGCGCTGCAAGAGTTCCAGCTGATCGTCAGGAATACGGGTCTTGGCCAGCTTGCCGAAGCCAGTATTGATGCCATAAGCCGCATCACCTTTTGCCACGATTTTATCTATCGTGGCGGAAGCAGCATTGATGGCAGCATAGGCAGATTCTGCCAGTTTCAAAGGCTGGGATTTGGTCCATATGGCACGCAGGTCGCTCAGCGTGAATTGGCCGGGTTGAATTTCAAAATGATTACTCATGTTTTTTCCTGAATACTTTAAATATCGTTTTAATCCCCTCACCTTCAAGGGGAGGGTCAGGGTGGGGATGGGTTTCGGGCGATCACTAGCAAATCAAATTGCGATGGAAACCCATCCCCATCCCAGCCTTCCCCTTGAAGGGGAAGGAGCGAAAACAATTCTGTCGCTGATTAATATTGCCGCGTCAGACTTATATTTATTTACCGTTCTTAATCATGGGCAACTTCAAACCCTCACGCTCAGCACAGGCAACAGCCTGCTCATAGCCCGCATCCGCATGACGCATGACGCCAGAACCGCAGTCATTGACCAGTACACGTGCCAGGCGCTTAGCGGCAGCTTCGGTACCATCAGCAACGATGACCATGCCAGAATGTTGAGAGTACCCCATACCCACACCGCCACCATGATGCAGCGATACCCAACTGGCACCGCCTGCTGTATTGAGCAAAGCATTCAGCAAAGGCCAATCAGACACGGCATCAGTACCATCGCGCATACCTTCGGTTTCACGGTTGGGGCTGGCGACTGAACCTGTGTCCAGATGATCACGGCCAATGACGATCGGCGCTTTCAATTCGCCATTTTTGACCATTTCATTGAAGGCAAGGCCTGCTATATGGCGCTCACCCAGGCCCAGCCAGCAAATGCGTGCAGGCAAACCCTGGAAGGCAATACGTTCGCTCGCCATGTCCAACCATTTGTGCACACCTTTATTTTCAGGGAACAGTTCCTTGATCTTGGCATCTGTCTTGCGGATATCTTCCGGGTCACCAGACAAGGCTACCCAGCGGAACGGGCCTTTGCCATCGCAGAACAGCGGGCGGATATACGCAGGTACAAAGCCAGGGAAGTCAAAGGCATTCTTGACGCCAGTATCAAAGGCCACCTGACGGATGTTATTGCCGTAATCAACTGTCGGTATACCCATGGCATGAAAATCCAGCATGGCTTGCACATGGACTGCACAGGCTTGTGAGGCATCAGCAGTCAGTTTGGCGTGCTGGGCAACGTCTTGTTGCGCCGCCTTCCATTCAGCTACTGTCCAGCCTATGGGCAGGTAACCATTGATGAGGTCATGGGCAGAGGTTTGATCTGTTACCAGATCAGGTTTCATGCCGCCAGCCTTTGCGCGTTTGACCAACTCAGGCAAGATTTCTGCTGCATTGCCGAGCAAGGCAATTGATACTGCCTCTTTACGGGCGCAATGATGTTTGATGAGTGCCAGCGCATCATCGAGATCCTTGGCTTGCTTGTCGACGTAGCGGGTGCGCAGGCGGAAGTCTATGCTTGATTGCTGACATTCGATGTTAAGGGATACCGCACCGGCAAAGCTGGCGGCCAAAGGCTGAGCGCCGCCCATACCGCCCAGGCCAGCTGTCAATATCCAGCGCCCCCCCCAGTCACCATTGAAATGCTGGCGACCGGCTTCTGCAAAGGTTTCATAAGTGCCCTGGACTATGCCTTGCGTGCCTATATAAATCCAGCTACCGGCAGTCATCTGACCATACATGAACAGGCCCTTGCGGTCGAGTTCATTAAAATGTTCCCAGTTGGCCCACTTCGGTACCAGGTTGGAATTGGCAATCAGCACGCGGGGTGCATCTTCATGGGTCTTGAACACACCTACCGGTTTGCCGGACTGTATCAGCAGGGTTTCATCTTCATTGAGTTCTTTTAGCGATGCCAGGATCTGGTCATAGCATTCCCAATTGCGGGCTGCGCGGCCTATACCGCCGTAGACGACCAGATGCTTTGGGTTTTCTGCCACCGCAGGGTCAAGATTATTCTGGATCATGCGATAGGCCGCTTCGGCTACCCAGGTCTTGCAGGTTTTTTCTGCGCCGTGTGGTGCGTGGATTACACGAGTGGCATCCCAGCGTGGATCATTATTCATTGTCTCTCTCCATCAGTTAAATACAGGATAGCGGCAATTCATAGAAATACCGCCCAAATATAAAGATCCGGCAAGCGAACAGAATGCATAAAACCGGACAAAGTTGAATCATTGAGAGAAAGTTTAAGTTGTATATACAACTTTTGCAAGCGAATACTAAAAGGATTTTGCAAAAATAGTAGGCAGATCACATTTTGGCGTGATATTACCGGATCATGCCGTTAACGCCACTGTGCACCTTTGACAGAGAGGCAGACAATAGCTACATATTCAACCCGTTCACGAAAGGTAAAAACCATGTCCGTCGTTACTGAAGTCGCCGCAGCCAACAGCACCGAAGCCATCGCCCATTTTGCAGACAGCCTGCGTTTTGAGACTGACTGCTGGGATACCCACCATGCCATGTCTGAAGGCAAGGCCGATTTTGTCTTGCTGGACGTGCGCAGCCCCGAGTCTTATGCCAAAGGTCATGTGCCTGGTGCCATCAACCTGCTCAGAGGCAAGATCATTGCGTCCAAACTGGCCAGCTATCCGGCTGATACCTTGTTTGTGACTTATTGCGCAGGCCCGCATTGCAATGGCGCAACCAAGGCGGCGATCAGGCTGGCGCAGCTTGGCCGCCCTGTAAAAATCATGATAGGCGGCATCACAGGCTGGCTGGATGAGGGTTTTAGCCTGACCTCAGAAGTCACTGAACTGGCATGAGCGCGGGAGCAACTGAATTCAGCGTACGCCCTGCCCTGGCCAGCGACGCAACAGACTTGTTACAACTGATGCGCGAACTGGCAGCTTTTGAAGGCTACCTCGTTGAATTTAGCGTCACCGCTGAAGATTTACTGGAACGTGGCCTGGATACAGAAGAACCGCAATTCAGGGCCTATGTGGCGGCAGCACCAACAGGTGCCTTGGTGGGCTATGCAGTCCTGGTCGAAGTCGCTTTCACCTATGACCTGCGCCCGGACTGGCGACTCAAAGAATTATATGTCAGCGCGACTGCACGCCAGCTTGGCATAGGCAAGGCATTGATGGAAACCGTGATAGCCAATGCCAGGCAACATGGATGCGGCAGATTAAAATGGGATGTGTTGCCAAACAATAGCAACGCAAAACAGTTTTACAGACAGCTTGGTGGTGAACCGGTAAAGGGCTGGGAAGCGTGGGTATTGCAACTCACGCCCTGAACTAAACCCAGTCAAATTCAAGAATATTTTTCAGATCATCCCACATGGATGATCTGTTTTGCGATTATCACCAATACATTTCAGCCATCAATATTCAAGGCCGTATTCATAGATGGATAGCTCAGCTCATGTTTGAATAATGCAGCTGTCTGCCCTTGATGCAAAAACTGGTGCACGCCTTCCCTGCCGTGGTGATAAGCAAGCTGGAAAGGCACAGGCCCCAGCGAAAAACGACGGCAACCGGCAGCAAACAATTCGCTGATGTCTGGCATACCGGGCACAGCCATGATATTGACTGGGACATCGAGCGCCTGCGCAATTATAGAAATGGTTTCAGCATCGCATAGCCCTGGCAAAAATGCTGCGCTGGCTCCGGCAGCCTGATAAGCTTGCGCACGGCTAATCGCCATTTGTACTGCAGCATCACCGTTCGCCAGTCCACGCAAATAAACATCGGTCCTGGCGTTGATGAAAAATTCGGCGCCAGCCAGCTTGCTACGGATGGCCTTGATTTTTGCGACCAGCAATTCCGGCGCACCACCACCATCTTCAAGATTGATACCAGCCACGCCATACTGCTGCAGGTCTGCTACCAAGTCAGCTACGGCGTCGGCATCTGCGCTGTAGCCATCTTCAATATCCACAGACAAAGGCACTTTGATGACGCGCATGATACGTCGCACGGCTGCCAGCAATTCTTCACGTGGCAAGGTGCCACCGTCAGCATAACCCAGCGCCCAGGCCAGCGAGGCGCTGGAGGTGGCAATTGCGCTGGCGCCGTCACGTTCAAACAGGATGGCACTGGCGGCATCCCAGGCATTGGGTAACAACAAGGGTGTACTGCCCTCGTGCAATTCTTTGAATGTACTGAAACTTGTGGCTGTCATGAAAACTCCAAATGTTAGTCAGTAGGGCTGACGCAAAATCGCCCCAGCTGCGTTGCAGCGCCTCTCCTAGGAGCCGCGTACTAAAGTACTGTCTTCGTCGCTGACGCCTTGCTGGGACAATTTTGCGTCAGCCCTAATCAGATTAAAAACATCGAAATCTTACGCAATGCGACAGGATATATCCTGCCGGATTCGGCCATTATTGTCACACAAAAAAAGCCGGGCTGCGCTGCACAAACCTGCAGGCAATCCGGCTCTTTGATTCATGCATTTTTTTATCTGCCCACATCAAGCATATCAGGCATCAAAGCCACCGTCTGCCTTGAGGTTGGCACCGGTAATAAATGCCGCATCTTCACTCGCCAGGTAAGCAACCAGGCTGGCGATTTGTGTACCTGTGCCGTATTTGCCTGTCGCCATGTAGCTGCGCATGGTGTCGGCAAAAGCACCGTTGGCGGGATTCATTTCTGTATCAACCGGGCCGGGCTGTACATTATTGACGGTGATGCCGCGCGCACCCAGGTCACGTGCCAGGCCGCGGGTGAAAGAGGCTACAGCGCCTTTGGTCAGTGCATACAGGGACAAGCCAGGTACAGGCACATAATCACTGTTGACACTGCCTATATTGATGATACGGCCGCCCTCTTTCATATGACGCTGCGCTTCTTGCGATGCAACAAACACACCAGTCACGTTGACAGCAATCAGGCGTTGATAATCTTCCATACTGATATCAGCTATGCCACCGGCAACCAGTGCACCGGCATTGTTGACGAGGATATCAAGGCCGCCAAATTCTGCGACCGTTTTTGCAACTGCCTGCCTGACGGCATCTGCATCTTGTGCATCAGCACGAATGGCCAGTGCCTTGCCGCCAGTTGAGCGTATATCCGCAACCAGTTGTTCTGCCTGCTGCGCACTGCTGGAATAGGTGATGGCAACTGCAGCGCCATCTGTTGCCAGTTTGCGTGCAATGGCTGCTCCTATACCGCGTGAGCCGCCGGTCACCAAGGCTGTTTTACCGGCCAGGTTTGCTTTGGATGTGCTTGCTTGTGTGTTGAATGCTTGTGTCATGTCGTTCTCCTGTTTAGTTGCGCTTGCTTAAGCTTGGTTCGGTTTAATTTCTCTAATCCGTGATTGGATGTAGCTATTTTGTGCTTTTTAAATGATTACAAGTAGTCCATAATCGATTACATTACTTTCAACTGAAGGTTGAAAATAGAGGACTCATTATGGAAACCCTGTCCAGCATCGAATCTTTCGTGCGTAGCGCAGAAGCAGGCAGCTTTTCGCAGGCAGCACGCAACCTGGGCTTGACGCCAGCGGCTGTCAGCAAAAATGTCGCCAAGCTGGAGTCACGGCTGGGGATACGCTTGTTCCAGCGCAGCACGCGCAGTCTGATGCTGACGGAGGCGGGAGAAGTATTCCTGGCGCAGATCAGGGGTGGACTGGACAGCATACAGGCCGCACTGGCGAACGTAGAAAACGTCGCAGGCAAGCCTGCTGGTGTATTAAAGATCAGCCTGGCACTGACCTTTGGACGGGATTATGTTTTACCTGTGGTGAATGATTTTATTAATACCTACCCTGATGTGATTCCCGACCTGCATTTTGATAACCGCAGCGTAGACCTGATCGCTGAAGGTTTTGACGTCGCCATCGGCGGTGGCATAGAACTGGTGCCAGGCGTGATCGCCAGGGAGATCGGGCGTGCCCACGTGATACCGATTGCATCGCCTGCCTATATCTCTAGTCACAAGATGCCAGCCAAGCCAGCCGACCTGGCGCATCTGGATGGCATCATCCGCCGCTCGCCTCAAAGCGGCAGGCTACGGTCATGGACACTGCACAATGCAGCCGGTGAAGAAGCCGCGATGGAGTTGAAAACGCGCATTATCATGGATGACCCAGAAGCTATGTGCCGTGCCGCCCTGCTGGATTTGGGTGTGGCCATGGTACCAAGACTACATGCACTGCCCTATCTGGAAAGCGGGGTATTGCTGCGCCTGCTACCCAACTGGTATGCAGATATTGGCCCGATTGCTCTCTACTATGCCAGCAGCAAACTGATGCCTGCCAAGACCAGGCTGTTTGTCGATTTCATCCTCATGCGTTTTCGTGAGCTGGATATTGCCGGTAAGTTTTCTGCATTGCCGCGCAAAAAATGACAGTGCAAACCGATATATTCGCTATCACTGGCCTGCTATGAGAAAATGCAGGCACCCATCACTCTAAGCTACTTATCCTGTGAAACCCAGCAAGCCAGATATTCCAGCTTTTCAAGTCATCAAAGATACCCTGCTCCAGGAAATCCAGTCAGGCAAATGGAAAGAAGGCGCTGCCATCCCTGCTGAAACCGCACTGGCGAGTCAGTTTGGGGTATCGCGCATGACAGTCAACCGTGCTGTGCGCGAGCTCACCAGCGAACAAATCCTGACACGCATACAGGGTTCTGGCACGTATGTGGCACAACAAAAATACCAGGCAACGCTGGTGGCAATCAAAAGCATTGCAGAGGAAATCCGCTCTCGCGGCCACGCCCACCGTAGCGAATTACATGAACTGAAGGCAGAAGTCGCGTCTGAGCAACGGGCTGCTGAATTCCAGGTCAAGGCAGGTCATCTGCTATTTCACTCTGTAATTGTGCACTTCGAAAACGAAGTGGCGATACAGGTTGAAGACCGCTGGGTTAATTCCAGTGTCACGCCGGAATACCTGCAACAAGATTTCAGCGTCATGACCCCGAACGAATACCTGGTGGCAGTCGCCCCCTTGCAAGGCGTTGACTACAGCATAGAAGCCGTGCTGCCACCCAAGCAGATAGCCGAGATGTTGCATATCTCAGCCAAAGAAGCCTGCCTGGTCTTGCACAGAACCACCCGCTCCCGCGACATGATCGCCACCAGCGTGACCATGTGGCATCCGGGTAAGCGTTATCAGTTTGCCGGAAGTTTTTAGATTCAAGACCTCTCAACACAGAGGCACAGAGATATCACAGAGGGCACAGAGAAATTCATTTGAGTCTTTTGCGTGTGTAAGAAATTTCTCTGTGTCTTAGAACAAAGAGATAAAGAGTCACAATTAAAAACTGATTTTACATTTACAAGATTTTCTCTGTGCCCCTCTATGCAAACTCTATGGTGTAGTAAGGAATTCAAGCAACATGTTGCTTGCTTGCCAAACGATGATTTTTTGCAAAAGATCATTCCTTCCTCTGTGATGAGCTCTTTGGTCTTAAAATTTTCTGCAACACCTGTCACCCAAATCATCCCGCAGTGCGTTATATCTTAACAATCTGGCACTTGCAGCTTTGTAAGCTAATGTACCTGTAACACTAGCAAGCGCCTGACAAGTTAAAATACTGGCTACGCTCAAATAAGCAAGAAAGAAACATCATGGCTAAAAAGAATGAACTGGACCCGGAAACTGAGGCGCTAATTGCCTGGTGTACGGAAGTAGAAGGCTTCCTGGTCGCTGGCGGTGCCACCGTGAGCCAGGCGCAAGACCATATAGAAGAGCAGATAGAGTGGTTCACCGATCTGTTTTTTGACGGATTAACACCGGAAGAGGCAGCCAAAGAAGCGCTGGCGTGATTGCCACCCATACAAGCTCACCTCTACAGCATATTGAAATAAAAATGATTCACCGAAAATTTTTAGCACGACTCTCTATACCTCTTGGCCTTAGTCTGCTTGGTCTATTAAGCGCCTGTACCACCACCAAACATGCTGGCATGCAGCATGAAGAATTTGGCGCTACTGGAGTGTTTACGCGCGGCTTTCCCGGCACTGAAAAAAGTGCTTGCGAAGCCGCTCGTCGCGCACTGCTGAGCCAGGGTTATGTCATCAGTGACTGGAAACCTTCGGTCCTCAAAGGCCGCAGGAAATACCAGCCAGAAGCGGATGTTCATGCAGAGATTGAATTCAATGTCGTCTGCGTGGCAGACAGCAAGGGCAGTAATAGCACTACCGTCTTTGCGAATGCCGTGCGTGACCGCTACTCATTAAAAAAGAGCAATACTTCAGCCAGCATCGGTGTCAGTGCACTGGGTTCAGTGTCCCTGCCTTTTGGCTCTACTGATGATGCGCTGGTCAAGGTTGCCAGTGAAACTATCCCTACCGGTCAGTTCTATGAACAATTCTTTGAATTGCTAGATCGCTACCTGGATAGCGTACCTTATATTCAAGAAACGGAAGAAGAAAAGAAAACAGTGGCGGCACCCACCTCGCCAACAACCACGGCGATATCAGCAAGCCAGCCTGCAGCAAGCGCATTGCCACCAGTCGAGTCTGGCAAAAAAACTGAGGATTAAGCTCATGCAAGCCGACGATCTGCAAAGACTGCTGAGTTTCAAGATGCCTTATGGGAAATACAAGGATACAGTCATCGCTGACTTGCCCGGACATTATCTGGGCTGGTTTGCGCGCGAAGGTTTCCCCAAGGGAGAAATTGGCCGCTTGCTGGAATTAATGTATGAGATTGATCACAATGATCTGGGTGAACTGCTGGCACCACTCAGAAAGAAGTCCTGAGAAAGCTGGCTTTCAGGACTGAGCAAGGCGAGTACACTGACAAGTACATTGGCACGTACACCGACACGTACACCATTGACATGCTCAAAACGACAAAAAGCAGACATGGTCAACATGCCTGCCTTTTTTTACCAGTCGGGACTAATTAATTAGTTTTGACTTCTTTGCTTTGACGCTTGCCTGCAGCAGTCGCTGGCAGGAATTTCATAGGGTCATTCACGCCTGCAGCATACGCAGTAACCAGGCTACGCTGTCTCATGCAAGAAGCGCTGAGTACGGTGGCATCAGGTGCTGCAGAATTCACGCAAACTTGCAAATCCTTGACCGTATCCAGTGGAATACCAGCTGCCGCTGCGACAGAAACGATAGATTGTGGATTGGCACCGCTGGCAACCAGATTATCCACAGTTGCCTGCAAATTGCTTGTCGTTGTCAGTGCATTGAAGATGCCGTCAACGGAGGTGTCCACACCTTCAGCGCAGGCTACCGAAAGACCACCAGCCAAAGCCAGCCCTAATAATGTGTTTTTTATCAATTTTTTCATCAGTATCCTCCAACTTGTTGACAAACCATTTTGTCTCACGCAAATGATTCTAATTAAGTGTAAATCAAATTGAAAGCAGATAATTGTAACCTGCAGGTTCAGATCAATATATTGATCGAATTAGCATTTAGCCACTTTTAAATGATTTTGCCACTGGTATGCAGTCAATAACAAGTTTGTGCTTATCAGCTTCACCCATAACAATGCCGGACAACAACAAAACCCTTGCTACTACTCCCTTTCAGGCGGCCTGCTGAACTTGCCCTCTTTGCGCGGCAATGGCGTTAAGCTGATCAATAATTGACTGGTCTCTTTCCAGTGCTTTTGCAGGAGGTATGACCAGAGTCGTGATTTGTTTCAATTGCATATGCGGCAAATCTCCAAGACGAATCTTGTCTATCCGTGTTTTTTCCAGCGGATCAGTAGCAGCCTCATACAAAATCACTTCATGTTCCAGAGTATAAGTGCGTGCAAGCTTGTTGACCAGTACTTGCAAATACTCTTCGTTGGTTTCAAGTTTTTTCAATGCAAGTTCGCCTGCGATACCTGGCTGCCACAGTATCAGCAATGCGGTTGGATCAATCAAGCGGTGATAAATCAGGAATTGGGTCGCTTCCATGGATTGCATACCACGACTACCGGGATCAATGCCCAAGTCTGCCACCAAGCAATCCAGAGCAGAAATACCTGGCTCCATGTGAGCGCTATACCCTTCAGCCACAGCATCAGCAATTGCCATGTGTGATATGCAAGCGAAAATTCCAGGGTGACCATAAAACGCGGCACAAACTCTTTTTCCAGAACGCATTTCCATCAGTATGGTGTCTGCCATGCGTCTATATGTGTCGCGCCTGTCCTTGCCGTCAATTTTCATGTCCTCGTAGTAGGAATTCAAACATATATACTCTTTGGACACATCCATGATCCACTTACGCGTAAAGATATTGGGAATAGCAGCAACAACGACATCAAATGATTCTATGTAACTCTGTGCAATAGGCGTTATTTGTCCAGCCATGCGCATGCCCGTACCAACACAGACTAGCGAACCTTGTTTTTGATTTGTCATAGATGTTGAAAATAGTAAGAGGTTAATGCTACTTATATCTACACGGCGTGTAACAATTTTAGGTGTTCGGATCAGGATCGCCAGATTACGGCGAACTCAGCATGGATTGCCAACCTGCCGTATGCCACAAATGAACTGCTTATAAAATGATTTTTTGCATATTGCAGCCATGAACAAATAAGTAAACCTACAATGCTTGTCTGAATACATTGACGCAATTTCTTCCCTCGGCTTTGGAGCTGTATAGCGCCTTGTCCGCCGCTTCCAAAGTTGCTTCAAAACTGCTCAAACCGTTACTATCGACGGTGGCTACACCAAAACTGGCCGACAAAGAAAATATGTGGCCGCTTGGTTCGGGATCTATCATGGCAATTGCCATGCGACAGCGCTCTGCCAATTGCAACGCTGAAGCCTGACTGGAATCGGGCATGCAAATACCAAACTCTTCACCACCAAGGCGACCAAACAAATCTACCTTCCGTAAATGTGTCTTTACGGTTTCGCCTACGGTTTTCAACACCCAGTCGCCAGTAGCATGACCATAAGAGTCATTGATATTTTTAAACAAATCCATATCAAACAAGATGATGCTCATACTGCCTGTGCGCATCTTGAATGCGTCATTCGCCGATGTCATAAAGTGCATGCGATTGGCTGCCTGGGTCAAACCATCAGTTTGAGAAAATTGTCGGAATTGATTCTTTTGCTGTAAGGTTTTAACTAACCAAAACACCAATAGAACCATCACAATGACAACCAAAGCAATTGCCAGCCACAAATTCTGATTATTTTTCTTTTCCAGTTCACGCTCTACTGCCAGGATTTTATTTTTTTGCTCCAGCAAATTTAATTGATTGACCTTATCCTGAGTGTCAAACTTTACACGCTGAAATGCCAGGTTTCTGTGTAACTGATCATCAAGAACACGGTTCTTTAATGCCAATGCTGCCTCATAATATTCCAGTGAACTTGCATGCAGGCCTTGAGCGCGCCTTATTGTTGCCATGGTCTCGGCAGATTTTTCCATTAGTTGGACTGCGTTACCTGATTTCGCGTGCTGATACGCCAGCGCGCCATATCGCTCTGCAAGATCAAGGTTGCCAGTTCTTAAAAACGCTCTTGCCAGAGCTTCTTCTAACTGAGTGAGGTAATCTGAATTTTGGGAAGTTTTCGCAAACTCAGCGAGTAAAGGCAATCCCGCACCCTTGCCCTGTAAATAATTTCCTGAATCAATCAGGTCTATGCATGCCAGGGCATTCAAAATCAAAGAAATGATCTTTCGTTTATGTAGATCACAGACTCTGATTGCTACAGGTAAAAGCGAGCGCGCACGTTGACGCTCGCCCCGCAAAAAATTAATTTCAACCTGATCGGCATATCCAAAACATTTCGATACGCTTTCTTCACCAATATCTTCTAGCGCAACCATTCTGTCTGCATAGAGCATCGCTTCGTCATAAGCTCTTAAGGAATTATGCAAGGTGATTGCCGACTGCAGAGTATCCATTTTCGAATTAAGTTCGCGCAGTTTAGGCAGCATGATTATGCTTTCATTCATTGCTTCCAGTGCTTTTTCATATTCGCCAAGATTGGTATACCCAACAGACAATTGGTAAAGAAATCTGACGCGATATTCAGGATCACTAACCTTACCAATATAAGACTGAACCAGTTCGACCTTTTCTTTATGTCGCCCCCGAAAACCAAGTGCTGCGGCATTCAGAATTTGAAATTTATCTCTTTGTTTTTCATTCAAAGTTGATTCAAATTCTTTGACTTTTTCTAAAGTCAAAACTGCCTTTTCAGGCTGATTTCGCATGTCAATGACAGCTTGGCTAATCAAGTCATCAACCAACTTTGCGTCAACGGCAAAAGTTTGGCGTGAGAAACAGACTCCGGCGAAAAGGAGTATCCGTGCGACGATTCTGAAAGTTCGATGCAAAGTAGTCACTTATGCCGGAGTCGGTTTGGGTTAGTAAGTGCTTTCAGTAATATCTATCGCGGGCACCTCGTCCGCAGAAATACCCAACAATCCCGCTAGTGATTCTTTATTTCCAGACAATACAGCTTCCTGCTCCTCAGCATTCAAACCATAGTTTTCCATCGCTGCTTTGGCACCACTTTTATGCGCACTCAGCACGTTTACATCCTTATCCAACGAATTCAAATACGCTAATAATTTAGACATAATTTTTTACCTTTCAGTCAACTTCCACGGTTATAAAACAGGAGTAATACCGTAGAAGATTCTATTATGTTTCTGTAAAAACTTGTAACAAATTTCAAAAAATCAATGCATTATGCGCAACACTGGATAGCGATTCCATTCTGGCTCCTTAAATCTCGCACAACGGCTGAAAATAAAGTCCAGTACGGCCTGCTGATCACGGAGCAAACCTGGGTTTTCCTGCTTCCATTGTTCAAAAGCTTGCCTGGCTTCTGGCTCAGTGTTCAATATCTCTGTTGCCGTGTCTTCAAACACATAATCTGAATAAGCTTCTTTCTTTTCCAGAACGCTATTAAAGAACCCCCAGCGGAAGAAACTGTCATGCCCCTGAGGCTCCAGGGTTTCGACGATGTAACGTGCCTGCGGCTGATCCAGCGAAACCAGATAATCACCAGTATGAACTGCGACGCGTTCGTTTATCTGCAGCAATTTCACTTCATCATGAAACATGTGGCCCTCATAAGCATGCGACCGCGATTGCACAGACTGTATGCGATACAACTGTACCTGCATGGCTGTATCATTTTCCAGTCTTTGCATCTGCACACCATTCCATTGCAGGCGCTCTATCACCGCACGCCAGGCTTGCGGTATCAAATAGGCTTTAGGTTGCGTAACGTTGATATCAGCCACAAAGTGATCGTAATAGGCGATGGCTTTTTCCCAAGGCTGGCTACGGTCATAAGACAAACGCGTGTAATTACCCAACACACTCGGGGTATATACCGCCTGATAACCTTTGAACATGAAGCTGGAAGGCTGACTATGATCTGCCACCCAATGCACAGCAACTTGCTGTTGCTGGCTGGCAGCCTGACGCGCTTGTGTGCGCAATGCCTGTATCTCAGCGCCATGGACAACCGTAAAGGACAACACTGTTTCCACCAATGCACGCATGGATGCATAGCGGTCAGCAAAGGGTTTCAGCATATGGGTTTCTGGCATGAAACCTATGGTGTGATGCAAAGCTGCATAGCCAGTAGAGAAACGCGGCGTCTCCAGGAAATCTTCTATACCGTGATCAGGGCTGTCCTTGACTGGATTTACGTAAGGGCAAGTCGGCCAGCCGCGCTCTTGCATTTCCGCATAAATCGCTGGCAGCATGTTGTCACGCAAGAATGGCCCCAGACCATAGCCCAGTTTGTCGGCCTGGGTTTGTATCAGGGTCATGGTGTAGTGGTAGTCAGCACCGTTTGATGTATGGGTATCGACCATGACATCCGGGCTCCAGTCGCTGAAAAAGCGGTTGAAGACCTGGGCATTTTCACTATCGCACTTGATGAAATCCCGGTTCAGATCCAGGTGCAGGCTATTACCACGAAAACCGAATTGCTCAGGGCCATCCTGATTCACGCGTGAAGTATCCTGACGGTTCAGGCAGCCATCAACGTTATAGACGGGGATGAACAAAAACACTGTTTTACCCAGTGCAGCGAGGCGTTCGGGCTGGGTGCAAAAATCACGTACCAGCGCCATGCAGGCATCAATACCTTCCGGCTCACCTGGATGGATGCCGTTATTATTAAAAAAAATGGGGCGTTGCTCTTGCTTGATGCGCTCGCGCTCAAATACACCATCAGCCGTCACAATGCCAGCATGGATGGGTTTGCCGTTGTCAGAGACACCGATCTGGCTGAATTGCAAAATACCAGGAAATTGTGTCGCAAGATTTTGATAAAACTGTATGCAAGCTTCCCAGGTGGTAGTCTGGTTTTGGTTACCCGCTTCATAGGGTGTGATGAAGCGGGTGGTATGGTCTGTATGTGATGACATGCGGTACACCAGTTGAAAGTAAATGTATCCCACGATTTTAGCGTACAAGTCATCAAACTGGCATGGCATACTGATGCTTGATTGAAACAAATCAGATATTGATTTCTATTGCCAAAACTCATTTCATCAAAAATAGTGAGTTCTAATATATTGCGGGAGATTTTCGTGACTGATGCTGAAATAAGTGCGTTGCGCCAGAACTGCCATACAACCTTGCCCGGACATCGCGCCATCACGCCCGCAGAAACCTTTGCGCGCATGGCGACCTGGTCAGAAGCCCATCAGGTGCAGCATGACATCTATGGCGACGGCGAATTGCTGCAGTCTTTCGAAAACAAAATCGCTGCTTTACTGGGAATGGAGGCAGGCCTGTTTTGCATCACAGGCACACTGACACAGGTCACGGCCTTGCGCCTGGCTTGCGAAGAAAGGGGTAGTCCACTGGTTGCCCTGCATGCCAGTTCCCATATTCTTGTTCATGAAAGAAGCAATTATCAATTGCTCGATCATTTCAAAGCCTTGCAAATAGGTAATCCACACCGTCCATGGACAATGAAGGACTTGCAAGCCCAACCAGAAAAAATCGCCGCTGCACTGTATGAATTACCCATGCGTGAAATAGGCGGGCAATTGCCCGAGTGGGAAGAACTAAATGCCATCAAGGCATATTGCCGCCAACACGATATACATCTGCACATGGATGGTGCCCGCCTGTGGGAAGCTACGGCCGGTTACGGGCGTCGCCTTGCCGAGGTAGCCTCAGGCTTTGATACTGCCTATGTATCGTTTTACAAAGGCATAGGTGGCCTGGGCGGTGCCATGCTGCTGGGTAATGCAGAGTTCATTGCCAAAGCGCGAGTCTGGATGCACAGACAAGGTGGCAGTGTATTCCGCCGCAGCCCCTATGTAGTGGCTGCTGCCATGCAGTTTGATGAAAGACTGGCTGCCATGCCAGCCTGCTTTGCCCGCGCACAATGGCTGTTTGAAGAATTGCGTGCCTATCCTGAATTCAAAACCAACCCAGCCACGCCACAATGCAATATGTTGCACTTGTACCTGCCCACAGATAGAGATGCTGCTATCGCCATCCGCAACCGGATTGCGCAGGAACATGGCATATGGTTATTCAATAATGCTGCACACACTGCACTGCCTGAACAATGCATGGTTGAATGGTATGTCGGTGATAATTTATTGAACATGGCAGACGAAAAACTCAGGCAGGCATTGAGTTTGCTGGCAAATGCCTTGAACAAAAGGGATTATTAATCCAGCTTATTAGTGTTCGCTATGTTAGTTATCGCACATACAAGACTTTTTGCTTCCATTAAGCTCTTTGACATTGTTTCGCCATTTCAAGAAACGTAAAGGAGTAATAATGATAAGCCTGCTCAATCTGCAGTCGGATAAAGTCAAATACGACCCTAACCATTTGTTTGATACCCTGATCAAGCGCCTGCATTTAAAAAACGACGCGGCATTGGCTAAAATGCTGGATGTTGCACCGCCTGTGATCAGTAAAATTCGTCATCTGCGCTTGCCGATAGGAGCATCACTGATGATCACCATGCATGAAATCAGCGACCTCACTATCAAGGAATTGCGCGCCCTGATGGGTGACAAAAGAGAGACCTTCCGGATTACCGATTCGCAGTTAAAACCCTCTTTGGCAAAGTCGCGCCCTAAAACCAAAGAGCGAACTGTGAGTCAACAGTTTTAAAATCTGTGCTTGCAATGTGCCTGCAATAGGGTTGCAATTATCGCCTGGGGAAAATCAAGCTCAGGCGTGCACCGGGATATTCGCTGCGCACCTCGCCATTACCAATATCGTAATGACCGCCGTGCAGTTCGACTATGGCCTTGATGATCACCGATCCAAGGCCTAGTGAAATCCCGGTTTGCTTGCTTGGCAAACCTGAAAATAACAGGCGTGTATCTCGTCTTTGTCCGAAGCGAAACATGGCATCTGCTGACATGCCGGGGCCATCATCTTCAATAATCAATTCCAGCGCATCAGCAACGACGGACAGTCGTATGCGTACCCTGCTTTGCGCATATCTGGCTGCATTATCAAACACATTACGCAAAAGCCTGGATATGAGATAAGTGTCGCCAGTAATATTCCCGCCCTGCTCGCCACCCTGATCACAAGTAGCATCGATCTGCAGCACAAATTCGATGGCTTGATCTGCTTGCTGCTGCATATGGACAGCATGACCGGTTTCTATTTTCAACAAATCACATAAATCCACGCTGGTGGCCTGATTGCGGTAACGAGGTTCATCAATATTCGCAATAAAAAACAAATCATCGATCAGTCTGGTGAAATAATCCAGCTCAGTGCTGACGACTGTAAAAAACTCTTCACGCTCCTGCTGCTCCATGGAATCGCCATGCACTGACAAGGTATCGATCGCAGTACGCAAACTGGTCAAGGGCGTACGCAGATCATGCCCCAGTTCTTGCAAAAGTTCGCGGCGCGTTTTTTCTATCGCTTGCAATTGCAAGACCAGTCGCTGTATTTCATCGGCCATGGCATTGAAGTGTTGCATCAAGCCACCTATGGCATCCAGTCTGCCAGAAGTAAAGCGTGCGCCCAGGTTACCGGCTTCCATACTTTGAATAACGCCCCGCGCTTCGGCAGAGCGCCCACGCAAATACAGGGTCAGCAATAACAGACCCAACAAAATTGCGGCAACCAGCGTCACTACAAACAGCGTCGCCATGGTAAAAAACGCACCACGGGCTGGCGTACCTGGATTGTGTATCAGTAAATAGCGTGGTTCATCTGCCTCCAGACGCACAATCGCAGAAGCTGCGCTCCCTGAAAAAAATCGTCCGCGTGCCACTACCTCATGAATCACTGCAGGCTTGGTACGTTGCAAGAGCGCGGCTGGCGGCATTGCATCACCTGGGTTACTGGCAAGGATTTTATTGTCTGCATTCACTACCCACATTTCCAGTGGAATTGCCGGTGATTCGCTGCGGTAAGCCTGCACACGGCGGAGGCCTTCTGCGTAATCATGCTCTTCAACAATGCGGGTAATAAACAAATACATACTGCGCTGCACTTCATCCCCGGGGCGCGTAGTCACCTCCCTGATCATCCAGAGATAAAACAGACTCAGCAGCAAGGCAAAGAATATGCTGATCGCAAAGAAACGCAACCACAGTGAACGACTCATGCATGCTCCAGTTTGTAACCAATGCCATAAATGGCGACAATACGCTCAGTCGCGCCAGCATCTTTTAATTTGCGACGCAGATGGCTCAGATGTGAGTCTATGGTGCGGTCATAGATAAGATTAGTATCCTCAAACTGATTCAGTATCTGTTCCCGGGTGATGGCACCCCCATTGGCTTTTACCAGCAACATCAGCACTTCATATTCCTTCTTGCCCAATTGCAGAGCAGTTCCTGCAATACTGGCATTACGACGCTGAACATCCATTTGAATATCACCAAAACTGATCAAAGTCAGATTCAGATAGTCTGCCTGTACCCGTCCCAATAGACGACGCATGCGCGCACTAAGTTCCTGCAAGCCACAAGGTTTGCGTATGTAATCGTCGGCACCACCTTCTATACTGGCTACAACCGCACTTTCGTCTGTTCTGGCTGATAGCATCAGAATTGGCGTTGCCGGATGTAGCTCACGCAATTGTCGGCACAGGCTGATGCCGTCACCATCAGGCAGGCCGACATCCAGCAATATCAGTTCAAATACCTGTTGCGACAGCATTTGTATTGCGGCAGCGACGCTGTCCGCATGACTGAGCAAAAAACCTTCATAGCGCAAGCCCATGCTTAAAGTGCGGGCGATCATGGGATCGTCTTCGACTAAGAGAACTGAAATTGCAGGGCTCATGGGTATTGAAACAAGTAGTAACAAAGAATAAGTCTTCATTCTGCCATATTGCTGATGGCGGAGACTTCTTCCATCAAAATTACAGAATTCATGTTTACAGTTTCTGACAGCAGGCTTGTTGTCTCTGAGCTTCCATTGCAAGCCTACCCATCATCTGTCCCTATACTGGAGATCACATGTCTTACTCTTCATCCATATTGACTGCTGCAGCCATTGCAGCTACCAGCAGCATACTCAGCGCCTGCGGTGGCGGCAGCTCTGGCAACACATCTGACGCCGCGCCACCTGTTTCTAACAATAGCAGCACGACCACCACAAACAGCACAAACAGCACAAACAGCACAAACACTGGAGTCAACAACAACCGCCTGGCGGCAGCCATTGCTGCGGCAAAAAATACGGCAAATACAGATCCCATGTGTAGTACCGATAAGCTCGGTGATTTCTACTGGGAAATTGGTAATGCCAGCGATAACGCGCCGATAGTCTCCAACTCACAAGGTACTGGCAGCGTCAATTCCACGAGCTATTTCAATATCGCCTCTGCATCGAAATGGATATTTGGTGCTTATGTGCTGGAAAAGAAAGGCATAGACCAGGTGCGCAGTAGTAGCTCTTTAAAAGATGGCTTGCGCTTCATGTCTGGCTATACAGGTTTCAACGAAGATGCCTGTGCAGGCAAGCTGAGCATTACTGCCTGCTATATCGCCGGGATGAATGGCAATACAGGCCAGGCCAATCCAGACACCGTCGACAAATTCGACTACGACAGCGGGCATGATCAAAAGCTGGCCAGCGTGGATTTGGGTCTGGGCAATTTCACCGCAGCCCAGCTTGATACCGAATATCAAAATACCATAGGTCTGAGCAAAGGTTTTCACATGGCAGCACTAGACCCATTGATGGCGGGTGGCATGATGGGTACGGCAACAGATTACGCACTGTTCTTGAAAAAAATCATGAAACAGGAATTGGAAATTGGTCGCTACCTGGGTGACCAGGCAGTCTGCGCCCTGCCTTCGTCCTGTCCCGGTAAAGTCGTGTATTCACCGATAGTGCTGTTGAACGAACCCTGGACTTATTCTTACAACCATTGGGTAGAATCTGAAAAAGGGAATGGCAGCACAGACGCTTATTCCAGTCCCGGCAAATGGGGTTTTTACCCCTGGATTTCTGCTGACAAAAAATACTATGGCATTCTGTCACGCCACGACAAGGATGCAGGTGCTTATGGTGCATCAGTCAAATGTGGCCGTCAGATACGCAAAGCTTTTGTGAATGCACTGTAAAGTAAATTTTGATCAGACATCAAGGCATGACAGCAAATTGCCGCTCTGCATAGACTGTCAGCGCGACGATACGCTTTTCTGTTTCGCGCTTGAATTTCAGGCACAAGATAGGCGTCAACAACCATGACAGCCAGCGTGGTTTAGCCGTGATGTTATAGGAAAAACGTACACGGGTAAATCCATCAGACAAGGCCTTGAAGTGCCAGCCGCCAGCAAACTGGTCAAAAATATAGGGGCCGCTGAGCATCTTGACGGCGGCCACTTCATTTGGTTTATACGAGACATATTCTATGTCCATCGCCAGGCCATTGCCGTCTATGCAACGTACCTGCGCACCTACCGCAGCCTGTTTTGCGTTCAGCAGATAGGACTCGGTAGTCAAGGTATCCCATTCTTGCCTGAGCATGTAATCCTGGGTCAGGCCAAACAGATACTTGGCGCTGGCCCTGACCTCAAATTCATGTTTGATCAGCATATCTTGCTCTATGATGTTAATGAAAGAAAATTCATTGGTCGTCTGGCGAAAACTGGCTCGGCGGCACACCAAAGTGCCGCTTGAACATGGCGATAAAAGCACTCAGACTATCGTAACCCAGTTCAAGTGCGATGCTGGTAACGGCAACCCCTGCTGCCAGCAATTCCAACGCCCGCATGAGTCTGGCACGTTGTCGCCAGTCGGAAAAACTCATACCCGTCTCGTCAGCAAAATGGCGGGTCATGCTGCGTGGTGCAATGCCAGCCCATGTCGCCCACTCTTGCATGGGGCGCGGGTCGCCAGGATTTTCCAATAGTGAACTGGCAATTTTGACGAGGCGGCGGTCAGTGGGCATGGCGAGTACAAAATCCTGAGGTGGCAGGCTGGATATTTCATCGACTATGACGGCAAGCACACGCTCTTGACTAGAATTTAAATTATCACTGACACTCCAACTGGCAGCCCGCAAAACAGCTTCCCGCAATAATCCAGAAACGGGCAATATTTGCGTTTGCGTAGGTAAATTCTCTGATGGTGCAATGTAAGCACTCCACCCACTAAACACCTGACTAGTGTGCATTGCATGAAGCTGCATAGGTGGCAGCCAAATTGCATGGCCGCAGGGCACGACAAGCTGTTGTCGCTCTGTCGCGATCATAAGCACACCCGTCGTCGTCGCCAGGATTTGACCACGTATATGTTGATGCTCAGGCGTTCTGCGTACTTGCGCCTTGCCAGTAACAGCATAGACTAATGCCCCGCCTTCTTGACTGGCGCGGGAAAAATCAATCAGGGGTAAAGGTTTAGCTTCAGTGCTGCACATGCCTATATTATATCTCAGGCAGTGTTAACCAATGATTAACAATATGTCAATCTGCCGTTTTGTCTGAAGGAAAGCGGATAGAATCTCGCAATAGAAAGCCCATAGGCATAGCCAGGTTCATTTGTTTATTGCTTATTGGTTTGGTAAACCAGTCCTTATAAAGCTTTTCAAATTCGCCTTCGGTAATCAGTCTCATCATTTCGCGATCCACTAAATTCTTGAATGCGGCATCATCTTTACGCAGCATGAGTGAATAAGGTTCTACCGACAAAGGATCGCCCACGACAATAAATTCTTCAGGATTTTTTGCTTTTGCCCGTAAGCTGTACAATAAAATGTCGTCCATGGCGAAGGCATCCGCTTGTTCTTGCTCAACCATGTGAAACGATACTTCGTGATCTTGTCCCTCCAGGAGCTTAATGTTTAATGCACGGACATTGCTGCGGGCATTCACCAATTCCAGTGTTGTCGCATTCTTGGTAGTGACTATAGTCTTACCCTTCAGGTCCTGCCAATTTCTGATGCCTTTGTTTTTCTTGACTATCATGCGTACGCTGGAAAAGAAATGCGGGATAGTGAAGCTGACACGAGTGCGCCGCTCAGCCGTATTTGTGGTTGCACCACATTCAATATCAGCCTTCCCTTCCATGATGCTTGAGAAGCGTGAAACAGAATCTACTGAAAGATACTGAATTTTCAAATTAGGCAGCTTAAGTTCTTTTTTAACCGCAGCGGCTATTTTTAGACAGAGATCAATAGAGTATCCATTGACACGGTTGTCTTCATTAGTATAAGAAAAAGGAGCTGCCTGCAAGTAGGCAAATGTGATTACCTGGTTTTCCCTGATCTTCGTCAAGGTATCTGCGGCACCACTCAAACCGGGCAGCGTAGTGATGAGCAATATGCACGTCAACAGAAAGCCCCGACAAATCAAAAAGTTTTTTTTCACGGCAGTACTCCACAGTTCAATATAAATCCGTCATGCAGCAATAATGGTCAACATATGAAGCATCAAACTTAGCTACCACCGACAACAGGTAGAGATGCGCCGTGGATTGAACGCGCGTCATCAGATGCGAGAAAAGCAATTACGTCAGCAAGCGCGGCTGGGGACACCCATTTACCAGGGTCAGCATCAGGCATGGCAAGCCGGTTTTGCGGTGTATCCAAGATACTGGGGAGAACGCAATTGACATTAATATTATGTTGACGCAATTCTGCGGACATGGATTCAGTCAAACGAATGAGTACATCCTTGACTGCACAATATGCCCCCATTTTGGCAGCCCCTTTCAGTGCAGCATGCGCACTGACATTGACAATTTTCCCGCCTGACCTGTCTATCATGCTGGGAACAATGGCACGCACGAGTTGCAACATGCTGCGGACATTGATATCGAATAAAAAATCCCAATCTTCATCTACAGTTTCATGTACTGAATATCCCATGCTAAAGCCGCCTGCAACATTGCAAAGTATGTCGATCGCCGGATATTTTTTCAGACTCATTTCCAGTACCGTTGCGACTTGATCTCGATTGCACAAATCCGCAGCAAGAAGCAAGCATTGCTCATTACCCTGACCAAAAGCACTTTCAAGATCATAAAGGTGACGGTCAACAAGTATCAGGTTTTTCCCGCTTTGAGAAAATTTCCTGGCAAGTGCACGCCCCAGATTACCGCACGCACCTGTAATCATGACTGTTTGAGTTTTCGTACTCATGATGCTTCCCCTGAATATGGCGTTGAAATTTGTAACGTTGTTACTTGAAAAATTAAGGCTGTATCGCACTATTTTGCGGCAGCAGTTGCCATTACTACTTGGCAAGAAAATCCAGTGTAGAAAATATCCGATCCGCATATAGAGCGAGCTCGATATCTTTTTCCGTGATGCCATCGGCATCGTGCGTCGTCAGTGTCATGACGACCTTGTTATAGACATTAAACCATTCTGGATGATGGTCTTTTTTCTCAGCAAGCAAAGCGATATGCGTCATGAATGAAAATGACTGCATAAAATCTGTAAAAACATATTCGCGCGTTATCGCCTCACGCTGACGATCGAGTTTCCACATGGGTCGGGATTGCAGGAACTCTGCGACGCTGTCTGAATTCATCATTTTTTCATCTACTCAATCGGGGTTTTCGGTTTTTCTTGACTTACATCAAGCATTGAATCGAAAATAGTTTAGTGCGATTCACATGCAAATTGTGCGCAAATAAACCTGCAATTCTCAATTTTTATGCATATAATTTGCATTAAATTCCAAAAATAGGAAAAATATGAGCACTGTCACAGTTGATAATTACGACATCAATTTACTCACCGCCTTACAGCGAGATGGAAAAGCAACCAATAGTTCACTTGGGGAGAAAGTACATTTATCAACATCACAAGTCAGTCGCCGCGTGCAACGACTGGAAGAAACAAAGGTGATTTCTCACTACGTTGCAGTGCTTAATCCTGAAGTGATAGGCTTAGGAGTCTCGGCTTTCACACACATCACCTTAAGCAGACAGGGCGAACATGCCGCATTGTTCGAGAAGGCGATGATGGATTTGCCTGAAGTGCTTGAATGTCACTCAGTCACTGGTGAGGCAGACTATATACTTCGTATTACAGCACCAGACTTGACATCATTCTCTGACTTCATGGAGAAAAAATTACTACGCCTCCCCAGCGTCGCCAGCGTCAAATCCATCGTGACACTGAAAACGATCAAACAAACTTCCAGCCTTCCACTGGAACATATTGCCCTGCCACGGCCTGTCAAAACCCAGATAGTCTTTACATGATTCCTGGGATGGGAATGAGTGAATATGATGCTGGCCTTGGCGCGACATATATAGGCGCAAAGTCGCAAGTAGTTTGTCGACATCAGGCGCATGCTAGAGCCTTCATCAACCCACAAGGAAACAACATGAAAGCCGAAGACATACTCCCAGATCACATCAACACGACCACTATTGACGGCCTGACGATCAGAAAAGGCACCGTCGCTGCCTTCGTGGTCAATGCAAAGACCTATTTGCAGTCAGACAGCTCGACAGAAGAACGCGCCAAGGCAAAAACGGCTGTATTGGAAGCCCTGCCCGCCTTGAAGGCTTTAGGTATATTCGATGTGTTCGCTATTGCAGACCCTGGCCTGCGTGATATGCTGGCCACACATCAGTCGTAACCAGACTCTGACCATGCAGATCGTGGCAACCCAGTCCCCTGGTCATTGCCCTCATTGACGGCGCAAGTTTGCCAGCACAGTCTTGTCCAGTTTTGCTGCAACACCTACGCTGCGCCCCGCCAGATTGGGGATACTGAAATGAATAGCGCTACCCAATATCTGGGCACATTCCGACAGGTTGAGCCCATAATCCTGTTGCAGCCACTGCACCATGCCGCTGGTTGCTACCCGCAAGGCATCATCCAGCGAACCTGCCTGCCCCAGTACCATGATCTGCGTGGGCGACTCTACTCTTGGTGCATTGACAGATTTCCCTTTAATGACATCCACGGTAAATTCCACATCCATGGATGTTTCCAAAGCATATTGCGAGGTCTCACCATCTCCCTGCAGGGCATGCGCATCACCCAGATAAAGCAAGGCACCGGGTTGCTGCACAGTCAGGTAGACGGTATTGCCTTCAACGACCTCATTAAAATCCATATTGCCACCAAAGCGCCCAGTGTCACCTGTAGATATGGGCGGGGAACCATTGCCCGGTGCAACCGCCAGCCCACCCAGCATGGGGCGCACTGGCAGGCTCAAATTACGCAAACCTTCTGTCGGTTTTTCCGGGCTGGCCAAACCACGTTCCCTATCCAGCTTCCAGCGTATGGGCTTGCCAAGATTTGTTGCTTTGGCTGCCAGTGCAGTACCCAATGCCCTGCCGACGATACTGTCAAGGCTGTCGGCATAATCACGGTTCAGGCGCAAGCGTTTAAGGTGTATCACCAAGGTGTCGCCCGGTTCGGCACTGCCAACAAAAAACGGGCCAGTCTGCGGATTACCATACAAGGCTTTGGTGACGCCATTTTCATCGACGCCGCCAGAATCTATGGTCTTGGTGTGCACCGTATCACCCGGCCAGATCGTCAGCACTGGGAGACGATGCGGGTCGAATTCATTGGAATAATCTGTGGGCTGGAAATCGTATTTCCGTACAGCCCCGGCAGGACGATCAGGTATCCTGCGCGCACTGAATGTATGCGAAGCTCTTGCCTGCGGGTTATTTGTATCAGGAAAATCAGCCGTGCCTTGCATGGCATCCTTGCTGACTGTGCCAGTATAAGAATACTTTGCCTTGTCCGCATCAGTTACTGTGAATGCCATGCCTTTGGCATTACGCGTACCAACAAGCTGGTCACCATCAAGCTTGCCGTTGATGATGCTACCGTCCACTGTAATACTCAATGTCTGATAAGAGCGATTGCCCCATCTATCGACTTGCAATAGCCAGTGCTCTTCATTTGCTGCAGTCGCCAGACAAGGGACAAGAAAGATCAATAACATCGCGTATCGCAGCATGTTTTTCCCCGTGAAAAAAATTAAATGTAGCTGCGATACTAAATTATTCTGCGCCTAAGCTTCATTAAATGCGATGAACTGCCAATTACCATGCACAGACTGCAAACACATCGTTTAGTTTGCACGGCAAACGCATGATGAAATCATGGTTTTGCCTTGTTTTGACGAACTTCCAGTGCCTTGGCCAGCAATTCATCAGCACTCCAGTGCCGCGTCAGCCACACAGTAAGTGCCTCGCCAGAGATGTGCCAATTCACCATACGGCGGTCTTGCAGATGATCGTAATTATAGTTTCTGGCAACATACCAGGCCAAGCGTAAGCCAGCAGGGTCAGACTTATCCAGCAACAGAGAATATATTTCATAGGGCGTTAAGACCTCTACTTGCATAGCTCCCTGCTCTTTCAATTCTTTCCAGATCAGCGCTTTGTCTTCCTGTCTGAGCACTGCGATCTTGGCATGTTCGGGCCGGTCTGTAATGTTTGATAAACCGTATGCATACAATAGCCAGGGGCCACACAGCAGCGCCAGAAATATCAGACATAAAACTGCAGCCAAACTTTTTAAGATTAGTCTGTATAAGCGAGGTGCGGCAAATTTGATTTCATTGATAGTTTTTTTCTCAAGCATAAATTTGCTTTAAAAATCCTTACTGGAAGTACAGTTCCATTACTGCGCCGCCTGCCCCATGGCTGCGGTCAGCATGGTTTGTACTCTTGAGCGTACGAAATGGATATGGCTGCGCAAGCCATATAATTCTTCTGCATAGGACAAGGGTATGGTGATGCGATTGACTTTTTCTTCTATCTCATCAAGATGGCGCAATTGTTTCTCTGCGACGCTCTGTTTGTCTTCAAGCGCGACTTCTTCTATCGCCTGCTCTACCAGGCGCAGTTGCCCATACCAGCGGTAAATGCGTGAGCGTATGCGCCAGACATACAGGGGCGGAATAATCTTGGACAGCGGCAAGAACAAGGCACCGAGGGCGACGATAACGACCCACATGCGTTCTATAAAATTCGCAATCCAGAAGCTCAAGTAGCGTTGCAACATGGGCGGGCCGTTTTTATAGAACTTCTCAGCCTCATGGGACACAGGTATTTCTGTATATTTATCGGACGGGAATTCACCCTGACGACTGAACCAATCGGCACCACTATGTATCCTGTGTGCTGCCTGCAATAGCAAACCCATCAGTGCCGGA
Organism: Undibacterium sp. Ji83W; assembly: GCF_049340385.1. Lineage (NCBI taxonomy): Bacteria > Pseudomonadati > Pseudomonadota > Betaproteobacteria > Burkholderiales > Oxalobacteraceae > Undibacterium > Undibacterium sp. Ji83W. The sequence continues at coordinate 113,366 of NZ_JBMPOZ010000008.1, read as the reverse complement.
TGCAGGCTTTCATGGGCGACCAGGGTTGCTGTCGGCGCGATCAAATGATAATCATGGGCTGGGATGTCCTTGCCTATGTCTACGATGCCACGCGGCAGCACGACATGCGACAAAAACGGAAAGCGCCGGGTATAAGCTTCTGCCTGCACAAAATCAAACAGGCGTATACCGGGTGTCTGCAATAACATTTGTACGAGTGGTGAATCACTGGCTGAACTGAAGATCAGCACATCGACCTTGTTATCCAATAAGGCAACTGTGCCCGGCGTATCAGCCCGTTTTTGTATGGTCACGTCTTCTTCCGACATGCTGTTGACACTCAAAATCTGGCTGAACAGTTTGGCGACGCCGTTACCGTCAGGGCCGACATTGACGATCTTGCCCTTGAACTGGCTGATAGTGGTAAATTCTTTGGGGCTGCGGTAAAACACCCATATAGGCTCATAAAACAGGCTGCCCAGTGAAATCAGGCCGCGCTCGTGGGCTTGTGCTTCATCGGTAGAACCGCTGCGCACGAAACCCACTTCAATTTCAGAATCAGGGTCACTGATGCGGCTCAGGTTTTCTTCTGACCCCTGTGAGGATTGCTGGCGCAAGGTGATTTGATTTTTTTGCAGTTCTTGCGCATAACGCTTGGCAAAACGCTCATAAGAACCATTTTCCTGTCCGCTGGAAATATCAATCACACGTGGCGGTGCCGGGTCTACCAGCCAGTAGCCCACGCCACAGACTATCACCACCATCAGCGTGATCGGGCCAAATGCGACCAGCAGATCACGCAGATTGAAGAGAGTGAATTTGATTTTTTGCATGTTCAACTGGATTTGGCTGGAGTAGGAATGTATTCCGCCTTCAACTGCTGCAAGCCCTTCAGCATTTTCTCGTAGGCAACAGGCACTTGCTGCTCATCTCCCTTGACACCCAGTTCTATATGCCTGCGCTCTGTCTCACTGCCAACGGTGGGCAGGCTGAAAACTTTGATCAGCGGGAAATCAGCCTCCAGTTGCTCCATCAAAGGGGTGACGATGGATTCAGCCATTTCATATACCAGTACCGATTGTTCAAACTGTGCATGCTGATTGAACAGATGAGAAAAATGCGTATCGAGCACCCACTCCAGCATGGGCCAGGCCATGACCGGGAAACCGGGAACAAAGAAGTGGTTATGTATGGAAAAACCGGCGATCTTGTTGAAAGGATTGGGGATGATGTCGGCCCCCAGTGGGAACTCGCCCATCTTCAACCTGTGCAAATGGTCAGGCGTGGTCAGGTCGGCCACTTCGCCTTTTTCTTTGGCGATATCCATGATGCGTTCCTGTATCAGGAGTTTGGCTTCTGGATGCAGAACGACAGGCAAATCCAGCGCGGCTGCCGCGCACTGACGGGTATGGTCATCTGGCGTTGCACCTATGCCACCGGTAGAAAACACTACGTCACCGCTGGCAAAGCTGCGTTTCAAGGTCGCTGTAATGCGCTCGCGGTTGTCGCCTATATACTCAACCCAGTCTAGCTGCATGCCACGCGCCTTCAGCAAACCAATGACTTTGGACATGTGCTTGTCTTCGCGTTTACCAGATAAAATTTCATCGCCAACGATAATCAGACCGATTGCCACGATTTCTCCTTTTTAATATTACAGGCCGGGCAGCGTCTGCGGCACTGACGGCACAGGCGACCCTGGTTGAGGCTGCACGCTGCGATGACGTTGCAAGGCTTCCAGGCAATAATGCTGGAACCACAGGCCAGTGAATACAAACACCAGTACATAAACCCAGATCGCCACGCCTGCGATGACAGGCAAGAACAGGGTAGAGACAACACCGCCCAGCCACAACAAACCAGGCGCTGCGCCAAACAGGCCAGCAATGATGCCTATAGACAGCAAAGACCAGCGATGCTCCTGCACCAAACTGGCACGCTCATCAGCATCAGCATGCAGCGCCAGTGCATCGTACACCATGACTCTGTAAGTCAGCCAGCCCCATAAAAGAGGTTGCAGTACCAGGCTGACGAAGGGGATCAGGTTCAGCGGCAAGCTTACAAACCAGATCAGCGCAAAAATGAGGAAAGAAGATAAGGAATGCCCCATGCTACCCAGGAAGCTGCCGCCATTCTTTTGTTCCAGCTCAGGGTAATCACGCATACCGACATGTTTACTGATAGCAGGCATGGCAAACACCGCTATACACATCAATGAGCTAAATACCATCAGCGGCAAAAGTACCCACATGGCCACCAGCGGCACGACCACCATCTTGAGAGCCAGCAGGCCGACCATGGACAACACACTGCTGACCCGCGCAAAACCATCATGCTCGCCCAACCATGCCTGGATAAAATCCATCATGCTTTGCAAACCCCACCACATGGCTATGCCCCATAAAACGAGGGCGACCATAAAAGGTAAAAAAGTCAGTAGCAGCATACGGTAATGCAATTGCGCTGCTACTGCCCTACCCCATGCCCGCATCACGGATGCGATATTCATTGTTGCTTTTCCTTGTCAAATCCAAACATGCGCTTTAAACCCAGCCATTGCTGTGACCAGAATCCTTCGCCATAGTTACGTGCGCTACCCTCAGGTGCGGCTAACTGGTCACGTATGCCGGTCAGAGAAAATTCTTTGGCAAACAGGGCAGTACCAAACAATACATCCCAGACAGGGAACAAAACTGAAAAATTATGGCCACCCAGTGTGCCCTTGCCATGGGTCTCATGACCTATGCCTATGGCATGATGGGTGCGGTGATAACGTGGCGACACCAGCAGGTATTCACCTATGCGGCCAAAATGGACACGCACATTTGCATGTTGCAGGCTTTGCAGCATTTGCGATGCCATCACCAGCATGACATATTGCCCTGGCTCTACACCGATCACAATCGCAATCAGGCCCATATAAATATCGCGGATAAAATCGTCCAGCAGGTGATTGCGGTTATCACTCCACAAATTCATGTCGCGCTGGCTATGGTGCAGGCTATGCAAGGCCCACCACCAGTTGAATTGATGTTCGGCCCGGTGATACCAGTAATCAAAAAAATCCAGTACAAACAAATATACGCAGAACAGCAGGACTGGATACTGCAGCATACCTGGCCAGATGTTTTCCAGGTTGAAGGGATTGACACCCTGCAAGTGCAGGATGGCCGTCAACTGATCCAGCAAGGGATCCAGCACAAAAAACACCAGGATGGAAAAAGCCCCCAACCTGTGCAAGGCGGTGTAAATGAAATCATTCCAGCGTGCATAGCGGTTCTTGATTTCATGCACGGGTATCCACGATTCAAGAGGGCGCAAGATGATGAACAGCACGATCAATTGCAAGATGCCGAGCATGAACCATTCGACGCCCTCATAAGAGTCTTCCACAAATTCACCCAGCCCCAGATTGAACATCGCGGGCTGTACTATCGTTTCAAAAATCCAGGCTTGCAGATTTGTGAACAGATCGGAAATAGTCATTATTTTTTCTGCTGATTTAAATTTTGATATGCGGGGTGTTCGCGTAGAGTAGCAAAACAAAAGGATTTTTGCTCAAGGCCGCTAATCAGCGGCTCCAGGTTTTCTGGTGCCCAGGCCTGCTTGCGTGACCATATACCCAGATGCGCCATGAAAATATCGCCATCCCTGAGCTTGTCGAGAGCACGTCTCAGCAACATGGGATTGCTGAATTTTTCGCTGGACAATTCATCGCCAGAAAATCCGGCAGGTGACCAGCCCACATGCATGTAGCCGCATGCCTGCCCCGCTTTCAACAAATTGGGGGTCAGTTTGCCACCTGGTGCGCGCCACAGGGTATCAAGCTTTTTACCGGTCAGGGCAAAAAACCGCTGATCGACGCGACGCAGCTCCTGGCAATACTCCTTTGCCGTCCATTGCAGGGTTTGACCAGCTTGCGCTCCAAACTGAGGCTTGACGGCAATACGTCCGTCAGGCAAATCGCCAACGACATACACGTGATCAAAGCTGTGGGTGCCAAAAGCATGGCCTTCATCGGCCAGTTTTTTCCAGTAGGGCGACCAGCTCATGTCCAGCGAATAATCGCCTTGCACGGTCTTTTCATTCGCCAGGAAAAAAGTCGCCTTGATTTGATGGCGGCGCAGGGTAGCAGCTATCAGCTCGGCCTGCGACTGGCTGCCAGTATCAAAAGTCAGGTAGATGGTTCCCTTGCAATTGCTTGCTGCAGTCGTGGCAGCAGTAACTACAGGCAAAACCAACATGGTCAGCAAAGCCGCAACGGCCGCATGCGCAGGCCGCAGCAATTTACATATTGCCGGCACGATTGGCAAAGTAGACGCCATGCGGGGAACGGCCTACCGGAATCATCTTGATGACCTTGCGGCTGGCAATATCAATGACGGCCACTTTCTTGATCCAGCGCAGGGTCGCCCACAGGGTTTTGCCATCTTCGCTGACTTCCATGCAGTCAGGGCCGCCCGGAACAGGAATGGTGCCTACAATTTCCAAAGTCTGCTGGTCAAGGATATTGATTTCATTGGAAGTACGGTTGGAGACAAAAGTATGTCGTTTATCACCCAGGGCGCGGAAGTTATGCGTGCCCTCGCCTGCCTTGATTTTTTTGACGGTTTTCTGCGTGCGCCAGTCTATGACTTCAATATAATTACTGCCCATGATACCTACCAGCAAGTATTTATCATCGGGTGTCATGGATATACCAGCAGGCAATTTACCCACCGGGATAGTCCATTTGATTTTTTGTGTTGCCAGATCAATGGCAGAAATCTGGTCACTGCCTTGCTGGGTAATGAAAACCGTCGTACTGGCTGCATCAAAAGCCATGTGGCTAGGCAATTTCGCCAGTGGTACACGTTGTACCAGCTTCATTTCCTGTCCGTCAAACTTATAGAAATCAACACGGTCCAGGCGCAGGGAATTCGAGATAAACCACTTCTGGTCTGGTGAAAAGCCAATTTGATACGGGTCTGCAATATCCTTCATACGGCGCTGTATCTGACCAGTCTTTGGGTCAAGGAAAACCAGCTCATTGCCAACCGCATTCGCCACGATCAGGGATTTGTTGTCTGGGGTGGCCATCAAATGATGGGGTTCCTTGCCCACAGGAAAGGTGCTGATTTCTTTATAAGTGGCCTGATCAAGCAAGCTCACGGTGGCATCACGCGAATTGAGCACCACGACCACATTGGCCTGTGCAGAAAATGCAGAGAATGCGGAAACCAAAGAAAACGCCAAAGACGACAACAAGATACGACTACGCATGAAAAAGACCGCAAAAAAATAAATCGAACTGGCATTTTACAGCGCATGACAATAAGGAAAGAGCTTTCCTTCAATTGTTTTTCAGATTTTTCACTTAATTTGTCCAAAATCAAGCCTGAACCTATTGCTGTCAGAGCAAGAAAGCAGGTGTAAGTGACCAAAATCTTTTCTTTTGCTCTACAATTGCGCCAGCTTTTCAAGATCAGCGACGACGATTCCAGCGTTTTATAATTGAGCTTCTTTGAAAACCTCCACGCAAATTACCCAAGAGCAATATTGGATTGCATGGCGATAAGTCAAAATATCGTTCTCATAGATCGAATTGAAATACAGACTTGAAATCCAGGCTTGAAAACGGCATATCTGGAACTAAGTACGAACAACAAAATACCAGCAGTAAATTTAAAGCGTTACAGAACGCGAAACAAAGGAAAATAATGAGCACTATTACAACAGTAAGCGGTTTGCAATACGAAGATAAAGTCATTGGCGAAGGCGCAGAAGCAGAAGCCGGTAACCATGTCGACGTTCACTACACAGGCTGGTTGCAAAACCCTGACGGCAGTGCAGGCAAAAAATTTGACTCCAGCAAAGACCGTGGTCAGCCATTTTCTTTCCCATTGGGCGCAGGTCATGTGATCAAGGGCTGGGATGAAGGCGTGCAAGGCATGAAAGTCGGCGGCACTCGCCTGCTGACTATCCCTTCCAGCCTGGGTTACGGTCCACGCGGCGCTGGTGGCGTGATCCCTGGCAATGCAACCCTGATATTTGAAGTGGAATTGCTGGGCGTTTAATCTCTCTCTGCAAAATCCCTCAAAGATCAGCATGCCTGATTTGAACAAGCCCGTGGCAGCTGTCATGGGCTTGAACCATATTACGCTCTCAGTTGCTGACCTTGAGCGCTCTTTCCGCTTTTATGTCGATGTACTGAGTTTGAAACCAGTCGCCCGCTGGAAAAATGGTGCCTATCTGGAAGCCGGCAATGACTGGCTCTGCCTCTCGCTGGACCAGGATTGCCGTACCAGCGTTCCCCCTGAATACACTCATACTGCATTTTCTGTAAGCCTTGCATCCTTTGCCATTTTTAAGCAGATGGCAAATGCCGGCGAATTGACGCTATGGAAAATCAATAAAAGCGAAGGTGATTCGCTTTACCTGCTTGATCCTGATGGCCACAAGCTGGAATTGCATGTCGGTGATTTGCAATCATGGCTCGATAGTTTGAAAATCAAGCCTTATGAGGGACTGGTGCTGTTCTGAGACGTTCAAATAAGCAAAAAATAAACAAAAGCCAGGTCTCAGCCTGGCTTTTGCTTATTTGCTACAAATTTGGTGAATACAGCTTATTCTTTAATGAAATGCTCGCGATAGTATTTCAACTCTTCGATGGACTCCAGAATATCCGCAAGTGCGGTGTGCTTTTGATGCTTCTTGAAACCAGATGCCAGTTCAGGCTTCCAGCGACGGCACAATTCTTTCAATGTCGATACATCCAGATTACGGTAGTGGAAGAAAGCCTCCAGCTTGGGCATGCCACGTGCCATGAAGCGGCGGTCCTGGCATATGGTATTGCCACACATAGGTGATTTACCTGCTGGCACATAGGGCTTCAGGAAGGCGATCAGAGCGGCTTCAGCATCTGCTTCAGTCACAGTAGAGGCTTTGACCTTGTCGATCAGGCCTGAACGGCCATGCGTGCCCTTGTTCCAGTTGTCCATCTTGTCCAGGGTTTCATCAGATTGATGAATTGCAAATACGGGGCCTTCTGCCAGTACATTCAATTGTGAATCAGTTACCACCACGGCTACCTCAATGATACGATCAGTATCCGGGTCCAGGCCTGTCATTTCCATGTCCAGCCAGATCAGGTTCATTTCATTTGGACGGGCTGGCGTAGCAGGATTTGCAGTGTTTGTTTGAATGTCGGTCGCTTGTGACATAATTCTTCCTTGGCTATTACTTATCGAATGTCACATTTTCCCATGATTTCATCCGTTTTTTCGGTTTTATTCGTTTCCTTCCTGCTATTGACGCTGATTATTCAGTTCTGGCTGGCCTCCCGCCATATCCGCCACATCCTGCGTAACCGTGCTGCGGTACCTGCACAATTCGCAGAAAAGATAGGTCTGGCCTCCCACCAAAAGGCAGCGGATTACACCATTGCCAAGACCAAGCTGGGCATGGTCATGCTGCTATTGAATGCGGTAGTTTTGATGGGTTTTACCCTGTTTGGCGGCTTGCAATGGCTGTCCGTGCATCTGGTCAAGCTCACTGGCCCCGGCATGTGGTATCAGATCAGCCTGCTGGTGGCATTTACCATCATCAGCAGCATTATCGAATTTCCCTTTAGCTATTACTCACAATTCGTGCTGGAAGAAAAATTTGGCTTCAACAAGATGACGCTGGGCCTGTTTTTCACTGACATGGTGAAGAATGCACTGATAGGTGCGGTGCTGGGCCTGCCCCTGATCTGGGTGATACTGACCCTGATGGAAAAAGCAGGCAACTTGTGGTGGCTGTATGCATGGGCATTCTTCATCGCCTTCCAAATGCTGATCATGCTGATTTTCCCGGTCGTGATCGCCCCCTTGTTCAACAAATTCTGGCCACTGGACAATGAAGAAGTGCGCGAACGTATAGAAAACCTGAGCAAGCGTGTCAGCTTTGCTTTGAAAGGCATCTTTGTCATGGATGGCTCCAAGCGCTCTGGTCATGGCAATGCCTATTTCTCCGGCTTTGGTGGCGCCAAGCGCATCGTGTTTTATGACACCCTGCTGGAACGCCTCGCCCCAAATGAAATTGAAGCCGTGCTGGCGCATGAACTGGGTCATTTCAAGCTCAAGCACATCATCAAGCGCATGGCCGTCATGTTCGCCTTGTCGCTGGCCTTTATGGCAATGCTCGGTTTTTTTAAAGAGCAAATCTGGTTCTACACTGGCCTGGGCGTTGACCCTATGTTGCTGGCACAAAATGATGCAATGGCCATGATCTTGTTCATGCTGGTCTTGCCTGTGTTTACCTTCCTGTTTTCACCGCTGAGCGCGATCACTTCACGCAAACATGAATTTGAAGCCGACGCCTTTGCCGCCAAACATACCAATGCCAATGACCTGGTCACTGCCCTGGTCAAAATGTATGACGACAATTCATCTACCCTGACGCCAGATCCTCTGCATTCGGCGTTTTATGACTCACACCCATCAGCATCGGTGCGCATCAACCACCTGCTGGCAGCACAATAACGGAGACACCATGATCAAATCCACAGACTTGCTGGCGAAGAAATCCCAGCACACAGAAACCGGTCTTGACGACGCCAGCCTGCCCGCCTACTTTGCCGCGACACCAAAGTGGACGCAAGATGGCCCGCGCATCGTGAGGACTTTCCAATTCAAGAATTATTATGAAACCTTGTCCTTCATCAATGCAATTGCCTATGTGATTCATGCCGAAGACCACCACCCTGAACTGGTAGTGACCTATAACCGTTGCGTCATCAAGTTTGATACACATACCGTCAACGATGGCAAAGGTGGCATTTCTGAAAATGACTTTATCTGCGCTGCCAAAATAGATGCAATTTTCGAGCAGAGTTTTTCCTGATGGCGCGTTCACAAGCTTTAGTCATTGCTGCCCATGGCCGCCATTATCTGGTACAGGCAGAGATAGATGGCGTGCAAGTCAAGCTCCATTGCGTCACCCGCGGCAAGAAAAGCGATGTCTCGGTTGGCGACATTGTTGAATACGCCCTGACATCCAAAAACCAGGGTGTGATTGAAGCCATCACCACACGCAAGACTTTGCTATACCGCTCTGACCAATACAAATCCAAGATGTTGGCGGCCAACCTGACACAACTGCTGATCGTGGTTGCGACAGAACCCAGCTTTACCGATGACCTGGTATCGCGCGCCTTGGTGGCGGCGGAGTCATCCGGCATCAAACCACACCTGATCTTGAACAAGGTGGACGTCACCGCCTCTCTGCCCAAGGCCAGGGAACGTGTCGGCCTGTATGCCAAGCTAGGCTATCCAGTACATGAAGTATCGGTCAGAACAGATCCAGAAGGTACACGCCAGCTAATGCATAATCTGATGCAGGGCCAAAGCACTATCCTCATCGGCCAGTCTGGCATGGGCAAGTCTTCACTGATCAATTTGCTGATCCCCGACGCAGAAATCGCCACCCGCGAAATCTCGGCAGCACTCGATACCGGCAAACACACGACCACCTTCACCCGCCTGTATCACATGGATGCGAACTCTTACGTGATCGACTCACCAGGCTTCCAGGAGTTTGGCCTGCATCACCTCAGTGAAGGCATGCTGGAACGCGCCTTTCCCGAGTTTTTGCCGCACCTGGGCAAATGCAAATTCTATAATTGCCACCACCATACCGAGCCTGGCTGTGCAATTCTGGCGGCAGTCAAAGATGGGGAAATATCCACCATGCGGCATGATATGTTTGAACAGCTGGTACATGAATCGAAGCAGACGATAGGATATTGATATCTGGATTTAGTAAAATTACTATGCAAGACGAATTGAGCTCAGACCACTGGCCACCATCAGGCTGCCCAAGTTTAAGCTGGCCAACATTAACCTCAGCTATTGAACGCGCAGACTGGTATCGTGCCGTCATTACTGCCTACGCCGCATTGTGGGGAGGGCATGTCACCCAGCCCCGGTTCACCCCTGTCAGCGAGGCTGAACTTCTCGATCTGGAAGCGCGTTTATCTTGCCAGTTACCACCTGCATTGAAAGCCTACCACCTTGAATTTGGAGCCCTGTCACTGGCAGAAAAATTATGCAGTGTCAGCCAGGATAATGATACGCCTATCCAGCCTTTGCTGGAAGCCTATCCTGGCATCATTGATATGCTGGAACACGAAGATGAGCAAGTGCTGGAGCTGCTTGAAGACATGATAGTTTTTGGTGACTACCTGGGCAACGGCAATATGTTTTGCTTTCTCCGTGAGAGCGGCGAAGTCTTTTATTTTGACCATGATGATGGCAGCATGCTCAGCCCTTTCTTCGCTTCAGTGGAAGAATATCTGGATGCGCTGATGATACGCTGCCTAGCAGAAGTACACGAGAACGAAGAAGCAGGCCTTGAACTTTTGACCCAGCGCTATGGGCCAGGGCTTGTGAAGAAGTGGCTTTATTAATTACTGCATTTTCTTCAGGAAACGGTCGTATTTGAATCAGAATATGGATCGCCATTCTGGCCTCCAGCCAACCAGCCTTGACATAAGAACGGAACGATACTGGTAGCCTTGCCACGCATGAACCTGAAGCCATAAGGCAGTTTGTCCATCGCCAGCGCAACCAGTATTTTCTCCGCCCTGCTCCGCGCAGCCTTGACCAGCGATGCGGCAGGGAAAACAGACAGTGAAGTACCAACCACCAGCACCTTGGCCGCAGTCTCAAGGTGTCGCCTTGACTCTGTCATGTACTCGACATCTTCACCAAACCAGACAATATCAGGGCGGAGCTGTGTGCCGTCTTCGCATAACTGCCCCATGGATATGGGGGCATCATTAATGCGGTAACGCTTGCGCCCTTCTGAAGTACCACGCGCATAGTTCAACTGCCCATGGACATGAATTACATTGGTGGAACCAGCTCTTTCATGCAGGTCATCGACATTTTGAGTGACCACGATTACTTCGTAGGCTGACTCAAGGGCAGCAATCGCACGATGCGCTACATTCGGCTGTGCCTCTGCAGCATGCTTGCGCCGCTCGTTATAAAACTCCAGTACGACTTCTGGATGCGCTTGCCATCCAGCAGGGCTGGCAACCGCTTCCCAGGAGTAGTTATGCCACAAGCCATTCGCATCGCGAAAAGTTGGAATGCCGCTTTCGACACTAATACCAGAGCCGGATAAAATAACGATTTTGTTGGCTTGTATTTCAGGTTTCATGCTTCTGACTTCAATCTAAGACATCAAAGAAGCATCAACCTACCATCACCTGCACGGACGATGTCAATTTCGTTTTCATCATCGTCTTCGTGCCTGCATGTATATTTCGCAATGCCATCCGGTTTGATGGATATACCTATAATCTGTAAATACAAATTATTGCCTGCGAACTTGCTTGCCATGACCTCGACTTTTGATATCTCTGCCAAAAGCGCAGGAAAGATGGCATTGGCCTTTGATAAGCGCAATAAGCGGTCATCCCCTTCAAGGTAGTAAACCCAGACCAGCATGCGGCCTATCTGAAACTCATCCCTGTCCGGGTAAGAGCCTAAAGGGCCGCTGAGTTCATCATCCATTCGCAGGTCCAAAACCGCTTATGCCATCAAGTTTTGGAGCCGAATGACTCCAGCCATTTTTTCTCAGATGCCGTCAGCGTTTTTTGCAGCATGCGTTCCGGCACTTCCCAGACCACGACTTTAGGTGGCTGGGTTTTGAATTCTTTGCTGTTCAGATAGGCAAAGGCAGCGCCATCAAAATCACCACCGTCCTTGGCCAGATTGGCGACTGGGGCACCCAGATGCTGGCTCAGGAAAGGAACGAAATTCGCAGCGCGGCTGAAGGATGTGCCAACCAATGCTACTGTCGGCAAACCTGCATCACCAAACAAATCATCACTGGCAACTGCCACGGGGGCAACCTTGCTGACCTGGGTAACTTCTGTTGCTGGGCGCATCCATGCAGGCAGGCCTTCAAGGTTGGAGACGCGCATCAAATCACCAGAGCGTTCAGTCGTATTACTTTGTATGGACTTGGGGTCAAGTGGTGCAGCCGGTTTGTTGACCAGCCTCAAGGATTGCAGGTGTTCTGCCAAGGTCATTGCGGCCACGTTGGCCCCGCGCTCATTCCAGTGCGAATCACTACGGTAGTAACGCTCGCCCGTCATTGCTGACAGCGCTGGTGCAAAGTTCAGTACTTCGACTTTGTTATTTGCCAGAGTGCCCACCCAGTCATTCAAGCGACCGGAAAAACCTGCTGGGCGATGCAGGCCACATAAATGGCTTTCTTCTATACGGGTTTTATCAGGTACTACAGCAACCACCAGCTTGATGCCACGCATTTGCAGGTCAGCGGCAGTCTGAGTAATGATCCTGGCCCTGGCTGCAGCATTCTCTGCTGCATGCGCATAAGGTGTCAGCTCATCTGACAAAAACAACCAGTCGTCACAACCACGGCGCACAGAAGCACCGGTATCACCTGCGACTGTCCAGCTCACGCCACGTTCAATTTTTGCAAATGGTTTACTTAACAGGAAGTGTTCATTCAACTGGGTTGAAAACTGTCGCGTTGCTTCACCATCCAGCACGCGGCTGATTTTACCTATGCCATCCCATTTTTCTTCGGGTACATTGCGTAAAGATGTCTGGGTAACGGCAAAACCACCCAGCATGATGACACTAAACGCAGCGACAGGAATAAAGCGTGTCCAGCCGGCTTTGTTGGGATCAAAATTAAAACACTCACTCATGATGATCTCCTAAAACTGGAAATACAGAAAGGGAATCGCTTTTTGCCCGGCCAGGACCACGACGGCATAAGCAAAGGTAAGCACTGGCCAGGTCATGCTCCAGCCTGCAAAACCCAGGCCGCCCTGCTTACCTATTTTGGTAGCAGGATAGACAACGCAGATCAGGCCAAGCACAAAGGTCAGGATGATGCTGGGGCGCAGTGCCTGGGCAATCGCATCGCCCATGGCGATACCATGCAGACCAAACTGTCCAGCCCATATGTCAGTCGCGGTGGCAAAGCTGTCGGCACGGAAAACTGTCCACGCCAGCATGACGACCAGTAAGGTCAAGGTGCGCGACAAGTAATTGGGCATGGACAAACCACGCTGGGTAAATGCACGGTCACAGCACAGGGCTGTTCCCTGAATAATGCCCCAGATCAGGTAATTCCAGTTTTCACCACCATGCCAGAGACCACCTATGGCCATGGTCAGCAAAAGATTGATGTAAGTACGGGCCGGGCCACCACGATTACCACCCAGACTGATGTACAGATAGTCACGCAACCATGACGACAATGTCATGTGCCAGCGCCTCCAGAAATCCTGTATTGATACGGCCAGATAAGGATTGTTGAAATTTTCCTGGAAATCAAAACCCAGCATCAGGCCCAGGCCTATGGCCATGGCGCTGTAGCCAGCGAAATCAAAGTACAGTTGCAAGGTGTAGGCAGCACAACCAGTCCAGGCATCTACAATGGTCGGATTGTGCAAACCAAATGCCAGGGTTACGATGGGTGACAAGGTATCTGCAATCAGCACCTTCATCGAGAAACCGACCATGAAGCGGCGTACGCCTGCAGCAAACTTGTCGATAGAAAAAACCCGTTCGCGCAATTCTGTATCAATGACTTTATAACGCACTATCGGGCCAGCAATCAAATGCGGGAACATCGCCATATAGGCGCTGAAAGAAATGATGCTGTACTGTGCTTCTACAGTTTTGCGGCGCACATCGACAATATAAGAAATTGCATGCAAGACCGTAAAGGACAAACCTATAGGCAGCATCAGGTTTTCCCACGGTATGGTGGGCATGTCACGGCCAGTCAAAATGGTATTGAGTGAATACACCAGCATATTGGTGTATTTGTACCAGACCAGTGAAGACAGATTGAGGACGATGGCGATCACCATCAAGCGGGTTTTGCGCTGTTCGCTCTGGCTCTTGTCTATCAGTATTGCGGCGCCCCATGCAAGCACCGTCAAAGCGATGATCAGCAATAAGAATTTGGGTGTCCACCACGCATAAAACAGCCAGCTACCGACCAATAAAGTATGGTTACGAAAACGCTGGGGCGTGACAAGATAAAGCGCAAAAAATAAGGGTAGGAAGAGTGTAAGGAACTCCAGAGACGCAAATACCATAGCCAGACCCCGTATTCAGATCAGGACGTACTGTCGCGTACAAAGAAAGTCTGGCGCGCTTTTTTGCCAGGCATGAGGACCACGCTATAACGTTCACCTGGTTGCAATTGCCCCAGGTCCACAATTTTGCCAGCATCCTTGGTATCACAGATCGCCTGGGTTTTCAGGTTGATGGGGTTAACCAGACGACGCTGCAAACTGGCTGGTTTGACCGCTTCCAGTATCGCTGTATTTTTTTCTGCCACATTCAAACCGGCGGCACTACAAGAGCTATCCAGATTGAGCAAGGCAACAGAAGCTTTACTGGCATTGAAATCTGTCGGTGAGTCTTTGACCACCACTGTTGCTATACCTGTGCCATTGCTGACAATGGCGATGGTGACAAACTCACCTGGCTTGGCGACAACTTCCACCGCTGTTTTTGCGCTGCCGACCTGCACATTAGCTGCCAGTTTGGCACCCGCCTTGACTGGATAAAAACGGGAAACCCTGCCATCACCCTGAGCAGCCAAAGCCACTTTGGCTGCTCCGTTGACCACACTGGCTTTATCTTCGCTCGCATTGAGGAACCTGACAAAGGACGAATCCTGGGCAGGCCCGGTTTCATACAAAGGATTGTCAGCATGCGCCGCCAGAGTCAAGGTTGAAGTCAGGCAAGCAAAAATAAGCTTTTTCATGTGAGGTCAGAGTCCGTAATTATTTTTTAATGTTTTGCAAAACCGCAGGAGAAGAAATGGCATTGCCAATTGCCGTACCCCAGGCTTTGTAGCCTGCCAGATCAAAATGCTGACCATCAGACGATGCCCACTCACCCGGTTTGGACATAGTCAGCGAATCGATATAAGTACAGGGAGCGACGATCTCGGACAAATAACCTGACATTTCTTTGGCACGGGCAAAAGTCTTGTTGAATTTGCCGCCTTCCGTACCCCAGGCCGGGCCAACCCAAACGCAACCTACTGCATTGTTTTTGACACCCTTGGTCAGGCGTGACACTTGTTGCCAGATCCAGGTCTTGGGCAATTCAGGAGCGGCATAAGATGCCATGGTGTCACCGTTGACCACGACAACCAGGTTAGGCTTGTAGGTTTTGACCAGTTCATTGAATGGACGGGTCATCGCATCCTGCCCCGTTTTCACTTCTACCGGACCATCCTTGAAACGTGTAGCACCACCGCAAGGTGATTGACTCTTCACCATCCAGTCACCTGCTGCAACGCCGCAGGCACCAAAGGAATACACTACGGCACCCTTGCTCATGAGATCATCGTGCAATGTGGTGATCAGGTAATCAGGGGTGGACATGTGGCTATCGCCAATGATCAGGACGGTCAGTCCGGCTAACAGTGCGCTCATATTTTGTTCACTTTACAAATTCATTTTAAAAATATTCGCTTTTTTGCATGTCATTTTTTAAGCCGACATGCCGGCGAATTCCAGTTCCAGATTTTGCATTTATTAACACTTGGTTGCATTTGCTTACAATTTACTGCGAATGTCGCCCAACCTCGGCGCTTATCACTAACATTTATGCAAATACAGCAATGAAATCTAGTTTAAACAAACCAATATGAAATTCCAGCTAGTTGACGAAAGTTCACAAATGCAATTTTCCACAGGGAAACTTTAGATAAATAGCAACAATCCTGGTGGTAAAACTCCGGCACCAAAAACTGACGCAAAATCAGTATTAACTGGCGTAAATAATGCTAAGCTTAGGCTGGGCAATATTTAAGAAGCCCGGCAGCTTCATTAGCTGGCAAAACCCAAGTAAAATGGGTCAAACTTGCCTGCTCCCAGAATTTAATATGGGCAGCCCTGATTAATCCCTTATAATTAAGCAGTTATGACAAGCGGCGGCAAGCTTAATTTGCTGCCCGTTTTATTTATGGCTATCAAACATTTCCTGCAGTTCTCCGATTTCTCCCTGTCCGAGTTTGAATATGTGATGCAGCGCGCCCGCATCATCAAACAACGCTTCAAGGCTTATCAGACCTATCACCCATTACTGGATAGAACCCTGGTGATGGTGTTCGAAAAAAATTCCACCCGTACCCGATTGTCATTTGAAGCAGGCATGCATCAACTGGGCGGCGCTGCAATTTACCTCAACACCCGTGATAGCCAGTTGGGCCGCGGTGAACCGGTAGAGGATGCAGGCCAGGTCATGTCACGCATGTGCGACATCATCATGATCCGCACTTTTGAGCAGGAAATGATAGAACGCTTTGCAGCGAATTCGCGCGTGCCCGTCATCAATGGCCTGACCAATCAACATCACCCCTGCCAGGTATTGGCGGACGTGTTTACCTATATTGAGCACCGTGGCTCCATCACCGGTAAAAAGGTGGCATGGATAGGCGATGCCAACAACATGTTGTACTCCTGGTTGCAGGCAGCCCAGGTATTCAACTTCCACCTGCACATCTCTACGCCCAAAGGCTATGACATCGATATGGCGCAGGTAACGGCAGACAAATCGCAATACACGGTATTTGACAGCCCGTCTGACGCTTGTGCCGGTGTTGATCTGGTGAATACCGATGTCTGGACCAGCATGGGTTATGAAGATGAAAACCAGGCCCGCCTGAAAGCATTTGATGGCTGGATAGTCGATGAAGCCAAAATGGCCCGCGCCCATCCTGACGCCCTGTTCATGCACTGCCTGCCAGCACACCGTGGTGAAGAAGTCTCTGCCGGTGTGATAGATGGCCCGCAATCAGTAGTCTGGGACGAAGCCGAAAACCGCCTGCACGTACAAAAAGCCTTGCTGGAATATTTGGTGGTTGGCGAGATTCGCTGAGTTTGTCATTTTAAGAAAAGACCTCTCAACACAGAGGCGCGGAGACACAGAGTAAGCACAGAGGAAAAACCGAAGAAAATCTTGTTGGTACGAGATTATTCTTGAATCAGTGGCCTGTGAATGAAATCGTTTCTCTGGGAATCGCATTTGTATTGGAAAGGTAAGCTCAAATAAATCTCTCCATCGAAGTAACGTGGCTGAAAAATATGATGTTTTTCCTCATGCTTTTCTCTGTGCCTCTGTGTCTCCGTGGTGAGCTTTTTGGTCTTCCCTTATTATTTATTTTTGAAAGCACATCATGAGCGATACTAAAAAAGTCGTCCTCGCCTATTCTGGCGGTCTGGATACCTCTGTCATTTTGAAATGGCTGCAAGATAATTATCAGTGCGAAATCGTCACTTTCACTGCCGATCTGGGCCAGGGTGAAGAGCTGGAACCAGCGCGTGCCAAGGCCATCAAGTTTGGTATCAAGCCTGAAAATATTTACATCGATGATGTGCGTGAAGAATTCGTGCGCGACTTCGTCTTCCCTATGTTCCGCGCCAATACCGTGTATGAAGGTGAATACCTGCTGGGTACCTCCATCGCCCGTCCACTGATCGCCAAACGCCTGATCGAAATCGCCAAAGAAACTGGTGCCGACACCATTTCCCACGGTGCGACCGGCAAGGGTAATGACCAGGTGCGTTTCGAACTGGGTGCCTATGCGCTGATGCCAGGCATTAAGATCATTGCCCCATGGCGTGAATGGGATTTGCTGTCCCGTGAAAAACTGATGAAATATGCTGAAGATGCAGGCATAGAAATCGACCAGAAACATAAAAACGGCGGCGCGCCCTACTCCATGGATGCCAACCTGTTACACATCAGTTTTGAAGGCCGCCACCTGGAAAATCCAAGTGCGGAAGCCGAAGAATCCATGTGGCGCTGGACTGTCAGCCCCGAGGCTGCGCCAGACCAGGCAGAATATCTGGATGTAGAATTTGAGCGCGGTGACATCGTTGCCCTGAATGGCGTACGCATGTCGCCAGCGACGGTACTGACTGAACTGAACCGCCTGGGTGGCAAGCACGGCATAGGCCGTCTGGACCTGGTCGAAAACCGTTATGTCGGCATGAAGTCCCGCGGCTGCTATGAAACGCCAGGCGGCACCATAATGCTGCGCGCCCACCGCGCGATAGAATCCATCACTCTGGACCGTGAAGTCGCCCATCTGAAAGATGACCTGATGCCACGTTACGCCAGCCTGATTTACAACGGCTACTGGTGGGCACCAGAGCGCGTCGCGCTGCAAACCCTGATTGATCATACTCAACACACAGTCAATGGCTGGGTACGCCTGAAGCTGTACAAGGGCAATGTCATCACGGTCTCGCGCGATTCCAAAACCGATTCGCTGTTCGACATGAACATCGCAACCTTTGATGAAGATGGCGGCGCCTACAACCAGGCTGACGCTGGCGGCTTTATCAAACTGAATGCATTGCGCATGCGTATTGCTGCCAATGCCCGCGCAAAACGCGGTCAGTAACGCAGTCAATAAAATCTGAATACTTAAATTATTCCCGACCCGCCCATTCACTTGCGCGGGTCTTTTTTTCGGAGTTATCCTACATGTCTACCCAATTTGATCAAGTCAGCGTCGTTAAAAAAGCCAATCTGTATTTCGATGGCAAATGTGTGTCCCACACCGTATTGTTTGCCGACGGCAGTAAAAAAACCATAGGCGTCATCTTCCCGTCCAGCCTGGTATTTAATACCGCAGCAGCCGAGATCATGGAACTGAATGCAGGCAAATGCCGTATTCGCCTCAAGGGCGAAACTGAATGGAATACTTATGAAGGCGGTCAGCAATTCAATGTCCCTGCCAATTCCAGCTTTGAAATTGAAACCATTGATACGCTGGATTATGTTTGCCACTTCATCTGATGAGGCGTAGATAGCAGCGATACATCATCGTTGTTACAGGTAAAAGTACGATATAAAGCAACTGAAAAAACTTAGGCTTGATCAGTTGCATCACCATGCAATTGGTAACAGTGCAAAGCCAGTTCACGCAAACGCTGGCGCAATGCCAGCGGTGCGATAACTTCCAGCTCCGGCCCTATTCCCAAGAGCATTTGCGCGGCGTGCTCTATGGTTTCTATGGGCAAGCTCATGGTTTGCCATGCTTGATCCATTCCATGGACTATGGATTCCCTTTGCATTTCTACCGCCTGTGCTGCAAAAGCACCCAGTTTGCTTATCCTGTCCAGACCTGTCGCTGACACACGCAAATGCGCAGTGTTTGATCGCAGTTCGGCTTCAAACCTTGCTGTCGCTTCACTCCAGAAGCCGGGCAAATCAAAATCATCTGGTCTGTCAAAAAGTTCATCCAGTACTTGCATGTCGGTGATATGTATAACTTTGAAAATGCGGATTTTTTTGGAGCTACTGGCATGGCTCTGACTATTCGCCACCAGGTACCATGCTCCCGCCTTGAGCACCAGCCCCAAAGGCTCCATTTGCCATTGCCGCAAGCCAGACCAGCTTTCATAACTGCTTTTCAATTTCTGCTGCGCCAGCACGGCACGCGCGATACGGGGTAATTCCATGGCGCTTTGCTCACTGCGGTACCAGTCATTGGTATCCAGGTGAAAGCAGTCGGCGATACGGCGCGAACCTTCGCGCAAGCTGGGTGGCAACGATGCCATGAGCTTGCGGCTGGCGCGCGTGGCAGCATTGCCCAGTCCCAGCGCAATGGCCGGCCCTGGCAGGCCTATCATGAACAGGGCTTCTGCTTCGTCATTTTCCAGGCCGGTAAACTGGCTGCGATAACCTGCCATCAATTGAAAGCCGCCATGTGGCCCCCGGTCGCTCTGCACCGGGATACCTGCCGCACTGAGTTCATCAATATCGCGATAGATGGTGCGGACAGAGACTTCAAACTCGGCGGCCAATGCCTCTGCAGACACCCTGCCGCGCAATTGCAGCAAGATCAGGATGGAAAGCAAACGGCTGGCACGCATAAATGACAACTCCTGAATAATTCCTGACATTCCTTGTCAAGAATTGCAGCCTATCATGGCTACGCTTTTCAAAACAAGCTCAATTCACAAGCTCAATCAAGGAGATACGCCATGAGCGCAACCAACCACGACCCGCAAAGAAGAGTCTTGCTGCAAACCGCTGCGGGAATAGCTGTCAGCCAGTTAGCCGCCAATGAAGCAGTAGCCACAGAAAGCACAAAATCTATGAGCAAGAAACAGCACAATGGCAAACCGGGTGAATTTGATTTCCTCAGCGGCTCATGGAAAATCAGTCACAGGCGTTTGAAGAACCGTGTCACCAGGGAATGGGATGTGTTTGAAGGTGAAGCCACTTGCTGGAGTATCCTCGGCGGCGTCGTCAGCGTTGAAGAGTTGCGCATACCGGCACGCAATTTCAGTGGCATGGGCTTGCGCACGCTGGATGTGGAAAACAAGCAATGGTCAGACTTTTGGGTAAATGGGCGCGCAGGTGTACTCACGCCACCCGGTGTCATCGGCGGTTTTGAGAATGGTGTCGGCTTATTTGTTTCAGATGAAGAAGAGGAAGGCCAACCCATCAAGGTACGGGGCATCTGGGACAACATCTCTGCCACGACTTGCCGCTGGCAGCAGGCGGCTTCCCGCGATGGTGGGAAAACCTGGGAAGACAACTGGATCATGGATTGGGTGCGTATGAGCTAAACCCACTATCCCGCTAGCTGCATGATGAGTTGCAAACTGCGGCAGGATCACTACCCTGCCGCTATCTGGAAACCCACCAAACCATCAATGGATTTTTTCCAAAGCTGAATCCAGTACTTCCGGTTTAAAGCCGCGAATCTGACGATTGCCAACCAAAATCATGGGGACTATTTCCCCTTTCAACTGCTTGAATTCTTGCTTGGCTTTTTCAGATTCGTTAATGTCTAATTTCACATAGGCAATATTCTTGGCTTTCAGGTAATCCTGGGCTTTTGCACAATATGGGCAAGTCGCGGTGGAGTACAGCACGACTTTCGTTTTAGCGTCTGGGAAATAGGCGCTGTAATCCCCTTCGATATAAGAAGGCGTCAGCCAGCGCGGAACATTCGCTGCTGCCAACCCCACGGCCAAACCTGCAACAAGTATCAAGGCATATGAAGCGATTGATTTCAGTTTCTGTTTTAGCATTTTTCCATCTTTCATCGATTGGTCAAACTAGGCTGCACACCAAGTTTCAATAACTGTCAGGCCAGCAAATGTATTGTCTGAAATTCATGGCAACTAGTATTGAACAATATTCCGCCAAAGCAAATATTGTCAATATAAATATTTAATAAGTATATTCAATAAATACATATTGACTTGATGACATCGTTAAAATAATATCAACGAGTTGAGATTACTCTCAATACCACGGCATTTGACTTTCATACAACCACAGGAGTCAGTAATGAGCAAAGTGAAAAAAGCGTTGTTTACATTTTTTGTCGGTGTTGGCATTTCCTTCGGTATCGCAGGAAGCGCATCCGCATTAGTTCCATGCGAAACTTGTTACGCATGGTATGAAGAGTGCCAGAATGGCAATCAGGATTCTTGCAACAACTTTTTCAACCCACGCTATCGTTGCGCAGGTTGCTGATTTATTGATTCAGGTTTGAAACAAGCGGCCAGCTACATTCAGTGCTGGTCGCTTTTTGTTTGGGTATCTCTCTTGCCAGAAATTAAACCAATGGCTTACATCGGCAGTTCGTCACATCTTGCGGGCTTGTTCAGACTTATCCGAAAGACGAAATGAGTTCTGCTTAGCCTTTTGCTTTTTTCTGTTCCGCCTGGTAAGCCTCAATTTGCGGCAACAGCGCAAGCCGTCTCTCCAGACTGGACTCTGACCAATATAAGTCCCTGTCATAGTATTGAGCCATTACTGGTACTCCCCCGGTCAAATTTACCCAGGGCTGTTTTGATTCAGTATAAATATGGATATCTGGCGGCAGATGATCCGGCTGGTCGAGTGTCCCTACCCGCACAAAACGCAGCAATGGACCAGCGCCAGCATAATTACTCCAGATAGCAACGCGACATGCAGGACAACGGGCAAACAACTGCCCCTTGCCGCTTTCAGAAGGGGTATCCACCATCTCCGGCTCGGCACCCAGATTTTGCATGCGATCGGCTTCAATCACTGCATTCAAGGCAAAGGCAGTGCCACTTTCGCGCTGGCACCAACGGCAATGGCAGCAATGCACAATCAGCGGCGCACTGAGCATGCGATAACGTAACTGACCGCAATCACAAGCGCCTTCGAGTGGGTAAATCGATGCAGATGTCATCTTGCGTTTCCTTTTTGCATCCTTTGTGTCGCCTGTCTTTGCCTGGGTAAATGATGCCTTTGCTACTTACAAATGCAAACCAAAACGCCCGAGGCCCAGAATGCCTATGAGGCCGATGGCAATCAGATACAGTGCCACGATGAAACTGACAAGTTTGGGTTTGATCAATATGCAAATTCCAGCGACGAGGGCAAGGATGGGCATGAGGGACAGGTGTATGTTCATGTATAGCTATTCTATGGTTAACTAAGTTGGTGGTGCATGACAGTCTTGCCTGTCATGCATGCCATATAGTTCCATAGAGTCACGGGATGTTCAAGTCTCAAGCACCTGGTTTTTTCACTAATCCTTTCATCAGATAGCTGGAAAAATCCTGTAGCAATTATTTACTCAGCACATCCTCCACTATTTTCTATAGCTCTCCAGATTTTTTCATGTCGATCAAAATCTGGTTCAATACCCGCATGAAATCAGCCTTGTGGGGATGACGTCCATTATCGCGATTGGTATATCCCAGATAAGCCTGCTCCTGATTGATGACTGCCGCTTCGACAATGACCTGACTGGTATCACCATAGACATAGGTCATCCTTGATGCGCTCTTTTTTCCACAAGATGGACAGACGATCATTGACATAAAAGATAGCTTGTTTTTTACATAATTTACAATATTTCTGTTATCTTTATAACTTGCTATTTCATCTAGAATTCATCAGTGGAGAAAAAATATGGCGACCAATAGCACTGTTCAAGGAATTGACGTTTCCCATTATCAGGGGACAGTCAACTGGGCTGCTGTCAAAACCGCCGGGATAGGCTTTGCCTTTGCCAAGGCCACAGATGGCAATACCTATACTGACCCGCAGTTCAAAACCAATTGGACAGCGATAAAGGCAGCAGGATTATTGCGCGGGGCTTACCACTTTTATGAGAGCAATGATGACCCGGTAACGCAGGCTAATAATTTCATCAAGGCGGTAGGAAGTATTGCAATTGGGGACTTGCCCCCTGTAGTGGATATTGAAATCAACAAAGGTGGATTTGGTAGTGCGACGCTGGCTGCCAATCTGCAAATATGGCTCAACACTGTAGAACAGGCGCTGGGCCGCACACCGATGATTTATACCGGGCCATCATTCTGGAACCAGAATATGAACAACAGCTTTTCCAGATATGCACTGTGGATCGCGCAATATGGCGCATCACAGCCAACAGTGCCGAAAGGCTGGAGCAAATGGACATTCTGGCAAAATTCAGAATCCGGTAGCGTGGCTGGCATTACTGGAAATGTCGATACCGATATCTTTGCGGGCTCCATGGCTGATCTGCTGGCTTTTGCCGCGAACAAATAGCAGTGCACATTTTCCAATTGAACCAGACAGAAGTTGTCTGGTTCAATTGATACTGAATTGCTGCACTCTCCGTCTTATCCCTCTTCCCCCCAAAAAACCGCCACATTCTTGCTCCCCGGCCTGAAGCATGACAATAAGTCTTCATCAAAATTTTCTTTCAAGCAATTCTTAAAAATTGTGAATCCACTCTGTAACTGCCCGCGTATATATCCGTGCAGTAACAAGACTGCGTACTTGAAAATGAAGAGGACATCATGACAGATTTGAATATTTCTACTGTGGCTGGCAAGCGCCGCCATTTTTTTCGCGTTGCCTCCGGCGTCGCTTTATCGACGTCAGCACTGCGCATTGGTGCATAAGTAATGATGGATCTTTTCAACATGAACTCTTCCTCAGCACAGCAGAATAAATTAAACAAAGATAACTGGCTGAAAAGCCTGGCCATCTGCCTGCTGCCATTCAGCATTACCTGCATAGCTGCTGATGCACTGGCAGCAAGGGCAGATGAAATACAAGCTGGCAAGGTCACATACGAAGCACGCTGCCTGGGTTGTCATTCTGTAGATGCCAACAATATTGGTCCCAGGCATGCCAATGTGTTTGGCCGCAAGGCTGGCAGCATCAAAGATTTTGAATATTCACCTGCCTTGCGCAATGCCAACATAGTCTGGAATGAAAAAACCCTGGACCGCTGGCTGCAAGACCCGGAATCTTATATCCCCGGCCAGCAAATGGATGTCAGCGTCAGCAAAGCCGACGACAGAAAAAACCTGATCGCTTACCTGAAAACCCTGGGCATGAAAAACGATAAGCTCCATCGACATTAGTTGAGTTTCTGAGGGCACAGTTTTTAATCCCGACTTTTAATCCCGCCGCCTGATCCCGCCATGCCCCCCAGCGGCCAAACCACCAATTAGCCCAGCTTGATCAAATTCTGAAGCAAGAGTGGCCCGTTCAGTTTCAGCAAACGGCCACCCTCATCTATCCTGCCCAGTTGTATCGGTGCAAAACCAAACTGGGTAGCGAGATGGGCAATGCTGGCACTGGCTTCGGGATCATCAGCCGCAACAAACATGACACGACGACCTTGATCCTGTGCTGGGTCAGTGGCCAGCAATGCGGCAGGTAATTGGTTAAAAGATTTGACCACGCGTGCCCCTGGCAATGCCGTCGCCAGCACTTCTGTTGATGCCATGCCCTGCAATTCTTCCGGCGCAATGCCATAGGCGTTCATGGCATCGACGACGACTTTTCCGTTCCAACTGGCTAAAGCGCCAGCGACCTCATGGTGCGCGCGGAAGGGTATCGCGAAAATGATCGTGTCAGCAGCAAGTGCATCTTGCAAGCTCACTGGCGTCACTGCAGGCCCCAGCTCTTTCGCCAGATCTGCCAGGCTGGCAGGGCCACGGGTATTGGCAATCGACACTTCGATACCTGCGTGTGCAAAGTGGCGAGCGAGTGCAATGCCAACTTTGCCTGCACCAATAATAGAGTAAGTCATGTTTATTTCCTTGATCAGATTTTTTGGATTAAGTGGTTTTTTGGAATCAGGCGGCCAGCGCAGCGATCTCATTCAAGGCCTGCTTGATAGCGGCTTCTTTGGCTTCAGGGCTGAATGCCAACCCCTCGGCGCGAATAGCGGTGATGTCAACTATTCCCAGAAATGACATCAGCCCCATCAAATAACTGTCGTGATGTTCATAAGCAGCGGCGGGGCTACCTGCCGAATACACACTGCCACGCGAGGCGGCAATGATGAGCTTTTTACTCTGGGATAACAGGCCTTCAGGACCATTCGCACCATAGCGAAAAGTCTTGCCAGCGACAGCAACCCGGTCTATCCAGGCCTTGAGCTGGGTAGGGATAGAAAAGTTATACATGGGTGCGCCTATCACTACGATATCTGCAGCGATCAACTCTTCCACATAGGCGTCGCCCTTGGCGATGTCCTTACTCAGGGAAGTATCTTCCAGCGCTACCCCCTGGCGCACTGCCATGTGCGTGCCGGATAAGTGAAGTGCGGCATCTGCCGCCAGGTCACGGTAAATGACTTCAATACCCGGATGCAGGGCAACTTCGCGTGCCACGATTTCGGCAGACAATTGACGGCTGACGGAGTAAGCGCCAAGTATGCTGGAATCAAGATGCAAGAGTTTCATGACAGAACCTTTAATGTAGAGTAGAAAAAGTGAACTGAATGATGCTGCCAATCTTTGAATCTGAAAAGATGATATATTGAGATATATACCATCTTTATTTGAGATGGATTAAAGAGATATGAGGACCAACCATGCTGGACGGTGTGTCACTGGACCAACTCCGCACCTTCATCGCAGCCGTAGATGAAGGCAGTTTTTCCGCTGCAGCGAGGAAGCTGAACCGGGTGCAGTCTGCCGTCAGCGGTTGGGTCAATAGCCTGGAAGAACAGATAGGTGTACGGCTGTTTGACCGTTCCGGGCGCTACCCGAAACTCACGCCCGAAGGTGTTTTACTACTAGCCGATGCGCGCAATATCGTAGCAGGCGTCGATACCTTGAAGGCGCGTGCCAAGCTCATGGCATCCGGGCTGGAACCAGAGTTATCGGTAGTAGTTGATGTATTTTTTCCTACTGCGGTGATTGCCGCTGTAGCCAAGGATTTTGCCAGGCAATTTCCTCATACTCCTTTGCGGCTGTATGTTGAGGGCCTGGGCGCTGCTTATCAGCCTGTGCTGGATGAACGCTGCAGCATAGGTATAGTGGCATCCCTGCCCATCGATTTTCCAAGCTTGAGCACCAGGACCCTGGGCGAAGTGTCACTGTTGATGGTGGCTTTGCACAGCCATCCATTAGCGACAATCAACGGCACCATCCCAAAAGCTGAATTGGCAAAGCATACGCAACTAGTAATCACTGACAGGTCAGAATTAATGGCGGGCCAGGACTATGGTGTGATGTCACCCCATACCTGGCGGCTGGCGGACTTGTCGGCCAAACATGCGTTCATTCTCAATGGCGTGGGCTGGGGTGGTATGCCACTGCACATGGTAGAACACGATCTTGCGGCAGGCATCTTGCAGGTGCTGGATGTAGAAAGCATGCCCCAGGGTGGCAAAAAACTGGCCATGCAGGCGGTGCATCCACAAGCCGCGCCACCCGGCCCGGCCGGGCGCTGGTTTATCGACCAGGTGGACTTTTATCTACATCAGGCTTGAGCCAGACTGAGATGCAACACTCGCTTGTTTGGACATCAGTCCTTAAGCCTGGTATCCCATGCTGTATCTGGCTTTCTAATATTGCCTCCAGTTAATTTTAAATCAGAGCATCCCATAAAAGCCACAATAAAATCATTTTATCGATATTTTATAAATAAAACGTATATAATTAATCCGTGATTTGATTTTTTGTTTTATCTGAACGAGCGTGAACAGTTTGCTCTTCAGGATTTAAGGTATTCCTCTCCAAAAGGTGTTCGCCCACAACTGGCAACGGTTGTGGGATTTTTTTTATTTTCAAGGGAATTATGCTGGCTTATTTAATTGCTCAGTTACTTACTTGCTTACTTGCAGGCTTGCTGTAAATCATCGCCATTTTTTCTACATGCTCTCTCACCTTGCTCACCAACTCTGGTGGTTCCAGCACTTCGGCATCTTCACCAAAACGCAGAATTTCTGCGCATGCCATCATTAAAGAACCGACTGGCATGGTCGCCCTGCACCAGCCGTCCGCGTCAAGCTCACTGGCCAACTGCATTTCAGAAAAAACATAGGGTGACAAAAAGTGCTCCCTGAATTTCACGCCTCTTGGTGACAGGCGCACGGTTGCCACATTCCTGTGCATGTCCTGCTCCAGCCGCTCGGTAGATTTGCGCCAGTAGGCTGCCAGATCGAAAGGCGCCGGTCTTTCGAAACGTTCTTCAAGCACAGCTAATTCCAGCATGCGTGAGATGCGGTAAGTACGTGGCGTGTCATCCACCTGCCCGACCAGATACCAGGAACCGCTTTTCATGACCAGGCCCAAAGGCTCGACGACGCGCTCTTTGATACCTTTCCAGCTCTGGTAACGTATCTGTAGGCACTTTTGCTCCCACACCGCATCAGCAACTTTGGGCAAGTGCGCAGGTTGCTCTGACTGACCAAACCAGGCTGGTGCATCCAGATGAAAGCGCGAACGCATTTGCTGCGCGCCTTCACGCAAAGAAGCTGGCATAGCGGATAGCAGCTTGTTTTGTGCCGCCATCATGACAGAGCCCAGCCCCATATCCGTTGCGGCCCCTGCCAGCCCGCTCATGAACAAGGCCTCGGCCTCTTTGGCGGACAAACCATTGAGTTGGGTGCGGTAGCCATCGAGCAAACGATAGCCACCGCCTGAGCCACGCTCACTATAGATGGGGATGCCCGCCTCGCTCATGGCGTCGATATCACGATAGATAGTGCGCAGGTTGACTGCGCATTCATCGGCCAGTTCTGGCGCAGTGGCAAAACCACGCGCCTGCAGGATAGTCAGGATGGAGATGAGTCGACTGGCACGCATGGTAAAAACGGATTCTTTTGCCGTATTTTTAAAAATATAAAAGAATAATAAACCAACCTGACAAAAGATGTCAGGTATGGAGGCATATTCTTATATCAACGGCCAGGCAATTCCGCCTCCGCGATAAAAAGAAAGGTCTTATCATGAGCAATGCAGACAACATCACCCTGTTCTACTCCCCACAAACACGCGCTACCGGAGCGCTGATTTTGCTGGAAGAATTGAGTGCGCCTTATCAATTGCATGTCTTGAACATGAAAGCTGGCGAGCAAAGACAAAGCGCCTATCTGGCCATCAACCCCATGGGCAAAGTGCCTGCAATACAGCATCGTGGCGAGCTCATTACCGAGCAAGTGGCAGTATTCTTGTATCTGGCAGACCTGTTCCCGCAGGCAGGCCTGACACCCGCACTGGATAGCCAGTTGCGCGGTCCTTATCTGCGCTGGATGGCCTACTATGCGGCATGCTATGAGCCCGCATTGGTAGATAAGTTTGCGCAACATCTGCCAGCAATGCCTTCGATGTGTCCTTACGGTGATTTTGACACCATGCTGGGTATCATCAAGGCGCAACTGGAAAAAGGGCCATATCTACTGGGTGAGCAATTCACTGCAGCAGATGTACTCTGGGGCAATGCCTTACGCTGGGGTACCATGTTCAAGCTCGTGCCTGAATCACCTGTCGTCATGAATTACATTGAACGCGTCTGCAGTCGTCCGGCCTTTGTGAAAGTCGGTGCCATTGATGCAGCCTGGGCAGCAGAACACGAGCGCATCGTCAGTGACGCTCAGTCTGAAAGCAAGGCTGCCTGAATTGCAAGCTAAAAAGTAGCGTATATCGCCCGCTTGTCTCTCCGGGCGATATACGTGTACGTGAAATTCAATCATGAAATTCATTCCAGATATTTTGTTTCCTCGCCTTCAGTTTCTCCTCTTCTGAAACATGCCTCGCATGTCCACAAAAAAATATTGCAACAATATAAATTCCCAAGGCTATGCATGGCACAATTGCCAGTTGCAGTCTTTAGCTGCACGCTTACAGAAAATTACCAAATAGACAGCCGCAAACGATTGTCTTGCAGGCCTGCTTTGGATAGTATCCGTGCAATAAAAAAGCCATACCCCAGAGGGAGAATTCATGCGTCGTATTTGGATCGTCACCGGTACTGTTGTTACAGTTGCCGCTGCTGCTGTTGCCTACCAGATGAGCAAGCACTGGAAGGATTACCACTATGCAGGTACCCGCCTTATGGTGGATATCTCACAACCGGATGCCTTGATACGCACCACGAGCTTGTCCAAACTGCCGCGTGACTTGCTGCAAGTGCCGATAGCCAAAGATGTATTGACCGAAGACCTGGCCTTCTATTATGAACAGAATGAAGACCGCCTTGGTTTGAACGGCGCCGTCAAACGCATCGCCTACGAGCATGACCTTGATTGGCAGGACAAGCTGTATGCCAGCATTTTTAATGAACCGGCTGAAGTTGCCTTCTGGCGCGATGGCAAAGGTGCCTTGCGCCACTATGCCGTTGTCATGCGCATGGGCCTGTTCAATAAAGCCTTGCAGGAAGCTGCCAAGGTAGCGATGAAAGATGGTCAGCTCAAACTGGCTGGCGATATCAGCACCAGCAATGGCAAAGCCCAGATCATGGCGCTGGAAATCAATCCACGCCGCACCCTGCTGTTGATCAGCCAGGGTGATCGCGTTGTTGTATTGTCTGACCCTGGCCTATTGTTCGATGGCAGTAACAGCATCGTAACGGAAGCGCGTGCAGCAGTCGCCAAATGGCTGGAACATGATGGCGCGCTGTCGCTGCAATTTGATCTGGATAATATTGCACCTGCGCCCGCTCAGGCTGCGGGTACTGCAAAACATACGATGGCGATAGGTGCACCAACCATGGCCCTGGGTTACGGCGCCTTTGTATCCGGCTTCAAGGGCATGCGCTTTGATTTTGGCGGCAACTGGTCAACCTCGGTCTGGCTGGATTCCAAAAAGACTTCTTCGGCACAATTGCTTGATCCTGCCCTGTGGACTGCGGCACCAGCCAACCCCAGCGCATGTATCACCGTACCAATTGACTGGAGCATGGTCAATACTGTCTTGAAACAAGCTGATGCCAAACCCAAATTGCCAGAGCAGGCATTGGCGCCGCTGACTGGCCCAGGCCTGGCTTGCTGGTACCGTGAATCGAATCTGTATTCTCCGGTGTTTATCACCAAGCTACCACTGAACACTGCCAACCGCGATGCTACCTTGCAAGCCATGGCGACCTGGGCAATTGCCAGCGGTGAACAGGCGGCACCAGGCAAAGGCACAACCAAGGCCAAGCCTGATCAGAAACTATGGCGCAATACCAAGAGCATGGCTACGCTGGCCGCCAGTGGCGACTTTGTGGTGTTCTCACCCGACGGCGGCCTGGTAGAAAAAGTGGTGGATACTATTGCACGCAGCAACCCAAGCGTGGCTGACCAGGCATCTGGCGCGCAAAACACCCTGGGCCTGATCACACCGCGCCCCTTGTCAGAAATGGCACAACGCGAAATCTACGCTGCCCTGGCAAAACCTGAAGATGCCAGCTTCCTGGAAGCCGCAAAGACACATCTGCCTGCCCGCATCAAAGCCCTGGCGACTTACCCACCGATACGCCTCGAACTGAGCAAGGCACAGGCCAGTGGTAAGGCATGGCAAAAAGTGGAATGGGTCAGCAAGGAGAAATCCAATTGAAACGCCGGCATGTACTGACTGGCATGCTCGCCACCAGCACCGTGCTGGGCTGGCACAGGCTGGCGCTGGCCAATAAGCTCACGGCACCGGCTGTGCCATTGCCTGCCGCAAATGCTGCCAAAGCTGGAACAACTACCGCGCCTGCAGTTACTGCACCAACTACTGCACCAACATTGACACCCGCCCAGTCGCGCAGTTGTCGCGCCTGGATGACACGTATCATTGCTGCCCAGTTGACTGCAGGCCCGACACCACGCTGGCAACAGCGTGACTGCGTCGGACTCGTGCGTTTTGCGGTGGCAGAATCCCTGCGTGAGCATGATGAAAAATGGAAGCGGGCGAACGGTATGCTGGGTACTGCGCTGCCGCCAGAAATCGATCTCGATCAAGGCACGCAATCAGTGCGCCATCAATGGCGGCTGGCTGACGGCAGCACCTCTGCCTATGTCAGCGCCATAGAAATGGTGCAGGAGAATGCCAGATTTCGTGGCAAGGACTGCAATCTGGCATCCCCCGGTGACCTGCTGTTCTATGACCAGGGCGACGCCCAGCATCTGATGGTGTGGATGAACTCTTACATCGCCTATCACACTGGCACAGTCACACCTAGTGACAATGGCCTGCGCGCAGTCAAGCTGCGCGACTTGCAAGCCTGGCGCGATACGCGCTGGCACCCTACCCAAGATAATCCCAATTTTGCTGGCGTGTATCGCCTCAATTTCTTGTCCGCCTGAAAGCGCCCAATGAAAGCTACATTCAAACAATCCCGTTATTTCACCCTGTTGACTGCGCTGTGCGCGATGCTGCTCTTCATGCCTGCCCTGGCACAGGATGGCGGCGGTGGCTCGTCTTTCTTCCTGCTCAGCGATGCAGCCTATGGCTCTGGCGACACTGCCATGGTGAGGCTGGAAGCCCAGGACATGGGGCAGATTTCTGAGCTAGGCGGTGTCGATGTCTATGTCTACAAGGTCAAGGACCCGCTGGAATTTTTAAAGGCGCAAAAGAATTTGCACCGCATTGATGCCCAGGGTAACTACAAGGGCAAAGGCGTATCGGATGCGCTGGCACGCACCTGGGATAACTGGTGGGATGCCTCACGCCGCATGTGGCGCAAACTGTTTTCATCCGATGCCAGGAAAGCCGTGACTTCACAGGCGCCGGAAGTACGTCTGCACCCGCTGGTGAAAGCGCCAACACCGCAACAAATGAACCCGCTGTACCAGCCACTGAAGGCGCATACCCTGGTTGATAGCTTCCGCTACCCTGTGCATATCGCCCAGCCCATACAACCACCAAAAGGCGTCAAGCTTGATGGCAGCAGCAGTGAATTCATCATGTCGCCCAAAGGCAATGTGCTGATACCACTGGGTAAAAAAGAACCTGGCCTGTACCTGGTAGAAGCCATGGTTGGTAGCTATCGCGCCGTGACTTTGGTGTTTATATCTGACTCTATCGCTGTCACCAAGGTATCAAGCAAGCAAATGCTGGTCTGGGTGGCTGATCGCCGCACCAGCCAGGCTGTGGCAGATGCAAAAACAGTGTGGACAGATGGCGCCGGTATCCTGAGTACAGGTGCAACAGATGCCAGCGGTATCGTCAATTTTGAACGCGATGCACCAGAAAAAACTTATGTATATGGTGAAGATAGCAAAGGCGGTGTGTTCGTCGCAGAAAATTATTACTACGATAGTGAAATCTATAACACCAAGCTGTATGCAGTGACAGACCGTCCCTTGTACCGCCCGGGTGAAACCGTATATGTGAAATTCCTTGGCCGTACTTTTGTGTCGGCACGTGAATCCACTGCCATCACCGCAGGTGAATTGAAGCTGCAGGTATTTGATGCAAATGGCTTCCCAGTCGCGGCACAAACCCTGCAAATGACACCGCAGTCTGGTGGTGATACGGTATTCCAGTTACCTGACAATGCCGTGGCTGGTGGTTATGAACTGCGCTTCAGCTACAAGGGCAATAGCTATGGTGCTGCTTTCCGTGTGGCTGAATACCAAAAGCCACATTTTGAAATCAATGTCATGCCCGGCAAAAAAGATTACAAAACAAATGAAGAAATCAAGGGCAAGCTGCAACTGGTCTATCCCGATGGCAAACCTGTCGTCAATGCCAAGGCAGACCTGACAGTACGCGCCCAGCGCCTGACCATCGTTGAAGGTGACCTCGGTTACGCAGGCCAGTTCCCGGTACAGATGAGCACAACGACATTTACGACCGATAGCAGTGGCTTTGTTGAATTCAAACTGCCTGCAGCGACTGAGCCCAGCCGCTATATTTTGTCCGTGCTGGCGACTGATGGCGCAGCTTATCGTGTGCGTGCCACGAAAGAAATTCTGGTGGAACGTGGCGCTGGTACCTATAGCCTGAAGGCCGACCGTGCCTTCTCTGCCGTTGGCGAAAACATGAACTTTGCCCTGACTGCCCTGCCTGTACCTGGCAATACTGTCAGCACAGTGAGTGCCCTGGCAACATGGGACTGGGTAAGACTGGAGAATCAAAAGAAATCAAACGGCAAGCTCGCTAACACCAATAAGCTGACACTGGCTTTTGCCGAACCTGGTACCTATACCCTCTCTGTGCGTGATGCAGCAGGCAATATCCTGGGTGCGTCTTCGCATTATGTCAGCGGTGCTGGCGTCAGTGCGCCTCAGGGTTCGATAGAGATGGTG
This sequence comes from Undibacterium sp. Ji83W, assembly GCF_049340385.1. NCBI lineage: Bacteria > Pseudomonadati > Pseudomonadota > Betaproteobacteria > Burkholderiales > Oxalobacteraceae > Undibacterium > Undibacterium sp. Ji83W. The sequence continues at coordinate 79,874 of NZ_JBMPOZ010000008.1, read as the reverse complement.
TTTGACAAGGCCAGCTACAAGCCGGGTGAGACTGCCAGTGCGCTGATCACCTTCCCGCAGCAAATCGACCAGGCGCTGTTCACGCTGGAGCGTGACAAGGTAGAAAAAACTGCCTTGATGAATGGTGTCAACTCGAATGCCAGTGGCTGGCTAACTGCCAAACGTTTGTCACCCATGCAATGGAAGGTAGAACTGCCTGTACAGGATACTTATGGCCCCAACATCACCCTGTCTGTGGTGTATGTCAAAGGCGCTGATTATGTTTTCCAGAACCTGGGTTTGAAAGTAGAACAACCACGCATCAATGTCGCTGTCAAAGCCGACAAGGCCGTCTACGCGCCTGGTGACAAAGTCACGCTGGACCTGACCGCCATGGTCGATGGCAAACCAGCCGCAGGCAGCCAGTTGACCGTGGGTGTTGTCGATGAAATGATTTATGTGTTGCAGCCTGAAATTGCACCAGATATTTCTGACTTCTTCTATCACCCGCGCCGCAATAATGTGCGCACTTCTGCCAGTCTGAGTTTTATCGCCTATGACCTGGCGGTGCCGCCATCCAAGCTGGCCTTGCCTGCCAATGGGCAAACCCATGAGCGCGCCATCAAGGTATTGGAAAGACCACGCCGTGAAGACAAGGATACCGCCCTGTGGCAACCGAATGTCACCACTGATGCCACAGGTCGCGCACGCTTGACTTTCACCATGCCAGACTCGCTGACGCGCTGGCGCATTACCGTGCGTGCGACAGAAGCTGGTGGCAATGTAGGCCAGAACATCGCCTACGTGCGTTCAGACAAAGACTTTTACGTGAAATGGACCAGCCCTAACTGGATGCGCGTGCAGGATGCACCGAATGCCAGCATTGCCATCTTTAACCAGGGCAACCAGGATGCCAGTGCCAACCTGAACATCACGGGTTCCGGCGTCAACAAGCAAGAAAGCCTGAAACTGAAACCGGGTGCGAATTTTGTTTCCGTGCCGTTGAAAGCCAATGGCCTCGATAACAAGATAGACCTGTCCCTGGCTGTGGGTGGCAAGACTGTTGATGCACTGAATGTACCGCTGAAGATCATCCCAGTGCACTGGCTCAGCCAGCGCTCAGTCAGCGTACCTGTGACTGGCAAGGAAACAGTATTGAAACTGCCCCCTGACGCCAGCAACCTGCAATTACAATTTGCTGACAGTGCCAGCACACAGTTCCGCCGTTTGATGGATGACTTGATTGACTACCCATATGGCTGTGTCGAGCAAACTTCCAGCCGCCTCATCCCTTACAGCCTGGCCTTGCAATCAACCTTGCCTAGTGAAGAAAGACTGGCTGCACAATTGACGCAAAGACTGTATAGCTACCGCTTCCGTCTGGCGCAAATGGCAGGGCCAAATGCGACTTTTGGTTGGTGGAGTGTGCCAGAAAAAGATGGCGATGCCCTGCTGACCACCTACGCCTACTATGCTGACTGGCATGCCAGCCGCGCCTTGAAACTGTCACTGCCAGAAGGTCACTTTGACCGCCTGAATGATGTCTACCGCAAAGATGGCGTCAAGCAATCACATTGGCAGCGCGCCCTGATGCTGTACTGGATGCAGGATATGGGCTTGCCGGTAAAATCGATGGCCGAAGCCCTGAGTGAAGAACTCGGTGCCAAAGGCGCGTTTGCCAAACCTGTCGTGATCACCCCGCGTTCAGGCATGAACAGCATGATCTTTGCCAACAAGGATGATGATGTACAACACGCCATGAGCACCTTGCTGGCTGCCTATGTAGTACAGCAAAGCAAAGGCAACCTGACTGGCATTACCGTCACGACTTTGCCAGAAGCAGCAGCCCGCGTACACCAAGCTGACCTGCCTTTGGGTGAAGCCTTGCTGATACTGACAGGCAAACGCCCAGCCAGTGATGCTGCTGCCGTGCTGGAACGCGTGAGGTCAGAGTCACCTACCATAGACCGCGCCCTGAGCCTGCTGTGGACTTACCGTGCACTGGGTGGCAAGTCTGGCAGTAATGATCCTCTGTTGCGCAATAATATGGCCAAGGTGGAACTGGAAGCTGGCTGGTTGCCACGCGAAACCATCACAGGTCAAAGCGTATATCGCTGGAATAGCACAGCCGCGACGCCAACCCCGTCTGTGATCAAAATGGTTTCCAACCCAAGCGCAGGCATGATTGCCATTGCCCAGTTCGACAGCCGTGAACCAGAAAAATCCAGCTTGCCAGTAAAAGTGGAACGCCGTATTTATCGTCTGGTACCAGAAGCAATCACTGCACCTGTTGCCGCCAGCAAAGGTGCTGTGACACCGCCAGCAGTCGCAGGTAAGGCAGGCTTCAAACTGGAATTGCTGGGCAATGGTGCGGCACTGAAAACAGATGAAGTCTATCTGGATGAAGTGGTACTCACCCGCACATCCGGCCCTGAACTGAACTTTGGTATTGTTGAAGTACCTCTGCCACCAGGCACCTCGGCTGACCGCTCTACCTGGGGTATCAGCCTGCGTTACCCAGGCGGCAAAGATATGGAAGCCATGGAACGTGCACGTTACGAGCAAACGCCACGCGGCTATGCCGTGCCAGTGGATGCACTGGATGGCCAGGTCGTAATACGTCATCTTGTGCGCGCAGCGCAAACCGGCAAGTTCGCCTTGCCGCCAGCACGCTACTACCGCATGTATCAGCCAGACCAGAAAGCCTTTGAGGACAAGCCACGTGCGTTTATGGAAATCCGCTGACCCTGCCCGCAAAGCGATCAGCACCATCATGCTTGCCAGCGCGACAGTAGTCACGCTGGCTGCATCTGCGCAAGTCACTCATGCAGCAGATGCAGCCAGCCCGGCCACCGTCGCATGGCTGCGTGATGGCCAGGTGGAAATGCGCTCCCTGAATTCTCAGGATGACAAAATCACAGAACAAAAGATACCTATGGGTAGCTTGTGGAAGTTATTTGTCTACGCCTACCTGCAAGACAATCATGTGCAGGAAGCCGCTTATACCTGTACAGCAAAAAAAGATTTACGCAAGAATGTGCGTGAAGAACAGGGAAAAAACGAAGACCTGTATTGCTGTGAACCCGGTGAGCAGGTAGAACGCGACCCTGCCCTGGCACGCTCCTGCGCGCCCTATTTTTCACCAGCGCGATTAGGTGTCAATGACAAGGCATGGAAAGCCTACTGGCAAACCCGCAGTGACGCCAACTGGCTACAGCGCACAGCACAATTACAGCCCGACACCCAGATCAGCGTAAAAGACTTACTGGAAACCCTGAGCAAGTTTTCCCCGCAAGCCCGCGCTGCCGCACGCACAGCATTGCTGGAAACCGCAGTGCAAGGCTATGGCCGCGAAGCCTGGACGCAACTGGGCACAGGCATACGCTACAAAACCTATTCCTGGCATTTGCCTGACAACAGCGCCTTTGGTGGCGCAGCAGGCTGGCTGGCAGATGGCACACCATTCTGGTTTGGTGCCCGTGGTTCCAGCCGCTCTACCCTCACTACCTGGGCTAGTGCTCTGGCAACTACCTTGCCCGCACCGCGCTGGGCGGGTATCAACAATATGGACAATGTCGGTGATGAAGCACATTGCGTGGATGTGGATTTTTTTGCGCGCTATCCACTGCGCGAAGTATTGGCGACATCGGCAACAGCGGGCACGCCAGTTCGCGCAGGCACTTTATCCGGCAAATACAGGCTGCAATTCGTCAACGGCAATAGCCTGGACATCAACAGCAATGGCAGCCTGACACTGCAACGCACCCCAGGCATGGCTCCACAGATCACCGGCCGGGTCAGCATCAATGATTATGTCGCCCGCGTCATAGACCGTGAGGGTGACGCCAGCAATATACAAGCCGCCCGCAGCCTCGCGATTGCGGCGCGTAGCTATCTGGTACAAAATGCCGCTCTTGATCATGGCTGCTGGCGTATTGCCGACAGCACTACCCGCCAGCGCGTCAGCGCCAATGCTCCCACCGATGCTGCCCTGGCTGCCGCCTGGTTCACGGATGACCTGATATTGCAAGGTGCTAACATTCGCTATCACAATGACAGCGCAGGCAACAACCGCATGTCATTGAAAGAAGCGACAAAGCAGGCAAACCAGGGCTGGAATTTTGAACGTATCCTGGCCACCAGTTATCCGCAAGCCAGCATCGGCAGCTTCAATGGAAAATCCGATTGCAAACCACTGGCAGCAGCGCAAACCTGGTTGACGACTACCAGTGCCAGCAGCAAATGGCAAAGCATATTGCGTCGCGAACCCGGTTTTGAGCAACCAGATACCCCACCAGCAATTTGCTCGCTGGCAAGCGGCAATCCCTACTCAGACCAGAAGCGCATGCGCATCTACGCCCGCGGCTGGCGCAGCCTGGACGAGCGCATCACCCTCGCCCATGAATACCTGCACCTCGCTTTACGATTTCATCCGAACGGCGCCAATGAAGACTATGTAGAAAAACTGGCACGCCGTCTCATAGAAGGAACAACATGATCAAGTTTTACCAAAAGCGACTCATCATATGCATCACAGGCAGCCTGCTTGCTGGCTTTCACTTAAGTGCATCAGCAGACGCCACGATAGAACTGCCGCGCGGCGGATGGCGTAATAGCGGTGGCGAAGCCTCTGGCTTTAAACAGCCTGTGCATTACCCTGCGTCCTCGGTCAATACCGAAGGACAAAGTGAAATGGCCTTGATCAAGGGCCGTATCAGCACCAGCAACAAGAAGAAACCTGGCAAGCTCATTGTCAACGGTGCCGCCATGCCCCTGGCTATTGGTGAAACTGGCGAGTTCTCCCGCCCTTATTCTTTCAGTTCCGGCTCGAATAATGTAGAAGTGCGCAGCCCCGATGGCACTGAAGTCAAACGCGTACAGTTTTATGACACCAATACCAGCCGCCCCAACCCACGCCTGCGGGTAGTCTTGTCCTGGGATAGTGATGGCACCGACCTTGACTTGCACGTCATCTCACCCGATGGTCAGCATGTGTTCTATGGCAACCGCGTCGTTGACAATGGCGGCGCACTTGATGTTGACGTCACCACTGGTTACGGACCTGAAATCTATGCCAATACTGCTCCGCCTAAAGGCACTTATCACGTCTACGTCAATTACTATGGCAGTGGTGGTGAGGACAAAAGCCTGACCATCGCCAGAGTTGCCATCATCAGCCAGGAAGGCACGCTGGCAGAAAAGCAGCAAAGCTTTCAGGTGCCCATGCGCAAAGCTGGCGAATTGACGCTGGTTAAATCCTTTACCTATCCGTAATGATCATGCAAACAATGATGAAAACCGCACTGCTGGCATACACCCTGTTCGTCGCTGCCGCCAATTGTGTAGCTGAAGACCAACCCACCATCAACAGCCCGCGTGGCGGCTGGAACTATGGCGGTCTGACCGATAAATCCAGCGACACACGTGCCTCCTACCCTTTGCCCCCTATAGACCGTGGCACGCAAAAAAACCGCACCCTCATCGAAGGCCATATCCGCGATGCGGGCAAACAGCGCAAGCATACCCTCATCGTCAATGGCAACCCCATGGTGCTCAATTACGGCACAGATGGCCGATTTGAACGCCACTATGCCTTTGGCAGCGGTTCCAACAATATAGAGATCAAAGGGCCAGACGGCAAGAGCCTGCAACGCGTGCAATATTACGAAGCCAATACCCAGCAACTGTCACCACAGCTACGCATCATCTGCTCTTGGGATGCACCTGAGGCAGAAGTCGATCTGCACATCATCACCCCTGATGGCCAGCATGCCTTTTTCGCAGCGCCCATACTGAATGGAGGCGGCGGGCTGGATGTGGATAGCGTCGATGGCCCAGGCCCCGAAATGTTTACTACTATCGCTCCAAAGCACGGCGCTTACCATGTCTTTGTCAATTACTGGGGTAACTATAGCGCAGGTGGCTATAACTTCGATGAAGGCCAGCGCAAGCAACCTATCATCACTACCCGCGTGACACTGGTGTTTTATGAAAACACTGCCAGAGAAAAACGCGAAAGCTTCGTCATCCCGCTACGCAAGATCGGCGATTTGAACCTGGTGAAATCGTTCATGTTTTGAGAGCCTGATTCTACTGTTATCCGGAGAACTGCATGACGTGGCATAAACCCCTCACCACCTTTCTGGTTCTCCTTTGGCTGACTTGCACAAATTTCCCGGCACTGGCACAAGCTGTCACGATCAAGCGCCTGGATGGTTCCAGTATCTCATCCATAGAGATAGAAACCAGGGTCGCGCGCATGATGGCATCATCCTGCGTCACCGGCCTTGGCATTGCCATCCTCAATGACAATAAAATTGTCTACACCAAGAGCTTTGGCCTTCGCGATAAAGACAGGCAATTGCCATTGACCGAAGACACCGTCATGTACGGCGCATCCTTCACCAAGGCAGTATTTGCCACCCTGGTGGCGCAACTGGTGGTCGAAGGCGTGCTTGACCTGGATGTGCCCATACAAAGATACCTGCCCAAGCCACTACCGGACTACGACAACTACCGCGACCTGGCCGATGACTTGCGTTACCAGACAATCACGCTGCGCATGCTATTGAACCATACCGCCGGCTTCGCCAACTTCCGCTGGCTGAATGCCAGCAAAAAACTGGAAATCAAATTTACCCCCGGCAGCAGATATGCGTATTCAGGCGAAGGCATCAATCTGGCGCAATTCGTGATTGAAACCACCACCGGCAAACGTGCAGGCGATTTAATCCAGGAACGTATTTTCAACCCGGCAGGCATGCACAACACCAGCTTGCAATGGCAAGACCGCTTCAATGACAATCTTGCCGTCGGCCACGACAAAGATGAAAAATCACTGGGCCACACGAAAAGAAAAAAAGTAAATGCCGCGGGCTCCATGGACACGACCCTGAACGACTACGCCCATTTCATACAAGGCGTCATGCAGGCGAACATCATCAGCAAAGAAGCCAAAGCCATCATGCTGGCACCACAGATCGCCATCAACACACCCACCCAGTTCCCCACCCTGTCCACCGCATCAAGCGACGACAACAAGCAAATACAACTATCCTACGGCTTGGGCTGGGGCATCTTCCACACACCCCACGGCAAAGCCTACTTCAAAGAAGGCCACGACGACGGCTGGGAAAACCATTCCGTCGTATTCGACGAACAAAAAATCGCGGTCGTCATCATGAGCAACAGCGCCAACGGCGACCACATCTTCAAAGACCTGCTGGCCCTGCTGATACAGGACGTGTACACGCCATGGAAATGGGAGGGGTATGTGCCTTTGCAGTGTAGTAATGTGGTGGTGGGGAGTTTGGGTTTGGGGTGGTAAATTTTATAATTTAAAACCATTTCACGTTATTATGCTTACAGGAAACCATTCCTTGAAGTTCAAATCCTCATAATATCGCGCATACAAATCGCAGGTTCGGTGCTCTACTGCTGTTTGAAATGCCAGTGCACGTTCCTCAGTCCAAACATCCCTACTATCCGTTCCAGAGCAAGAACTCCAATATCCGGAGTGGGACATTTGGATAGCACTGTCCTTCAGACGATCAGGGCCAGGTTCAACTTCGTTGCCGACAAGGTTCAGTTTAACTTCAGCCGGGCTATCACCATCACCACGGTTATCGCTCGCATACCAGACACGCACATTACCGATGGAATTTCCAACATGAACATGCCCGCGGTTTCCATCCTTTGCCAGGAAGTCCAGCAAGCGATTGTTTGATCTAATTCCCGTCCAGTCCCTCCAATGACTGGCGGGACAAATATGGTCATAGTCGTAAGGCACTTCATCATCCGACCTGACTTCATTTGGATTTTTTTCTATTCTATCTATATAACTTCGTTGAAGCCAAAGTAGCAAAGCATGTTGATAACGGTCTCCACTTCCCCACCAGCGCTGAAAAATTCTCATGCGCAAGAGGGTAAATTCATTTTTTGGTTGAAATCGCTCCCAGCCTAGCATCGGCCTTGCGATGTCATAATTCTTGGTAATTGCCAGTTCATCGAACTCCTTCGTTGAAGGAAGAGGCAGCGCCATTTCCCTGTTTTCGGATTCACTTCTGCGTAAAAGATGCTCAATCAACTGTCTTCCGGGGAACGAAGGACCTTTATGCGACTCAGTGTCTTTCAGCCAGGTGAAAGCCCATACGCTTGCTTTTTTGCAGTCTGGAATTGCGAGATACGCATAAAGGACAAAGCGAAGAATCTCTTCACGCGACTGCTCGAGAACCGTCCTGATGTCATGCAATTCGGAAACAGAAAGCAGCCAACGAAGCACAATTTGCAGCGCTGGTCTGGATACAAGAATAAAACCATGCATTGGCAGTCCTGGATCGCCTTCCTGATTATCTGGATTGTATTTCAAAGATTCTGTCAGCAAACCAAATGCACCACTCAACTTGTCCGACTTTACCAGGTCCAAAAATCTTTCAAGAAAAGCAGGATTCTTGCGTAAGCTATCAAAATTAGCTTTACCCGGACTTTCGAAATCACTCAAGCGAAGGTCTGCAGCGACAAGCCGGACCGCCGTCATGACTATGTCCGTAGGCCCTAGCAGCTGGGCAAACCCCTTTATCGAAGCGATGGACTCAACAAGTTGAAAAGTCTCCGGCAGATGATGTTTGATTACTGAATACACATAATCCGCATCACTTAATGGAGTTCCTCCTGTGCCTAAGCGCTTGAATAAAATAGCCAGAGCCGGATCCTCGTCTTCTTTTGTTTGAGACTCTGTAAAGCACTTATCAGGAACTGCAATGAGAGATATCTTAATGTTAAAAAGCGCTTGTAAACATGACGCAAAGCGGTGTATCACTGGCACGGCATCAGACTCACCTTCTTCCCAGGTCCTGCCGCGATGATTCTCTCTTTTCCTTAACGTTGAGATAACCCACTCAGCCCACCGATCGACATCTTGATCGACAGCTACATATACCCGAATGAGTTCGGTTAACATTATTGGGAAGTGACTTTCCCAGGGAAACTGTTTTCCATTGGGATTGGCTAATTTTGCAGCGCGTCTTTCGCGCAACGAAAGTCTGGAATTCGGTTCTGCTCTTGCAAAACCATGCGGATGGGCTGTCGTAGTAAGGTGTAGCCGAAAAAGATGCTCGGACAAAGGCTTGTCGGCGAAATCGACCCACAGCGTACGGTTCTGGATTTGACTTTCATTGAAATAAGGCCAACCCAATAGCATCGCCAGGGTTCGCTGTTGTCCATCAATGAGGGCAGCCCCACCACCTTCAGGTACCGACTGAAGGTCCTTGCTACCAACAGGACGGACCAAGACGTCTTCGCCATTTCTGTTTTTGGCAATGAGGCGACTCAACATTAAACTGCCAATTGGCATTCCACGGAGCAGAGAATCCCACAGCGTAATGATCTGCCTCGACTTCCACACCGAGCCGCGCTGGAGTACTGGCAACGCGACGAAGTAATTGTGATCTTTACCCGATACCCAATCCAGCCACTCCGTCAGTTTTGGACGAATAAATTCATCGCTAAACAACTTATTGAATTCATTTTTTATTTCTCTGTTACTGGCGATCTGCTCTTCCATTGCTTCTTTCACTATCGATTACTTGCGATTTATCTTTCAGGCACAGTTGACCTGATTCAAAGTCCCAGCCTGCCAGCTCGTATACGCGAACGGAAGCACCCATCTATCTTTGCAGTTAATTTATCACTAAATCCGCTTTTACTATAACGTCATCCATGCACTTGGGCCAGCCATGGAAGCGCTGACGACTTGGTGGAAAGAATATGGAGGCAGCCTGCCAGTGAAAAATAACCCGAGAGGTCGCAAACCCACAAGCTAGTGAGCGTCATGACTGAAAACATCATGCCTTAGGCTTGCGCGACAACAAAAACTACCGTGCGTGTAGACCGCTATAGAATATTTTCTCACTAAGCTTTGTGCCCTCTTATTTTAAATATCAGTTCTCAAACGCCCCCAGATCAGGTGCTCCCACATTGAAAGGCAGGCCAATATTGCTACCTTTGTTTTTCAGCAAACTGCCTGGCACGAGATGAAAACTGGTGAGCACAGGCAGGCTGCCATCGGCCTTTCTGGGTGCGTCCCAGCCGATACTGGAGATGCTTTGAAAATCTGCTGCGGTGACGCCAACTGGCAAGTTCCAGGAATTGAGCTGATCATCTGCGCCCTGCATATTCGAGAGTTGTTTGCTGCCGAACGCGATGTTATTGCGCAGGGTACCCAGATTGATGGGTTTACCGTTTTCGTCTATGCCCAGCATATTGAAATCAGTGTTGTTGCCAAAACTGGTGTTGTTGTAAAAGTCATTCGCGATGGGATGGTGATTGGCATAAAAACCCGATGCCTTGTTATTGAATGCAACTGAAAAACGTATAGTGTGCTTGGCTGCATTCGGCACATATTTACCACCATAACCACCGAGCTTGAAACCATTGCCGTTACCGGCTGGCAGCGATATGTTGGTGCCAGGCAGATAGCCTTGCGACCAGGTCCATGAATTTTCTATCAGTACCGGCGAAAAAGCATTAATGAGATCAAAGCCGTCATCTGAATTGGACCATGCGCGACAGCCACGGAAGACATTGCCTGGATTATCGGCTTTGACGTGTGCACCAAAACCGTCGGCACTTTGCCCCGCTCCATTCGAGGTGTACGGGTCGTAGTTGTGGTGGGAATCGCTATTGAGGACCAGGTTATAGCTGCCGTTTTTGATGAAAACGCCCGGCCCCATATTGTGATGGGTATTGAGCTGTTCAAAAATATTATGGCTGCCGTTTATCCACACGCCCCATGACTCATGGTTGAGGCGATTCTCTGGTTGCTGCGGTACGCCAGTGACTTCCAGCCCTTTCAAATGCACCCAGTTAGCAACGACGTTAAAGCCTTTGACGCGGCAATCATCTTTCATTTGTGAGAAGTCAAAGACGGGGGTTTCGCCCGGATAAGCCCAGTAATGAATAAGGCTACCAGCACTACCGCTTTTGTCGAGCGTGACAGCATTGACGGTATCGGTACGGGTGGCGCAAGTATTGACGCCTGCCGTGTAGGTATAGTTACCACCTCTGAAGTAGATGGTGTCACCAGCAGCAGCGGCTGCCTGGGCGCGGGCGATGGTTTTCCAGGGGGCGTCTTTGCTGCCTGTTGCAGCATCGTCACCAGCGGGTGCCACATAATAGGTGGCGGCATTGCTGGCTGTGGACAAACCCAACATCAGGCTTGCCACTATCAATTGCTTGTTCATCTTGCGACTTACCTCTTGGGTATTTGAATAAAACAGAGAGACAAGATACACAGACTACATGTACCTCGTCTCTCTTATTCCTACTAGGCCTGTTAAATATCCATCAGTTTTCAAACGCTCCCAGGTCAGGTGCAGAGCCGTTGAAAGGCAGGCCGACATTGGTACCTTTGTTGATCAGGTCACTGCCCGTGGCGAGGCGGAAATGTTTCAACACTGGCAAGCTGCCATCGGCCTGGCGTGGTGCATCCCAGCCAGTGGTGGAGATGCTTTGGAAATCAGCTGAGGAAACCGTGACTGCCAGGTTCCAGGAATTGAACTGATCATTTGCCCCTGTCATATTGGACACCAGAGTACCGCCAAACGCGATGTTGTTGCGCAGGTTGCCCAGGTTGACTGCATTGCCATTTGCATCAATGCCCAGCATGTTGAAATCGCTGTTGTTACCGTAGCTGGTATTGTTGTAGAAGTCATTCGCGATCGGGTGGTGATTGGCGTAAAAACCTGCCGCCTTGTTATTGAAGGCAACCGAGAAACGTATGGTGTGCTTGACAGCATTCGATACATACACGCCACCATAACCACCCAGCTTGAAGCCATTACCGTTACCCGCCGTCACTGGTGTGGTGGTACCGGGCAAATAGCCTTGCGACCAGGTCCAGGAATTTTCTATCAACACGGGTGAATAGGCATTGATCAGGTCAAAGCCATCATCCGAATTGGCCCATGCGCGGCAACCACGGAAGACATTGCCAGGGTTGCCTGCCTTGATATGAGCACCAAAACCGTCGGCACTTTGACCAGCACCATTCGAGGTGTAGGGGTCGTAATTGTGGTGGGAATCACTATTGAGAACGAGGTTGTTACCACCATTCTGAATGAATATACCCGGCCCCATGTTGTGATGGGTATTCAACTGCTCAAAGGTATTATTGCTGCCGTTGATCCATACAGCCCATGATTCATGGTTGAGGCGGTTGCCGGGTTGTTGTGGCGCACCAGTGACTTCCAGCCCTTTCAAATGCACCCAGTTCGCAACCACATTGAAGGCTTTGACACGGCAATCATCTTTCATTTGCGAAAAATCAAATACCGGTATTTCACCTGGATAGGCCCAGTAGCGAATCGGGTTGCCAGAACTACCGCTCTTGTCCAGCGTAATGGCGTTGACGATGTCGGTGCGGGTGGCGCAGGTATTGATACCTGCGGTGTAGTTATAGTTGCCGCCCCTGAAATACACAGTGTCGCCTGCGGCAGCAGCAGTCTGGGCGCGGGCGATGGATTTCCATGGAGCGGCTTTGCTCCCCGCCGCTGCATCATTGCCTGTTGGTGCGACATAATAAGTGGTGGCATTGCTCGCCGCCGCCATGCCAAACATGAGTCCTGCCAATATGATTTTTTTCATTCCGTAAATCCCCTTTGTCTCCATCGATAATAAACATCCACAGATGAAAGGCGAAGTCAGGTGCTGGATGCTCACAAATACGTCGCGTTTTAAATTGTGAATGCCGCTAATGAGTTCTTCCTGACTCTTCAATATCAGTTTCCTGATCTGTTCATTATCGGATGTATATAAAAGAAATTGTAAGGAATTAGCCTCGTTTTCCAATCATCTTACTGATTCTTTTGCGGCTTGGAATTGTCGAAAAAAGCTAAGACCCGGATGAAATTCCAAAACCAGCCATTCATACATTTAAAGAAAAATGTATATCCATCTATTTCATGCAGTTTAAAAATTCTTCTGTATGCAAAGTATATTTACGACCGAATTTCCCTGTCTTATGTGATTCAGAATGCAGTTCCAGGCAGATATCCAATTTTGCTTTCACGATCGCAAGACAGGTAGCATCGCCACTACAGGCATTCTCTGCCAGGCCGCGTGATTCATTAACGAACTTGGCTTTCTGGTCGCTTTTTAAACCTGCAATAAATTGGGCAACAACGATCAAAATAATGATGGATATCACCCAGCCAATTATCTTGGACAACCAGGATTTTTTCGGTGGTTCATCGATCTCAATTATTTGAGCATTGCTATTGGACATGGGTGTACCTTTCTTGAGTATCTGGGTCTGTGAATACTTGCAGAGTACCTGTGACTTCGGGCCACGGTGAGTATAGCGATGACAGGCTTCAACAAGACGCAGGCACACTGCAAGTTGAACTCATTTTAATCAGGTAGGAGCAACGTAACAATGACGACTATGTCAAGCAAGAGAAACATCGCTTGACATCATGTCAGGTGACACAGCGGATTTTAAGTCCGATGCGAGGAGAATCTTTTCGCTTACTTATGCAAGCGAGATGTTGTGAAAGATCGTGATCAGATAAAACGAAATCACGCACAGCAAGACGGTGGAGATAAAGCCGACAACGATTTTACCGCCATCCCCTAATGCAAACTTTGTTCTAAAAATAAAATTAAAAAATCGAACATGAAACTCCCTATGACTTCAAAAAACAGGTCAACGATTTCCATGATTCATCAAATAATTTCTGTATTTTTTCTGCGTAGTTGAAGGTGAGACAGGCATGAAAAAGGCTTTATACCTTGGTCACCTTCCTGAAATCTTTGGGCCTGAAACCCATGAGTGCCAATGCAGCAAAATACGTGCTGGCACAAGCCAACAGCACCAGAGCCAGGGCAGCAGCGCGCAAGACAGGGGTATTGCGCATGGCCAGCCAATGAAACTGTTCAGAAGTCCACAAGGCCACACCGGCCATTAATACCAGTGCAGCAAAAAGTTTGACGAGGAACATGAGCCAGCCCTTTTGCGGCTGGTAAATGCCACGCTTGCGCAAACCCGTGTACAAGAAAATCGCGTTCACGCAGGCACCAAGACCAACGGACAAAGCCAGACCGGCATGAGCAAGATAAGGTACGAACACATAGTTTAATGCTTGTGTCACCAGCATAACGGCCACAGCAATCTTTACCGGTGTGCGTATATCCTGTTTACCGTAAAAACCTGGTGCCAGGATTTTAACGACGATAAGACCAAGAAGACCTATGCCATAAGCGACCAGGGCATTGGATGTCATTTGCACGGCATGTGCGCTGTATTTGCTGTGATGATACAGGGTAGATGTCAATGCTTCAGGTATGGTTGCCAGGCCAACTGCGGCAGGCAAGGCCAGCAGAAAAGTCAGACGTAAACCCCAGTCGAGCAAGGCGGAATACTCAACCGTGTCACCATCTGAGTGCGCTTTGGAGAGGCCGGGTAACAAGATGGTGCCCAGAGCAACACCCAACAAGGCCGTAGGAAATTCCATCAGCCTGTCGGCATTCGCCAGCCAGGTTACGCTACCTGGCGTGAGTTTGGATGCCAGGCTGGTATTGATGGCAATGCTGATCTGGGTAGCCGACACCGCCAGGATGGCTGGCACCATATTGCGCATGATGCGGCGCAGTCCTTCGTCCTGCCAGGCCGTACCAACACGCCAGCTTATCCTTGGCAGCATGCCTACCCTGATCAATGAGGGTACCTGCGCCACCAATTGCAAAACGCCGCCAACAAAAACGGCAATGGCCAGCGCATAAATGGGTTTTTCAAGATAAGGCGCAAGAAACAGCGAACCAGCAATTGAAGATAGGTTGTATAAAACTGGCGTAAATGCCGGCACCTTGAATTCACGCCAGGTATTAAGTATCCCACCCGCCAGCGCCACCATGGACATGAAGCCGATATACGGGAACATGATGCGGGTCATCACCACCGCCATGTCAAAGATCTCTGGCTTGTCTTTATAACCTTCGGCAAAAAAATAAAGCAAAATCGGTGCGCCAGCGATGCCCAGTATGCAAGTCAATACCAAGGCCCATGTCATGACGGTAGAGACATGATCGATCAGTTTCTTGGTTGCTTCGTCTCCCTTGTTGTTCTTGTATTCAGCCAGGATAGGCACAAAGGCTTGCGAAAACGCACCTTCCGCAAACATGCGGCGTAACAAATTGGGAATGCGGAAGGCAATATTGAATATATCGGTATAGGCGTCGGCCCCGAAGCGGGTAGCGATCAGTACGTCACGTACCAGTCCGGTAATCCGCGACAGCATGGTCATGCCACTGATGGAGGCAAGGGTTCTTAATAGATTCATAGTGCGGCATTATAGCCTGAGGCTAAACGCACATCACAAAGGCTAAACTTTTGTTAATATTCAGGCCAGAGCATCTGCTTGACTACTGCACCGGAGCACAATATGTCTTACCTTCATCGCCACCTTGCTATTTTTGCCAGTTTCACCGTCATTACCGCCAGCCTGCTCAGTCCAGCCAGCTATGCTGCACCGGCCAAGGCTATCCCTAATCTTGAAGAAGCAGCTAAAAACCTCAAAAATACTGGCTTTCAAGGTTTGGTATTCGCTGCACGTGGCGATAAGATCTTGTTGGAAAAAGCTTTCGGCAATGTCACTGATATCAAACAAACTTTCCGTTTTGCGTCTATCACCAAGCAAATGACTGCCATTCTGGTCATGCAGGATGTTGAAGCGGGCAAACTGCAACTGGATCAGTCGCTGGGACATTACTGGCCGGATTATCCCAATGTGCAGGCGCGTAGCGCCACCCTGCGACAATTGCTGACGCATTATTCTGGCTTGTACAATGAGATGGTCAATCCTGCGGTGCATATGCTGGATGCCAATAGCGGTGACGATATACAGAAATTTGCCACAGGCCTGTGTGCCGGGCCATCCAATGCCGCACCTGGCAGCAAATTCGACTACAACAATTGCGACTACGTCGTGCTGGGTGCGCTACTGGAAAAGATCAACAAGCAAAGCTTTTCAAGCCTGCTGCAACAACGCATCTTCAGCCCGGCTGGCATGCAAAACGTGGGTTACTATACTGCGGCCCAACCAGATGTTAAAACCCATATCCATGGCACGCTGGGCGGCAAGCCTGAACCTGCGGTGAACTTTGCCAGTTATGGCCCTGCTGGTGGCAGCTTTGGTACCCTGCGGGATTTGTATGCTTTTGACCTGTCTTTCATGCGCGGCAAATATATGTCTGCCAAAAGCCGCGATGAGATGGTCAAGCCGAATAATGTAGGCGGTGCGATAGGTGTCTGGTCTTATCCATTCAAGGCTGGTGAGGATGGCGCTTCAGCCATGATAGTCGAGCGTCAGGGCTGGATAGCTGGTGTGCGCATCTTGAATCTGGTGGATTTGCAAAACCAGAATATCCTCATCATTGTCAGCACCAATGGTGATCTGGATTTGTCGCAAACCTGGGCCAATAAAGGCATTGCTGCGGATTTATTGCGGTCACTGATGAATACAACTAATGCGCGTTAAATTAAAACGGAGTGCCAGCTTGCAGGATGGCACTCCGTTCAAATCACGAATTTACTCGAATCCTGTCGTTAATCAAGGATTTCTTTTTGCGACCTCATTACCTACATAACCGCCACCAACTGCACCAGCAATAGTTGCCAGTGTGCGGCCATTGCCATTACCTATCTGGCTACCAACCAGGCCACCGATCACTGCACCCACACCTATACCAACCGGGCTATTCTGTGCCTGCGCTGGCTGAGCCTGGTAATTCCTGGCAGGCTGATGGCGATTGCTGCTTTGTGCGACTTTGACTGGCGCAGGCGCAGGATAATTATTTTGCGCAGTATTGGCATACTGAGGGCTTGCATACTGAGAATTTGCATAATTAGCTGCTGGCTGGTTTCCATTGTTTGAAACCGGCATAGCAGTATTGACTGCGGGATTCGTCAAATTGGCATTGCTGCCCATAGTTGGCATCGTATTGCCACCCGACGTAGCAGTGCTATTGGAACTTGGCAATATGCCTGTAATGGCAGCGGCACCCAAAAGGCTCACCAGTATGACTGAGCAAGCTGCACCTGCTACCAAGGGGTGTATGCGTTTGCTGGTATTGGCTAATTCCATGTTGTTCTCCTTCTGTTTAACAATGACTCATGCTCTAACAACGCATGGGGCTGTTAAAAAGGAGACATAAATAATGTTACGCAGGTAAGCAAATGTAACTTACACATATGCGATGCAAAATTAACAACCAGTGCTTTTGCGTGTGGCTACGAGTTTTAACAACTCACCTTTTGCCGCTTGCCCCGACAAATACAGTCGCAGTTCTGTGACGTTATAGTGATTTGATGTATCGATGATGAAATCGAGTTTGCCATCATGGTCGAGGTCACCCACCCAGATCAGACGGGCATTATTGTCTTCCTTGTTTTCGACATAGTCGAACAGATATTGTTCAGTGCTCGCATATTTGAGGTAGATTTTACCTTCGCGGTTTTGCAGACTATATGCATTGCCTTGCAGGTGCATCAGCCTTTCCTGTCCTAGTGATGGCAAGGTAGATAACTCGAATTCCTCATCTATAGACCCGCTGACCAGCTTGACTTCGTCAGAGACACTGACAGCGCCCGCCTTCAAACCCGGGTCAGACAACAACATCCTGACATTGGATGTGTTAGCCGCAACCCGCACACCTTCACCACTAATGGGATCCGGTATTTTTTTGAAGCTGGGCTTGACCGCCACCAGACGCCAACGCTTATCTGTCTGCTGCAAACCCAGCCAGGGGCCAGTCTTGCCCACTTTGGCCTCGCTGGCGTGATAATCCTGCAGTTCAAGTATTTCAGATGCCTGGGCTTGCCAGGCGCAGGTCAGGCATAAAATTGTAAGGGCTAATTTTGCGATGGACATCAGGCTCTCCTGTTTATTTTCAGTATTAAAATGCCGTTATCAACATCTATTTTTTTGTGTACAGACCATCAAAAGCGATTACCCATATGCCTTTGGCGTCAGTGGACTCCCATAATTGACGTACAGACCCATTTGCATTCGGCGTCCAGGTGATGCGGTGCAAAATTGTATGTCCCTCAGGAGCGAGGTTTTGCCCTTCCAGCACCATTTTACCGTTCTGCAGCCGCCCTTCAAGTAATAATAAAGTACCGCTATTATCTACCCAGCTCTGGTGCCAGACTTTACGCGGTACATCATAGATATTCAAACTTTCGCCGCTATAACCGCGCCCCGTGGTATAGCGCTCGTGGATGACGCAACCATCGTATTCACGCTTGATACTATTTGTTCCAGCCAGTTTACCGTCAGGGGTATGCACCTGCCATTCCCCCAGCCAGAAATCAAATTCGCGCATGGCAGGATGTGTGCAGGCCAAAGTGGTAACATTCGCTGCGCTGGCGGCAGTGGCACCTGCCAATCCCAAGCTGGCGGCCAGGCTGGTGGCCAAGCCCAGCAGCAAGCGCTGCACGCTCAATAATGTAGGCATGGTCTTCTCCAGTTGCATTGCAAGGAATTTGTTCTAGTTTAATCCATGGCACAATAGCATGCATGAAAAATAAGTCACCACTGGCACTGCCCTACCGTATCCGTGCAGATTTGCTGCAACAACTGGCGGCATTGAGCCATGCAGGCATCCCGGCGCTGCAAGCGCTGCCCATGATTAAATTGCCTGCCCCTTATCAAAGCAGGATGGTAGAAACCCTGCAAGCCGTTAAACGTGGCAAAAACCTGGCTGACGCCGGTTTGCAAAGCGGTCTGTGGACACCACTGGAAGCAGGCTTGCTGCAGGCTGCGTTGGCTGCCGGTGACCCAACCCCGACCTACCGCCACCTGGCCAGCTACTATGAAGAAAAAGCGCAGCAGATAGCCACGATCAGATCAGGCATGATGCGACCCGCTTTAATGAGCATACTGGCCTTGTTTATTCCACCCTTGCCGCAACTGGTTGCTGGCTCGCTGAGCATGGCGGCTTACCTTTGGCATGCTGCACGCAGCATACTGCTGGGTGCGGGTTTGGTCGCTGGTGGCATTTATGCTTACAGACGCTTCCAGATGCGCCCTGCGGATGCGCCTGCATCCTGGCTGGATCAGGTATTACTCTCTCTGCCCATTGTTGGGAAAATGCACAAAAGGCGCAATCTCTGCGATTTCTGGCAAACCATGGCCTTATTGCTGGAAGCAGGCCTGCCCATGTTCGATGCCTTGCCACTAGGTTTGCAAGGTGCCAGCAATGTCTTGTTAAGACGCGAACTTGCGCGCATTTTGCCACGCATGCAAAAAGGCGCGACGCTGGCAGAAGCTGTGCGGGCCTTGCCCGACATCAATGACGACACACTATTGGGTTTCATACAAACCGGCGAAACCAGTGGCACGTTGCCAGAAATGCTATCCCGCTATGCCAAGAGTGAAAATACCAGTCTGGCGCTGCAACAAAAGCAGGTAGCAGAATGGATACCGAGAATAGCGTATGCACTGATAGCGTCAATCATTGCCTACGGCATTTTAAAGAGCGGCGCTTTTACTCCACAAGTGCCCAAGGATCTTTAGGGTATGCTTCATCTACATGCATACCCAAATTTATTTGCCACCGACGATAATGCGTTGCATATCATTGGCAAACAAAATAGTCCCTGCATAATTCTTGCGTATTGCCGTCGTGCTTTCCATCTCATGCCCGAGCGTGCGTTTCATGCGGTGTGACAAAACCAGCTTGCCCGCTTTTGTAACGCCTGCGATGCGGCCAATTTCTGTCGGCATCATGTGCAACAGCCTGGCAACTTCATCGGGATCATTTTCGCGAGCAGCATTATGGGCAACCAGTACATCGGTGCCTTGCGCCAGTTGATCCAGCGCCTGATCGGTGTTGCTGGTATCGCCGCTGAAGGTGACGCTACAGCCCTTGCTTTCCACACGCCATGCCAATGAAGGTACTGGACCGTGCAAGACGCTGACAGCACTCACTGTCAGACTCTCATCAATATCATAGCGTTTGATTTCTTTTGCCTTGACACTTACTTCTTCAAGCTCCATTTTGAACTGGCTACTGACATCAGGGTCTGCATAATCTGCCAGATAGGCATAAGCACCGGTATCGCGGTTAAACAGGGCATGCATGAATTCTTTCACGCCAGGGAAAACGCCCCGTTTGGGCGGTCCAAAGACCCGCAGTTCTTTGTCATAGCCAGCAAATGGCAAGCCCTTGACCAGTGCTGGAAAATCCGCCGTGTGATCAACATGAAAATGCGAGAAAAGCACCGCATCCAACTCAGCCGGATTGGCACCGGATTTTTCATAATTCAGCGCCGCGCCACTACCAAAATCGACCAGTATCCTGGCCTTTTGATCCACCCACACCAGATAAGAAGTAGAAGCACGCTGATCACTCAACTCAGGGCCGCCCGAACCCAACACTTGCACTACCAGTTTGCCTGGTTGGCAAGCTGCGGCCTTGGCAGAAAATGCACTACCTAACAAATAGCTGCCCAATACCAGACTTAAGCTGAGGTTTAAGAGCCGATTTTTCTGAAGCATATTCTTACTCCTTGTGGCCAACAATACATCAAAAACATGCATTACCATTTACAAATAGCGTTGAATATCCGCCACTTTAATCTTACGGCCTAATTTGTGCTTGCGTTCTTTCATATCCCGCACAATGACATTTAATTCGCTGACTTTGGGGCGCAAGGGTTTTAGTGACTTTGCAAGGACCGGAACAATTCGTTTCCTCACATAGCGGCTGCCCTGTGTCAGCAACTGCCAGAAAACCAGCAACAGGCAAAAGATCAGGGCCCCGATATAAACCCTGTCTGATTCAGCAGGCAAATATCGATCGGCAAGACCGGGCACGGTTTTCAGGATAAGGATGCTGGCACCAATGGCCAGCCATAATTCCAGATCAAAAAACAATTTGGAAAGCCGTCTTTCCACCGTAGGTGACAAAAGATAGAAAGGACTACGGATCAGGGCAAAGCGTAATTCGTCATCGAGCGAAGTGGGTGCTTTGCGCACGACCTCTTCCAGCGCAAGGCGGTCTTTCAATAGCTCCATCATGTGTGGATTGGACATATTTACTAATGCAGGCAGTGGCTCATTTTTCTTGGGAATACATTCGTAGTCATTCAAATCTGCGGCCAGTATCGTTTTGCATTTCAGGCAGGTACGTTCATAGCAGACCAAGTCACCCTGGCTGATGGTGACGTAATAAATATGCTTGGCCAGGCCAGTACGCCTTAGCGAAAAAGCCCTGGGTCTGCGGCATATGGGACAAAAATCAGCAACATATCCCATTTTGCTATAAACATATTTGGTACCCCAGATATAAACCATTACCTATTCACTTTTTTAACATTTAATGAGGCTGTCAACATGTGTCATCGAGATTGCACGCTGTAGCGCACGGCAATATCAGTATCTAAAATTTTTCGAGAGAAAGAGTCGCATTGCTTCGACAATTTACTCCAGAATTCCATGACTTACTTTTGAAAAATGTCAGGTATATTTCAAGATGTCTGTGACCTTGAGTTTACGAACCACCTTGTTGTCGTTTTGCCCGAGCTCTTTAAATGCTGCAGTCAGTTCAGCTTCAGTGGGTTTCAAGATTTTGAGGCTGATCCCAAGTACAGGTGCAATCTCACGCACTACATAACGTCGGCTCGCAGTGGCGACTTGCCACAGCACCGACAATATTCCCAGTGCCAGGCAAGTCAGATAAGCAGCCGGGGCATGTTCAAACGAAAAGCGTTCGATCAAAGGGGGCACAAGCATCAGCATTGCAATCATTAGCACCACGGCAATGATCATATTCAAGTCAATACGAAATTTGTCTAGCCTGCGCTGAGCAACTGGCGACATAACGATGAAAGGATTGCGAATCAATGCTGCGCGTTCTTCATGGGTCAGTAGAGCCGGGGATTTTTGTACTTTTTCTTCCAGATCGAGCCTGCTCCTATAGGCTTCTTGCAAATCAGGATAAGTCAGCTTGAGCAATTCGTCCATCGGCAACTGCTTATTTGGTATGGATGCATAATCTGCCAGATCCGCATTTAAAATCACCGGGCACTTCTGGCATTTACGCTCAAAGCCAACTTCCTCCCCATCCCCGACTGAGACGTAATAGATATGACCGACTAGTCCAACGCGCGTCACTTTAAATGCGCGTGGTTTGCGGCATATGGGACAAAAATCAGCAACATAACCAAGCTTGCGATACGTATACTGTTTACCCCAGACAATGAGCATAGGCTTTCCTTGAAGAAGCCTGATGCGGGGCATAGGCAGATATTGTTAGCGTGATCGCAGCAGGCTGCCGGGAATTATTCTACCAATGGCCAGGAACACTTGCAAAGAGATTGTTTGACGATTCACTCAATCTCGTGGTGCACCCAGTGATGCACATCAAAATGCACATCAAACAATGCGCGCGCCAGGAATGAAGGGCGAATATCCAGGTTTACCAAGTCTTCCCGCTTGAACCATTCAAAAGTCAATTGCAAGCCACCTTCATTGCCCAAATATGGGCCAGGTGTATTAAGCAGGGGAGAATCTGGAGACAAGTGGGTTAAAAAATACAAACCCAGTTCATGATGTTTCTGTCCCCGGTATTCAAAGAAATTTTCCACCGTCCACAAAAGTTTTTCGCAAGTCACCTGCTCCGATAATTCTTCCTGCATTTCACGTACTACAGTGACAGCTGCCAACTCACCTGCATCAACACGACCACCGGGTACACACCAGAATACATCTCCCTCGATTTTGTGCAGAAGTACCTTGTCACCATCCAGAATAATGGCGGCAGCCCGCAGATTGTAACGATAATCATCAACATCAAAAGAAATCATGGCTGTGGAGTGAAATTGTGAGTGAACATTATTCTGCCACTAGTAAACTGGTCGCAATTTGTTGCGTATCCTTCAAAGTCTGAAGGACGATATTTGAACGTATATCGAGCACACCCGTGGTCTTGTACAGTCGCTCCAGCACAAAGGCAGAATAATGCTTGAGATTGCGGGCACGAACGCGCAAGAGATAATTCGCGTCCCCTGTGATGATATAAGAGCCAATGACTTCCGGCCATTGTTGCAGCGCTTGCGAGAAGTTTTCATGCCATTGTTCTACATCGCGCCGCATGGTGACCTGGACAAAGGCATCGACTTCCAGCCCAACTGCGGCAGCATCAATGACGGCACAATAATGATGGATAACACCTGCCTCTTCCAGCATGCGTACTCGACGCAGACAGGATGATGGTGACAGGAATACCTTGTCGGCCAGTTCCTGGTTGCTGATACGGCCATCGGCCTGCAATTGCTGGAGGATTTTCAGGTCGGTGGCGTCAAGTTGCATTTGGCAGTCTACTTTATTTTATTTATGGCAAGATATCTCAACACAGAGACACACTGAGAAAAACGAAAAACCAGGAAAAACTACTTGCAAACAGACTTTCCTTCCTTTATGCAGCTGCGGTAAGTGGGTTTTTTAAATCTATTATTACCAGCAGATTAGAAGAATAAGTAATTGCAAAGATGAAAACAATCTGGTGTCTTTGCGCAATGCACAAACCCATCAATGCGTTTTATATCAAAATTTTACATATTATTCGAAGAATATTCTATTAATTCTCATTTTCATACTGCAATTTGCAAGAAAAATTCATGCAATCCGGCATAAAATCTCTGCATGCTTTTCCATGAGTCATAACCCCCGGCGAGGTCGCCACAGGAGATGATGAATTGATTTGCCTGCCACTTGAACTCGCCGGACTTGATGCCTGCCTGGCATGAACCATATTGAGGAGCCTGCTGTATGCCACAAACCACCACCATCACCCGCAGCGATTGCGAAAAACTTGATCAGCAAGACCCGCTGGCTGCACTGCGCGAAGAATTTGACTTGCCTGCTGGTGTAATTTACCTCGACGGTAATTCCCTCGGTGCCCGACCCAAGGCAGCGCTGCAAAGAGCGCAAGATGTTATCATCCGTGAATGGGGAACCGATCTTATCAAGAGCTGGAATACCGCTGGCTGGTTTGATATGCCGTCCACCCTGGGTAACCAGCTTGCACCATTGATCGGTGCAGAAGCCAATGAAGTGGTAGTTACCGACACTACATCGGTCAACCTGTTCAAGGCCATCGCCGCCGCGCTGCAGATACAGGCTACTGACAGCAAACGCAAGACCATCATTACCGAACGCAGCAACTTCCCTACCGATATCTACATGGCGGAAGGCATCACCCGTTGGCTCGATCGCGGTTATCAAATCCAGTTGATAGACTCACCGGAAGAACTGCCGCAAGTCATCAATGACAGCACTGCGCTGGTCATGCTCACGCATGTAAATTACCGCACCGGCTATCTACATGACATGGCAACCGTTACTGCCCTTGCCCATCAACATGGTGCATTGATCTTGTGGGACCTGGCACATTCTGCTGGTGCCGTACCTGTACACCTGAACGTAGCGAATGCTGACTTTGCCGTAGGTTGCACTTACAAATACCTGAATGGCGGGCCTGGTTCACCCGCCTTTATCTGGGTACCAGCACGTCATCAGGAAACCTTCCACCATCCATTGTCCGGCTGGTGGGGCCACGCCAGCCCCTTTGCCATGAACCCCGGCTTTACACCCACTCCAGGCATACGCCGCGCCCTGTGCGGCACCCAGCCCATCACTTCGCTGGCCATGGTTGCCTGTGGACTGGATACTTTTGGCAAAACGGATATGCAGGCAATACGCAAAAAATCGCTGGCACTGACTGATATGTTTATCACCCTGGTAGAAACTCGCTGCGCCGCGCACCCACTGGAACTGGTTACTCCACGCCAGCACTCGCAACGCGGCAGCCAGGCCAGCTTCAAACATCCACATGCGTATTCAGTGATACAGGCGCTGATACAGCGCGGCATCATCGGTGATTATCGCGAACCCGCCATCATGCGTTTTGGTTTTACGCCGCTATACACCAGCTTTGTTGATGTCTGGGACGCCGCAGAAGGCTTGCGCGATATACTCGACAGCAAAGACTACGATGCCAACGCTGAACGTAATGCAGTGACTTGATTTAAAAACCCCTCAACACAGAGACACAGACGGGGCACAGAGGATCAGAGAGAAAACCTCAAAAAAACAGATGGTGAAGAACATCGTCTCAACTGTAAAAGATTTCTCTCTTTTATGTTTTTCTCTGTGCCTCTGTGGTTAATGGTTTTAAGCATTGAAGATATTTAAGGAAACATCATGAGCAATAACGAACAAACTGGCAAATGCCCTATGTCATGGCATGGCGCGCAACTGGACTTTAGTGTATCCATGAGCTATGGCGATTATCTGGGTCTGGACCAGATACTCACGGCGCAACATCCGCGCTCACCGAATCATAATGAAATGCTGTTCATCATCCAGCATCAAACCAGTGAACTCTGGATCAAGCTGATGCTGCATGAACTGCATGCCGTGCGCCAGCACATACGCAGCAATGATCTGCCACCGGCTTTCAAGATGCTGTCACGCGTGGCCCGCATCATGGATCAACTGGTGCATGCCTGGGATGTCCTGTCCACCATGACACCAAGCGAATACACAGCGATACGCCCTTATCTCGGTGCATCATCGGGCTTTCAGTCGTATCAATATCGTGAGTTGGAGTACCTGCTGGGTAACAAGAACGCTACCCTGATGACTGTGCATGAAAGCACGCCCGAGTTATATGCGACTCTTGATGCATCCTTGCGCACACCATCGATTTATGATGAAGCCATCATGCTCTTGTCACGCCAGGGTTTTGTTATAGATGCCGACCGCTTGCAACAAGACTGGTCGCAAGGTGTAGTCGCCAATGAATCCGTCAAGGCAGCCTGGCTGCAAGTTTATCAAACACCTGAAAAATATTGGTCTTTATACGAACTGGCAGAAAAATTGGTGGATATGGAAACTGCCTTCCGCATCTGGCGCTTCCGTCATGTGACCACGGTAGAACGCATCATCGGTTTCAAAGCAGGTACTGGTGGCACCGCAGGTGTCAGCTATTTGCGCAAGATGCTGGATGTAGTGTTGTTTCCAGAACTGTTTGCTTTGCGGACAGCGCTTTAAGAAAAACAAGGAATATCAAGGACATGCAGGGGAAGCCATTCCTCTGCATGGACAATTCAAACGCTAAAAGCCTCTTCCAGCGCAAGTACCAATTTCTGCACGTCACCCGCATAAAAACCTGATGAGTTCAAGGTATTGATTTCAACAATCTTCAAACCTAGTTCGGTATCGCAAACATCAATGACAAAGGCTTCATGCGGTTGCCATTCTTCAATTCGTTCTTCCACATATCTTGTGAAACTGTCGTCAACTTCACTGGAATAAATCACACGGTCACCGCGCTTATAAATGGATTTGGTAATGATACGTCCCCTGATAACCCAAAAGCGCGCCTCGCAATAAATCACCATCGGCTTTACAACCTGTATCAAAGTCTGCGGAGTCAGGCTGCTGCCATCATCAAGTTTCAGGTTGCAGACTTGCACTTGCCAGGTTTCGAATTCTTCACGTGAAAATACCCGCCCGGCAAAATATTTGGAATCATTGGTCGGCCGGATGAACATTAGATCTTCTGTGAATACCGCTTTTGCAAAACTGCTGATGACAGAACCGGCATTGAGCATATGTTCGCCCCAATGCTTGAGTTGTTGTTCAAAATCCTGCTCATACAAATCAAATACGCCAGGTGCCCAGCCATTGCGTTTGGCAACATGACGCATAGAGTAAGAACCTATGCAGATGACGTTGCCGTGACTCAAAACTGCTGGTGGCTCCAGCTCACCAACAAATGGCACTACCTTGTGTACCGAATGAGAAAGTCCGAAGCGATCTATCGTTTCCAGCAACTGCTCCCAGCCCGTTTCAGAAAAAATATTGTTTTGTATGATCCAATGCATAGACGGCTTTATTATTTTTGAAAATGACAGTGTAGTGCGTGCCCTTATTTATACGCAATGAATTCGTCTTTACTTGCCATCCAGGCGACTGTTCAGTAAATATCAAAGACGGCCTTGCTAAGCCTTATTCAATATTTTCCTGAAAGTGAGGCTAATTCGCTCACCCGATCCTGCCTCTTTAGGAATGGCATGTAGCCAGTCTTCTTGAATGCTCGCCGACATATACAGCAGCCCTCCGGCCGGCAAAGGGTAAAGATACTCCTGGTCTTTATCTTTTTTGTTGCGATAGGCGATATGCCGCAAACTGCCAAGCGAAATGATGGCTACGCCGCTCCCCTCTGCCAACTCACCAGTGGAATCTGAATGAAAGCCCATGGATGAATTACCGTTAGTGTAGAAATTCAACAAACAGTTATTGGGAAGGAACCCTAATTCATCATCTAAAGCATGGCAGATTATTTGCAAAAAATCTGGCATGACTATCGGTGCATACGATATTTGCGAGTAATCATAGGCAACACCAAAACTCGCTGTTTTGCGAGCGCGCATTCTTTCATCCCAGATGACCTCTTTTTTCAAGAGGTCAAACAAGCTCTCGGCTGCCATAAGAAAATTTGGCTTCAAATAAATTGCAGGTGCTGACATGATTATTTCAAGGGCGTTTGTTCAGGTGCTGGTTCCAGTGCTGATTCTGGTGCTGATTCTGGTGCATTGACAGTAGGTTCATGCAAAGCAAAGTCTGTCTCCAGCACACGCTGCTTTTGCTTCCACAAGCTGCCGCTGGCAAATGCCGTCCAGCCCCATTTCAACCAGGCCAGTAAGGACCAGGCCAGCCATAGTGCCCATAACAGCATCAGGCCGCGATAGACCAGCATGGGAAGTGACAATACCCATGCTGTTTGCAGGTTCGCCGTTGCCCTGTCCAGATACCACACAAGATTATTGGCACTGGATCCATTACCGACGACTTGCATATCTGGTTGCCCCAGCAAGCCGCTTTGCACGGCATCCAGCAAAATGCACAGCATGACCACGGTCAATACTGCCAGGCCAAGTTGCCGCAAATTGAACTGCCATCTTGCAGTGAAACCATCCGCCGTTTTTGCGCGCTGGACAAAAGCAAAGAACCACGCAACCACCAAGGCGGCACTCCACCAGGCGACTTGAGTTAATCCCAGTGTCAGCAACAACCATTGACCAGTTGTGACGGGCAAACCTGCATAGCGGCCAAGTGCGACTGCAACCAACAGCAAGACAATGAGCTTGCCCCAGAACAGAATGGCAGGCCCCATGCCAGGGCCACTGGCCAGCAATAACCATCGGTCATGAGGCAACTTCAGTTGCAGGCTATTGTTGACGCTGGCCTGCTGCAAATTGACAGTCGCCGTTGTATAGCTGGTACCCACGCCCTGATCCAGACGCCATTGCACTTCTATGTCCTGCGCGCCTGGCACTACTGGCAAGACAAGTTGCCTGTCATTCGCACGCAATGGTCTGAGCTGATGATTGATACTGACGCGTTGCAATACCGCTCCCTCAGGCAAAGTCAGGGTATAGTCACCGCCACGGCTGCTACGCAAATGCAGTTTCAGTTGGTAGTCAGTCGCTCTGCTGCCAGGGCTGACGAACAAGCGGCTTTCATCAATAGTCAGGGTTTGGCCAGGAATGGCTTGTGGACGCTCTATACTGATCGCCAAAGTTTCGCCTGGCCATGGACGGAACACCAGATCAGCACCGCTCTCACCATTATTGGCGTCATTGGCTAGCGGCGGCAATCCAGTAGTACTCAAGTGCCAGATGCCCGAAGCAACAACAACCCAGGTCTCCACCCAGTTGCTTTGCTGGCCAAGACTAAGTTTAAGCTGCGCGGTTTGTGGCAAATTCGAACGCCACTCCATACTGTCACTTTGCGGTCCAAGATTAACGGCAACTTTACCATCCTTGATATTCAATCCGGCGGTGGTGACAGCTTCGCCCGGCAACAAGGGAATTTGCGCCAGCACCGGCTGGCCCATAGGGGATACACGTGATACCGTGGTTTCGACCTGCCATTCCTTATCGAGTATCAGACGGCGCGTGATACGTAAAAAACTGGGCAAGGCACTGGCCTCTGTCTTGTTGCTGGCTTTGATACGGCGATTGAATTGCAGGGTATCGGCAACCTCAGAATCATCTGATAAGCCAGCGACATCCCAGCCATCGGCATGGATATCGACCTGCCTGGGTTTTTGCGGCAAAGGCAATTGCAAAGTATCGCTTTGCATCAAATCACCCGTAAGCTCTACCCTGTGTCGCCCTGCTGGTGCCAGCAACCAAATCGTCCCGTCATCGCCCCTTCGTATGTAGGCAGGCTTGCCATCCAGTTGTGCCTGCGCGGGCAACCAGTGTTTGATACCGCCAGGCAAGGACAAGGCGACGTCAATTGCAGCATCTACATCCAGACCCAGCCTGACGTTGCTGCCATTGATTTGCACCATCATGCGTGAGATTTCTGCGCAATCTGGCAGGCAATCTGCCGGGCGCGTCAATTTTTGTTTTAACTCTTCCAGCTTTGCATTGTCCGGCATTTGCGCATGTGCAGGTTCACTGTATATAACAGACAAGGCAGTCAGACTGCTCATCACCACTATGGACGTGGCTTTGCCCAAACCGCGCCAGGACCATCTGCTTGCTGCAGATGCACCTGTGTCAGTTGGTCCCTGACCAATTCCTTTTCTGAACTCACTCACACACATCAATAACAGACCCAGCAAAATCAGGCGCAGCACTACCAGCAATTTATTAGCCCAAGGCGGCAACAACCATAGATCCAGTTGTTGATCCTGCCTGACCGGACCATCAAAAATCAGACGATGTGAGTGCCGGTTCCAGGTAGGTAAACCGGGGCCTGTCTGTACTTTGGCATCTGGGTCAAGAGTCTGGTAGTTGGTAGCGCGCGAGCCCATAGATTCCTTGGGTTTAGTAAATCTTACCGCATCGGCTTTAGCAAGTTTACTCACCATCTGATCACGCTCTGTTCTTGGTTCTATCAAGCTTGGTGCAATAGATCTTGGAGGAGGTGGAGGGGGCGCTTCGGCGACAGCATTACCACCCTGAACTTCAGCATTCACCTCCGCTGGCATTGGAGCCGGTGCAGCAGCCGGTGCTTCGTCATATTGAGCACGCTTATATAAATAGTCATCAGCACCATCGTTTTCGAGTACAGGGTACAAGGCTGAGCGCACCTGTTGCGTTGCAAATGACAGGGTGAGCAATACCAACACCAGCAAGCTGGCTTGCTGCAGGCGCTTGATCCAGACTTGAAACCTGCTGGCTGGCAAAGCGCGCAAAATGGCTATCAGCACGAACAGTACTATCCATGAGTAACGTGGTGCATCTAGCTCTTGATAAGACAATACCAGGGCAAACAAGGCTAGCAGACCCCATTGTTTACCCCACAACTTCCCTGCGGCCAGTGCGATCACCAGTACCAGGAAAAAATCCAGCAAATTCCAGCGAGACAACCAGGCGCCATCCGCCTTGTCAGCCCCACCGGCATGCAGCAGACGCCAGCCTGCAGGCAAGATCAGTTCTATGCCCAGCTTGTCAAAGTCCTTTTGCCATGTCACTGCAGACAGCTTGCGGGTACTATTGCCAACCACGCTGTCAGCCCCTACATCTATGCTTCCGCGCTGGACTTCTATTCCTGCCAGCTTGTCATTGCCACGCGTAATCAATTGATCTTGCCCAGACACGCTGACGCGGCCAAGTTGCGCAACATTACCCATGGTCAGACGGTTGGAATGACTGATGTCACCTTTGATCTGATCACTCATGGTCAGGGTCGTGCCATCAAAACTCAACCACAAACGGCGTTGCAAGGATAGTTTATCTGGTGCCGGGTCACTATCGCCACGGCGTATTTCCTTGAAGCTAAATGTACTGCCAGCATGCATAAGATAGGCTGGGAGGTTACGCCATTCTGGCGGCAAGGTGGTTTGTTGCGGGTCAACTGTGGATGGTCCTTCTATCGCCGCTGTACGTATCAATGGCGTTGCTTCATAAGACCAGACTTCCTCCTCCGCACCCTCAGGCAGGCTGAGGGTTTTGCCCGGACCGGGCTGGCGAGCCAGCAAACGTATCTCCCACTTGCCTGCCCTGACTTGCACTGTCATGCTACCGTCAGGTTTCAAGACTGCGGGTAAGGTCGATTGCAATTCCAGAGGTATCAGGTCTGGCAAAAGCATGCGTCCCAGACTGATCTCCCTGCCCTTGCCCGACACTTCAAGGCGGATGTAGGTTTCTACCGTAATGGGCACACCATCTGTGACCTTGCGAAATGTTCTGAGCTGGATTTGTTCACCACTATCCACTTCAGCCTTGCGTTGCAACCAAAGTTGATTACTTTCATCACGCACCGGAAAACTCACAGGCTTGCCATTCAAGTCCAGCTTCAACAAGGCTGCGCTTTGTGGCAAAGGTAAAAATTCTGGCACCACAGTCCAGATAAATTTACCTGTCAGTTTGTGCGTGCCGCGCGTCAATTTAATGACAGGCATTTCATCGCGTGCAATGACTGCTTGCGGCTTGCCATCGACACTGACATCTTGTGGCCAGTGCTGGGCATTGCCCGGCAAATAGACCCAGGCGTCGCGCTGTACCTGCCAGTCCTGGGTAAATGTCGCGCCCGATGCATGCACCTTCAAATCCAGCAGGCCTGGCCATACACATTGTTTTTGGCTCGCATCAGGGCCTTGCTGTGGACAACCGAAATTTTCTACACCGTCCAGTGCCCATGGCACCCAGGTCTTCAGCGGATCTGGTACAGCATTGACGGGAAAATCAGCGGCATTACTGACAAAGCTGGTACATGCAATGAGTATGGCGGCGATGCAATTTTTCAGCATTCTGTATCCCTGATGGTTAAGATATGGTCGTGTCAATTATAGTGATATATTTTGCAATAACCGTCTGTACTTGCAAATTTTTTATTCAGCTTTAGATTCCACGTGAAAATCACTCTTCAAATACCTGCATCACTTCAAAAAATACTCATGGTGCTTCTCATGCTGTTTCTCATGCTGTTTCTCATGCTGTTATCAGTCTCAATGCCAGTGGCCAGGGCATTTTCTGCTGATTTGACTATGACGAACAGATATGACAATCCTGCTTACGGCTTCACAATTCAATTTCCTCACCAGCTCAGCACCTGTACCACTCCTGCACCTGGCCCTAATCACGGCTTTGTTGCCCTGCTTCGTTCTGATTCATGCCGCGATGGGGTATTTGAACAAAAGCCGCATCTGGAATTATTTGTCAGATATGACGTGATCACCATGGCAAAGTCAGCAGCAGAACTGGCGGACGAGCTATGTGAAAACAAACCTGCACGGCGCAGCAATATTCGCAGCGCAGGCCTGGCTGTTTATCAATGTCAGGCAATCCTCGTTGGTGAACTGACTCTGTGGCGCTATTTCTTCTTGCATCCGCAAAGGAATGGTGCAGGCCAGATATACAGCCTGGATCTTTACTCTGACCAGGCACATGCAGTACAAGACCGGCGACTGCAAAAACAAATGCTGCAACAACTGAAGTTCACCCTTAGACAATAATGTCATATCCATGACGTGCAAGCCGGTAATTGCAACAAGTTTCGCCATGTAATACCCGTCGCTTTATAAAACTATACCTTGCACGAAAACATAGTCTATTGACAAATAAGTAGTGATACTGCGCCCGCGCTGTAGTGCCTCTTTGCCTCTGCAACTCTGCATTTGAGAATGGCAGGGCCATACATGACGCTGTCAACTCCCTTCTCTTCCTTGAAGATACTGATCACCTACTTTTTAGACAGGACTATGCATATGCATTTGAATTACAGATTGATTACTGCCTGCCTGTGCGGCATGCTCGCTGCTTGTGGTGGTGGTTCGAACTCCTCAGTACCCACGACTACCCCAACGGTAGAAGTACAAAAACCAGCAGCATTATTATCTGGGGACGCCTTGCGCGCAGAAGTTGAGCGCTTCCGTAGCAGCAATAACTTGCCTGCTGTTTCTGTGACTATCGTCAATCAAGACAAAGTGGAAAACGTCGTGGCAGGCACCAGGCAAGCCAATGGTAGTCAGAATGTGCAAAGTACAGACTTGTTCCAACTCGGCTCACTGACAAAAGCTGCAACTGCCACAATGATAGGCCGCCTGGTGGAGCAAAAGAAAATACGATGGGATACCACGATAGCAGAAATATTTCCCGCCTGGCGCACGCAAATCCGTCCCGAATATCTGAACGTCACGGTAGAACAATTACTGCGTCATCGCTCCGGCTTGCCGCGTGAAGTGAATGACGGCACCATAGAAAAAGCCCTGCCCTTGCTGACTGGCGACTTGCTGGCAGATCGTCGCTCTCTCGCTGTCCTGTTACTACAAGACGCTCCTGAATACCCACCAAACAGCAAGATGGTGTATTCGAATATAGGTTATGCCCTGGCAGGTTTGATGGCAGAAGTCGTCGGTGGTGACAGCTATGAAAACCTGATGCAAAAAGAAGTGTTCACGCCACTCAATATCAAGGGACGCTTTGGTTTCCCTGAAGATGTGGGCAGCAATAATAATATCGGACATACCCTGGTCGCTGGTAACTGGAAAGCCACGCCAGCCGTGATTGATCCCCGCTATGCCTTTTTTATCAATGCTGCTGGCGGCATGAATCTGAGCCTCGCCGACTATGGCGTCTTTTTGCGTGAACACCTACGCGGTTTGCAAGGGCAAAGCAATTACCTGGGCCTCGCTAATTTCCAGTTGATGCACACACCTGTCGATAATTATGGCATGGGCTGGGGTATCGCCAACGTCCCGGGACTGGGCAACGTCAGCATACACAATGGCACGGAGTTGACTTATTACGCCAGCAACAGAGTGATCCCCAGCAAAAATGTTGCTGTTGCTATCGCCTGTAATTGTTATAACGAAGCCACCATCAGCAAGCTCGACGATTTTGCAGATTCCCTGATGCAGCCATTGATACCGAAGTAATGACAAACCGGCTGCGGCCAGTAAACTGATGCTTTGTGCCCGATGCAGGCACAAAACATCAATTTATGCCATGGCTTGCAGAGGCAAACCTCACTAAGGCCAGTGACAATGCGAACACATATGCGTTGATGAAACGCCAGAGACGCAAGCCATCGCCAGTACGCCATGCAGCAAAAACTGCGGCCAGAAAACCCATCAAAACCGGCGTCAATATCAGGTTGATGATGCGTCCCAGACTGCTATGAATGAATGCCTGCGGAAATATCCATAAACTGACGAAACCTGCAATGATGCCGAATGCGATATACGCAATTGCTGTGACAAGCGGGGACCGTGGCCCACGCTCGCGCCTCTCTATACCTGATGTGAACACCAGTTCAAGAACTTCAAAAGCGAGCTGCAATAAGATTTCAAAGAAAAATTCAATCATCGTATCCGTCATTTCTCCATTTGCCTGGGCTTTACACTAATGCATTCACATCTTCGGCAGCAAAACCCAGGTTTGAATCGGCACACTTGACTAATGCGCCAGCAATTGCACCGCAATCATGGCCTGCGCCGCAAAACCCGTTAAAAAGGCCAGGGTACGCACCCAGGGTATGCCCAGGGTATAACACACCGCATGTACCAGACGGGCAGCAAAGAACAGCATGCTGGCATTGGCAATCGTCGCATTGGAAATATTCATGGCATTCGCCAGCAAAATCAGGATAGCGAACACCACCAGGTTTTCTACCGCATTGCTATGCGCCTTCATCAAGCGCACTGCCCACTTGGATTGCGGCTTGCCATTATCTGGATAACCGACCGCAGCCAGCAGGCCACAAGTAAGCACACGGTCAAGTATGTAAGGTATCCACAATACGCCGGTCAGTATGGTGACATAGCTCAGGTATAGCAATTCTGTTTTCATGCTCGCTCCTCGTTTCAGGTTGGACTATCATTGACCGACTGACCATGACAGTCCCCCGGTGCCAGCGATTATGCTATGCCAACTAGCGCTTGTGCTTATTTTTTCAACAAGCTCAGCTTTTGGCATGAAAACAGCAACAGTTTTAAGCAATCCTGCTTAAAACTCCCGTTTTGTCCAGGCGAAAACGGGCGAAGTCCTCTGCCAGAAACAGATTGCCCTGATAATGCGCCCTGGCTTCTACCTCGATATCGCCTATGAATGGCGACCTTGCACTGTCATGCTGATAGCGTGCACTGAAATGCGTCAGCACCAGATTAGGCAAGGCAGCAGTAGCCGCAAAGCTGGCGACGGCAGCAGCAGAACAGTGCTGGACGCGCGCGCCCACCTTCTCTGCCACTTCGTCCGTATAAGTCGCTTCATGCACCAGCACTTGTGCTTGCTGACTGGCTTCCAGCAACAAGCCGGGCTGGTCATTATCACCGCCGACAATGATGGCGCGTAGTGGATACGGCTGATGCAAATAGTCGCGACTGGCCAGATTTTTTCCATCGTGAATAACATCTTCACCCTTTTTCAATCGCCCCCACAATGGTCCTGCTGGCACTCCCAAAGCTTGCAATTTGGCGGTGTCCAGCACGGCCTCAGTATGCTTCTCACTGAAGCGATAAGCATGGGAAGGTACACGGTGCGATAATTTGACAGCCTGCACAGTGACGGCATGATCCTGCCATGCATCCATGTTCTCAACATCCGTGAATATCAATTCATAGGGCAAGAAAGACTCTGACATTGCATGGGTTACCTGTAACCAATTTTGTATACCTGCTGGTGCAATGATGTGCAACGGCGTCTTGCGACCATTCATCGCTGCACTGGCCAGCAAACCTGGCAAGCCATAGCAGTGATCGCCATGGACATGGGTAATGAAAATCGCCTGCAAACCATGTATTGACAAAGAGGTGTTCAATATCTGATGCTGGGTAGCTTCGCCACAATCAACCAGATACCATTCACTACCCTGATCTGGCAATAAAGCCAGGCCAGTAACATTGCGCTGACGGGTTGGTGCACCTGCAGAGGTGCCTAAAAATAAAATATCCACAAATTCCTTAAACTTGATTCTATGTTTTTCTATTAATTGCATGAGAATTCATCGCTGTTGCAAATTCTCACAATACAGTCTTTCGCATACTGTTCTGCATACTCATTTACGCTTATGATGCAAACTCACAATTCATCATAAACCTGAGACATGAAACTTCCTGCTGCCCTGCAATCGATCACCAGTGCTTTAAGAGAACGCCAAAAAGAACGCAAGCGTCTGCGTGGTCCTGCTGACTTGTATTATGCCATTGCCGACTCCATCAGCATGCTCGATGCCGCATCCTGGCAAGAACTGGCTGCGCAATCCGGTTTTTTCATGTCGCTGGAATATCTGACAGCGCTTGAACAAGTATTGCCACTTAACCTTTCAGCCCGCTATGCCCTTATTTTCGATGGCACAGGCGCAGACCGTCAACTGGTCGCCGCCGTGTATATGCAAATTGCCGATATCAGTCTCGCGCAGGCAAGGCCAGAAAAGTCGGCTGACACAGATAAAAAATGGACGCTTCCACTGGATCAACTGGCACAGCATGCCAGGCAACGCATACTCAGTTGCGGCAATTTCCTGACCTTCGGCCAGCATGGCATTGCCTTTGCCAAAGATGTTGACCCCAAACTGGCATGGCACGGTGTCGTCGAAGTTTTATATCGTGTACGTCAGGCAGAAAAACTCGCAGGTAAAACCCATTTCGTCATGATCAAGGATTTACATGATCCTTATATCGATCAGGCTGCACATCTGGAAAATCTCAGTTACCGCTATGTAGAAACCGAGCCCAATATGGTGCTTGACCTGGCACCAGCCTGGAAAAACTATGAAGACTACCTGGCCAGCCTGGCATCCAAATACCGTAGCAATATCCGTAATGCCATACTCAAACCCATGGATGAAGCCGGTTGCAGTCTGGAGCGTCTGGATGACCTGACGCCAGTACTTGACGATATCTTTGCGCTATACAAGGCGGTTCAGGTAAATGCAAACTTCCGCCCGTTTGAATTATTGCCTGAATATTTTCCTGTTTTGCAGGCAGCCGCTGGCGACCAATTCCGCTGCAGCGTCCTCAAGCGCGATGGCCGTTTGCTGGGCTTTTTGATTTCCGTGGCAGATGGTGAAACCGCAATTGCTTATCACATAGGTTTTGACCGTGCCGCCGCTGAAGAATTGCCAATTTACCTGCGCCTGCTGCATGCTGGTATTGCCGATGCAATAGACCTGGGTTGCAAGCGGATTTCATATGGCCGCACTGCGCTCGAACCCAAGGCAGCACTGGGTGCCAAGCCGCAAACCTTTGGCGTATTCGTCCGCCATCGCCAGCCCGTATTGAACAAACTCATGAAGCGCCTGTTGCTGGGCATAGAGCATGAAGATGCGCCTGACCGCAATCCCTTCAAAAAAGAAAAAGCGGCCAAAGCTGAAGCATAAACCTGGAATTTGATTCAAGCTACTACCTTGTAGCAGCTTGAATCAGACGCAATAAAGCGCAATAAGCCAATAAATCAGGATACGCCGCACACCACGCGCGCGCCACCACCGCCCAATACCGCAGGATGATCAGAGTGGTTGTCACCGCCTATATGTATCATCAATGAACGACCTTTGAGGTCGGCCAATTTCAAACGTGGTGCCAATACAGGCTGGTTTGCATTGCCACTGGCGTCAACATACAAAGGTGGCAAATCGCCCGCATGGCCATCACCCCATGGTGTGCCATGGCGATTGCTGTTTTCTGGATCGTAGTGGCCGCCTGCACCCAGGGCTGGGACCAGTTTACCGTCTTTTTCCTTGGCGCTGCAATCCGCATTCTGGTGTACATGGAAGCCGTGCAAACCAGGCGTCAGACCTGTCAGTGCAGGTGTGAACACCAGACCATATTTGCTTTCTGACACAACAACCTGCCCCAGTTTAGTGCCGACACCGGCTTCATTCACCTGGTTCATGTTCACAGTCACATCAGCCGCTGCGATCAGAGGCAAAGCGCTTAACACGCAAAAAATTAATTTGGTTTTCATGGAGTTATTACCTTAAAGAAATTCAATCAACGTCAGAACGCATTTCGTCAATCAGACGGGATGCGTTCTATTGGCGTACCGTGTGAAAATATACGCGACTGGCATGCGATTGGCAATTTCGAAACCGGGCTAAGAGCTCAGGATTACATGGTGTTACAAATAAACAGTAATGATATTGCCCAGGGGCAGCCTGACTTCAGTGTCCGGCCCAACATGCTCAAATCATGCTTCAAGAATTTGCTGCAACGCCTGCTGTCCTTTGGGCGTGACACTGACTACCCGCGAGCGCGGGGTGCGCAATATCCAGGCTTCCCTGACAAACAGATCCAGTAATTCTGCACCCAACACTCCAGCCAGGTGCGGGCGGCGTTGCGTCAAGTCTATACAGCAGCGGGCATACAGGCGACGGCTCTTGCCATGTTCAGGGCTTGCGACACCCATGGCAACGAGTTTTTCACGGCCTAATGCAGTCAATTTGAAATCTTTAGCTTCTGGCTCCAGCCATTTTGCCTTCAACATGGCATCCAGTAATTGCACAGCCAATTCGCCAGCCAGGTGGTCATAACAAGTCCGGGCATGCAAAAACTGGTGGGGCATGGCACGCACCAAGGCAGGCTGAGGTGGCTGGCGCGACGTCTTAGTGTGTGTAGCAACGCCAAGAACTGCCATCGATTCTATAAGGCTTGCGGCTTCCGCGCTGGCGATACGAAAATAACGATGCCGCCCGTGCGCCTGCGACATTAACAGGCCACCTTCCACCAGCCTTGCCAAATGGGCGCTGGCTGACTGTGCTGACACATTGGCAGCAAATGCCAATTCACCCGCAGGGCGTGTCGTGCCATCAATCAGGGTCCAGAGTATGGCTGCACGCGCCGGGTCTGCCAGCAAGGCTGCAATGCGGGGAATAATACCGGGAATACTTTGTGCGTCGTCCATAGTTCATCCTGGGCTGAAATGTAGTGATGACATCTTGCCCATAATGTACATCACTATCCACAACGAAAGATGAACATGCATATTCCCCACAATATCGGCATCGCCAGCCAGATCGGCAAATACACCGATGCACAGGAAGTCTCTGGCCATGCCAGGTGGTTATTCACTTCAGGCACGCCAGGTCTGGATGAGGATGGTAATCTGCCAGAAGATATTATCGGGCAGGCTGATCTTGCCTGGCGCAATATTGCCCGTATGCTGGAAAGCAGCAATATGACGATGGCGGATATCGTCAAGGTCACGCACTACCTGACCAGGGAATCCGACATCGCAGAGTACGTCAAGGTGCGCAGTAATTATCTTGGTGACGCTCGCCCTGCGTCCATGTTGATGATCATTCCGGCCTTGGTCAAGCCAGGCTTTCTGCTGGAAATAGAAATCATCGCTGCCCAATATTGACTCGTGCTTGATGATTGCCTGATATCTGCAAATTTGATTTTGCATATCCTGGTAATTGCCAGGATATGCAAACACTGTTTGCGCATTAGTGATCTTAACAAATGTGCCAGCAATCACTGTACTGATAGCCCTGTTCAATGCAAATTGAATAAGGCCCAGCTATTCCAGCGCTTGCAGGAACTGATTTCATAAATACTATCGAAATAGCAAAAGATGTTTAGCTTGTGCTGATTTCCATGTTATTTCAGTCATTAAATCGATTGATTTACCCCTTAATTCAGTCCATACACTCGCAATTTCACACCATTTAGCTGACAATGCATCTGATATTTTGCGCGTGGAGAATTGGGTGGAAATTGGGATGGACCTGTTGTGGGGTATAGGTGTGACGGTCATTGCCGTCATTTTGCTATTGCAAGTGCTGATTCTGGTCATCAGCATGAACCGTTTACTGAAATTGCAGTTATGGACGCCACGCAAAACGCCCTGCCTGCGCATAGCGAGTGGCGATCTTTTACCAGTACTGGATGCCGCCCGCACTGAAATGGAGCAAGCCGGTTTTCGCTACATGCATAGCTGGCGCGAACGCTCGATGATCGCGGCAAATGACATTCCTGCCAGCTATTGCGATGTCTATCACCATCTGGCGCAAGATGTGCACGCCGAAGTTTATCCCAGCGAGTCACATCTTGATCAACGCCTGTACACGGTTTATCTGTGGAACACTTATGTCGATGGCAGAGCTTTACTGACCGTCAATGGCCTGCTGCAAACCATGGTGCCTTATCCTGCGCGGGTTACCGTCATCAATGACAAGAGCGCCGATCTTGCAGGACAACTGGCAACGCACCTGCATGTACGCGAACTGCTTACGGTACAACGCAGTGATCCGGCAGATGCGCCAAAAATTGCGCAGAACCTGGCAGAACGCTGGCTGGTCAGACTGGACAGAGAAACCAAGGTATATCAACGCGGCCAACGTGATGACGAAAAAATTTATGGCTTTCGTTTTTGGCCTTCCTTGAAAATGGCATGGCAAATGCGCAAAGCCAGTGCGCATAAATCTGCCAAATCCCCGGTCAACTCAGTTACCACCAAACCCACTGTGGATATCGCTGCAGCACGTCTGTTGCGTGACCGGTATTCTTTCGTGCGTACCCTGTGTGTCTTGCGCTCCATGCTGGCTCCGCGCTGGTATCAATATACAAGTTTTGTCTTGTCTGCCCTCGCCTTCCTGGCACTAGGCACATGGTGGTGGGGCATCACTGGTGCATTGGTCATCGGTGGCGTGATTGCCCTGCATGAAGGTGGACACTGGCTGGCAATGAGGCTGGCAGGATTTCGTGACGTCCAGGTATTTTTTGTCCCTGGAATGGGTGGCATCACCAGCGGTGAAAAACATGAAGCCAGTCCCTTCACACATATGCTGGTGTATCTGGCGGGGCCCATGCCTGGCCTGCTATTGTCACTGGCAAGTATCACATTGATCGTCAAGGATCCAGCTATCTTGAATGCAGCCTGGGGGCCATATCTGACGATGGCGGCACTGGCTTCACTACTGGTCAATGGCTTTAATCTCTTGCCTGTGCTGCCACTGGACGGCGGCCGCGTGATCGAATTATTGGTCATGGCACGCCTGCCCTGGTTGCGTTTCCTGTTTTCCATGTCCAGCGGGATGGCCATGCTGGCCTATGGCCTGTACACCAATGACAAGATTGTGTTGGGCATTGGCATACTCGCACTCATCGGTGCACAATTCCAATATAAGCTTGCCAAAGCAGCTTCACTGTTATCAAAGCAAAATATCCAGACGCCAGATAGCAATAGAAATTTCGCTCAGGCTGCGGGTGATCTATTTGATTTTCTTGGTCATGCAAGCTTCAGTAAATGGAGCTATGCCAATAAACTGGCCGTAGGCCAAACCTTGTTACCGCGCTACCTCGGACGGCAACCAGGCTGGAAGGAAAGCAGCGCGGGTCTGGGTATATATATAGCCTGCATCATCCTGCCGGTGGCAGCCCTGTTCAGTTTAATCTATTCTGCACCAACTACCATGTTAAGCCTGGCAGGCCAGGGAATGTCTTCTTTACTGGCATCCAGCGACGCCAATAAGCCAGTGGCAATCAGCGAGAATGAAGGCAAGGATGCCGCACGCTCCTGGCAAGAAGAAAGAAAGATAAGCAGACAGGCACGCGCTGAAAAAATCACCGCAGCCCAGGGTAATGAACGAGCTGGCATACTCAAATCTGCACTGGATGAAGCCAGCGATGGGGACGCCGAAGATGCTTTGCGCATCGCCAAAATCTATTACGCAGAAAATAATAATTCCGTACAACCGACTTACCTGCATGCCGATGCCGCATTTGCCATGGCGAGCGCGATACGCAACTGGTCAGATCAGGATGAACCGGAAAATGCCAAGAAAAATGAGGCAGATGTTGCCAACTATCTGCAAGAGGCAGAGGCCATTTTGCGGGCAAGATTGCATGCGCAAAGCGACAGAAACGATGCCCGTTTATTGGCCGAAGTTTTACAGGCACGCGACGTAGACCCAGATAATCCGGCGCAACTGATACTGAAGGAAGAAGTCGTCAGCCTGTTCGCCAAAGACAAGAACGAGGATGATACCCAACTCTTGCAGGCACATCAGATGCTGGCGCGCGCCTACTACAAAACCGGCAGGGTTGACGATGCGGAACATCAGTTGCAAACCGCTGCAAACGACTATGATTGCAGTACCAAAGAAGCGAATGATTTTTTCTGTTTTACTTTAAAAATGGACCAGACCTGGTTACTTGTCAGCAAAAAGAATTTCGCTGAAGCTCAGACTATACTTGGCAAGGTTACCAACAAGACAAAAGATCCTTTGCAGAACAGTCTGTCGAATCTTGAGAGTCATCAAATAAAATGGATGATCGCCATGCTGCAAAAAGACTACAAGGTAGCGACACAAGAAGCCATGGCAATGACACAGCTACATGCACCGGGTACAGGCAACTGGCTGATAGACTTGTTTATTCAACGTGCGCAACCTGCGGGCAATTTACAATCTGACCTGATGTTGATAGAAAGTCTGCGTGCGCAAGGTGATCAAGATGATGCAAACAAAATTGCCGAGCGCGTGCTGGAAGCGCAACGCAAAGCACGTGCAGAACCTGGCAACCTCAGATCTGCCAGCAGTGAGATGGTGTGCAGAATCAATCCCCATGGCGGCGCCTGGAAAAGCCAGTTTCAGCAAACCCTGCTGAATATTGAACTAAGGGAAACCAGGTGTACACCACGTCAGGGCGTGAGCCAAATATCCCGTTAGAAGTAAAAAAAATGAAACGCAGCAGGCTAACCCCTGCTGCGTTTTTTCAAAATAAATTACAAAAATTTCAGCGTACATCACAGAAACAGGATGACGTGTTTCGAGCGCTCATGCCTTACCATTCAGGCTTGACTAATTTTTGTGAAATCGTTTTTACTTTATTGGGGCCAGCTATTTTAGTAGCTGACGTGCGCTGCTAGCAAATTGCACTTGTAGCAATGAATAATTTGAGCAATACTCTGGATTAGTTTAATCAACGTTCACTCTGCCATCTCACCTCCATTTGATCAAAATACGACCGCCAATATGTATTCATCCATCAAAAATAAAGTAGTCACCATCAGCCTGTCATTCATCAGTTGCATAGCGCTGCTTAATATCAATGAGGCGCAAGCCAGGGCTGGAGAACGTGAGGGCACAGCAACTGCTTTTGCCATTTCAAAAAATGGTCATCTGGCGACAAATTTTCATGTTATCAATGGTATGAGCGAGATAATTGTTTTTGACCGGGATAAAAAAGCCTATCCCGCAAAAGTGATTGCATCTGATCGCGAGAATGACCTGGCAATACTAAGCATCGACAAAACTACCATACCCTTGTTTTTGGAAAACACGCAGCGAATCCGCAAAGGTTCCGAGGTCTCCGCAATGGGTTTCCCGAATGTCGATTTACAAGGCTACGAAGCCAAATTCACCAATGGCACGATCACAGCCGAAAGCGGATCAAACGGCGACGTCAGATTTTTTCAAATCAGTGCGCCCATACAACCCGGAAATTCCGGGGGGCCCTTGCTGGATAGCCGTGGCTCAGTGATTGGTATTGTGACATCCAAGCTTAACGATAAACTTACCCTGATGGATGGTGTCGTTGCGCAAAATGTCAATTACGCTGTCAAGGTACCGTATTTGCTGGCAATGATTTCCAGTACCAGAGCTGTCAGGGACGAGTTGCTAAAGGCACCGGCAAAGTCTGTCAGGTCAAGGGAAGATGTTGCCGAACTGGCTGAAAGCGCAGTTTATCTGGTTTATGGCCGTGGTAAGGACACACGTGCTGCGCCTGAGTCGTCAGCAAAAGCACCAAATACTACTACTCCAGCCCCTACATCATTACAAGAATCAGGGAATAACCCGCAGCTTGCAACCATACCGGGCACGCAACTGATCCGCTTAGGTCATGTAGGGCCGCTGACAGGTGCCATCAGCCATCTCGGCCGCGATAATGAAAATGGCGCCAGAATGGCCATAGAAGATCTGAATGCACTTAATCTCGTGATTGGGGGGCAACTCACCAAGTTTGAACTGATTGCAGAGAATGATGGTGCAGATCCAAGACAGGGTAACAGTTCGGCACAACGCCTGGTCAATATGGGCGTCAAGGGCGTGGTTGGCCATTTGAATTCTGGCACGACCATACCGGCCTCAGAAATATATTTCCGCGCTGGCATTCCACAAATTTCACCGTCGGCAACCAACCCAAAATTCACCAAGCAGGGATTTAGCACGGCCTTTCGCATGGTCGCCAATGATGAAGCTCTGGCTGGAATGATAGCGAAAGTAGCGACGCGAGACCTGGCCGCACGCAAAATCGCCGTCGTAGATGACGGCACTATTTATGGAACTGGTATCGCTTATGCCTTCAGACTTGCAGCAGAGCAAAATGGCGCCTCCATAGCCACTGTGCAATCTGTCGCCAGCAACACGACTGATTTCAATGCAGAAATCACGGCGATCAAAAACAGCAGTCCTGATCTGATATTTTTTGGCGGCATGGACATGCAAGCAGGCCCCCTGCTCCAACAATTATCTGCACAAGGTGTGAACGTCAAATTTGTTGGCAGCGATGGTATCTGCACTTCTGCCCTGCCACGCATGGCAAAAGACACCATACAAAATGATCAGGTCTTTTGCGGAGAAGCAGGTGGGGTAGAAGCTGGCCGCACAGCCATACTCGACGAGTTCAAACGCAAGTATAAAAACCGTTTTGGCATGGATGTTCTCATTTATGCCCCTTATGTCTATGATTCTTTTTTCACGCTGGTTTCTGCCATGAAACGCGCAAATTCCGTCGAACCCCAGCAATATCTGAACTATATGAAAGCCGTCCGATTAAATGGAGTAACCGGAGTTATTTCCTTTGACG
Source organism: Undibacterium sp. Ji83W (assembly GCF_049340385.1). Taxonomy (NCBI): domain Bacteria; kingdom Pseudomonadati; phylum Pseudomonadota; class Betaproteobacteria; order Burkholderiales; family Oxalobacteraceae; genus Undibacterium; species Undibacterium sp. Ji83W. The sequence continues at coordinate 35,060 of NZ_JBMPOZ010000008.1, read as the reverse complement.
ACAGAGGGGACATTCAGCAACCCGCTCTCACTTTATATACATATAGAAACGGGCGGCGCGTTTTACATCACGTGACCAGATAAAAAACATCGCAAAATACTACAGATGCTCTATCCTGATAAGAAGGCGAAATTGCATTTATTTTCCACATGAAATGAACAGGCAGGCGGCCTGGTCAGGTCGCCTCGCTTACTTGCTTGTATCCACAAGTTTGACCAAAGCCTGGTCTGCAAGCTTACCGACCTGGCAGGGGGAAATATGCGTATCCCACGTCTTTGTGTATTCGTCCTCTCCACCGTCCTGATCTCTCCTGTCCATGCACAAGAAATACTTGTCACGGAAGACTATCCTCCTTTCAACATAGTTAATCCCAAGACTGGAGAAGTCACCGGCCTGTCCACGGAAAAGGTGCAAGAACTCATGCGCCGGGCTGGTGAAAAATACAGCATCACCGCTTACCCTTGGGCAAGATCAATACAAATGGCGCAGAACAATCCTGAAACCTGCGTCTTTTCAACCTCACGCACGCCAGGGCGCGAGCAATTGTATAAATGGGTAGGGCCACTGGTAAAAAATAACTGGGTCATCTTCGCCCGCGCCGACGATACACGCCACCCTAAAACGCTGGAAGATTTGCGTGTCTATGTCATAGGTTCTTATCGCAATGATGCTATCGCAGAATATTTTTCATTAAAGGGTTTCAATACCGAACTGGCCAGCACAGATGCCGACAATCCACGCAAGATGCTGGCCGGACGTTTTGACTTCTGGGCCAGTGGCGAATTGCTGGGCTGGGAAATCCTGAAGCAACAAGGCCTGAGCAAAATGATAGTCCAGTTGTTTACCTTTAATCAGACAGAGATGTACCTGGCCTGCAATACGACGATGTCACAAGCAAAAATTGATAGATGGAATCAGATTTTGAAAGAGATGGATAAAGATGGGACTAATGCAGCCATAGAAAAGAGATATAAATAGGGCTTACGCAAAATTGTCCCAGCAAGGCCTTGCTTGGGAAATCTCTCTTGCAAGGGAGATTCGTTACGTAGGCAGGCAGCATGCTGCCTGAAACCCCGACTGCTCCGTAGCGACGAAGACAGTACTTTAGTACGCGGCTCCTAGCAGAGACGCTGCAACGCTTTGGGGCGGTTTTGCGTAAGTCCTAGTCCTAATAAATAAGCTTCAAGCACAAAGCACTAGAAGGGCTGATCTCCTCAGCGCAGAAAATTTCATTGCAAGCTGACTTTTCGCAGAAGCCAGATCAAATGCTCAGCTCGTGTAAAATCCCCTGGAGTTGCTCAAGCAAGAAGCAAATAAATTCAGCCATTTTCCCTCGCATGCTAAAAATACTGCAATGCTATCCAGACACTGCACTGTGCAATTCATGAACAAAATATTGTTGCTACTGGCATTTCTGCTAGTCACCCTGCATTGTCAGGCCGCTGATCCACGCTTTACCGTCATCCGCATTGATACCGAGCACGAAGAATTGCAATTATTCTTGCGTGATGACACCGGCAAAGGCTTCAAGCGTTTTGATCAACTCAAGACATGGCTAGCCGCACGCAACAAGCAACTGGTTTTTGCCATGAACGCTGGCATGTACCACGCCAGTTATGCGCCGGTTGGTTTGTTTATACAGAATACTGAGCAACTGACTGCACTCAATCTTGCCGATGGCTGGGGAAATTTTTTCCTGAAACCGAATGGCATATTCCTGCTCAAAAAATCCGGCCCACAAGTGATTGAATCATCAGAATATCCAGCATTAGCCAGGGATGTTTTGCTGGCCACCCAGTCCGGCCCCCTGCTGCTGAGAAACGGTGTAGTGCATCCAGCCTTCAAACCCGATTCAAATTCACGCCTCAAGCGTAATGGCGTTGGTGTGATCGGTAGCAAAGCAATATTTGTGATCAGCGAGCAGCCGGTCAATTTTTATGAGATGGCTATATTTTTTCGTGACACCCTGCACTGCCAGGATGCCTTATATCTGGATGGCAGTATTTCAGGCATCTATTCAGTGGAGCTCAACCGGAATGATGCGACAGTGGACTTGGGGCCGATTATTGGCGTCGTGCGGTAAAATTAGTTCCCCCCAAGCATTCAGAAAAATATACTCAAACATGATTCCAAGCTATTTAAAAAAGCGCAACATTGCAGTCACAATTTATCTCACTGGAATGTGTGCCGCAATTTACCGCAATTAGGTATTAGGTCTGACCGAAGAAAACATATATTTCCACATACTCTTGTATGTCATGTTTTTCTCACTGATAGCAACATGCTGGTTTTACTTGAAAACAAAAAAGCGTTCTGGTGCCTGGCTGTTCCTCTTACCATTGAGTGTACTGGCATTCATTATCTATGCATTTATGGAAGATCGTTCCAGGCAGCCAGATAATATTCCCTGTCCAGCCTGTGGCGCGGCCAACTTCTTTGTAGATACGCATTGCAGGCTGTGTAAAACTGAGCTCAAACACGAATAGTTCGCATACAGAACAGGGCATACGCAGGGAACGCAATTGCTTGCTGTGCACCTGCACAGACACTATGCATATTCAAATGGATTGTAGCGCTGCGACTTCACGTATATGCTTGACAATATAGAGGTACAGCAAAGCATAAGTTGTCGCAAAGAGTAAATCAGGCACCGGGCCACTAAATACATCGAATGCCCCCTGCAGCACTATCGCTACAATGGTCAGTGGAACCATCATCACAATGACTAATACCAAATAGCGTATTGAAGATATCAAAGAAATACTGATATAACGCGCCAGAAATTGCGAGCCTGATGCCCCACCGTTAGCACGAAAAGCCATCATGGTCCCAACAACAGGAATCAGCACATTCAAGATGGTAGTCAGGTAAGTCCAGCCGTCCACTGACTCATGAGGAAAATAAGCCATCAATTCGACTGCTATTGTACTGAAAATGACATATACCAACATGTAAGAAAACATTTGGGCTTCAGTCAAGCCTTGAGCAATCAATTGCTTCTTCAGCAAATCCAACTTCCAGAAATACATTGCATCCTCGGTGAGATATTTATTCAGATCACAATCCCAAAAAAGATTGCGATGATCGTCAGCCCCACAATTAATCTCTGCGAGCCCTAGGCAGCGCAGTGTATCAAATTAAAGGCTTGGCAACAAAATATCATCAAGACCAGGAACTCTGTAAACGTGTTTGCAGAAAATATGACGAGAAGTTTGAATGTAAACTCCACGCAGGAAAAGAATGTCACATGTTCGTTTGCTAGCTGAACTAACGCAGTCAGCTTGATCCAGCTTCCACTTCCTGGCTCCCCCACAATTGCTTCGTTAGAACTTTTCTGCTAACTTTGGAATTGGTATTTTTAAACTAATTGCCTCATTACAAGCATACACGACAGGATAGTCCATGTTTGATCACGTCAAATTCGGTGTCAGCGACTTCGTCGCGAGCAAAACCTTTTTCCTCAAGACATTGGAACCGCTAGGCGTAGTAGTCGTAGCCGAGGGAGTGCCAAGCTACGGAGTCGAGCTTTGTGCAAAAGACGAGGTGTCATTGTGCCTGTACCAAACTGAGGACAAACCAGCCCACCTTCACCTGGCCTTCCGTGCTGAGAGTCGGCAGCAAGTCGATGCATTCTACCTTGCAGCACTTGAGGCGGGAGGCAAAGACAATGGTGCACCGGGTCTACGCCCGCAATATCAGGGCAGATACTATGCAGCTTTTGTCATTGGCCCTGATGGCCACAACATCGAAGCGGTTTACCACGAGCCAGAGGTCTGATCTGCGATTCACGTTCCGAGGCCCAAGCAAAGGCCCCTGCCATGGCAAAATAAGCCTTGATTCGTGCGTACTTTTGATAGCAATTTGAACATGCCAAAGCTTACTGCTTATTTGAAGCTAGCGACGATGTTCGTAATTTTTTCGTAGAAGTTAACAGAAAACAGTGTTTTCAATTGTTATTTTGTAGATTTAAATTCTTAGGCCTCAACGCTAAGCCTTTGATTTTATTCGGATTATGTTGATTTGTGGTGGTATTGCCTTTGGTGTCCTGGTCCCGCCGACAGGAATCGAACCTGTATCTTACGCTTAGGAGGCATACGTTCTATCCATTGAACTACGGCGAGACACGGTGAGAAATACCCGGTTTTACTTGTGCATTTCTCAATCAGCCCGCCATCTTACCTGAGCTTGGCCGAACAATCAATTCAGCAGATGAGTTTAGGTGCCTAGCTAGCGTACAATACTGCTTTTCTCTAATTTATGTCCGCGCATCTCCCGGATGCCGGTTTCACAGGGTTTTATGGCAGTTATCTCATTAAGCGATGCCCAATTGGCATTCGGTCACGTTGCTCTGCTCGATCATGCAGAGTTTTCCATAGAAGCAGGCGAGCGCGTAGGCCTGATCGGACGCAATGGTACGGGCAAGTCTTCTTTGCTGAAAATTATTGCCCGCACATCCAAGATTGATGATGGCCTGCTGGTCATGCAGCAAGGCATCAAGATTGCCTATGTCGAGCAAGAGCCTCAATTTGACATGGAGCTCAGCGTGTTTGACGCGGTTGCATCCGGCCTGGGTGAGCTGCCTGCCCTGCTGCAAGAATATGAAGCGCTGACTGGCCAGTTTGGCGGCGACGATGATGATGCCCTGATGGAACGCATGCATGACATCCAGGTAAAACTGGATGCGGCTGATGCCTGGAGCCTGGGTAACAAGGTAGAAACCACGCTGGACAAGCTGAACCTGGCGAAAGACGCCATCATGGGTACGCTGTCGGGCGGTATGAAAAAGCGCGTGGCCCTGGCCTGTGCGCTAGTCAGTGCACCTGATGTCTTGCTGCTTGATGAGCCAACCAATCACCTGGATTTTTCATCAATACAATGGCTGGAAGCTCTGCTAAAAGATTTTAAAGGCAGCGTGCTGTTCATCACCCATGACCGTAGCTTTCTGGACAATGTAGCGACCCGCATCATAGAACTGGATCGCGGCAAGCTGACTTCTTTCCCTGGCAATTTCACGACTTACCAAACCCGCAAAGCGGACTTGCTAGAAAATGAAGAAGTAGAAAACGCCAAATTTGACAAGTTTTTGGCGCAGGAAGAAATCTGGATACGCAAAGGTGTCAAAGCCCGTCGTGTGCGCGATGAAGGTCGCGTCAAGCGTCTGGAGCAATTGCGCCTGCAACGCACTGCTCGCCGTGACCAGCAAGGCCAGGTCAAGCTGGATGTGACGTCTGGTGAGCGCTCAGGCAAGATCGTGGCCGAACTGGAAAATGTCAGCAAGAGTTTTGGCGAGAAAGTCATCATCGATGATTTCTCCAGCATTATTTTGCGTGGCGACAAGGTTGGTCTTATCGGTCAGAATGGTGCCGGTAAAACTACCCTGTTGAAACTGATCCTGGGGCAGGATGAACCGGACAACGGCACCATCAAGCAAGGCAGTAAATTGCAGATCGCTTACTTTGACCAGATGCGTGCGCAGCTGAATGAAGAAGCCAGCCTGGCAGACACGATAGCACCAGGTAGTGACTGGGTAGAAGTGAATGGGCAGCGCAAGCATGTGATGTCTTATCTGGGTGACTTCTTGTTCGCACCTGAACGCGCCCGCTCACCGGTTAAATCGCTGTCAGGTGGTGAACGCAACCGTCTGTTGCTGGCGCGCCTGTTTGCCAAACCAGCAAACGTATTGGTGCTGGATGAACCGACTAACGATCTGGATATCGACACGCTGGAATTGCTGGAAGAATTGCTGGAAGAATACACAGGCACGGTCTTCCTGGTCAGCCATGATCGTACCTTCCTCGACAATGTAGTGACTCAGGTTATCGTTGCTGAGGGCGAAGGCCAGTGGCGTGAATTTATCGGTGGTTACACTGACTGGGAACGCTATCGCAGCACTGTGCCAGCCACCAAAGTAGTAAAGACTGAGCAAAAACCAGCCGTGGCAGCCGTATCTACCATGAGTGCACCAGCAGCAGCCAAGCCAAAAAAACTTAGCTACAAAGAGCAGCGCGAACTGGAAGAATTGCCAAAGTTGATCGCTGCACTGGAAGCCGAGCAAACATCCATCACTGCAAAACTGGCTGATGCTAATCTGTATAAAAACGGCCCGGATCAGGCCAATCAATTGAATGCACGCCATGCTGAGATTGATGAGCAATTGCTGGAAGCACTGGAAAAATGGGAAGTGATAGAAGCCAGAAGCAAAGGCTGACGATTGTCCACAACGCACAGCATCCCCTCGCAATTGCAGGGGATGCAATTTAGTAGGGTGCGCCATGCGCACCGCCTTCCCCTCTCAAACCTCTTCAAACTTCACTCCATCAGCGAAGATTCTTCGTCCCGGTTACCATACCGGGATGATTTATTTTACGCATTCTTGATGCATCATTTCATGCATCCGATAAGAGGGAGTAGTCATGACAAAAATCGCTAAAGTAGCATTAGTCACAGGTGGCAGTCGCGGCATAGGTGCCGCCACAGCACAGCAATTAGCGGCTGCCGGTTATGCAGTCTGCATCAATTACCTGCACAACCATGAAGCTGCACAGCAAGTCGTGCAAGAGATACAGTCGCAAGGCGGTACTGCCATTGCCATACAGGCTGATGTTGCCAACGAAGTGGAAGTCGTGCGCCTGTTTGCGGATATTGATGCGCAACTGGGCAAGCTGGATGCCCTGGTCAATAACGCTGGCATACTGATGCAGCAATGTCGACTTGAGGATTTGACGGCGGAACGTATCAACCGCCTGCTCAGCACCAATGTCACCAGTTATTTTTTATGCTGCCGCGAAGCGGTGAAACGTATGTCGACCAGACATGGTGGTCAAGGCGGTGCCATCGTCAATGTGTCATCAGCCGCAGCACGGCTGGGTTCAGCCAATGAGTATATTGATTATGCGGCGACAAAAGGGGCGATTGATACCCTGACCAAGGGATTGTCGGTAGAAGTGGCAGATGAAGGCATACGCGTCAACAGCGTGCGGCCTGGCTTGATCTACACCACCATGCACGCAGACGGTGGCGAAGCCAACCGTGTTGAAAGACTCAAGACCAATGTCCCTATGCAACGCGGCGGCAAACCAGAAGAAGTGGCAGCAGCAATCAGCTTTTTGCTGAGTGATGCGGCTTCCTATATCACCGGCAGTTTTGTTGATGTGTCTGGCGGGCGATGAACTTATTGTTGAGTTTGTCGCACTGGTGTTAATGCCATTGCCTGCAGCGCTTGATCCCAGGCGCGCAGATGGGCTGCTTGCTCTTCAAAACGCAAGTTTAGCAACTCAAACGGATTTACAGTTAAACGCCCACGCTTGAATTTCATCTTGACCAGCACCTCGGCATGCAGTGCATCGTGTGCGTAAATTTCGTGCGAAAAATAAGCGCATTTATCATCCGCATACAAGATACGAGTATCCACCCGCACCCGCTGAAATATATGCACCGGCTTCATGAAACTGACGAGCTGTGACACATTCACAAAAGCAGTTCCACTACCAAGCATAGGGCGCAGCATGCCGGTTTTGATGACAAAATCCAGTTGCGCTGATTCTGCGAGCTGGAAATATTTATCGCTCTTCAAAGCCTTGATGCCAGTATCCCAGGGGGTGATCCAGAAATGCGAAGAAACACGATCACCCGTAGTTACACGCTTGCGTACCAGGCAGTAAGCAAGCAGAGCCTGCACAACCGTTAAGAAATTACGGATAAGTCCAGACACGAGTACGTCCTTTACCGAAAAATGATGTTTGCATCATAACCCGGCAAAGGTAGTACTACAGTTCTAAAACTGCATGAATTTTATTGACCACCTTCGCGCAAATAAGGGGCAGATTCCAGCGACAAAGCCTGCTTGACTTGGCGTGTAATCTCATCCGCAAACACTTCTTCCCTGCCCTGCGCTATTGCCTCCAGGACCTGGCTTGCGACTTGCTGTGGAGTGGATTTTGGCATGGCAATATGCTGTGTCATGTCTGTATCTATGAAGGCAGCATGCACACCCACGACCAACGTCCCTTGCCCGCGCAATTCATTGCGCAAGCCATTGGTGAGCGACCATGCTGCTGCCTTGGATGCGCTATAACCGTTGATACCAGCCAGATTAATCCAGCTCAACACCGACAGCATATTCACCAGCGCACCACCACCATTGGCTTTCAGCACAGGCGCAAACGCCTGGCTCATTGCCAGCATGCCAAAGAAGTTGGTTTCAAACTGCGCGCGGATTGCCGTCACACTGTCGCCAGCCAAAAATGGCGATGGCTGGGCAATGCCTGCATTGTTGATAAGCAGGTTCACATCACCGCAAGCCCGGGCTGCTGCCAGTACTTGTTGTTGGTTGGTGATATCGAGTTGTATCGGATGCAGGCCAGGCAAAGTGATCTGAGACTGGTCTCTGGCAGCAGCATAGACTTTTTTAACGCCCGCTTCCAGCAAGGCCGTGGCGAATGCCAGGCCTAAACCACGGTTAGCACCAGTGACGAATGCGACGGTATTGTTGAGTTCCATGATTATTCCTTTAGCGAATTTAAATAAAAAGAGTTTGATTACGTTGATTTCACAAATGAAGCACTGAAGATTTCGTTTTTATCGATCAATTAATTAGATTATGATCGTCATATTTTTAGATGTCAATCATCATTTAAATAGAATATCCAACAATGGTGATAGGACATTTATTAGATAATGTTACGTAATTTACAAATACAGGGACGATCTCTACCTTTACACTTCACCGTTCAACTAAACAGAATGCTAAAGTAATCGTTTTATTTACACTGCATTGGTCAATCAACATGCGTATCCCCGCCCTTGTCTCGCTCGCCATCCCCTTGCTATTGCAAGCCCTGCTCGTGACCAGTGTTTTGCCTGGACATGCGCAGGCGCAAAACCTGTATCGCTGCGGCAGCACCTATCAGGACAAACCCTGCGACGCCGGGCAGCCCAGTCAACTGATCAAAAAAAATCCCAGCCCTTCAACCTCGGACAAGCCGCCACTGGATGGCAATTGCGTACGCCGCGGTGAAGAAGCCAAGAAGGTGATCTGGTACAAGGAAGGCGGTGGTTTTCAAGATAAATTGCAGACTGAAGCCAAAACTGCAGAGCAGCGCAAGATCATCGCGGATGTCTATGCAATGAAAGGCAATGCGAATGACATACGCATGAAAATCGAAAGCGATTGCATGGCGGAAAAAGAAACCGAACGCAAATTTGGCACACGGGCAAATGATGATGAAGTCAGTCGCCATCAGGCTGCAGAACGCAAGGCTGTGAATGGTGAAACACCTAAAGACAGCAGTAAGCCAGATGCCACCGAAGCTGCCCGCAAGCAGAAGCAGTGTGAAGACGTACGCAAGCAAATTACTGCCTTGCGCAATACTCAAAGAGCAGGAGGCTCAGCACAAGAAATGGAAACCCAGGCGAACATTAAGCGTGACATAGAAACCAGTTTGAAGGAACTGGGTTGTGCAAAATGAGTATGGTACGCGCAGTGTGAAGGGTGAGTTGAACGACTTACTCACCTCACAAAATGACACGTAAAGTGCCACGAAAGTTGAGACTGGAATTGGTAAAGAACGCACTGATTAACAGAAAATTGTCACGTAACTTGAGATTGATTGTCGCGATAGCTGAGATTTTCTTCGTTTCTGTGTCAGATAAAATGAGATTTTCTAGAATTCGCACTTTTTAGATATTTATGTGTTCGTGTGTGCGTAGTCAACATTTTCACGCCAACTGGTCCTCACCGACACCAACCAGCAAAAGTCCACAGGGCAATTTCAGTACAGTAGTTCTAACAGCAGCATAGCAGCCTCTGCGATTAGCGCTAGTTCGATATGGAAGCACCTTTTCTCACTGCCGTAACACCCAAGAAAACTCCGCATTCGACGTTAAATATAAACAACGGGTAGGAGCTTGCCAGTTAACAACGCGCGTAACAGTTGGTACGGTATTATAGGAAGTCTGATCTCAGAGTTGCAGAGATAAAGTACAATCACCTTCTCCAAAGGATACTTATTACAAACACATCACTGTAAATGATGCGTTATACATCCTCTGACGTAAGGGCATAATATATTCTGTATAAAGTTAATAATTCGTCTGTTCGGGATCGTGTTTTGTTGAAATCAGCAGTTTAAGAAAATATGAAAATAGAAAGCACTAGCCAGTTAGCAAGTATTATTCGCAGTCAGATTGATTCTATGCGCAAAGCTAATAAAGCACCGCATACGAGTAGCATCGGTTCAAAAAAAGAAACCGTGAAAACAAAAAAAATATCCTCCCCCCCAAAAAAAGACTTAGGACATTTGATTGTTCAAAGAGTCGCAGGTATTCCCCTTGAAGATCCACACAGGCGAAGGAAGGCTTTCCGTGCGTTTCTAGAGTCTGTATTGTTGGATGAACTGGGAGAAGGACTGATTGCGGACCCCCGGTTCTTTCGCATGGTAGAAGATATTCAGAATCAAATGCAGGCTGACCAGGAACTGGCTCCCATAATTGATCAAGCCATAGATTTGCTGCTGGTACCATCGTCGACATAAAAGGTGATGGTCTTTAAATCAGCCTTATGCTATCCGCGAGGTGGTTTTGTAAAAAAATAACGGCAGCATTAAACCGAAGCAATATGAAAAAATATGCGGGCTTAATTGGTGTCAAAACGGTTTTTCATCAGACGTTGTGCTAAGCGTTTGATCGCCTCTGCATCATTTGTTTCTCCAGACAAAATTGCTTGTGCATAAGGCGCTGAAAAATTGGACTTATCAAGTCGCAACGCTAATTCTATGTGTTGCTCGGCCTTTTCAATCTGGTTTTGCGTTGCTGCTATTACAGCGATAGCACCATGGCTTTCGCTGAAGTTGCGGTCAAGTGCCAACGCAGTTTCAAACTCTGCACTGGCCGCATCCAAATCTCTTTGTATAAAATAAAGCCATCCCAAACCTAAATGTGTCCCGATGTGTTTAGGCATATACACGACTGCATCCTGTAAATAGGGTAATGCCTGGTCGATTTTCATGTCATACATTTCAGTAAAACCGAGCAGTGACAGGACACGTCCATCAGTAGCATTCTTTGTCAGCGCCCTTAATAAACATTCGCGGGACAGGTCTGTATTTTTTTGCGCCAGCGCTACTGTCGCATTTGCCACCAGCGCTTCGACCTGCTCAGGGTGTGACTCCAGTGCCTGCCTTGCCCACGTGGCAGCCAATTCCATATTCCCTAGATCAACCGCAACCAGACTGGCAATCCCTGTCGCTTGATCCGAGAGGCGATTTAGCTTCTGCTGTTGCAAGGCATACTCAAGCGCTTCTTCCAGCTTGAGCGACCTGTGCATGCACCTGAGCCACAACACCTGAAGCTGACTGATATCTTGAACATTATTTCCAGTATCATTAAGGCCCTTGTCCAGCAGCGCCAGGGCCGCTGTAAAATCATTTTTCTGGAAATAGATATAAGCAAGATTATGGATAATTGACGGATGCGGCCCCTGCAGTTCTTCAAGGCCGATCAGTACCACCTGAGCGTCCTGCAAGCGCCCTTGAGCAAGGTATAAATTACTGGCGCGGAATTGCCAGGCAGCGGCGTCAGTTTGCCTGGACTGCGCAACAGCAAGGAATTGTTCGGCTTTTGAAAACAAGGCAGCCTGCAAAGCGGTTTCAAAGGCGTCTACCAACAAGACATTATTGTCAGGATCACTGCTCAAGTAAGATTCCAGCCGTGCGACTCTGGCACCGAGTTCTTGTTGTCGTATTGTTTGTACTTCAGTTAATGCATTTTTTGGAATCAAGGTATTCTCCTGCGCGGCCGTTTTGTTGGTCATCATCTATCTCTTTCGTTTCCCATGCCGGGAAGATTGTATTCTCGCATTTTATTGTTTGCACAGACTTAGTAGTCCGTTCAACAGGCCAAGTCGCAATCCCTTTGCGCGGCCAAAAGTCTTTTCAGATTTTTCAAAGCGGATTGGTGGATTTGAGAAACCCTTCCCTTGCTTACATTCATTATTTCTGCGACTTCTTCAAAGGGCGTACTTTGCAGGTAATGATATCGCACAACTTTTTGCTCTTGTCTCGACAACTGCTCTACAAGAGAACGAATTTGCTCTTGCAATTGTTTCAGTTCCAAACTTTCGTAAACTGGTGGCACCAGAGATGTGAGTCCCTCATTGCTTACCATACCGCTGTCGTCGAGCAGCCAGGAGAGTGCCAACCCCAGGCCAACCTCCGCCAAACAACGAAAAATCTGTTCACTATCATCCGGATTTGCACTATCTGTCAGTAAGGCCATTTCCTTACTGGCAGCCATCCGTTGTGCATTAAGGCGTTGACGCACGCTGATTTGTTGATGTTTTTCGGAATGAACTTCCATGCTGTTAAGGATGGCACCGCGCATTCTTGGCCCGGCAAAACTGGTAAATTTTGTTCCTGCCCCGAGATTAAATCTTTCCATCGCATCCAGCATGCCGACCAGAGCAATTTGATTGTATTCGGCAAACTCAACATCATTTCCATAGCGCTTCACATACATCGATGCGGCGACCGACTTGGCATACGGCATGTAGATTTCAATAAGCTGCTCTCTTGCAGCAAAGTCCGCGTTTGTTTTCCAGTTCGCCCATAACACTGCTTCAGATTCCTCAGAATCCGTCCCTTGCACTAGTATGTCCTCATTAGCATTGCCTGCCATTACGTAAGCCGTGAATGGAATGTTAATGGAATGAACCAACCAGTGCTTTTAATACCAGGCTCCAGCCATCGATCAATACGAACATGAGTATCTTTAAAGGTAAAGCAATCGAGATGGGGGGCATCATCATCATGCCCAACGCCATCAAGATGCTCGATACCACCAAATCTATCAATAAAAAAGGCAGGAAAATGACGAAACCAATTTGAAACGCAGCTCGAAGTTCTGACAGCATGAATGCCGGTATCAATTGCAAATTGCTGATATCGTCCATAGTTTCAGGTGGCTTGGACTTTGACAATTCCACCATCAATGCCAAATCTTGCTCCCGCGTTTGCCTGACCATGAATTCGCGCATGGGCACGCTGGTTTTTTCATAAGCCACTTCTGCATTCATCTTGCCGGACATGAAAGGCTGAAAAGCCTGGTCATTAATTGTCTGCAAAGTCGGAGCCATGGTAAATAATGTCATGAATAAAGCAAGGCCTATCATGGCAGAATTAGGAGGTGTTTCTTGCATCCCAATCGCGTGCCGCAACATTGACAACACGATGATGATGCGCAAAAAAGCCGTCATGGACACCAAGATAGCAGGCAAGACTGCCAATACCGTCAGACCCAAAATAACTCGCAACGCCTGATTGGTATCGCCAGCAGCGAGGATGGATGGTTTTAATTTATTTGACAGCGATTCAACAGGCGAAGCGATGGTAGTGACAGTTTTTACCGTGCTGGTAGCAGCAGGTTTCAGCGCAGGCAAAGCCTCGACTTTTTCCTTGATCTCTTCTTTGTTTTGCTCTGTTGCTGGAGTCGTTGTTTCGGGTGCACTTTGAGTCACAAAGGATTCTAAAGCTGCATCTCGAGCGTACACTGGAGATGTAAAACTATACCAAAAAAATAATGGCAGGCAGCAGCAAAGTAAAAAGCGGTGGATCGACATTTTATTGCTCATATTATGTCTGTCCGTTTTGTTGAGGTGAAAATTCAGTCTCTGCATTAGCGTCAGATATAGTTGGCAAATCCATTTTCTTTTTGTCGAGTACAGTTACCTGATTATCTGAACAGGCGATGAGTAATTCGTCACCATTCCAGCTAATCAGATGGATACTGGTTTTTGCCGTTAACATGAGTTGCTTCTTTATTTTCAATTCTGAATTGGTGCTTTTCTTATCCAGCCCTGGAAGTCGCCCGCCTAAATTAAATGTACCTGATTTAAATTTAATGACGACATAGGCGAAGGCGAGAATCAAGGCAAGCACAGTGATCAGCCAGGCAAATGAAATATCATCTGTTTTACCTTTGCCGTTATCACGGATCACAGGGATATTCGCCGACAACTGCATTGGTGAAGCAGGGGTTGCCAATATAGCTGGCGAAGCCGATGCAATCGACGCAGCAGCTGCAATTTGCACAGCAGGCGTACTCACCCCAGCTACTGTCTGCGACTTCGCGTTTACACACAACATCAAGAGGCTAAGGATGCATAGGCCGCCAACTTGACGAGAAAATTTCAAAAAGGAGTTCACGATCATTGCCTGGTGCTGAGGTCAGGCTTTCAAGGGAACAGGTAATTCAGAAATCTGAATTGCGAATTGCCCGTCAACGGCGACCAGATTACCCCTGGCAACGGTATGTCCTTCCAGAACCAGATCAATTGCCTGCTCTACATCAGTACCTAGCGTGACAATCTGATGCTGCTTCAAGGCTAATAATTCACCCACGGTCATTTCAACATCACCGACATAGACCTGCAACCTTGCCTTCACTGTATGCAATGGATTGATTGTCGTCATTACTGGCGCAGACTTATTTGTGGCAGCCTGGTCTTGTGTATCAAGCTCCGGCAATTTGATCATTTGAATTTCAACTGCATCTTGTGCGGCTGTTGGCGTTCCGGAACTGGATGCGGAGGTTTCAGGATGTTGGTTCATATTTCATTCATTTCTTAAATACTACAAAACAGCAAGAGCAAGCTTGGGAATAATAACAATAGCTTTTTACACAACCATCGAATTTACCTCTGTCAGGACTTTATCGCAGGGGATGGAGCTAAAACTTCTATCGCTTTTTTATTTGCCCTTGTCCCTAGAAATGCCAGGCAAAGCGCCTCGCCGCTGGCAAATTTGACTTGTAAAGGTTGTTCAAGGCCATGCGGCAATGGAATCACATCGCCCACTTGTATCTGCTGCAAATTACCGAGTTCAATTTCGCAAGGGCTAAGCTCGACACGAATACGTACTTTTTTATGCTGAACAGCTTGTGTGATAGAGTGTAACTTACTGGTCGGCGCGGTACGTGGCAACTTACGCTTGTTTTCACTCCCTGCCAATACATCTGGCCCCAGCAATTGCTCAACACAGGCTTGATTCAGCACCAACACCAGCTTCACTCCACACCATTGCATTTCCAGTTGCACAGCCCCTGACCATGCCTTGAACAGATTTTCTGGCGGCATGCCGGTTGACATATCGACTTGTGCGGGCGACAGCAAGTCACTCAATTTGCCCAGATATTCTTCCCAGGCTTGGCTTGCCACACTCTTGCCAATAACTCCCTTGGACTTGGAAGAGATTGATGCAGACCCACTTGCTGAAAACATGGCATCTTGCAGATGTTCCAGATGCCTTGGAGGGATTTGCATCCAGAATATTTGTGCACTCACCCCAGATACCTGACGCCAACCACCCAGCATCGCTTGATTTTTTGGTGATGCTGAAGCGAGCTTGGCTTGGGCTGAATGGCTTTCGCCATTCGCCAGCCAATCCTTGCTCCAGTCAGCATTGACCGCATCAATTTTTTTGCAAATCAAATCCAGCTGCCCGGCAGCCCACCAGCGCATCTTGAACAGTTCGCCTGGGGTTAAGATTTGAGATTTAGCATTTACTCCAGACACTACTATTTACCCTTCATTGCAAACAGTTCTTGCAGCATTTCATTCGCAGTCGTAATGATTTGTGATGAGGCTTGATAGCCTCGTTGCATGATCACGAGGTCACTGAACTCTTGTGAAAGATCAACGTTGGAAATTTCAACAACGCCTGATTTGACGCTGCCAAAACCGTTTTCGCCAGCGCTGCCAGAGTGCCAGGCAGTAGGATCAGTCGAATCGAACTGATTGCCACCCACGGCCTGGACAGCATCCACAGTATCGAAACGGCTCAATGCAAGGCGATTGCCCTTGCTGGTCTGGCCATTTGAATAAGTCATGACCAACACGCCATTTGCATCAAAACTGGCTCCCGTCAAATTACCGGCAGAAAAACCATCTTGTGTATTGAACGCCAGTGCTGTCAGATTAGGACTGGTTGCAAAGGAGGTTACATCAGTACTGAAGTCCAGCGTTAATGGCATACTGGTCATCCCTGCCGGTGTATAGTTGATCGTGACTTTTGAATTTGCCAGAACGGTTTTTCCATTCAAAAATACAATAGCGCCCGTGCCGACTGAAACGCCATTTTCAGAAACGTCAACAGACCAGTTATCGGTACTTGTTTTTGTCAGCTTGGTCGTCAGATTATGCTCGCCGCCAGCGTTATCGATGACCTTGACAGAACCAACACTGACTGTAGTGCTATTGATGTCAACATTACCTTTAAAAGTAACGGATGTGCTTGCCTTGGAATTGGAAGAACGTGTGCCGTTAACAGTAATTTCGGCCAGTGCGCCGTTAGCATCACGGCCCATGACTTTGCTACCGTCAAGGCGGTTGACCAGTACGCCACTGGAATTGAATTCAAACTGGCCAGCACGTGTGTAGTGCAGCTTGCCATTGGCATCTTTCAGAGTGAACATGCCTTCACCATCCACGGCCAGGTCTAGAGTGTTACCAGTTTGCCTGAGCTCGCCTTGCTTGAAGTTCAGCGTGGTTCCACCTGTCACAAGGCCATGGCCGCTGGAGCCAAAAGTACCTTTTGAAGTGCCGCTCTGGTCACCATTGGCATAGAACATATCGCCAAACTGTATGCTGGAGCTTTTAAACCCAGGGGTGTTGATGTTGGCCGTATTATTTGCAATCACTTTCAGGCCACGGGAGTAACCTTGCAAACCACTCATACCAATGTAGATAGAATCAAGCATAATTTTTCCTTCTTTAATTTCGAATTATTTTAAGCGTGCCAAACGTACTCAGGGCATAAGCAATCAGCGTACATTAATGATTTGATCCAGGCCGATATTGTCTATCTTCAATCCACTCGTGGTAGTCAAAGTCAACATCGGCGAATCACCGCTGAGTGATAATCCAGCGACAACGCCGGTCAAAGTTCCGGTTTGTGTCGCAATATCCACCGTACGGCCGATCAAACCTACCGATTGTAAAGACGCCTGGTTATTGATCAGGTGCTCGATATTCGTATTCAATTGCTGGGTCTGCTGCAAAGTGGTGAACTGCGCCATTTGCGCCATGAACTGTTGATTGTCCATGGGTTTCATAGGGTCCTGATAATTGAGCTGAGTCAGCAAAATCTTCAAGAAATCCTGAATCCCTAGATTATTCGCTTGCAGGTTATTGGTAGCAGATGATGCACTACCTACTGAACTGATGGCCATTGCATCTCCTTTGCTTGTAAATAAGAATTTAAAAAATAATGAGTATCTTCAACACCTGGTGCATTTGCAACATCACTAGGCTTGCTATTGGTGAGCGACGATGCTGACGGATTAGCACCTTCTTTTAACATCTGGGCAATCACATTCTTAGGCAATTGCTCACCATTCCATATCAGGGCTAACAATTGCACATTCTGTTTGGCAACCCAGTCATGCAATTGTTTTGTCAGTTGCGCTTTATCAATATTGGCGTTGCTGTTTATACCCAACCAGAGGCGCAAACCTTCTTCACTCCATTCTGCATGAAAACGGATAACCTGGTGTTCTTCGGGAAGAGATTCCGCATTATCTGCCGCTTTCGCACTTGCAGACTCTTCTTTGATCGCGCTTTTTTCGAGCTCAGCAGTATCAGTTTCCATTTTTGACAAGCTGGCGGCCAACCTGCTCACAGGCTGATTTGTTTGTTTATCTACATCAGCCATTTGATTCAATGATTCAGCAGAGACGATCTTTGCTTCAATGCCTGTCATTTCTTGCAGCGCAATTTTAATGGTTTGCACAGCTTGCCCGCCCTGAGCAAACTCCCCGGCTAATGGCAGTGCACTTCCAGTGGCTATAGACGACTGCACCGTTCCAGGCGAAGAGGCTAAATTATTTGCAGCAAATGCTGTCATGCCCGACGCAGATACCTGCTGCTTTACCTCAGAGTTTTCATTTTCGACTTCAGCCACCGTTGAGTCAGAAGAACTTCGTTGAACTGAGCTTGCAGCCGGTAAAGCCTCGTTCGCTCTTGCATCTTGGGCGACAAAATTTCTTTTATCCACTCCCTCAATCGATGCCGCTTGTTTGGCACTTCCATTTGAGCGGGAATCTGCTTGCGCATCATTCACTGTTTCGCGGTCACCAGTTTTCTCAGCATCGTCCTGATGATGCTTTTGACTTAGCTCACGTGCGTTGGATGTGTCCTCAGCTACGGGCGTGTCGTGCCCCCCCCTGGCAGTCAAGCCTTGCCTTAGCCACTCTTGCATTTGCGATTGTTCCATCGCCCTTAACCAGGCTTGCTGCTTCGCTATATCCGGCACGCCACTATTGTCCGTGCGCAGGCGCAAGCTTTTGGCGGACAAATCCTGATTCAAGCTCAAAGATGTCGTCAAGCTCATAGGTTTGCCTCTCTTTTCTTTGCTCTCCACATACTTCTGGCATTCCAATCCCGGTCGATTTCTGCATTTTGCTGATGCAATTGCTCAAGAATATATTCGTCCAAACATTCTTGACGATGCGAATCAAACAATTCCATTTTCTGTTGCAAGTTAATGCATTCCTGCCGGATTAAACTGCATTTATTTTGCAAACTAATCAGTTCTTCCTGCTTGATCAACATCTCGGCTTTGAGTGTCAATAAAAATTCCAGGGCAGATTGGTGCACCGAAACATTCATATGGCTATGCCATGATGTACGCGCCAATTGCGCCTGCTCTTGTTCACGCAGTTTCAGTTGCTCTATCAGTTGCTCGCACTGCTGCACTTCGTGTTGTGCCTTCGCCAGATCAATCTCCAGTATGTCCAGCTTCCATTGTGCCTGCTTCTGGACTGGATCCAACTGGTAGGTAAAACCACGCAAATCCACACTGGAACTCATACGCGTCCTCTTGCCATTTGGCTGCCTACAATATTACCAAGATTTTGTATTGCCTGATCACGCAGAAATCCACCTTCATCCTGCTTCAGCCAATTCAGCAATTGGGTTTCAATCTGCAAGGCTTGATCCAATGCCGGGTTACTGCCCGCCTGATAGGCACCTATATCCACCATCTGGCGGTTGCGTTCCAGTACAGCCATTTGTTTAACGGTTTCAATCGCCAGCATTTTTTGTTCTTGGCTGACAATATCCGGCATCACACGGCTGACGCTTTTTAGAATATCAATCGCCGGGTACTGCCCCTTGTGCGCAAGTTGCCGCGCCAATACGATATGACCGTCAAGTATAGAACGCAGGCTGTCTGAAATAGGCTCGTTCAGGTCATCCCCCTCCACCAGCACAGTCATCAATGCTGTAATTGCCCCCCCGCTATCTGCAGTGCCGCAACGTTCACAAAGCTCGGGTAATTCTGCAAAAACAGAAGGCGTATAACCACGCGCAGTTGGTGGCTCACCCGCCGACAAACCGACTTCACGCCTGGCCATGGCAAAGCGAGTGACCGAATCCATAGTCAGTAATACCTGCAAACCTTGGTCCCGGAAGTACTCGGCAATTGCCAAAGCAGCGTAAGCTGCACGGATACGCGCCAAGGCTGGCTGGTCGGAAGTTGCCACCACTACCACCGAGCGCTTCATTCCTTCAACGCCCAGTTGCTTGTCGATGAATTCCCGCACTTCCCTGCCACGCTCACCGATCAAGGCAATAACATTGACGTCCGCCTTGACATGACGGGCGACCATACCTAGCAGCGTACTTTTACCGACACCGCTACCGGCGAAAATACCGACCCTTTGCCCCTTGCCTATCGTCAGCAAGGAGTCAATACAGCGTATGCCGGTTTCTAGAACTTTTTCTATCCTTGGCCTTTGCATAGGATTGATAGGTGCCGCTTTTAAAGGCTTTTTCAATTGCGTGCGCACTGGTGGCAAGCCATCCAGAGCCTGACCAAAACCATCGATAACACGACCCAGCAATTCTTGACCGACACCGATCTCTGCATAGGCACCATCGGCTACGACTTCGCAACCTGCAGCCAGTCCTTGTACCGATCCGTACGGCATCAAGGTCAGGTAACCAGCACCTATGCCGATCACCTCTGCGATGATGGGCTCGGCAGCTTCATTGCCCTGATATTCACCACGCTTGGGATAGATAGAGCACAGCTCTCCCACTGTCGCATTCAAGCCAGTTACCTCGATCGACAAACCACTAAATTGACGCACTTGCCCTATCCGCTTGATGAAAATGGATTTATTCAATTGCGCGTGGTATTCGTTGAGTCTGATCACGCTGCGCCTGTCGCTGCTGTCTGATCGCTGGCAGTTGCCCCAGCTACCCGAGTTTGTGCATGCTCATGCTGCAGCTTGTTCTTGCGTTGGTTTCTTGCTTGCAGCAGACCTTGCTTCAAGACCTCTATCTGGAAATCCAGTCTTGCATCCAGGCTTTGTTCACTGGACCGTATAATCAAGCCGCCCAATTTGATATTGGCATCTGACACCCAGCGGAACTGATAGGGACCGGTTATTTTTCCCGCAGCAGATGTATTACCGGCTGTGGAGCCGGAGTTTGCGGCAACCATCAACGCATAGTCATCTGGATGCAGATGGACGGCAAATTCTGTATCTGTTAAATGCTGCTTGACAAGGGAGTTGATCAACTCGCGGATGGCCGTTTCAGAACTCAGGGAATCACCCAAAATTTTGGTGACGGCAGCAAAAGACAATGTCACCAGCTCATCTTCTGCATCCCGCATGTAATTATCGAGTTGCACTGGTAAGCTGGCAAGAATTTGTTCGAACTGCGCCAGATGCTGGTGCAAGTTTTCCTTCAATTCGGCAGCGTCATTTTGTGCTGCCGTCAGGCCTTCTTTTTGTCCATTGGCAAATCCTTGCTGTTGGCCTAGCTTGTATGCTTCCTGAAACAACTGCTCGCGCTTGCCATCCAGTTCTGCCTGCAACTTTTGCTCGACTTCGCGCACGGCCAACGCGTGACCTTCGATTTTACCTGCCAGATACCCCTCTTCGTAGCGGTCAACGAGCGGCAATTTGTTTGGCGTTACTGGCAAACCAAAATTCACGGATGCAGGTTTGCTGTCGATTGGACGAATATCACTCTCGACTTTATTTTTTACAGAAAAATTCTTTTCTACAGCTTTGCCAGGCCTGTGCAAAGTATGCACATGGTTGTGCACCAGCACATCACGCAGAACCTGCATATTCTTTTTAATTGTCGGTTGCCCCTTCATACTCAGTATTCCTTACGCATGAAAGTAGTTTTGCTGCCAAAACCCAGGCGGCGCAACAAATGCGCAAACATACCACTATTTTCTAATACGTCAGCTTGTGAGGTAGCAGCACGGGGAGCTGGAACTTGCTGGATAATTTCCGCAATCAAGGCCTGCTGCAATTTTTTTGCACGTGCATCTGGTTCTGACAAATAGGGCTCTTTAATGGCAGCCCTTGCCTCTTGAATTCGACGCGACATGCTGGCATCAAAACATGCGAGGAATTCTTTTTCCCAAGTCCAACGGTAAATTTGCAAGAAATAAGCCAGCAACTCAGCCGATTCATCTACCAGCACCCGGAAAATATCACGGTAATCAGCGGTATTCAGACAGGCTATTTGTTGATCCACACTTAGATCAGCTACATTTGCCGACCATGTCATCTTCATTGAAGATACACGTACAGTTTTGTCCATGTTATTGAGGTCAGACAGCAGTTCCTGGTCTGCTGGCAAGCCCAATTCGTTCAATTCACTCAGCAATTGATTCAGTATCTGAGTATCTCTACCATCCAGATTGCCCAGTACCCATTGCTTGTCAGCTTCACTCATAGAGTGCAGCAACAAGGCAGAGCGCCGGGTATTTTCAGAAATTTGCATCATATTCTCAATGAAAAACTTAACTGCGCTGTTTAATATCAGCAACAGATTCTGCGGAAGCATTGGCTTCTGACTGACGCATCCAGTCTTGAATCTGCTTCAAGGCCTGTTCGCGTTGCTGACTGTTCATGGAGGCGGCATTATTTTTATTTTTGGCAGACAATTGCACCAGGTACATGACCAGTACAAGCACAGCGAGTATAGCCAATAAGCTGGTAATGATCTTGAAGGTGTCAAGTTCTGCTGCCAACTGTCGCGCATCTTGTGGTGCCACGTCTGCTTTGGCCGTAGCGGCTTGCTCAGTTGTATTGGCAAATGCATCTGTCAATTTGACATCCTGACCGGGCAAAGCACGCAGACTTTGTACCACGACAGTGTCGCCACGTTCTGCAACCACACCAACTGCTGCAGCAACCAGGGCCTTCACTTTTTCAGTCTCGGCTTCATCCAGGGACTTGCGTACAACAGCCACCACATTAATTTTTTGTATGGAACCTGGTTGTCCAACTACCTGTTCAACCTTACGACCAACCTGATACTCAGTTTCTCTTTGTGAACTGCCACCGCGGGCATTCTGTGGTTGCGATACGTCCGCAGGCGCGCCTGATTCTTTCACAGTTTCTTTTTCGCGGATGATGATGCCAGTCGGCGTCTGCCCTGCAGTTGCAGGCGCCGCGATCACGTTTTCAGTCGTCACACGAATCTGGTCCATGTTCAAGACCACATCAACACTTGCCATTGCCTGGCCTGCACCAAAGCTATGCTCCAGCACCTCATTGACTTTATGTGCCAACAAAGTCTCGGTATCTTTTTTAAGATCGAGATTACCTGTACTTAACTCTACCTCGCCTGGGACGGCATTATTGCGCGTCAAGGCAACACCCTGGCGGTCAACGATCGTGACATCCTGAATTTGTATGCCGGGTACAGCCGCTGCCACCAGTCTTTGTATGCCGGTAATTTGTTCCTGTCTCAGTTTCTTGCCGGGCTTTAAAGCGATGGTAATCGCTGCCTTGGGTTTATTATTGCTGCGCTTAAACAATGCTTCTTCAGGCAAGGCAAGATGGACGCGCACGTCCTTGACTTCGTCCAGCGAAGAAATGGTACGGGTAATTTCACCTTGTAAGGCGCGCTGAAAATTAATCTTTTGCGCGAATTCTGTCATACCAAAATCGCTGCTATTGAACAACTCAAAACCAACCGCACCATTCAGGGGTATTTCTTTTCCCATCAGTTTAAGCCGCGTTGTGTGTACGATTTCTTTGTCAACCAGAATAGCATTGCCGCCCTCACCTATCTTGTAAGGGATTTTCAGGCGATCCAGTTCTGCCACCATGGCGGCACTATCCTGTGGTTTCAGGTCAGAAAAAAGCACCTGATAATCCGTGCGCAGCAACCATACCGCGCACCACGCGGTAATGACAAAAATAGCCAACAGTCCGCCTACGAAACCAATCCGGGCAGAACTGCTTAGCGTATTCCAAAAATTTTTAATCACAACCTACTCCAACCACGATTACAAAAGATGCCATGAAGGCATCCTGTCTTTCAATTCAATGCCGCTACTTTAAACTCAAGCGACATCAGGCAATAGCTATCTATATCTGCATTTTCATGATGTCCTGGTAGGACTCCAGCAAGCGGTTCCTGACCTGCAACATCAATTGAAATGACAAACGGCTTTCTTCCATGCGTATCATGACCTGATGCAGGTTTTGCACATCGCCAGTTGCCAGTGCTTGCAAATCAGTCTGTGAGGTTTGCAACTGCTCATTGACCTGTGCCAAACCCTGGCTCACCATATTGCCAAAACTTTGTGCTGGTGCTGCTGCATTGGCCGGCGGCTCGATTGAAGCGATGGCGCTTGGCGCTATAAATTGTGAAATGCTTGCGACTTGCATCAGTTACTTCCTCCACCGATTTCCAGCGCTTTGAGCGCCAGGTTTCTTGCTGTATTCATTGCTGCGACGTTGGCTTCATAAGCTCGCATGGCACTCATCATGGTGACCATTTCGGTTGCTGAATCAACGGCAGGATAAGCCACAAAACCCTTGGCGTCGGCATACGGGTGTCCAGGTTCGTGCACCATGCGCGCCGGTTTATCAACGCCTTCGATAGAAAAGCTTCTACCGGCATTGCCTATCATGAACAAACCGGCTTCACCAATCATGTCTGAAAAACTGGTGCTTGGGGCGGCACTTCTGGCGATCACGCGCAGTGGCTGGTAACCTGTGCCATCTGCTTCCCGCACTGTGTTGGCATTGGCAAGGTTCATGGCAGCCACGTCCACCCTGGCGCGCTCAAAAGACATGCCAACTGCACTGATACCGAATGATTGTCGATAATCCATTTGTAGATCCTTAATTATTTTTTGCCGTCAGTGACTGCGCTGGACATAATTGCATAGTGGCGGTTCAAGGCCTTGATCAGAGCCTGGTATTGCACTGTGTTATGCGCCATGGCGGCCACTTCAGTATCCAGTGATACTTTTGCAGGATTGCCGTTCACATCAAATACCGGTTCCAGTTCCAGCTGGCCTATGCTGTGTTTCTGACTGCCTTTACCTTGGGTCGGCGCAGAAAGCTGTTCCAGTTGTTCCATGTAGCTGGCAAAATTTATTTGCACGGGAACATAGCCTTCTGTATTGACATTGGCAATATTATTGGCAATTGCCTGATGCCTGAGTGTTGCAGCATCCAGCGCCAGGCCTACAGTCGCCGTTGTCACGGATTGGAGATTGTGAATCATAAATAATGGGCGTATAAAATTATTGAATAATCAGTTCTGCATGCAAGGCACCAGCGGCCTTGACTGCCCTCAGTATGGAAATGATGTCGCGCGTATTAGTCTTGATGCGTACCAGTGAGCGCACCAGATCAGCGACAGTATTACCCTCCGATAAAAATGCAGACTCTTTCTTTTCGTCCACGTCCAGCTTGGTATTTGTCACAATCGCAGTACGTATTGCGCTACTTGCCTGACCAATCACAAATGGCTGCGAAGCAGTATTCTGGCTGGCCACAGAAATCTTGATATCGCCATGAGAAATCGACACTCGTGAAATCTGTACATCGCCACCTGCCACGACGACGCCAGTGCGTTCGTTGATGACCACTTTGGCGCGACGGTCTGGTTCCACCAGAACATTCTCGATGTCAGCAATAAAATCCACCAGTTGGTCTTTTTGATTATCTGCAACTTGTATCTGTATGCCAGATGCATCGCTGGCCACAGCAATAGGGCCATATTTTGCATTGATAGCTTTGGCCACACGGCTGGCGGTAGTATAGTCAGGCTCACTCAACATAAACGTGAGCTTTTGGTCTTTGTTGAGCATTTGTGAACTGACACCCACTTCAACGATCGCCCCGTTTGGTACTGAGCCAACCGTAGGGTGATTTTTTTGGATGATGTTGCCATTCGCGTCATAGCGATAACCGCCAACTGACAATGCACCTTGTGCCAATGCATACACGCGGCCATTCGGTGCTTTCAGCGGTGTACTCAAGAGGCTGCCACCCACCAGACTGCGGGCATCACCGGCAGAAGTAATGGTGACATCCAGCGTCTCGCCTTCGCGTGCAAAGGCGGGCAGCATAGCACTGACCATCACCACCGCGACGTTGCGGCTTTGTACCTGTTCCACCGGAATCGTCAAATTAAACTGGGAATACACATTTGCCAGCACTTGTCTGGTTGTGCGGTTGGAAGAAGAGTCACCAGTCCCTGCCAGACCAGTCACGATGCCATACCCGACCAGGGCGTTTTCACGCCAGCCTTGCAGCTTGCCAATATCCTTGACCCTGACTTCTTTCAAGTCATGCACTTCGTTTTGTTTGGTCTGGTTGATTGCTTGTGCATCCTGTGCAAAAACAAAAGCAGCCAACAACCCGGCCTGCAACAAATACATCATATTCCGTAATCCCATTACAAACCCATTCCGTCGAGCAATCGACGCCACCAGCTACGGCGCTGCCTATCCGTGACTTCTCCCTCGCCCACATAGACGATTTTGGCGTCTGACAAACGAGTAGAGATCACGACGTTCTGGTCAGAGATATCCTGAGGGCGTACCCTGCCTTCCAGGCTCACTCTTTGCACTTCATCATTCACCATCAGTGCCTGCTCGCCTGACACACCAAGATCACCGTTGGAATACACTTCACGCACCGCAACCGATAGTGTCGCCAGCAGTTTGCTGCTACGCTGTGTCTTGCCACCGCCATCAAATTCACCGCCGACATTGATACCAAATTGCTTCAGGCTGCCGCCATTCTTGCTCAGCTCGGCAGAAACGCCATCTTTCCTGCGTGTGCCGGTATCGGCACTGGTCGATGCCGTCGAATTCTCAAATACCTGTACAGTCAGCACATCACCCAGGCGGTAAGCCTTGTTGTCCGAGGTCAGCGCACGGTAAGTTGATTCCTTGTACAAACTGTCACCAAATGCAGGCGCAGAAGACGTACCGAGCACACAGGCAGCGATAAACATCATGCGGACCATGCCCATCCACTTTTGCATTCGTGTTTCCAATTCCATTAACGCAACTCCACTTTTCCCGGCTCAATTATTTTCGCCGGAATTTGATTATTTGAATTACCGGGGCGCACCTTGATGATTTGTCCCACATAACCATCCTGCATTGCCTCTACCCGGCTTTCTATGCTGACCAGACCATCGCGCGCCAGCAATACAACAAAATCACCACGCGCCACATCTGGCACGGTTTCTATATTCGCGCGGCTCAAGATTGCACCTTTACGCAAACCTGTTTTTGCCCTGACTGCTGCTTTGGCAAAATTGATTGGCGATACAGGCTCATTCACGTCCACGAAGATATCTACTGCCCTTAATTCCACATCTGCATCTGAAACTGCACCACCCCTGGCAATATCATGCCTGGCTATATAGGCTTGCCTGCTGCCACTTAGCTCAAACAAGACTGGCACACTTTTGACAACTTGATCTGATATTAATACATCTAGCAATACTGATAACTTTCTGCGTAAGCTTAATGGCTCGGATAAATGCGATATCCTCAGCTTCACTTCACCTGCCGGTACCATCAGCGCCTGCAATTCGCCTTGATCCCTGATCGCAACATTGCTGCTGCCTGCATCGCGAGCGTTCAGAGTGATCCACTCCTCAAGCACGGCCCTGGCATGGCTGCGCATTCTTGCCGCATCCACGATCTGGGTCTGCAACATGATATTGACCGCGTCAGCACCTACCCAATGAATATCCCTGCTGCGTGCGCCTGCATGCTGTCTTACCCACTTCTCCAACGACTTGCGCTGCACCACCATATTGCCCGCTGTCAGCGACATGGTGCCTATGGGCATGGCAAGCAACTGTACTTCTTCTCTTTGCGTGGTGGCATCTACATTCACCACATCTGCCAATACCAGCCTGGCCAACTTTACATGTACAACACTGCGTAATTCCAATTGCACTGGTTTTGCCACAGCGATGTCAACTAGCAGACACCATGCAAACAATACCTGCAATGCAAACTTGGCAGTATTCACAAACATTTACTTGCGCAGATTGTTTACTAATCCCAGCATTTCATCTGACGCCTGCACGATTTTCACATTGGCTTCATAAGTACGCTGGGCGATCATCAGATTCACCATTTCATCCAGCATCTTGACGTTGGAAGCTTCTACATATCCCTGCATGATGCTGCCAACACCGTTTTCACCCGCCACACCGGCAACGGCTTCGCCAGAAGATTCACTGGTTTTATACAGATTTTCACCCAGCGTTGTCAGTTGCCCAGGGCTGGCAAAACGCACGAGTTCAAGCTGGCCGACATCACTCATACCGGTTTGCCCTGCAAGGCTGACTTGCACCCTGCCGTCTGCACTGATCTGCAAACTCTTTGCGCCATCAGGGATAGTAATACCCGGCTTCAATGGCTGGCCGCTTTGCAAGGCAAGCTGGCCATCCTTGTTGACTTTCAGGCTACCGCCACGGCTATAGGCAATAGAATTGTCCGGCATCATTACAGAGATAAAACCATCACCCTGAATCGCGATATCAAATGCCGAATCAGACTTCTTCAACTCACCTGCATCAAACAATTTGCTCATGCTGGCAATCGCAACACCAGCACCAAACTTGCCGCTTTGTGCCAGAGCACCCAGGCTGTCTGCACCGCCGAGTTGTGATGTTAACCTGGTATCAGGCACCATCATGTCAGAGAAACTGACGCGCCCTTTTTTAAAGCCGTTGGTATTCGCATTGGCGAGGTTATTGGCAATCGTATCAACATTCGTCTGTTGCGCCTGCATGCCAGTAGCGCCTATGTATAGTGCGTCAAACATTCTTTATCCTTGCGTGAAAATCATTCATTTCGTTTGCAAAACCATGTCGATCAGCTGACATCGCCAAGTTTTCTGACAGCGGAACCCAGCATCTCGTCATAACCCTGGGCAATCCTTTGCATGGACTCAAAATGGCGCATGGTTTGCATCACTTGCACCATCTCTTGCATGGAATTGATATTGGCGTTTTCCAATTGTCCCTGATGTATTTGTGCCACTTTACTTTGTGAACCCCAGACACCTTCTCTTGCCGTCAGCATGCCGTCGCCCACCTTGATCAAATCACTTGCATGTTCAAATTCCATCAATTTGAACTGTCCTGCAGAAGTTGCGGGCAAATTACCCGCCTCGGCATTGACATCTTCAGCAAACAGGCCGCTCGCGTCCACCACAGGTTTGGATGTGCGGACAACAATCTCGCCATTTTTCCCCATTACAGGGTAACCCTGCTGATTGACAATACGGCCCTGCGCATCAATGCGGAAATTACCTTGCCGTGTATAGGCAGGCCCTTGTGGTGTGGATACTTCAAAATATCCATTGCCACTAATCGCAAAATCCATGCTCTGGCCAGTGACCTTGAAGGTACCCTGGCGCTGATCTGTCACTACTTCCAGCGCGCTCGCCTGCTGATCCACATTCATGCCGG
Organism: Undibacterium sp. Ji83W; assembly: GCF_049340385.1. NCBI lineage: Bacteria > Pseudomonadati > Pseudomonadota > Betaproteobacteria > Burkholderiales > Oxalobacteraceae > Undibacterium > Undibacterium sp. Ji83W. The sequence continues at coordinate 6,280 of NZ_JBMPOZ010000008.1, read as the reverse complement.
TTTGCACCAGGTCACCAAAAGTGTGCTCGATGATGACTTCCCGTTTGTAAGCAGGCGTCAGCGCATTGGCCATGTTCATGCTGATACGCTCCATGCGTGCTGCATCGTTTTGCATGCTTTGCAGGGCAACGCCCATAATTCCATTCATCGCTACCATCTTTCTTTTACTATTGAGCTATCTCAAAACAACAACCATCACAGTTGTACAACGCCAAAAGACTTCAACTCTATGTTCTGAGGAATCTCTGACATCGACAACACACGCAAATGCGGCACAACACGCTCACTCAACGCACGTATATGGCGCCGCAACTCAGGTGAGCATAACAAAACTGGCAGCATATTGCTTTTCATCATACGGTCAGCCTGCTGCACCAGCTTGCTCATGAACTGTTCTGCCAGTTTCGGTTCCAGCACAAACGACCTGTTGACCGGCCCGCCATCCTGGCGCGCTGTCTGCAGATTCTGCATGAACTGGCTTTCAATGACAGGGTCCAGCGTCATCACCTGCAAGGCATTCGCTTCACCCATCAAGCCCTGGCAAATCGCATTACCCAGACGCTGGCGTACCATCTCGGTCAAAAAATTGGTGTCCTTGCTGCTTCGACCTGCATCTGCCAGGGTTTCCAGGATCGCCTCAATATGACGGATGGAGACTTTTTCTTTCAGCAGATTTTGCAAAACCCGCTGCACATCGCTAATAGAAATAACAGTTGGGATCAACTCATCCACCAAGCTGGATTGGTTTTCACGTACACGTGTCAGCAAACGGTCTGTCTCCCCCCTGGTCAGCAAGTTTGCAGATTCGCGGCGCAAGACTTCGGTCAGGTGGGTCAGGAATACTGTTTCACCGTCCACCAGTGTGTATTTGTTGGCGCTGGCATTGTCACGCTGGCTGGCGTCAATCCATAATGCAGGCAAACCATAAGTAGGGTCTTTGGTGACTTCACCCTGTATGGACTTGACGTCACCGGTAGGATGTATCGCCAGATACTGATTCAACCTCGCCTCACCCTTGGCCACGATCACGCCATCGATACAAATTTCATAGCGGTCAGCCAGCAACTTCTTGGCATCCTTAAAGCGCACCTTCGGCAATACCAGGCCCAGATCCATCGCATGCTGTTTGCGGAAGACAGCAATCCGGTCCATGAAAAGGCTGCCAGATTGATTAATCAGCGGTATCCAGTTGCTGCCCACATGCACTTCTATCGGTTCGACTGGCAACATACTGTAAGGGTCATCCTTGGTAGCAACATTGTCGCCTTCTAAAATGTCATCCTCATTACCCTCTTTGCTGCCTTCAGCCTCTCGCGCCGTTTTGCTTCTGTACGAAAAATAAGTCACGAACAACACAAAGCTCAACAAGCCAAGTGTCGGTACGGCTGGTATGCCTGGCAAGACCAGCAAGCCACCCAATGCTACGCACACCAGCAGCAAGGTTTTAGGGAAAGACAATATCTGCTGGAACACTTCCTGGCTCAGATTGCCGTCAGATGCAGAGCGGGTCACGATAATACCTGTACCCAGCGCAATCACCAGTGCTGGCACCTGGGTCACGATACCGTCACCTATGGTCAGCAAGGTATAAGTCTGCAAGGCCTGTGCCCATGGTATGCCGTGCTGCATGATACCGATCAGCAAGCCACCGATAATATTGATCAGCAAAATGATGATACCGGCAATGGCATCTCCCTTGACGAACTTGCTGGCTCCATCCATGGCACCATAAAAGCCTGCTTCTTTTTCCAGGTTCTTGCGTTTCTTTTGTGCTTCTTCCTGGGTGATAAAACCCATGTTAAGGTCAGCATCGATACTCATTTGTTGACCTGGCATACTGTCCAGCGTAAAACGAGCGGCAACTTCAGACACCCGCTGCGCACCGCTGGTAATTACCACGTACTGCACCACGATCAAGATCAAAAACACGATCAGGCCAATGACATAATTGCCACCGACAACATATGCACCAATCGCCGCAATCACCTTGCCTGCATCACCGTGCGACAAGATCAAGCGCGTTGCCGCCACATTCAATGAAAGCCGAAATAAAGTCGCAATCAACAACAAGGATGGAAAAGTAGAAAACTCCACCGGACGTGCCATGTAAAACGTCAACAACAAAATCAAAAACGCGAAACTGAAGTTAGCCAGTATCAAAAAGTCGAGGACAGGGCTGGGGATGGGCGCAAACAGCACGACCAAAACACCCAGCACCAGCATCACCAGTGCCAGATCGCTGTGCTTACCTAAAAGTTGCGTCAATTGCTTCAAACTGCTTCCCCTGCTACAAGGGCTTCTTTAACAAGGGCTTCTTTATTTTTTCTCATTGCAAATACCCATATCATGATCTTGGCCACATCCGCATATAGGTGCGTGGGCACATGCTGATCAAAATCCACTTCACGGAATAACTGACGTGCCAGCGCCTTGTTTTGCACCACCGGTATATGGTGGCGCACGGCCATTTTTCTCATCGCCTGCGCCAAAGAACCTGCACCTTTTGCCAACAGTTGTGGCGATTCCATCTTGCCATGTTCATAGCGCAAAGCAATTGCCAGGTGCGTTGGGTTGGTGATTAGCACATCCGCATTTTTTGTCTTTGCAGCAGCCAAGCTGCGCTTTAACATTTCGCGACGCAACTCACGCAAGCGCGAACGAATGCGCGGATCACCATCACGGTTTTTTGCTTCATCTTTTACATCACGTTTGCTCATACGCATTTTTTTTGCAAACTCGCGATGCACAAACATCAAATCCAGAAATGCCAGTAAAGCCAGCACCAGGGTCATCTTGAAACCCAACGACACCAGATCAACCTGCATGTTCTTGATCATTTCAAGCGGCGGCAACATGGCAGTATGAAATAACTGTGGCCCAATCTGCTTTAAGGCCAAATACGCCACCAGAGTCAGCAAAATCAGCTTGAAGCACGTCCTGAACAAATCAAACAATGAGCGCATTGAAAAAAACTTCTTGATCCCGTTCATCGGGTTCAAGCGGTTAAAATCAGGCGTCACTGGCTCGCTCGACAAAATCATGCCTGTCTGCGCAACATTGCTAATAATGGCCGTCAACATCAGGGCAACAAAAAACGGCAGCAATAAATACAGTCCATCCAAAAGCACCGTGCGCAACATGCGCCAGTAATTAATTGAACCAGCATCTCCCTGCCCCAGTTGCAACAGCAGGTTCAAGTCCAGCTTGAATAAATCCCGTATACCGTCCAGGCCACGCCAATAGAAAAAAACCACCACCACAAAAAACACCGCGACAGAGACGACGTCAGGGCTTTTTGCCACCTGCCCTTTTTCTTTCGCCTTTTGCAGCTTGTAGGGGGTAGCTTTTTCAGAGCGGTCAAAATCCTGCTCAGACATCAGGCAAACCTTCCTGCCGATGGCATCAGCGCACGGGCATCCGCCACCGCAAACACTGCGCCCCAACTCTGAAAAATAGTGCCCTGTATGCGCGTGATGGTGCTGCCCATCAATACAAAACCAAAAGACAAGGCAGCGAGGCCAACTACAATCTTGATAGGCACGCCCATCACGAACATATTCATTTGCGGCAAATTACGCGCTACCACACCCAGCGCCAGTTCCACCAGCAAGACACAAAATACTATGGGTGCAGCCAGTGCAAAACCCAGGCTGAACAAACCACCCACCTGCTTTAATACCGGTACCGACACTGCCTCTATCGACCAGGCCTTGCCCAACGGGAAGCGCTCTATGCTATAGGCCACCGCTCTCAACAAAGTGTGATGCCCGTTTATCAAAAAAAAGTACACGACTGCAACCTGGTTAAAGGCCATCGTCAAGATAGGCAATTGCGTCCTGGTCAGCGGGTCAAACACCTGTGCCATGCCAAAACCGATTTGTATATCCAGCACTCGCCCGGCAATCGAAATAGCAGCGAAGCTGATAAAAATACCCACCGCCAGCGTTGCCCCCAAAGCCAGCTCACGCGCTGCTGCCAGAATAATAAAACCGGCACCAGTCTCTACAGGCGCAGCATCAAACAAACCGGCTGGTGCCATACCCAAAGCTAGCGCCAGGCTAAGGCTAAAAATCAGGATAGTACGGTAAGTTGCTGGCAGTGTGGACGCATACAAAATAGGCGTCAGCAACAACAAAGCAGCAATGCGAACAGAAAGCAAAAACGCCTTCAGCATCACACTGCTGCCGATAAAGTCAGCAAGAAAATTTCCCAAATCCGCCATGACTCAAAACATCTGAGGGATATTCGTCCACAGCTTGGTCGCAAACTGCGTCAGCTTGCGCAACATCCATGGCCCCGCCACGACCAGAGTGATCGTCGCTGTAAGCAGTTTTGGAATAAAAGTGAGTGACATCTCTTGTATTTGTGTCACCACTTGGAATATACTTATCAGCAAGCCAACAAGCATGGTCAGACCAAGCACGGGCAGGCACACTAGCAAGCCGGTCCAAAATAGCTCAGCCATGAGCGATAAAGCGAAGTCTGAATGCATATCAAATGACTTTACACCAGCGGCACTTGAAGGAAGTTGCTTTCCCCTTAAAGCCAAACATCCGCCAATCTACAACGTCCCAATAAATAATTCGACCTATTGTACATTAGGAAGTTACATTTCCTCACACTTCGCTTGCATTTTCATAAAAACTCTAAAGATTTTTCTTAAATGCAAGAAATTTTTATAGAAATAATTTTCATTTCACTAATTAATTAAATTAGTTACTAAAAACAACATCGCATACTCTTTTCAAAAAACCCTATTAAGAAAACGTGAGTCCCCCATCAAGGCTAAAGCCGGGCTTTTGCTTCAAATGCCCGTACTGCCCTGCTGACAGTAATATAGTGAACAGAGAAAAAAGCTGCGATTTCAGCCATGGAATAAACACCAGACCGATAAGCCTGGGCCATTGCCTCATTACGGTCAGTAAATTTTTCATGGTAAGCATGTAAAGGCAAAGAAATCGCGCGGCGATGTGCGATAGACACGTCTCTGAGATCTTCAGGCCGTAATTGATGCTGGTATTTTTCGACAAACTCATCATCACCCAACAATAGCTGATGTCGGGTTGCCAGCAAGGGTGACGCCAAACCCACACCGTCGAGTACGAATTTTGCGTAAGCGACTCTGGCCTGATCACGTTTAACGCCAAACTGCCCAAGCAACCAGTCAGTATCCAGCCATGGTGGCGCATGTTGGTCACGCACGCAGAAATCATAACTACTCCAATGCCATTGCTCCGGCAAAGGCACCATCCCTGCGCGCACTGGATTAAGAACAATGTAGCGCGTTAATTCCAATAGATGAGCTTCTCTTTGCACAAGGATGGCTTTGTACCTGCCTTGGAACAAATGCCCGACTTGCTTATGGCGACGATTAAAACGTTGGGTGTATAAACCGTTGAGCTGACGCATGCCACGGGACAAATTGCCATCCACGGTTTCTACCAAAAGATGATAATGATTGGTCATCTCGCAGTAAGCATGCATCACCCAGTTGAAGCGGTCACACACCTCTGCAAGCACCGTCAACCACTCCTGCCTGTCCACCTCATCCAGATAGATATCTTCACGCCTGTCTCCGCGGGAAGTGACGTGATACAAAGCGCCCGCAAATTCTAATCGTAGTGGTCTTGCCATGATTTAAGCATAGCATGTTTTTAAGGGAATGTATGAATGTAAGACCTGACCCCTTTTTTTTGACCCCTTTTTTTTATTGACCCCTTTTTTTTATGGCTATTGAGGAACAGTGTCATTCTGCTATGGTGGTGCCTGCCTCGGTACTGGAGGAACGGCGGCAGCGCCGGGCCTGGATTGCTTTGGCGTGGGCGGATGAGGATTTTAAGCAAACTGCGGCTTCCTTTGCTTTGTCGGGCATCGCAGTGATGGATGAGCAGGCTTGGCGACACGGCCAGGTGTTGGCTGGTGTGAAGTCACGTGACGAAGTTCTTGCCGAGATGCTGGCAGCGTTTGCACGGCCTCGGGGTGAGGCCGTGCAGGCTGACTGAGTTTGCCTGGCTGGGCGTCGTGCATCAAACATCTACAGACATGGCGGTCAGGTCAGAAATGTCGTAATGTTGGACCTGACCCCAGCTTTGGTTAAGCATAGCATATTTTTAAGGAAATGTATGAATGTAAGACCTGACCCCTATCTTGTCTTAAGACCTGATAATCATCTAGCCGCCTCCCTCCGCTGGCGTTAGCCAAAGGAGTAAAGTTAAGGTGCGAACGAAACTTTAACGGGGAGGACGGTATGTTATTTTGCGGCATAGACCTACATTCGAAC
>NZ_JBMPOZ010000007.1:0-288357 GCF_049340385.1 Undibacterium sp. Ji83W | reverse complement strand
CTTGGCGTAGCGTTCAAAGCCACCTTCGGCAAAAGTTGTCTGTTTCATGGCATTCGGGATTCAATGAGAATAGGCTTATATTAACGTTTCTAAATCAATACTCGGATACTTAATCAGAGATTCCCTAACTTTATTTGGAAGTTTCCAACGGCTACTCCTTGTCGGTAGCAGCCTCTCAAAACTCTAATCCATCTGACAGGTCGTGTTAGGTCGAGTCTGAACTAGCACACCTAAATCGACCAAGTTAAATATTATTAATTGCGTCTACTTCAAAAATCTACGACTTTCTTTGAGACGCTCTCTGATGGAGTAGATATCACGCAGTCCACCATTGTCATCCTCTGGAAGTCTTCGCACTTTCCATATTATTTGAACGGGATGTAGGCAATTCCGTTTTTTATCGCATCAGCAGTTTGTGCCTTGTTTTCCTGACTTTCACTAAAGCTAGCCAAAGCTGTCGCCGGTGTGCTTAGTTTAGTATTTAGCTGACCCAGCCAATAGTCGTAACCTGCTTGATCAGAGGTACGATGCAATACATTTGAGTAGAAACGGGCCACTAATGTTGCATTGCTCGGATTAGTCCCATACATGGCTTTGAATTCCGCAGACTCCATGAAACTTGCCGCCACCTCTTGAATGGTCAAACCCTTGTCCATGGCCTGGATCCAATAACCTAATCCAGCTGCATCTGGTGTTCTATTGAACGCCGCTTGATATAGTCGATAAGCTTTCCCTGCACTACCTTCCAGATCAAATGCCAATGAAACATCAGAGAACTTTATGCGCTGGAGATTGGTAGCAAGTACCGGGGTGCCGCTGCTATCTGCGATCGTGTAACCTAGCTTGGTTGGTGATACGCGATAGTCTGCATATTTACCGCTGAAAGTCGTTATCTCTTGTTTAGGATTGAATTGAATGGCTGTGACGGGGTGTAATTCCATTTTGTTCTGCAATTGCCCGTTTGAATCCATGGCACCTAGCCAGAAACCGATGCCTCCTATCTGGACTAAAGTTTGTGTCGTACTTACCTGTGTTTGAGCAGCAAAGGTTTTATCAAAGATTTCCCTTGCAGCCTTGACTTCCGCATAAAAAGGCGAATTCTGTCCAACACAGTCCGGGTGCGGGATAGCAGCCACCATAGTCACACTGCTGCTGGATTTTAATACGAGCTGATACTCTGAATCAGAAGTTACTTTATAGGAGATGAGCGTTCCTTCAACCAAGTAGCGCGTGTTCTCCACAGGCGAAATGCGGTTACCGTCATCTACGACAACGCTAAGTAGTGTTTGCTGCTGCAACAAGCTGATAGCTGTCGCGAATTCTGTGATCGATACTGTGCCAGCATTGCGATCATTCCCTGTTTTTACATCCCACCGAATGGATGTACAGGATTTTGCTGGCGCTGAAGCCTGGCATAGCCCAGATAGACTGGATGGCGATTGACCAGTTGGACAGGAGCATATGTTACCAACAAGAATTTTCCCTCCAGTGCAAGTTGGAGTTGTTGTCGGAGTTTTGCAGATGCCGCTGACATCAGTTTGACCGACTGGGCACATACAAATGCTACCGACTGCGATTTGGCCACCAGTGCAACTTGGTGTAGTGGTGGAGCAGGACCCGCAAGTACAGGAGGAAGACACGTTGCCGTCAGCGCAGCGGATTTTGCCATTGGAGGCACAGGAGCTACCCACTCCACCGTGCGAAGAGCAGCAGCCTTGGCACGAGGCATAGGCTGGACTCACACAAAAGAAAAGAGCTGCGAATGCTATAAGTATGAAGCGCAATAAGGAGAATGTGTTTCTAGCCAGCATATGCTTTGAAAGAGAGTAAATATGGTTAGTGAAGCGTCATAGCCAACAAGGACTACCAATCTCTAAGTTTTGTTAGTTGCAAAAATCTTATTGCTTGGACTATTATATCTGTAACATTTGGTTACTGATAATGCGTTTTTGAAAACAATTGTCAATATTGAATTGTCGAATTGACCGAGATGTTGATGGGTATTAGAGTCAGTGGAGGTGAAAGAGAAGTCTAATAAAAATAAACGCCGTCTTAGTAAAGAACGTTGCACCATCTTGAATCAAATAAGCAGGGTAAAGGGTTATATCGTAAATTTTCCCCGTTCCCACTCGAGTTGCATTGAAGTAAATCAATAGGCATTCATTGACCTGAAATAAAAAATAATCTTGATACAAGAAACTATTCACAAAGGAAAACACATGAAACGACTTTTAATACTGGTGTTGGTTGCAACCTCACTTTGTTTTAGCCAGGTCTTTGCCAAAGGACCAAGTTACGGTGGTGGCAAGCACACCGCGAGTCATGGTGGCAAATACACAGGTGGAAAAGGATCATCCCATAAGGGCGGAGCCTACAAAAATACTAAAACTGATAATAAATACGGAACGCATAAGTAAATTGCTGAATAGTGTCTATCTGGATAAAGAAGAAAATCGCCCACTGAAACTTAAGTCCGATGAGTTTTTGATTAGAATTTTTAAGTGAGTAGAATGCCGCTCATTTTTTTCAAGAGACATTATGAAAATAAGGTTCAAAGATAAAAATTTTCTCTTATCAAAAATATCCATTTCTTTAATGACATTCTACCTTTGCGGGTGTGCCGCCACATCTGAGTACAAGGTTTCACTTCCGTCAATGGATGATTTTTCGTCGCAAGAAGTGGCATTCAATATTGGTGGCGACAGATTAGCAATTGAAAAGAAAATCCAGTCATTTTTCGCTCAGCGAACGCAGCCAACAATTGTTTATCAAAGTAAATCGAAATCATACATACTCACCGGGTATTTTGGTTCAAACGGCCTTCACACTGAAAGCTGGTGCCGGTGCTTCGGGGCATGTTTAAGGAATCTGGAGTTGCAGATTATGATGAATATTCCGCGCACTCGCTGCAGCGAGGATTCACAGCTTGGGCATCAGACAACGGTTGGGATCTTAGAACACTAGTGAAGTATGTTGGATGGAAAAATGTACAAACCGCTATGCGGTATGTTGATGCCAAGGATCAGCACAAGAGCGAATTGAGGCAAGTTCTAACCGGGCGCCATATAGGGAGACCATTGGAATTGGAGGCAGCTTACAAGTCCATATTGTTGATCGCATTTTCTTATGGTGAATCTCGGTAATTGACGCTCTGAAAGAAGTGATAAAAAAGATAGAAAAATAATAATAAAATTATTGAGAATAACAACGCGATACTGTACCCTTGGTTCAAGCTCTTCATGGTAATAGAACGCATTATGTAGCTTGGGAATAGCCGTGTTTCCAAAGGCGAAGTTATCCAAACGCTTGCTCTTTAGCGCGATGTGTTGATTGCGCCAGGTATCGAGCCAAACTCCAATCTACCGTGTGATTAAAAGGCAAGTTGCAACTGATCTGATTAAGCCAATAGGCATTTCCTTGAACTATATAACGGGAGTCAATTATGCGGCATCTTTTGCTCAAGTTGGTCATAACACTCATCTTCGCATGTGCACTTTCTTCCTGCGGAAAGAAAGAAGTTCCCGTTGCTAATATTGAGCTTGATATACCTGCCCTGCAGACGCCAGAGCGCGTCACAGTTGTGTTTGTGCATGGCGTGCTTGGAAACGCAACGTTGTCCTGGCAAGCAGCTTCGTCGCCTACGTGGCCTCAGATGTTAGCTTCCGATGCCCGGCTTAGTAAAGCTGCGCACGTCATAAGCCTGGCTTACCTGAGCGACCCATTGGGAAGTGCCAGTAACATTCACGAGTTAGCAACGAATCTCGGTACACGCCTGCATGACCGTGTGTTCCCAGGAGCTTCTAAGGTTGTGTTTATAGCGCACAGTATGGGAGGGATCATTGCGCGGCACATGTTGTTGCAAATGTCGCGGGATTGGCCTGAAGACTATGCCAAAGTACGCGGGATATTTTTCCTCGCTACGCCGAGTGGTGGGTCAGATGCCGCAAAGCTTGCCAGTTGGATGAGCTCCAATCCCCAATTTAATGACATGTCCCCCATCCAGTTCAACACCTTTCTGCAAAGCGAGGAAGACAGTTGGGCAACTCTGTTGCGTAAGCGACTAGAAAGCGCTCCATTTCCCAAAGCATACTGCGCATACGAGACGCTTCCGCTTGGCCCTATCACTGTCGTTCCTCGAAACAAAGCATTAATAGGTTGTGACGAGACTGCGAATCCATTTACCCGTGACCATGTCAGCCTGGTGAAGCCCCAGAATAACCAAGATGAAGTCTACGAATACGTTATGGCACGCCTTCTTCGACTGAGCAGCGACGACGCGGCCCCTCTGCGGGTGGAAGCTTCGCTCGAAGATAGCCTCGGCAGACCGGTCAACCCTGACGACAGCCTAGCCTCGGGGGAGTACTACGCCATTCGACTAGCCGCATCAAGGCCAGTCTGGTTTTATGTATTCAACGAAGATGGCCGAATGAAAGTTGAACGTTACTTCCCATCAACCGAAGGAGGTAATCAAACCAGCCCGCAAATCAAATTGAGAATCCCTCAGGACCCCGACCATTCATTCAGGCTTGATGAGCAGACTGGACTAGAACGGCTTACCATCCTTGCTTCCCCAATTGCCAGAACCGACCTGATGGCGTTTCATGACGAAGTAAAAAGCGCTAGCCAACGTGCAATAAAAAACTGGGCGAGTGTGCGTGGCGCCGTTATCGTAAAAGATGAGAAGTTTCAGAGAGAAATAAAATCCCAGAAACTCGATATTACTACTCGTCCTGGGGAAAAACTGGAGCAATTGGTTTTTCGTCATGTTGCGGCAAAGTCTAAAGCGGCCGAATAGGCATGCCACGATGTGCCGACTGATGAACAGTATGCTTCACCCTCATCTTTGTTCTCTCATTGGAGTGATTTGGTTGCTGGCATTTTGCGCGAATCCCGCAGCTGCCGCTGTGTCCGATGCAAAGGCAATTTCCGATGTAGAACAATGTAGAGTAGATGCCGGTTTCGGTACTGACGGTCGCCTTCTGAACGACCCGACACCGACTTCGGTCGAGGTCTGCAATCGCGCGTTCAATAGCCATCCGGAAGACAGCAATGTTGCAGCGTACTTGGGGCGCGCTTTATATCGTAATGACCTCGAAGCGGCAAGTTTTAGTTTTATCAAGCGTTCAGCAAATGCTGGTAATCGCATCGGCCAGTTTCTGCTTGGCGTCGCATATCAATACGGCTACGGAGTCCAGGACGATTTGGGTGAAGCAATCGATGCCTATCGCATTGCTGCGCTGGCAGAACATGCCGATGCGCAGATGAATCTGGTCTGGATTCTCTTTGACAGGCGCCGGGAAAAACTCGATATATCAGAAGCTGTTCCCTGGCTGACGAAGGCAGTCGGGCAAGGTCATTGCGAGGCCCTCAATTTTCAGGGCTGGATGATCTCTCACGGAATTGGGCAACTGCGGAACGCCGCCCTCGCGACGCAGTATTATCTGAGAGCCGCGGAATGTGGATCCCGATTGGGTGCATTCAATGCTGCATTACACTTGCTGGAGACGGATAGTCCCCGCGGGGTGTCTTTGCTACGGCAGGCGGCCGAAGCTGGCTTAACCAATGCAAAATCGCTACTGGGTGAAGTCTTCATGCGCGGTCGAATTGTTCCGCGTGATGACGTTGAGGCTGCGAGATGGCTCCAGGCAGCCATCAACGACAGGGATGACCGAGCTGTGCGTATTCTCGCCGAGATGATCTCCCTTGGGCGTGCGGAAAATCTGCCAGCATATGAGATAAAACGCATTGCAGTGTGGGCTCGGGAAAAGCAGGAGTCTCGCATTGACGAGCAGCTCGACGACAAACAACCGTGGCCGATAGTTTGGAAGCCAGGAGTTGAATTGCCTGCATGGAAACTGGCGGAACGTTATATAGTTAGGACGTCCAGCTCTAAACTACGTTTTGTGGAAAACGTGAGTGCAGCGTGGAAAATGCACAATCTACTGGAAGAAATTGGACCGGCAGCGGCTAAGGAAATATTGGCGGACTCTTTGGCCTCCACCCAGCCTACGGCTGTCCAGCGCGGCGGCAACCATTTCGCTCGTTATTCGTCGTTGGTTCCAAAGGCATTGGTGCCACCGATTGCCAAACTTCCGAACAAAGCGATTGTTCGCGAAACTATTCTGGAAGAGAAAGTCATTACGGCGCAGGAGTTTCGAAAGCAATGGAAATCTGAAATATGCGATAAAATGACCGTGTTCGACAAACTATTCTACACCACAGATGACGTGATTCATGCTGTTCTGCCGTTGCTGCTTAGTTCCAGATATGAACCTTGTATCGTATCGACCTTGAGGCTGATAGGCGCTCGTTTTCAATATCCTGACAAAGGTCTGAGCACCTACGTGGTTCAGCAGCTGTCATCAAAAAATGATGGAATACGAAGCTATGCTGTAGATGCTGCTTCGGCCATTGGATTGAGGTTGACCAGCGATCAAATAACTGCACTTCTCCATGATTCGTCCCAAAAAGTCAAAATCAGGGTACTTGAAAAAATACCCAATATTGCCGCACTCGTTCCACCTGCGTTGCTTGCGGCGCTGATTAACGATTCCGACGAGCAAATTTGCAATGAGGCCATGGTGATCGCCCGAAACGCCGATTCCCCGGAAGTAAGAAATGCGCTTTTTTTGAACCTGAAACAGCCAAAGTTGGCGAATAGCGCAGGTGAAACGCTGGCTGTCTTCGATACGCTTAGCATACCGCCAACCACCTTTAAGGGCTTACTTGATCGGAGGGTAGCCGGTAAGCCGGATATTGTAGCGGAGAAGATACTGGAGGCCGCGGATCCGATCAAGTTGATCGACGAGCTACGAAGTGGTCTACATTCGCCAACGTCCGGGGTTAGGCTTGCGACACTACACTTTGCGGCAGAACTCGAAGCTTTTGATCTGCGTAGCGAGTTAGAAGCTATTCTTACAAGCGATTCAGATGTCGAGGTACGGGCCAAGGCAGCAAATATTCTCGGGAATTTTGCTTCGCGCGAATCATTGCGGGCTCTGGAGGATGGATTGAAGGATAGTTCACCTTCTGTGCGATTGCACTCACTCACTGCGCTTAGGATGGATCGGGGACATGCGTATAAAGGCGCGCTCACATTGCGAAATGATCCTGACCAAGCGATCCAAACTGAGGTGGCGAAGTACCTCGATGTATCAAATAACCGGGGCAGTGTCCATCCATCGCATGACATTAACACCATTGGCGCACCGGAAACTACGGGATTAGAGCAGAAAATTGCAGCTCAAAAATCGCAACAGTCGTTTCTCTCAGCGCTCAGCGTCACCGACAAGTTCGAACACCTTTGCGGAGCGGGCGCACGAAAAAAAGGTTTTCCTCAAACTGTTGCTGAAGCCGATACCTTAATTGGCATGGCCAGTGATATCCGGATTCATATGCAGACACGGGAGAAAATTGCCGTTTGCCTCACCTCATATTATGCAAGCAGTGTATCTGTAGAAAGCCTGCCCTGGTTGGTCCAGATTGCAAACGATCCGGTTTCCAGTGAATTTTTGAGGTTTGCGGCTGTTGATACGCTGCTGAAGCATGACACAAAAGAGGCAGCCGAGCTGTTGATGCAAGTCTGGTTTGAAGGTTTTATATTGGCAAAAACTTGTGCCACTTGGCTCGGCGAGACCAAGATGGATAAATTCGCGCCGCCTATTGTTTACCGAGTCTTGCGGCCGTACTTGCAACACACCGATCCGATAATAAAAGTGTATTCCAGTGGATGTCTACCGAGTGTGCCGCGGAGGAACGTGGCGCGAATTTTGCAGCAGTTTGCCGAGGATGCTAATGCCTCGATTCGAGCGGCAGCGCTTGAACTCGTCGCCAGCTCTGATGAATCTAGTATAGCGGCGAGCATGCAGATGCTTCGGAAAGCCTTGCGAGAGAATGAATCTGTTAATTTGAGATCGGCGCTGTGGTCGACGGGTACTACTGCCGCAATTCAAGATGCACGGCGCTATAACGGTCCGCTGACGTGGCCCACAATTAATTTCTGGAGCGAAGCGATTAGCCAAGATCCCGTTGCGTTGTCGTTGCAGCAGTTGTTACACGCCATTCCCCGATCGAACGGTAATCATGATTCTGTTGCCAAGGCGGCAGTGCAAATGTCCGAACGGCTGCCCGACGCGCAACTGAACGACGCGCTTATTGCGCGAATCGCTCCGGTGCTGACACAAGCGTTTGTAGAGATGGATTTCGATGAGCCGCACACTTTTTCACCGCTGGTGTTGCGCGCCTTCTGCGAAGGAGACAATTTGCGCACGTGGCGTCACCATTTCTATTACAACAAAATATTCGATGATGCAATCAAGGTTCTTTCCACCCAGCATACCTCGTTAAATTCTGCCGCACTGGAATGCTTGGCAAGGTTACGCACTCGGGTGATAGCGGTTCCTGCAGACCTTGCCGCAGCGATGGTTAAGCTTTTCATGAACGGGGGCCAGCTGCAACAGGCTGCAGCGCTGATCGCAAGAGTCAATAACTCTGTTCAGTATCGTGGGCAGCTGGAGAAATCGCGTTGGTTGTTGGCCCAATCTGAGGTTCTGGTACGTCAAGGCGAATATGCGAAATCCTTGGAGAAGGTCGATGAAATAGATGAAACGCTGCGCCATGTCGGTGGTTTTAAGACACTGATCCGCGCGCGCGCATCCCTGATCCGAGGATGGGCACTGCTCAAAAGTGGTCATACGGATGCGCGATTTGAGCTTGCCTCTGCGATGCGCGGTGACTGGAACACGAACATTTTGGCCACTAGCCTCGCTCTCCCACTCGGTATTTTTGAGCCGATGGCGGCCGCACGTGACGCCGTCGACTACTTCAACCTGCATGCCAACAGCAGCAGCGAACTGCGTTCGGCGGCGTCCATTTTACTGACGCAACTAATTGACGACGGGCTGGAAAATGGTCGGGTCGAACAGGCGCTAGTTGACGCCGATCAACTGGCGAGTCTGCAAAATACGGAGGATCCGGGTCTTGCTACGTCATCGATGTTTGGCAATGACAGGGATCTGATGCTGAGACACATGGGGCAGTTGGAGGGGCGGATCCGCAGGCTCGCTTCCCGCAAAGACGCCGGACGCAATGTTAACAGTTACGACAAGGAGTTTGTACTGGCGAAGCAGGACTTGAAATCTTGGCAATCGTTGATGCTAGCCCGCTATCCAATGATGGTCGCACTGTTGCGTCCTGTTGCGCTCGATATCCAGAAATTGAAGCATTCGTTGGGGAAGGACAGGGTACTGATCCAATATCTAGTTTTGCCTCGACGTACGATTGCACTGGTGGTCAGCAATGAATCTATCTCGATAGTTCCGATCGGCATTGATGCCATGAAGCTCAAGAACTTGGTGGCATCGGTGCGTGATATGCTGGGCGAAGATCTCCGGGCAGAGGTAGTGGCTGAGCCTAATCGCGGAGCAAAAATTGTGGATTCTGGTCGCCCAAAAAATATTTCGAATGCCTTGACAACCCTCTCGCAAGTACTTGTCGATCCAATTGGAAAAATTGCTGGTAGCAAAAAGGAATGGGTGATCGTGCCGCACGGTGTGCTCCACAGCTTGCCATTCTCAGCTTTGTCGTTTGGGCGCGAACCCGTGCTGACAAAACACACTATCAGTGTCATAGGGCGAGCCGGGCAACTCGAATTCGGCGAAGGCACGGAAGAGATCAAGAAGCCAGGAAGTAGCATCAAGGTCATAGCGTTGGGTAACCCGACTATGCCGAATGCCCAATGGGCCCCGCTAGCTGGCGCTGAACTGGAAATCAAGAGCATAGCTAATATTTTGGGGAACGAAAATTCCGAGATATTCTTGGGCCCGAAGGCGCGGAAAGACGTCTTGCTCAATAGGCCGCTCGGAAATTCTATCCTTCACTTTGCGGTGCATGGACAAGCAATGCGCGGTATTGAATCTAGACTTCTTTTGGCTGATGGTTTCTTAACGGCAAAAGATGCTTGGTTGCTCCCCCTAAATGAGACACCGCTGGTTGTTTTGTCTGCATGTGAAACTGGGCTTGGTGATGTTCTGTTGGGAAACGAAATACTAAGCCTGGCGAATGCCTTCATGTTTGCTGGTGCCCGCTACGTGGTAGCGAGTCTTTGGCGGATACCGGACGCAGAAACGCGGGCGTTTATGGCCATGTTTTATACGCGATTGCGTTCTGGGGAGTTACCCAAGGTTGCGCTTGCCAACACTCAGCGCGCGGCAATGGCAAGGGGTGACAGCCCGGCTACTTGGGCTGCGTTTGTTATTTATGGACCGTAAAAAATGCTGGTTCGTGTGGCGACTGGCCCAAACACCGATAGAACAAGCCAAAGCCCCAAGTACGCTGATTGTGCGTCAGGCATATCGACCAGTCTGCTATTTGGTAGTTTTTCTCTAAGTCTGTCGTAATCACAGAACTTTGCCGAATTAAGATCATAACTTCCCACTAAACGACTTCGGGAGACGTTGAAAACTCTCGTAAGCTGAATCAATGTCATCAGCGACAGTTCCCATCAAGTGTTGTATTTGCCCGATTTTATCAAGCACGTCCTGGGAATGCTCACGCAGATGCGTCAGACCTTGGTCAACCACGGAGACTGTGGCCAGATCGTCGCCCTGCTTTCTTTCCAACGCCACAACCTGGGCTTCTGTGAGTATCTGACCTGTTCCGCGATATAGCGCTCGAGCGCAGCCAGGCGCCTCCTGAATGACTCCAGATCACATCGACCAAACGCTGGAAGGGGAACAAAGATGCCACGCTTCCGTAGTTCATTAGATACACTACCTGACCAAAGACAGACTGTTCTACGGAAGAGGCAGCGACCGCTGATTCTGCCCCTTCATCGACACGATTGCGGAGATTCTGAACGTCCTTGTTCTACGAGTAGAGCGAGTCGTCGCTGCACGGTGCGCCGTGGCATTTTGTTCTTAATAGCTTGCTGAAAACTCCATTACGCGCCAAATAAATGGCGCGATATTAGCGAAAGTTTCAGTCGACACAAAGTTACCAAGTTTATCTGTGCGAAGCATAAACTTGGTAAAATTGGTTAAACTCTCTATAAATCGACCAATCGAAGAATCATTCCGTGCCTCGATAACGATAACGACTGAAACAGCATTGAATGATTTTTGGGGCCAGCCAGTTGAATTACGTGATTTGGCAAACGCGCACTCCAGCACTCTAGGAGATTAGCGACTTGGATCAGAGCTGCAGGAAGCTGCTTAAGAGATGAGGGCGCCCCGTAGTGACCAGTTTGTCTATTAGTAATGGTATCGACAAGCAACTATAAATATGCCGTTGTCTTCAGGAAGGTAAACAAGTCGATGCACTCGATCTATTCTTCGAGACCAATAGCCTGTTAAGTCTTGACTCAGAGCTTCTGGCTTGCCTGTGCCAGTGAAGGGATTACGTAGGCATTCTTCAATGAGGTTGTTTATTTCATTAAGAATTTTAGGATTTTCTTTTTGCCAGTAAAGATAGTCTTCCCAGGCATTGTCAGTCCATCCAACTGCGATGGACTTAGCTAATTTCTTGTTTTCTGCTTTCTTGTTTTTCATTGCGTATCAGCTCCCGATTCTGGGCCTTACCTGCTTTAAGCTGTGCAATGGATTCCATTAAACGGCTGGCATTTTTCGCAGAACGGAAGAGATACGATGTCTCTTCCATGCTATTAAAATCTGCCAGCGACAACATCACTACGTGTTCCCCGTTTACACGGGTAATAACCGTTGGAGCGTGGTCTTTGCAAACATCATCCATCACCGTCTTTAAGCCAGCTCGCGCCTCACTAAAAGTTAGTATGTTCATAATATATCTACCGCTTATAATGGCTAAAAAGCCGTGTGAATTTAGTCACGAAATGGGTTCATTGAAAAGCAACTGTATGTCTGATCAATTCCCAAAAATAATTGTACAGCATCTTGTACAAATTGTCTAATGCGTAGGCGGTGAAAAAATAGAGAGGCAATTGCTCTTGGGCCTGATGATCCTTTTGCGCTTTGAGGCAGGGAGCCCAACAATAGAGATTTTTTTGTGCATGATTGCTGGCAAACTGTCGCAGTGTAGATCCGAATTTGCATTTACTAAGGTATTTGCAACGTAAATAGAACGGATGTACAATATCCTTATTGTTAGGCCTCCTGCAATTCGCGCATTTGTTGAGGACATGACCGATAAGTGGTCTTCAAGCAGTTGGGCAGGCAGAGTAATCGGTAACTCTGATCAGTGGGGCAACGGTAACAGCGTTGGTGCTCTGAACCAACCCTTTAAGTGGGGAAAGCTAAAGAGAGGCATCGGACACCTTGGGCCTAACAGATTTTTATTCAAAACGGCTGCTAGCAATAGCAGCCGTTTTTCTATTTAAAGCAATGTTCCAATTTTTGTTCCTCTAGCATTATTATTCGGAATTGCCGTGACAATTGAATAAAATGTGTTGCCAACACCATCTTTGCGCTCCTCGACAACGACAGTACCAGCAGAACTTTTAAAAACAGTAGCTTTGTCTGTAGACGTCGCTAGATTGCCTTCATAGTAAATTTCCGCACCAGGCTCTAATATCTTGAAAAGAAAGTCTGCTATCGCGTCAGTGGCCAGTGTCGGAGTATTGAACTTGTTGTGAAAGAAATTTCTTGCTTCCCAAATGTGAGCTAAACCATATCCTTTTTGTGGTCCAACATGCTCTCCATACCGCAAACGCAAGGGGCCAGCTGGAAAAGTTTTCTGAGCGGTAATTATCTCAGGAAATTGTCCCCAGTCTAACGTATTAGTCCTTGGATTAATTATTTCAGATTTTGGGGAAATTTTGGGGGCATACAGTGGATTACCAGCAACCTGAATAACTTCTTTTCTTTTTTTTCTTTTTACAATTTTGGGGCTACTATCTTCTGCCATACGGTTTTCCAAGTTAATCGAGATAGCTAACCACACTACTATTTTCACTACCCTATGGATATTTTAACCTTTAAATGCTACATCTAATTAATATTCTAAATACACGAGATGGCACACCAATGTTGTATCGCTCGGATTCGTCCCATACATAGCTTTGCATTCGGCAGGCCCATGAACTTACCACCACTCTTTGAATGGTCGAACCCTTGTACATGGCATGGATCCAATAACCTAGTCCAGTTGCATCTGGTGTTCTGTTGAACGCCGCTTGGTATAGGCGATAAACTTTGCCTGCATTGCTTTCCAGACCGAATACCACTGACACATCAGAGAACTTTAGGCGCCGGAGATTGGTAGCAAGTACCGAGGCGCCGATGCTATCTGCGACTTCAGAATGCTGATTGCGTCGGACAGTGTTGTGGAAGATGCCTAGCCTTGTCTTCGATAGGGAGGATCATTGTTTTCCACAGAATTAGCAAAGCGAGTTCGTGAAGAAAATGCCACATCAATCTCGAAAAAACACGCGGAAATACCTATTTCGGAGTACGGCGATGACTGCATTACAATCTTGAGATGCCGATAATCAGCTACATCTAGATTGGTAAGGTGGTACTTACCTACCTTACCCGACACCCCCCATCGGTTTAATTGGGGTTTGAAAGGCTAATATGATATCAAAACAGTATTTGAACTACTTGGCTTGGTTACACAACCAACCACTTTGGAATCAGAGTTACAACAATTTTGTTAGTCAAGCTCTCGAAAATCCAGTTATTAAGACTGCAATAAATAAGTCAGATCGCCCATCTTAATACGAAAAATGCTACATATCTGTCGCATGAGTATTTACCAGCAAGTTTGAGCTACAGCCCAATCTTGCTTTATTTTAGCTAAGTACGAAATAGCGTAAATTAAAGCGACTCCAGACATTCATATTATTTTCTTTCGCTTCCTTTCCATTTCTCTTTCTAAGGCATCTTGATGTTGATACCTCGCTCTGGCTTCAAGCAGGTATTGTTTTTTTTCTTTGTCATTAAGAAGAGGAAATTTACCTGTATGGTGGAAGTTGTTTATATGGTACTGAGTCGGATTTGAGTATCCTTTTGAAATAAGATATTTTTTGATCATATCCCGTTCTTTGAAAGGCAGCAGTTTGGTAAGTTGGATGCTCGGAACTAAGGCCTCATATATCCAATGCGGTGTATTTGAATTGAGTAAACCAGCCCAATATCTTTGAGATTTGGTGCTCTTTCGTAGTGCTTTTTGGATTGAATGGGGCCAATTGTCTAAGATGATACTAAGTACTGCCAAAGTCAAAGCTCTTCCACGAACAGTTTTATGTTCGAAATTCATTCCTACCGTAATAATTTTGTCTGTGGGATCTGATTTGGGAACTTTGAAATCCGAGTTAAGAATGACTTTATATTGTGCGTATTTAAACGGCAAATTCTTTCCGTCTATGATTTCTTGGATTACTTCTGAAGGCGTTGCTGAAGATGAAAGAAAGCGGAACAACAATTTAATGCCAGCAAACCAGGGAATTGCATGATAGGAGGTTTCAAAATTATCAAAATCAACGCTCCATCTCTTAAAGGCGGTTCCAATCAACTTTCTTTGTATTTCAGAAATATATGGAACGATCTTGTCATACGAAGATCTCGTTAAGGTGTTTCTAATGTCAAAACCGCAGTGCTGACATATCGTAATAGCATCTCTCTCATATCTGTTCTCAACCTGTCCTAGTGAACGAAAGTAAATGAAGGCATACCCACAGTTTTCACATTCGTCCAATAAAAGGCGATCGTGCTTATTGCATGACACTGCAAAGGTATATCGCCACGACTTTCTGAAATATGGCTCCTGATCTTCACGAAGACAATCAGGGCAAAATGCAGATCCTCTAATCGCTCCAGTTTTGACACTTTTATAACCGAGGCTGACTACATGGGGTATGTTGCCATGTTTCTCGAAACGCAAATTGATATTGTCTTCATATTTTGAGAATGCCATTTTCAGCACTTCATCTTCGGTTGCACCTGTATGCGCGACCACAGAATTTAAAAAGTTTTGTGGTGGAATTCGGTCAACTTCTATGCCAACCAAGGAACGGTCGCCAATAAGATGATAGGAAAGTTGGATTGGCGTCAGTCCATTGTGAAAGCCAATGCGTATCAGCCAGGACGACAATATTTCGTCTTCGAGAGGCCGGGGGCGAATAGGAAGAAGTGGCGTAGTCGTAGGGAACGTCATTTTCTCTGAAAAATCAAAAGACAGTTGTCTCGACATTTATTTATTAAAATCAAAGAGTTAAGATAAAAATCATTTTTTTTCTTCTGTAATTTTATACTTTACTTCTATCTTTTATACTTTTCTTGTATCTTTTCATAAGATGTCTGGCGTGCAGCGGCACTTGCCATTACTGTGGCCAAAGTAGCCACAAGGACATGGATTCATGGCTGCAATTAATTGAAAGCGTGCCGGGAAGTCAGCCTGTCTTGCCGCACGAGAAATGGTGATGTGACCAGATTCCAGCGGTTCACGTAAAACTTCCAGCACTTTTCTATCGAACTCGGGTAATTCATCGAGAAAAAGGACGCCACGATGTGCGAGCGAAATTTCACCCGGTCTTGGTGTACCTCCACCCCCAACTAATGCTACCGCAGACGCCGTATGATGAGGCGATCGGTAAGGGCGTGCCTTCCATTTCTCTATGGAAAAGCCTGAAGTCAGGGATTGTACTGCTGCTGATTCCAGTGCCTCCTGATCTGTCATGGTAGGCAAAATGCCTGGGAAGCGGGCGGCCAGCATTGATTTTCCGGTGCCAGGCGGCCCCATCAACAAGACTGAATGCGATCCTGCTGCGGCCACTTCCAGAGCCCGTTTGGCTTGTAACTGGCCTTTGACTTCGGCAAAGTCGGCATATTTGGGGCGGCTGGGTTTGGAACTGGGTCTGTGACGCACCAGTCTTTGTTCGCCATCTACACCAGCAAAGTGAGCGCATACCTGTAGCAGTGAAT
This sequence comes from Undibacterium sp. Ji83W, assembly GCF_049340385.1. NCBI lineage: Bacteria > Pseudomonadati > Pseudomonadota > Betaproteobacteria > Burkholderiales > Oxalobacteraceae > Undibacterium > Undibacterium sp. Ji83W. The sequence continues at coordinate 272,461 of NZ_JBMPOZ010000007.1, read as the reverse complement.
CTGCAGGATAAATAGCAGCATCGCTGACTAGCGCGGCTTCATCTGCGTTCGCGCGCGGCAAGATGAAGGCGGGTTCCTGTTCAGTATGTTGCAGGCTTTTGCAAATCGCAAATGTCATGGCCAGCGCGCCACGTATCGGCCGCAGTTCGCCCGACAGCGAGAGTTCACCAGCAAATTCATATTGTTCCAGCGCGTCTCCGGGGATTTGCCCGGATGCAGCCAAAATACCAAGGGCAATTGGCAAATCAAAGCGGCCAGATTCCTTGGGCAAATCAGCGGGTGCCAGGTTTACCGTGATGCGCTTGTTGGGAAATTCAAAGCGTGCGTTCTGCAAGGCGGCCCTGACCCTGTCCTTGGATTCCTTGACTTCGGTTTCTGGCAAGCCGACGATGGTGAAGGCAGGGAGGCCATTCGCCAGATGCACTTCCACAGTCACCTGTGGCGCATCCATACCATTCAGGGCGCGGCTTTTGAGGACGGCTAGTGACATGCGGTCTGAGGCGTGTATGAGGTTTATTGGTCTTTTGGTGGCGTTTCCAGTGCAGCCACTCGGGCTTCCAGGGCTTCGAGCTTGGCGCGGGTCTTGGCCAGGACTTGTGCCTGGATATCAAACTCTTCACGCGTGACCAGGTCCAGCTTGGAAAAACCCTGGCTCATCATGGCTTTGACATTTTTTTCTATGTCCTTGGCAGGTGAGTTTTCCAGTGCCTGGCTGATCTTGGCCTGCATGTCATTAAAGAAATTTTGCTTATCCATTTTAATCCTCTATCTTGTAACTGCACACTTATGGTGCAAATCATGCTTTGCCACTTTTTTGTGCGAAATTGCTCTTGCCCAAAATTGGTGCGCAATATGGCTTTTTCGCTTGCAATTTTACCTACGAAGCAATGATAGCGCATCTTGCCCGAACCACGACTGGTATTGCAGCGCAATATAAAAAACAGACGGGACGCAGAGTTTATCTGGCTGTATGCATATTAATACACTCTGGCTGCCGTGCTGCGTATTCACTTTATTGATGAGATAGCCATGGTTGGCACGACTCCTGCTAACAGGTAAGGGAAATAAGAATTTAAGAGTCTGGCCATGCAAGTAGTAATGAGTGTTGTCATTCAGTGCTGAAAACAGATTCTGTCCAGGGTTCAATCAAATCAAATCTTAATCATTAGGGGGAAGCGCAATGAAAAAATTAGTAATCGCCGCTGCTGTAGCCACAACATTCTTTGGTGGTTTTGCCCAAGCAGAAGATGCCAAGCCAGAAGCCAAGCCAGATAATGAAGTCAGCTTCAACATTGGTGTTGTCAGCGAATACCGCTACCGCGCGATTGCCCAATCACGTCTTGACCCGGCTTTGCAAGGTGGCGCTGATTATGTGAATAACCCTAGCGGCTTTTATGCTGGTACATGGTTGTCCACGATCAAATGGACCAAGGATGCGGGTGGCGGTGGCGATCTTGAATGGGATTTGTATGCCGGTAAAAAAGGCGAGATCACCAAAGATGTTTCTTATGACGTCGGCGTCCTGACTTATGTATACCCATCCAATGGGCTGAACAAGGTTGCTGGTTTTGCTGATGCCAACACGACAGAAATTTACGGCCAGTTAGGCATGGGGCCTGCATATATCAAGTATTCACATTCGGTCACCAACCTGTTCGGCTTTATCGATAGCAAGAACAGTGGTTATCTGGATATTGGCGCAAACATTGAGTTGCCTGAAGGTTATACGCTGGCTTTGCACGCTGGCCATCAAACCATCAAGAACAATGGTGCGTACTCTTATTCCGATTGGAAAATCGGTGTGAATAAAGAGTTTTTTGGTGTGAATTTTGGTATCGCAGCGTTGGGCACGAATGCAGAGAAGAAACTGTATGTCACGCCAGCGGGCAAGTTCACCGGCAAAACTACTTTGGTATTGTCTGCAGTTAAAACATTTTAAAAATTCGAGGCGAGCATGAAACTGATTACTGCAATTATCAAGCCTTTTAAGCTGGATGAAGTCCGCGAGGCCTTATCCACCATAGGCGTACAAGGGATCACCGTGACCGAAGTGAAGGGCTTTGGTCGTCAAAAAGGTCATACTGAACTGTACCGTGGTGCAGAGTATGTGGTTGACTTCCTGCCAAAGACAAAAATTGAAGCTGCCGTGGATGATGCGATTGTTGATCGCGCTATCGAAGCGATAGAAACTGCAGCCCGCACCGGCAAGATTGGTGACGGCAAGATTTTTGTCTATGACTTGCAACAAGTTGTGCGCATTCGTACCGGTGAAACCGGCAACGACGCACTCTGATAGCCTACCAGGGAGTTCACATGAAAAAACTGTTGAAGAACATACTGGCAGGGACCGCGTTGCTGGTCACCGTCGGTTTTACATCTGTAGCATCAGCGCAAGATGCATCGGCTAAAGCTGAACCAGCGGCAGCTTCTGCAGCCGCTGCGACTGCGTCGGCCAGTGCATCAGCACCCGCAGTTGCCCCGGCTTCTGCCTCGGCAACTGCAGTAGTTACACCAGCCTCTGCCCCAGCGGCAGCGGCTGATCCCGCAGCTGCCAGTGCCGCAGCACCTGCAGCACCGGCACCAACTCCAAATAAAGGCGACACTGCCTGGATGATGGTTGCCACCTTATTGGTTATCCTGATGACCATCCCTGGCCTGGCCCTGTTTTACGGTGGTCTGGTTCGCTCCAAAAATATGCTGTCTATCCTGATGCAGGTCTTCATGATCTTCGCGGTGATTATTGTTCTCTGGTGCATCTATGGCTATTCACTGGCATTCACCGAAGGCGGCAAAGTTATCGGTTCGTTTGACCGACTGTTCCTGAAAGGTATCTGGGATCCTGCCAAGGCGACCTTTGGTACTGCAGCGACATTCAGCAAAGGCGTAGTGATACCTGAATTTGCCTATGTAGCCTTCCAGGCGACATTTGCAGCCATCACTTGCGGCCTGATCATCGGTGCTTTTGCAGAACGTGCAAAATTCACTGCTGTCCTGTTGTTCGTGGTCTTGTGGTTCACCTTCAGTTACCTGCCTATCGCTCACATGGTCTGGTTCTGGACAGGTCCTGATGCGATCAAGGATGCAGCAACCCTGGCAACTGAAACTGCCAAAGCTGGTTTCCTGTTCCAAAAAGGCGCGCTGGACTTCGCTGGTGGTACCGTCGTGCATATCAATGCCGCAGTCGCTGGTCTGGTGGGTGCTTACCTGATAGGTAAACGTGTGGGCTACGGTAAAGAATCCATGGCACCTCACTCCCTGACGATGACGATGATAGGTGCGTCCCTGTTGTGGGTGGGCTGGTTTGGTTTCAATGCTGGTTCCGCTCTGGAAGCAGGCGATGTCGCAGCACTGGCATTCATCAATACTTTGCTGGCAACAGCTGCAGCAACTGTGTCATGGGTATTTGGTGAGTGGATGTCCAAAGGCAAGCCTTCCATGCTGGGTGGCGCATCCGGTGCGGTAGCTGGTCTGGTAGCGATTACGCCAGCCTGCGGTTTCGTCGGTCCTATGGGTGCGCTGATCATCGGTCTGCTGGCAGGTATTATCTGTCTGTGGGGTGTAAATGGTCTGAAACGCCTGCTGGGTGCAGATGATTCCCTCGACGTATTCGGCGTGCATGGTGTGGGCGGTATCCTGGGTGCCTTGTTGACAGGTGTGTTTGCTGCACCATCTCTCGGCGGCCAAGGTATATTTGACTATGTCACCAACAAAATGTCGGCTGATCCATACGACATCTTCAGTCAGGTCCTGGTACAAGGCACAGCGGTAATCACGACCATCGTATGGTCAGGCGTCGTGTCCTTCGTGGCTTACAAACTGGTTGATCTGGTTGTTGGTCTGCGTGTACCGGAAGATGAAGAACGTGAAGGTCTGGACATCACCAGTCATGGTGAGTCTGCATACCACTCTTGATTCGGTTCTTGATCTGATCGAAAAGTTTTTGCCCGGCTTGTATCTGCTTCATCGATAAAGCCGGGCAGTGAAGAAGTATCCAAAGGTGTACCGTCAGTACCGTAATCAGAGCTTGCGGTCCTGAATTTGACAGGCTGTTTTGCATTGCGCAAAACAGCCTTTTTTTATCTGCCTGCCTTTGATTGCATCATCAAAGGCGGGGCAAAAAAATACGCCACCCGAAGGTGGCGTAGATATTTAAACTGGGAAGATATCTGCCAGTTTATTTTGCCACAGGTGCAAATTTATCTGCAGGTACCAGCAACCACAAACGCGCCAGATCACCAGAGCCATCGCGGCCCTGGATAGGCTTCAGGGTTTCAACTGCCTTGTCGCGCTTGCCTGCTTTCAGGTAAGCCACACCCAGATGCAGTTTGGCTTCATCAGGAGATTTCAAGCCACCTTTCGCGATACCTTGCTCCATCAACGCCAGGCCTTTGTCGAATTGGCCGTTGATCACATAGTTGTAGCCAATGTTGACCATACCAATACCGGTCTTGGCATTTTTGGCCGCTGCTTCACCTGCATCCAGGCTCTTGACGTCGTCAGCAGCCTGCTTGTTGACGCGATCGCGCAATTGCTTGTGTTTGGTAGCTTCTTTGCCTGTGCCCAGCAAGTTTGCGGCATAGCCAGCATCAATCGCGGTTTTGGCTTCAACCGGCAAGCCTGCCAACAGAGCCAGTTCTGCCATGTCGACAAATTGCGCGCCATCTTCAAATTTGTCGTTGAGGATCAACAGGCGATAGTAGTCCAGCAGCAAGCGGTCAGAAAAGCCAGGTTTCTTGGTGACGCGATACAACAGGTCAGCCCAGAATTCTGGTTTTGGATACAGTGCGACCATGCGTTCCAGCGCAACTGTATAGCCATCCCAGTCCTTGAGTTGCTGATAGCTGCTGGTCAGCAGGCGCAGATTTTCTTCTGTTGTTTTGCGCTGCGCCTTGTCGTCTTCTGCCAATTGCACATTCAATACCTTGATCGTATTGGCGTAGTCATTTTCCAGATAATAGGAACGGGCGATCAGGTTGCTCATGCTTGCGTTGCCAGGATCTTTCGCCAACATGCGATTTGCCCAAACGCGGGATTCTGCGTATTTCTTTTCATTGAACAAAGTACCGGCAACGGCTTCAGTGAAATGCTTCTTTTCTGATTCTTTCAAGAACTCAGTGGCGATCATGGCATCCATCGCTTTTGCCATCATGGCAGAGTCATTGGTGCTGGAACCGATGACGGCACGTACGCGATTCAGTGCAAAATTTTCAAAAGGAGTTTTTTTCTCCATTGCTTCCAGCACAGCCAATTTTTCCTGTGCCTGTGGGAATTGCTTTGCGGCTACCAGCTCCATGATCTCATTGAGTGGCTTGCCCATTTCTGCACGTACGGATTGCTGCTTGGCAGGATCAGCCGCTTCTTGTGCCTGAACGGTATTCACAGTCACGGGAGAGAAGCCAGATCCAAGTGCTGCCAGCATCATGGCGGCGAACAGGTAAGAAGTTTTTTTCATGAATGATCCAGATAAAAAATGAAAATTGCCGTGTTGGCATTAAGCATGCAACAAACGACAACAAGTCAACAATAAATCAACGACACAAATGACCAGCATAATTAATGGCAAGGGCAGTATTTTATCTCTTGCCCTTGCCTGAGCAAGATAGTCCTGGTCTTTCCGTGCCAGCCTTGTTCACATTGCGCAATCCGGCATTATAGCCGAGCTGGCAACAGCATTACCATTTGCATCCAGTATCCACAACGGAGCTGACCGCCAGCGGGATGACAGCCAATAAGCCCAGACCTGAATATGCTTTCAGGCATTCTTTCTTTTCGGCACGTTTAGTGCCTTCGCCGAGACGCTTTTCAAGGCTGTCACCACGTCTGTGGCTGGCCTGCATTTGTTCTATTTCTGAGGGTTTGCGCTGGCGTTCCAGTGCCAATGCAGAACTGCGCAAAGCGTCCAGATCCAGCCCCGGGCTGGGCTGGCTATCCGGGCTGATGGCAAGTGGCGCAGGCTGGCTGATGGTGTCGGGTACTAATTCTACTGGCTGTTTGCCGGGCCGGAGAGATGGTTTGGCGGCTTTACTGGTGCTGCTTTCTTTGTGTATTTCTCTTTTATCAGTCTTTTCAGCTTTGCTTGCGGCTTCTACAGGCTGACTGATTTCAGGGGCAACAGGCTTGGGGACTATCGTCAACACTTGCAGATAGTGCACCAGAGGATTGATGTCGCCATGGCGTACAAATACGTTTTGATGGCGCAATAATTGCCAAAAAAGCATATGGGCGATGATCACCAGCAAGATCGCCAAAGCCGGATACCCCGGTTTGCTCATACCCGGATTTGCCGGATTGTCCACTTGTGCCAGCGAAAATTGCATCACGCCCTTCCAGAACTATGCTGATATTTAGTTTATCAGACTGTTTCAGCTTGCTAAAAGTTCATGTCACCCCGCAACTCAGCTGTCAGAACTTCATTTTTGGCGTTCCTGCACCAGTATCCAGGGCTTGACGACAACCGTCCAGTGCTGGGCATCTTGCTCCAGCCATGCCTGGGCCTGTTCATCGCTGACTTTGCCCAGTTGTTCATGTTCGAGCAGGGCCGTAATGACATCGGCATGGTCCTCGGCCATGTGCATGGCAACTTCAACCAGGTCAAGCCCAGGCTGGACCGCCAGTACAGTACCACTGGCAAAATGACGCAATAACTCACTCCAGGGGTAAGCTGCAGTTTCGAGATTGATCTTGGTACGCAAAATATCAGTATTGGACATATGAAATTTAATTAAAATATATTGATGAACGCTGGGTAAAAACTAGCCCACATCCACAATTTTATGCAAATACTGAAATAAAGCGGAAGAAATAAGTGGAAACGGCTATTTTCTTGTTAAAGTCGCCATAGGCAGAAAACATTGAAAATCGCAGACAGAAATGAGTTCCAGGGAATGAAAACACTCAAAGAGACCTTATGACGCTGAGACGCCAACTCCTTCTTGCTATATCCATCATATTTTTTGCTGTGTTTCTTGGCTTGCAAATCTTGTCGGCACTGACGATGCGGGATTATTTGCAACAGCAACTCGCCTCGCATGCACAAGATGCCGCTACGGCCTTGTCGCGGCCTTTGGAAGAAGCCCTGGTCAAGAATGACCAGACTCTGGCAAATATCCAGATTTCCACCCTGTTCGACCGTGGTTATTATAAAAAAATAGCCGTGCTTGATCCCGCTGGCAAAGTGATACTCAACAAGGAGCTTGGTGCTAACAAAGATAATGTGCCAGGCTGGATACCTGCCCTGTTCGATTTACAGACACCACCGGGAGAGGCTTTTATTTCTTCTGGCTGGCGTCAACTGGGCAAGGTTATTGTCGTCAGTCATCCGGCTTATGCCTACGAGTACCTGTGGCGCTCGATGAGGGAAATGGCTTTATGGGTGTTTGCCATGTACCTTGTGGTCTGGGGGCTGACGGTGGTATTGCTCAGAATTATCCTGGGCCCGCTGGAAAAAATAGAAGAAGTCGCGATCGCCATACAGGGTAAAAATTTCCGCCGTATCGAAGTCGTACCAAAAACACGTGAGCTGCAACGTGTGGTCATTGCCATGAACCACATGACAGAACGTATCTCCAGCCTGATTGATGAAGAAGTCGCCAAGGCAGAAAACTTCAGGCGCGAAGCCTTTATCGACAAAGTCAGTGGCCTTGAAAATCGCCATGGCTTTGACCTGCGCTTTAATCATTTATTGTCAGAAGAAGGGCGCTTTGAAACTGCCGTCATCTTTGTCCTGGAATTTGATGGGCTGAAAGAATACAACCATCAGCATGGCTATCAACAAGGTGATATCTTGCTGGCGGATGTGGCGACGGTGGTCACCGAAGTCTTTAGCAAGTACTCAAATATCCTTGGCCGCATAGGCGGTGCATCTATCGCGGCAGTCTGTATTGATGTTGACCAAAAGGCCATGAAACTGTTGGTTGATGCCTTGCAATACCGCTTGAACCAGGTATTGCTACGCGCTTCGCGTCAGGTTACTCTGGCTGCGGGTGCCCTGGTATTTGGTCCGGCACAGACACGTGGTGATATTTTTTCACGCGCTGATCTGGCCATAGAAACCATGCGTCAGTCTGGCAATGGACAAATCAGCCTGACCCATATGGAAGACAGCGAAGCCATGATTGCCGGTTCACATGGCTGGCGCACCCTGATCCACAATGCGTTGGCAGAAAATCGCTGGGTCTTGTTTGCCCAACCTGTCATGCGTTTGCAATTGCGTCAGCTTGTTCACCATGAAGTGTTTTCCCGCTTGCTTGATACCCAGGGTAATCTGGTTCCGGCCAATCAGTTTTTGCCCATGGCCTTGCGTCATCAACTCATGCCTGAGATTGATCAGGCGGTGATTACCCTCGTCATGGACATGCTGCAAAAAAATCGCGGCACGTATAAAAATATCGCCATCAATGTGTCACTGCAATCCATGGAGAGCAAGGAATTTTGCGACTGGCTGCAAGCACGTCTGAAATATTCACCAGAGCTGGCAGCCTGCCTGTCAGTAGAGATCAGTGAATTCGCCTGTACCAAAGACCATGCCGTGACCAGGAAATTTGTCAGTGCCTTGCGTGAAGCACGCGTGCGCTTTGGTGTCGATCATTTTGGCCTGGACCCGCATGCACTGAATTTTATCCGCGAAGTACCGCCAGACTATATCAAGCTAGATGGCGGTCTGGTGCAGGAAGTAGCAGCGAATGAAAGCAGTCATGCCCACTTGCGCGCCATCGTCAAATTTGCGCAATCCCTGGGTATTTCCCTGATTGCTCAAAATGTGGAAAGCGAAGCGTCGTTGCAATTATTGATTGCTGATCAGGTAGAGTGTGGTCAGGGGTTTTATTTTGGCGCACCGGAAAAGATAGTCGTGGTGGAGGCAGGATAAGCGAAGAGTTTCATTAGGGCTTACGAAAAGCTGTTCCAGCAAGGCTATCGCTTTTAGGAAACATCCCTTGCAAGGGATGTTCGTTACGTTGGCAGGCAACATGTTGCCTGAAACCCCAACTATACCTATCGCTTTCGGAAACCACCCTTGCAAGGGTGGCTCGTTTCATCGGCGAACAGCATGCTGTTCGAAACCCCGATTACACCGTAGCGACGAAGACAGTACTTTTAATACCGAATCTTGCTAAATACAGGAGCTGCAACGCAGCTGGAATGGCTTTTCGTAAGCCCGCTCACATGCGTTTTTCTTTTTCCATCTTTTCTATCAAATCTTTCCAGAGGCGCACTGTCGATGCGCCACCCTTGCGGGTAGTGCCGCTGGCCAGCCACAAGTCTTCATCATTGAAGCTATATACCGGCACAAGGTCATTGCGTGCTGAACCGGGCTGTATTTCTTCCACCAGGTTATCCAGTATCCATGGGTCTGCTGCCGGAGTCGGGTAGTAGGCCAGCACCATGTGGGTCTCGCCTATGCGTGTCGCCCGGACATAGGTGATACGCAAACGCTCGGCGGGTATGCCAAGGTCTTTCAGTGTCATGTATTTTGCCACTGCATAATCTTCGCAATCACCACCCCATGAGGCAATGAATTCCACTGGAGTTGCCCAATAGTCATTGACGCCCCAATGCTCCTGGTCTGTCAGGTAAGGGACACGATTATAAAAGTCATTCACCTGCCGTAAAACCGGCATTTCATATAGCCCATTGGTGGAGCGCGCTGCATTTTTGGCAAAGTCCTTGCCTGCGACTGTCCTGATCTTGTTGACGGCAATTTGCATTTGCGTCAGGCGACGTGGCCCCTCAACGCCAAAGCGCTTATTCACATGCTCGATCAGGCCATGCGAAAAATCCACCAAACCGGATACCACAACCGGGCTGATGAGGCCTAGCAGCAAAAACAGGCTGGCAGCAATTTTCGCATCCTTACTGCGCATGGGTGATTGGTCTGGTAAACATGGACAAGAGCAACAGTGTAGCTGTTTCTGCTGCAGCAATAGTCGCATTTGTGGTTTAAAAAATTGTTAGATGAAAATTGTTAAAATAGATGCATCTTTCGCCCTCAAGGAAAAACCATGTCAGAAAACCAGCAAAGCTGGATAGATTTACGCAGTGACACCGTCACCCGTCCTACCCCTGCCATGCGTGAACTCATGCACACTGCCGAACTGGGGGATGATGTCTATGGTGATGACCCCACCGTCAATCGCCTGCAGGCTTATGCAGCCGAGCTATTTGGCTATGAAGCAGCCCTGTTTGCGCCATCCGGCACACAAAGTAATTTGCTGGCCTTGCTTGCCCATTGCGCCCGTGGTGATGAATATATCGTCGGTCAAGAAGCGCATACTTATAAATATGAAGGCGGTGGTGCTGCCGTACTGGGCAGCATACAACCGCAGCCTTTGACTAACCAGGCAGACGGCAGCATTGCCCTGGACGACATTGCCAATACCATCAAGCCTGACGATTTTCACTTTGCCCGCAGCCGTTTATTGGCGCTGGAAAATACTATCGGCGGCAAAGTGCTGGCACCTGAATACATGCAGGCCGCAACCAGCCTGGCACATCAGCGTGGCCTGGCCACCCATCTTGACGGCGCACGTATTTGCAATGCCATCGTCAAACTCGGCATCAGCCCCAGGCAGGCGGCGCAGGGTTTTGATAGTGTTTCGGTCTGTTTGTCCAAAGGTCTGGGTGCGCCGATCGGTTCGGTACTCTGTGGCAGCCATGATTTGATCAATCAGGCCAAGCGCTGGCGCAAGATGCTGGGAGGCGGCATGCGTCAGGCTGGCATGTTGGCTGCTGCTGGTTTGTATGCGCTGGAACATCATATCCCGCGGCTGGCAGATGACCATGCCAACGCAGAACGCCTGGCAAATGGTTTGCGCCAGATCAGTGTCCTGCAGGTACAGGCTCCACAGACCAATATCGTCTACGCCGACCTGCCTGCCGCAGCTTGTGCGGGGCTGGCAAAACTGTTGCAAGAGCAAGGCATCATGGCCAGGGTGACACCGCATATGCGCATGGTCACCCATCTGGATGTATCTGCTGCTGATATCGATAAAGTGGTTGCGGTATTCCAGACTTACTTTAGCAACTGGAAATAGTATCTCTACGCATAAGGCGACTCTATTCAAGAATCGCCTTGTTGTTTATGGTTATCTGACATCCAGCATGGGGCTATACAAGATAATGCGGGCGATGTGCAAGCTGGTCTGGTCATCGCTCAGGCTCGCATGATCTACATGAGGCAAATTATTCAGGCCATGCCCCAGATTGTTTTGCGGGTATCTGGCTTTGGCAATGACGTTGAACAGGCTCAGGCATTGGTATAAGTGACTGTGCTCTGCCTGCCCATGATATGCCTGGGTCAGTTTTTCCAGACAAAAGCTGACCGTATTTTTTTCATGTGTCTGCCCATGCTTGTGTTTTACCGACACCGGGAAAGAGACGCTATTTTTGTTCATGGTATTCGTGATGGTTTGTAACCAGCTACGGGTGGCGACGTCATACACAATGCGGCAACTCAGGATATCACCGGGGCTGACTGGCATGCTGGGGCCGCCAAAGCAGGCTTGTGCAGGTTTTTGCCTGCCACCTGCATGCACATATTGGCCGCATACCCACCAGCCTCCATGTGCATTAAGTTTGTCAACGGCATTGATACCGGTGTTTTGTACAGGGCTGTAGCTAAGCACTGCCTGCAAGCCGCCATCCATCCATTCAGCGCTATTGTCCTGGCCTGGGCGCAGACAGGGCCACAGATAGGCATGCGCTTTGTCACTGTTCAAGAATGGCACCTGCACTTGTGCCTGTATCGAAATCCAGTTATTTCCTGGTGCGGCGGTAATACTCAGCTTGCTATCCGGTGCTGCTGGTTTTTCAAAGCAGTCTGCACCAGGTTCGGCATGCAATGCAGGTGCACCAGAAAAGAAGATCACATCGCCCGCATGCAAGACGTGATGGTGGTACATGATGGCGTAATGTTTGACGTAAAAGAAAAAAGTGATGCGGTCATCAGTTGCAGCAAATGCCTTGGCTTCTGCCAGCGTCATGCATTGCATGCGGCAAACTTCCAGACTTAAGCTGGCTTCATCCAGCACGGCCATGCCGCTGATTTTTTGCCATTGCAGTCCAGGTTCTTCTGGCGCAAAAATGACCAGGGGATCAAGTTCAGATGAGACGAGCTTTTTTTCTGTAATCATGTTTTGTCCTGATTTTGTCAGACGCCAGCATTAGTTCATTCGGGTTTGATACAGACAGGCACGGTCATCAACCCGTACTGTCATCACTTTTCCGGCGGTGATAAGCCGTTTTCATACTCGTTATGGCGGGCAGCTGTTTGTTGTCCACCCTGCGTCTGTCAAACCCTGCCTTTGCACCAGAAAACAGGCTGCGAAAACTCTCTATCGCTGCCGCCTCTTCAGCCTCGCTTGGTATGTGTTCACCAAACAGATTGGCTTGCAGTCTCAGCATGGGCGGCAAACAATCCTGGAAAAGCGCAAAGTCACCGACAGGATCAAGTTTCAATAACATTTCTGCATTCGCGAATTGCTGTGCGGGCTTCATACATGACTCCTGGATTAGTGTTGGCATGTTTTATTGCTCCCGGATTATTTGCAAAACATGGCATGCTGCATCATTCCCAGATCCAGCATGTCTTGTGCAGTCTTGCCGGGTTTTACAGCAACTTTGCGCAGTGGGGTTTGCGGTACAGCTTCAGGTGTCGCTTCGGTTTTTTTCTCTTGCTTCAGACTCAAAGTGGTGGACCATGGTGTATCTTTTGATGCCCAGGTAGTGGCCCACAAGGCATACGGCACTTCCAGTACCGACGGTGCCGGTTCTGGCAAGGGGCGCAGGCGCAAATGGGTAGAAGTGTGGACAGCCGCAGACCAGGCGGCCTGCGGGTCTTGTGGGCGGGTGACAGGTATCTGGGCGATGGTACTGATCCTGACGCGGCCCCAGTTGAGTTTGGCGTGCTCTACATTTTTTTGTATCAGTACACTGCGGGTTTCATTGTAGTAAACGTCGTCGGTCAGCAAACGCATGGCGATATTGCGGGCCAGCCTGGCTTTCAGCGCCATTTTGCTGAGCAACATGAATAACAGCAGATTGATTGCAATAAGCAAAATTTCAGTGGTGGGCATCGTTCTCTCCTTCAGGTGGCAAGCATGTTCACTTGCGCTATGCATGCCTGTTTGCAAACGCCGTGCCAGCAACGTTTCCCTAGGGAGAAGGCTATTTTTTATGCCCAATTGACATGTAAAGCATACAAATTTACATTGGCGCTTTACACTGTCGCTTTACATCTGCGACACCTGCGCCCAAGATTTGCAGCAAACAAAAATGACCGATACCGATTACACCCTGACCTCCCCCCTGGCCAAGCTGGCTGACAATGCGTCTGCCCTGCTGGGGCTGACCATCATCTGGCATCCAGACAGCCAGCGCATAGGTGAACAGTTCATGGCCAGCAATCCTGACGGCCTGGTTGACATCAATCGCTTCCTGCCGCTATTCCGCCATCCCGCCAAAGAGGGGTTGCCGCTGGGCTATGGCGGTATCTCGCGTGACCCGGTGCGCATCAGCCGCGATGCCACTGACGGCATCCTCATCACACCGCCAGCCAGCCGCATGGTGGTGGAGGTCAATGGCATAGAGCTAAGCTCGCCAGTGGCGCTCAGCCGTGAGCAGATAGAAGCAGGCGCTATCCTCGGCCTGGGCCGCGCCATCGTCATCTGCCTGCACTGGATGCGCTGCCTGCCCAAACACAATCCTGCACTTGGCTTCATAGGCGTAGGCAGCGCCGCCATCGTCGCCCGTGACCAGATACGCCAGGTCGCAGGGACTGAGTTACCCGTCTTGTTGCTGGGTGAAACCGGCACCGGCAAAGAAATTGCCGCCCGCGCCATCCACGCCTATAGCAAGCGCGCCAATGCAGAGCTGGTCAGTGTCAACATGGCAGCCCTGAATGAAGCACTGGCTGCGGCTGACTTGTTTGGCGCCGTCAAAGGCGCCTACACAGGCGCGCAAAACGCCCGCAAAGGCCTGTTTGCCGAGGCAGAAGGGGCAACACTCTTTCTCGATGAGATAGGCAATACACCGGCCAGCATACAACCCATGCTCTTGCGCGTGCTTGAAAGCGGCGACTACCGCCCGCTGGGTGCCCAGCAAGACCAAAAGTCCAGCGCCCGCCTGATCGCCGCGACCGACCAGGACTTATATAGCGAAGGCTTCAACCAGGCCCTGCTACGCCGCCTTGAAAGCTTCATCATCCATCTGCCACCCCTGCGTGCCCGCCGTGAAGATATAGGCGTCCTGCTGCTACACCTGCTCAGCAACAGCAAACTGCCCAACGATATAGGCACCAGCCTGCCGGTAGCATTGGTCAGTGAGTTTGCCAATTACGACTGGCCAGGCAATATCCGCCAGTTGTCGCACGTACTGCGCCGCACTCTGCTGGCATTGCAACTCGGTGAAGTGCCACAACTCGCCAGCCTGGTAAAAACCACTCACCATGCCCCATCCAGCGTGGCACAGGCCAGCATAATCACAGGCAGCAAAATCCCGCAGCCAGCCACGCCACGCAAAAAACTGGCCGAACTCAGTGACGATGACGTCCTGCGCGCCATGGAAAACAACGACTGGTATATACAGGGGGCTGCGCAAGAACTCGGTGTCTCGCGCCCATCCATGTACAAGCTGCTCGACAACCACAGCCAGATACGCCGCGCCGAACAGATACCCACAGAAGAAATTCGCCAGTCACTGGAAACCAGTGCTGGCGATGTAGAGGCTTGTGCTGCTTTATTGAAAACGCCTAGTGAGGCTTTGAGGCGGTATTTGAAGGTGGTCCGATAGTTTGTTAATAAAATTCCCTTGGCGATTTATCCGCCTGATTGCACATCTACTTCGGGGTCTGGTAAATAGAAAAATTCTGAACTCGTCACTTTGCCAGAAGGGTCTGTAAAATCGGCTGTAAATGAAATAGTAAACCCCCAAAAGCCAAGACTGTCTTCATTCATCGTCATTGTTACACCGTCAACTGGGCATGCAGTTTTTGCAGTTCCGATGGCAGCTTTTTCATTGCCTAATTCGCCCTTGCAAATTGCGATGAATGCACTTGCAGTTACTATTACGGTATTGGCGGGATCGGTAGCAGTGCCTTTGAAGTTAAAGGTCACGGTATCACCAACATTAAGGACACGCTTGCCGTTGCCTTGACTCCTTGGTGGCTCTGGAGTGAATTTGCCTGTTGCAGAAACAGTAGCCCGACTTTGTGGATCGCCTTGGTTAAAAAACGTTGTGAAGGTGTAGCTGACTGGGTCACTCATATTCAAGTCCTTAATATTGGTTGAACTATACAAATAAGCATGCGCACTGATGATATTCATGCTTGCCGCTTCAATAATCTGACGTTTCAGATTATTGAAATCTTTATTTCAACGGGTAAGCAGCAAAAACTGTTCCAGATCGTTGATTGACTATTTGTTTTTGACGTAACGAGGGTCACGTCTTAAACTGATAAGGTCTGGTTCAGATTCTATTGATTTAATTGAATAGCCATATTCAATTGCTTTAGATATTTCAGTAAGCGCTTCATCTCTTTGATTAAGAAGCTCATATGCTAGCCCAGCACGAAAGTGAGCATTGGCGTTTTTAGGCTCTAATGATAGTGAGCGTGTCAAGTATTCTTCAGCCTGTACTTTGTCACCAACACGTGCTGAGTACAGTCCATATCTAGAGATCAGAGTGACATCTTTTGGAGAAATTTTAATAATTGGGAATAGCAGGTCGCGCGCTTTTTCGTATGCCTTTTTCGCATCATCCGAGCGTCCAGGAATCCAAAGTAAACTATCTCCAAGGTTGGCCCAACCTAAATAATATGCTGGGTTTCCTTTGTTTGGAGTGACTGCAAGCTCAAAAGCATCTGCTGCACCAATATAATCACTTTTTTTGAACAGAGCATTACCTAAACTTGAATATAGCAGCGCGCTTGGCCTAACCAACAATCCTTGCTGCAATACTTGCAAGCCTTCGGCATCTCGATTTTGCTTAACTAATGCATTATTGAGATTTGCGTAGGAAAATACTGAATCTGGTTGAATTTTTATGCTGAGACGGAAGAATTTTTCAGCTTCACTATATCGATTTTGTTCAAAGTAAACTATTCCAAGTTCTTCCGCGAACATACGTTCTTGCGGAAATCTTTCAAGACCGTTTGTAGCGAGTTTAATTGCTTCGTCATAGCGTTTTAATCTTCGTAAAACCATGACGCTACCATACAGACCAAATACATTATCGGGGTCAAGGTTCAAAGCTTTTTCGTATGCACGTAACGCCTCTTCATTTTGTCCGGTATGCATTTTTACACGAGCAAGTGCAATGTGGCTAAGGGCTAGCTTGTCATTTAATTTTAGTGCTTGCTGAGCACTTGCGTCTGCTTTTTGAAGCAAAACTTCATCTTGTTTATCACTATTGTAGCGGAAGGTGTAAATAATCGACATGGCCGCAACGGCCCCTGCTTGCTCAGGATTGTGCTTCAAAACTTTTTGGAAATTCGCCTCTGCAATATCCAAGCTTCCTGGACGATCAAATTGACTTAATGCCTCCAGTCCCTGTTTCATAGCTAATGACTCTGAAAACGGCTTCAACGACATTTTATCTATTTCAAGGTAGGGCGCAGCCTGCCAAGCAATATATCCCAGCACGATAATGACGGCACTGACTATAGCAAGTCGTGTCGGTGTACTCAGCGCCTTCCAGCCTTTGCCTAAATTGTCGTCTGCGTTCCCAGCACCAGCGCCTGCCACAAGCACAGGCACGCTTACTAGCCCACGCAATTGCTCAACCACCTGTTGCATGCCGCTCAAGCGTTTCTCAGTCTGCCGCGCCGTCATTGCCAGCACCAGCTTGATCAGTTCTGGCTTGCAGCCCACCGGGAATTCCCAGGTGTCGGAATTCGATTGCATCAGGGCGGCGGCCAGGGCCAGGCCGCTGGCGTTGGCGAAGGGGCGTTGGCCTGTCAGGGTTTCGTAGAGGATGACGCCTAGGGCGTAGATGTCGCTTTGGGCGTTGGCCGGGTTGCCCATCATGCGTTCCGGGGCCATGTAGGCTATCGTGCCTTGCGGGTCCAACTGGCTCATGGACGTGGTGGCCTGGGCATCTGTTTGTGAAGCGAGGCCAAAGTCGAGTATGCGCACTTTGCCGCCGGGTTCCACCATCAGGTTCGATGGCTTCAGGTCGCCATGGATGAGGCCGCTGGCGTGGGCTTCCTGCATGGCTTCGGCGACCTGGCTGATGATGTTGATGGCTTGTTGTTCTGGCAGCGGCTGTTGCGGGTGTTGCTGCAGTAATTGCTTGAGAGTCAGGCCGGGCACCAGTTCCATGACGATGGACTGGCTATTGTCTTCATCTTCGATGGCAAAAATCTTGACGAATGCAGGGTGTTTCAGTGATGCGGCCAGGCGGGCTTCTTTGAGCAGGCTGGTGCCGGGTACTGCGTTTTCGACTGCCTTGAGCTGTTTGATGGCGACAGGGCGGCAGAGTTTGCTGTCCCAGGCTTCATGGACTTGCCCAAAGCCGCCTTCGCCCAGACGCTTTTTGAACTCGTAATGTCTGAGGCTGACGCTTTCTTCTTCTGTTTCTGTATTATCTTTGCTAGCCAGATTGGTATTTTGCATTGGTTTCTTGCATGGTTATTATTTTTTATGCCGCATTGGGTCACATGCAGCTATCTGCCCACGCAAGATAGTTGCTATTCGTAACGAGATGTAACGGCAATAATATAGCGAACTTTATTACAAAACTGTGTACTCACAGTGACAAGCCAATCTATTTTATATGTAAATGACATGTGAATTCACAGTAATTTACATGTAAAAATTCTGCTTGCCCAGTCTGTACGGGGCGGGCGAGATGAGGTGGAAGCTAAATAGTTATCTCAGGCTTGACGATGCTGACTTGTCCTTTGAGCATCTCTATCAATTCAGTCTCAAAGCTGAGGGCGAGTTTTTGCTTGATGCTGATACTGATGGTGGCGGATTCGGTATAGGCAAGCCCGGTAACGCTGGCGGCGAATTTGTCGCAGAGGCGGCGCACATGGGATTCATCTGCATAGGCGCAAACGATGTCCCATTCAAACATGTATTCGACTTCTGTCAGTTCGGCGACCTTGAAGGCATCAGAAATGGCTTGTCCATAGGCGCGCGTCAGGCCACCTGCGCCCAGCTTGGTACCACCCCAGTAGCGCACGACTACGGCTAGCACATTGGTCACATCCTTGTGCACCAGCACGTTGTACATGGGTTTGGCGGCAGTGCCCGATGGCTCACCATCATCGTCCAGGCCAGAATCGCCAGTGCAGATCAGTGCCCAGCAGACATGCACGGCATCCGGGTGCTGGGCGCGTATGCTGGCCAGTTGCTGGCGTGCTTCTGCGCGGCTATTGAGTGGGTAGAGCTGGCCCAGGAATCGGCTTTTCTTGATTTCTATTTCAGCAAAAGCAGGGGCAGCGAGTTGGTACATTGGGGGTGGCGGGGCAAAGCCGCTATTTTGGCGATTTATTGCAACCAGGTATACATAATTTGCGCCTTGCCTGGTACAGCTTGTATCGCGGGCTTATACCATAAACCCGGTTTCTGGCCTGCCACAACAGGGCAGTTACGCCTGAGTTTTACTGGATGACGAAGTTTTCAAAAAACACATCGGTCACACCGTCGTGTTCTTTCAAATCCAGCGTCTTGTTGACGCCTTCCTTGATTTCTTCCATTAACTTATGCTTGCCGTCCAGGCTTTGCAATTGTTCGCCCTCTTTGCTGCTGAGTAGCAGGATCAGGGTGTGCCTGACCTTGGGCATGAACATCTTGATCTTGTCGCTGACTTCAGCGCTGGCTATTTGCAGCGCCATGCTGAGTTGCAAATAGCGTTCAGTGCTGGCCAAATTGACGGTGAAAGCTTCCAGTTTTGCAGTAGAGGCAGCACCTGCTGCGCCAGCGTCCTTGCCACCAGAATTGGCCAGTACGACGCCAGATTGCAGACTCAGGGCGAGACAAAGCAGGAAAGGGAATAAGTGTTTTTTCAGTTTCATGTTTATCTTTTGCTAATGTTTGCTCAAGAAAAATCTATATTTTTCAGAAGCTTACCGCATTGCAGCAAAACATACTGTTAAACAACTTAAAGAAGCTGGGCAATGCAGGGATGTTTGATGCGATAAGCCTGCTTGATATGAAACTAAAGTTTCTTATCAAGCAGGCTTATGCAAATTACATACCCGGCGCAGACCTTCTCAGGTCTGCCTCAGACTTACACTGTCAAAGGCTTGTAACGGATGCGTTTTGGTTTGGCACCTTCTTCACCCAGACGTTTTTTCTTGTCGGCTTCATATTCCTGGTAGTTACCGTCAAAGAAGCTGACTTGTGAGTTGCCTTCAAATGCCAGGATGTGGGTGGCGATACGATCGAGGAACCAGCGGTCATGGGAAATGACCATGACGCTGCCGGCAAATTCCAGCAAGGCATCTTCCAGCGCACGCAGGGTTTCCACGTCCAGATCATTCGACGGTTCATCCAGCAGCAAGACATTGCCACCTTGCAGCAGGGTTTTGGCCAGATGCAAACGACCACGTTCACCGCCAGAAAGGTTGCCAACGATTTTTTGCTGGTCACCACCCTTGAAGTTAAAGCGACCAAGGTAAGCGCGTGAAGGCATTTCAAAACGGCCTACTGTCAAAATGTCAGCACCATTGGCCACGTCTTCAAACACGGTCTTGGTATTGCCCAGGTCTTCACGTGACTGGTCCACCAGCGAGATTTTGGCAGTCTGACCCAGCACGACTTCACCGCTGTCTGGTGTCTCCATACCTTTGATCATCTTGAACAAGGTTGATTTACCGGCACCGTTAGGGCCGATGATGCCGACGATGGCACCAGGTGGAATCTTGAAGCTCAGGTTGTCGATCAGCAGACGGTCACCAAAGGCTTTGCTGACGTTCTTGAATTCGATGACTTCATTGCCCAGACGCTCTGCCACAGGGATGAAAATCTCCTGGGTTTCATTACGCTTCTGGTATTCATGTTCGCTCATTTCATTGAAGCGTGCCAGACGCGCCTTGCTCTTGGCCTGACGCGCTTTCGGGTTCTGGCGTGACCATTCCAGTTCTTTTTGCAGCGCTTTCTGGCGCGCAGATTCGGTCGCTTCTTCCTGCTTCAAACGGGCTTGCTTTTGATCCAGCCAGGAAGAGTAATTGCCTTTCCATGGGATGCCATGGCCACGATCCAGCTCCAAAATCCATTCAGCCGCATTGTCAAGGAAGTAGCGATCATGGGTAATCGCCACCACGGTGCCAGGGAAGCGCAACAGGAATTGTTCCAGCCAGTCGACAGATTCAGCATCCAGATGGTTGGTAGGTTCATCAAGCAAGAGCATGTCTGGTTTGGACAGCAACAATTTGCACAGGGCGACACGGCGTTTCTCACCGCCGGACAAGACGGCTATTTTGGCATCCCATGGTGGCAGGCGCAGTGCATCGGCGGCCATTTCCAGTTGCAGTTCTACATTGTCGCCTGAGGATGTGGAGATAATCGCTTCCAGACGTGCCTGCTCATTGGCCAGCGCATCAAAGTCAGCATCTTCTTCGGCATAGGCGGCATACACTTCTTCGAGCTTGGCCTTGGCTTCAAACACCTCGCCCAGCGCAGATTCAACGGCCTGGCGCACGGTTTGTTCCGGGTCGAGCTGCGGTTCTTGTGGCAGGTAACCGATGTTCAGGTTAGGCATGGGCACGGCTTCGCCCTGTATGTCCTTGTCTAAACCTGCCATGATTTTCAGCAGGGAAGACTTGCCTGAACCGTTCACACCCAGCACGCCTATCTTGGCGCCAGGGAAGAAGGACAGGGAAATATCTTTCAGGATTTGACGCTTCGGCGGAACGATTTTGCCGACGCGATTCATGGTGTAGACGTAATTGGCCATTTTTCTTGATTTTTCATAGGGAATAAGAATGCTTGCAAGGATACCTCAAGCAAGCGCTGGACGGAATATTTCACTAATAAAAGACGCGTATGCTGCTCCGCACCAAAGTTGATGTAACTCAAGTCCCTGCAAGCAGTGTGGATTTACACTTTATTCATCACTGTTGATAAAAGAGGAAATGAAAATGAAAAAGCTTGTAATCGCACTCTCCCTGGCAGCTATCGG
The DNA here is from genome assembly GCF_049340385.1 of Undibacterium sp. Ji83W. NCBI lineage: Bacteria > Pseudomonadati > Pseudomonadota > Betaproteobacteria > Burkholderiales > Oxalobacteraceae > Undibacterium > Undibacterium sp. Ji83W. The sequence continues at coordinate 251,341 of NZ_JBMPOZ010000007.1, read as the reverse complement.
TTTCACGGCAAGTCAGGCAATGGCTCAAGAACAGAGCCCATGGCAAGTGCGTGCCCGTGTCGTCAATATCAGCCCTGCAAATAGTTCTGACCCTGTGGGCGGCGTTGGTGCTGCCGATCGTATAACGGTTACCAGTAAAGAAATCCCTGAAGTCGATATCACTTATTTTTTTACGCCAAACTGGTCGGCTGAACTGATACTGACTTACCCGCAAAAACATGATGTCATGCTCGATGGTGCCATCATCGGTAGCTTCAAGCACCTGCCCCCTACTCTGACAGCGCAATACCACTTTGCACCTGGCGCGCAAGTCAGTCCTTATGTCGGCGCTGGTGTCAATTACACCCGTATTTCTGATGTGAACTTGCTCAAAGGCGCAGGCGGTTTGGAAAACAGTAGTTTCGGCCTGGCGGTACAGGCTGGTGTGGATTTCAAACTCGACAAAAACTGGTCACTGAATCTGGATATCAAAAAAGTACAGATACGCAGTGATGTGACTATCAGTGGCGCCAAAGTCAGCGCGGTCAAGATTGATCCTTGGCTGGTAGGTGTAGGCGTAGGCTATCGCTTCTAAACTTTATTCAAGGCTGTATTCATATGATCCCCCTTCTATTCAGAAAGGGGATTTTTATTTGGGCGACGGTTTTCCAGTCCGCCATCACCGTGCTAATTCGCACACCAGCGTTCGTTGACGAACGGATTTTCCTCCATCTGGCTAACATTTTCCTTGGTATTTTTATTTTAAGTAATTGATTTTAAATGACTTAATTTGAATTGACTTGGCAGGCACGTTGCTTGCAAACCTGATCTGATAATTACTTACATCAGGTTTCAGCATGGATCAGGCTCTCAGCCAGGACACACTCAAAAAGCGCAGGCGCAAGACTATCTTGCTGCTTGCCGCCGCCGCCATTTCTGTCACGGGTGCGGCGTGGGCTGTGAACCGGCTTATCAGCCCCGGCGTCAGCCTGGGTGAGATACGCGTGGGGCAGGTGCGTGTGGGGGCCATTGACAATACCATCAATGCAGCAGGTGTCGTCATCCCTGTTCATGAAGAGCAATTGTCCAGCCCCAACCAGTCGCGCATCAGCAAAGTCATTGCCAAGGCGGGCCAGACCGTGCACACAGGTGAATTGCTGATGGTGCTGGATGACCACACCATACGTCTGGCAATCGATAATTTGCGCGAGCAGATTTCCCAGCAAGACGTCAAGGGACAATTGCTGGCAATGGAGATGGAATCCAATCTCAAAAAAATTGCCAGTGAAATTGAATTGCTGGAACTGGATTTGCAAAGTAATAAAGTCAAGCTGGCACGCTACCAAAAACTGGGGCCGATAGGCATTACTTCAGCAGTTGATTTGCAAGCAGCAGAGCTGGCAGTCAAACGCAATGAAGTGCAACTGCGCCAGCACAAAGAAACCCTGACAGATACCCGCCGCACTACGCAAAGCAATATCGAGGCTGCACGCCTGCAAAAATCCATCTTTCAGAAACAGATGGAATTGCAGCAAAGATTGCTGGAACAAACCCAGGTCAAAGCTCCCTTTGATGGCTTGCTTACCTGGATGCTGGCCGATGAAGGTGCCAGCCTGAATACCGGGCAACTGATTGCCAAGGTATCTGAATTAAATAATTTCAAGGTAGAAGCCACCGTCTCTGACTTTTATGCGCGTTACCTCAGTCCCGGTCAAAAAGTACGCGTCGAATATAGCGGGCAAATCATGCCTGGCGAAGTACAAACCATTTTGCCCGAGATACAAAACGGCACGGTGAAACTCATCGTCGTTCTGGATAGGGCGAATCACCCCTCGCTCCGGCACAAACTCAGGGTAGAAGTGAATATCATCACAGAACAAAAAGCACGTAGCCTTATTGTCGAAAACGGGCCAGCCATCAGTGGCAAAGGCAGGCAGGATGTGTACGTGCTGGAAGATGGCAAGGCAGTAAAACGTAGCGTGGAGATAGGCCTGGGTGACAGCAAGATGGTAGAAGTCTTGCAGGGCGCAAAAGAAGGAGACAGGCTGGTGATTTCAGATATAAGCAGCCTCAAGCATTTAAGCAGTTTCAGGGTGTCGCAGTAAACCTTGAAGACAAAAATTGAATAAAAAGGAAACGATCATGATCAAGCTGGAAAACGTCAGCAAAACTTATCAGACCGATAAAGTCGAAACCCTGGCTTTGCGCGACATTAACCTGCATGTCAAAAAGGGAGAATTTGTTTCCATCATGGGTCCTAGTGGCTGCGGAAAAAGCACGCTGCTGAATTTGATCGGCCTGCTTGACAGACCGGGCAAGGGCAAGATTGCGGTCGATGGTGCTGAGATGAAATCCTGGCGTGACAAGGAACTTGCCAGCATGCGCAACCGTACTTTTGGTTTTATTTTCCAGAGCTTCCACCTGATCAATGATCTGCGTGTCATTGATAATGTAGAGCTACCATTGCTGTATCGCTCCTGTAGTGCCAAGGAACGCCGCCGACTGGCAGAAGAAGCGCTGGCCAGAGTGGGCCTCTCTGCACGCATGGATCACTATCCAAATCAGTTGTCTGGCGGGCAGCAACAAAGGGTGGCCATCGCCCGTGCCATGGTCGGTCGCCCCAGTGTCTTGCTGGCCGATGAACCGACCGGTAATCTGGATAGCCAGATGGGGGCAGAGGTCATGGATATCCTGCTCAAACTCAGCCATGAGGGCACGACTGTCGTGATGGTCACCCATGATGAACGCCAGGCCAAACAGGGTGGCCGCATAGTCCGGGTGTTTGACGGCCAACTGGTCGCTTAGGGGGATGCCATGTTAAAGAATTATTTCCAGATTGCCTGCAAGGTATACATGCGGCGCAAATTGTTCACGGCCATCAACCTGCTGTGCATCGTGCTGACCATGGTGGTATTGCTGACAGTAACGGCGATCTTGCAAACTACTTTTTATCCCACAGGTGTTGAGGGCAAGAGTGAACGTTTTTTGCAAATTACTACTATCACACAGGCCAGTAATAACAACACGAGCAGAAGTCCATTAGGCTATAAGACGATTGACCAATATCTGCGCAAAATGAAGACCGTGGAAAAGGTCGCTGCAGTGACTGGCCCGGAGTCTGTTTCTGTCTATCAAAAAGACAGTGTTAATGAAATCATGATGCGTCGCGCTGATGCAGAGTATTGGCAGATACTGGATTTCAAGCTCTTGTCCGGGCGCGTGCCCACTGAGGATGACGTCAAGCAAGGTCGTTTTGTCGCCGTTGTCAATGAAAGCACAGCGAAAAAATTATTTGGAAGCGAAGCAGCCGTAGGTAAAAAAATCAACACTGGTGGGCAACAGTTTGAAATCATTGGCGTGGTCGAAGACGTTATCCATCTCAATGCTTTTGCTGATATGTGGGTACCTGTGACAACTTTGCCTTCTTCACAATACCGTGAACAATATACAGGGGACTTTACAGCCATGTTAATGGGTAAGAGCGCAGCAGACTTGCCCCTGATCAAAGATGAACTCCTCCAGGTCGTCAAACAAATAAATGCCGATGAACCCAACCATTGGGACCATACCTATATGTGGGCAGACAGCAAACTGGATTTCTTTGCAAGAGGCATACTGAATAACAACGAAGTTGCTGGTTCAGGTGCTGCCCAACTGCTGGCGGGAGTCGTTTTTGCCATGTTGCTCTTTATGTTGTTACCTGCCCTGAATCTGATCAATCTGAATTCTGGCCGCATCATGGAAAGAGCAGCCGAGATCGGTGTACGCAAAGCCTTTGGCGCCAGCAATAGTGAACTGGTCAAGCAATTCGTCATGGAAAATATCTTGCTCTGCCTGTTTGGTGGTGTACTGGGATTGATATTCACCAAGTTGACACTGATCTGGCTCAGCAATGCAAATCTGGTGCCGTACATGAAAGTGGATTTGAGCTTCGCCGTGTTTGTCTACAGCTTTGTGATTGCCATCGTGTTTGGTGTTTTGTCTGGCGTCATCCCTGCATGGAAAATGTCACGCCTTGACCCCGTGCTTGCCCTGAAAGGAGCTGCATAATGTTTTTCCATATACTCAAACCTATCTGGAAGCGCAAGTTCAAGAATTTGCTGTTGAGCCTGGAAATTCTTTTGGCATTTTGTGTCGTCTTCGGGCTGGCACTGATGAGTGCACGTTATTTTCAGTTGTACCACTTACCCACGGGATTTGAATATCAGGATGTGTGGTCAGTCAGGATGATGGGTACAGGTTCGTTAGATGCAAAAAACGATTCCACTGTGACAGAAAATTTCCAGCGCAGCCTTGCAGCTTTGCCTGAGGTGGAACAAGTTGGTTTTATCAATTATTCTCCTTATAGCAATGCTACGTGGCGCTCCGATTTGTATTTGCCTGACAGTCAATTCAGATATCCCGTCAACGTGTCGGAAATGGCAGACGAAACCCTTGCTCTCCTGAAAATGAAGTTGCTGGATGGGCGCTGGTTCTCAGCTGAAGATGAGGGTAGGCCAGAAAGAGCCATCATGATTAATAAAAAACTGGCAGACAGCATGTTTCCTGGCAAGAGTGCAGTCGGGCAATTGGTCACTGATACCGCGCCAGATTCGAAAAATGTCAAATTGTTGCGCATCACAGGGGTTGTTGAGGATTTCCGTAACAAAGGTGAATTCATGGCGCCGACAAATTTTTCCATCATGCGTTTTTCCAGGGTAACTGGGGCAAAACGCATGGAGGTTGTCCTGGTCAAAGTCAAGCCAGGTACATCACGCGCCTTTGAAGAAAAACTGAATCAGCAATTGAAGCTCATACGCAGTGACTGGGGTTACAGAATTTCACCTCTGGTCGACATGCGCAAATCCAAGATGACGGAAGACACCATACCCTTGATGATGCTGGCCGTCATTGCTGTCTTCTTGCTTGTAATGGTGGGTTTTGGTCTGTTTGGCGTGCTTTGGCAAAATACCACGCAACGTATTCCCGAGATAGGTTTGCGCCGTGCCGTTGGTGCCAGTAGCGGGCATATCTATCAGCAAATCGTCAGCGAGCAATTATTGCTGAGTTCCATTGCCATGCTGGCAGGGATGGTATTCCTGATACAACTGCCACTGACCGGGGTTTTGGGGGATGCCATTAACTGGACGGTCTTCATTACCGCTACCGTGATCTCCATGGCGGTGATATATGCTATCTCTACGCTTTGCTCGCTTTACCCGGCCTGGCGTGCCAGTCGCCTTAGTCCGACAGAAGCCTTGCACTACGAATAAAATTATTCTTGATCACAGACCAAAACGTTTAAGATAGCTGGCAGGCTTCACTCTCAGGAGTGTGAAGCCTGCATTTCTGTCTTCACCCATATGCAATAGATAAGGCCATGCCAGTAGCATTAACAAACCAACGTATCCTGATCATAGATGACGACAGCTCGGTGCTGGTGTCGCTGGCTTTGCTGTTGAAGCAAGCCGGTTATGCCAGCGTCAGTTGCGATGACCCGCAGCAGGCCATGCAGATACTGGCAACGCAGGAAATACACCTGGTTTTACAGGACATGAATTTCTCTTTGCAAACCACTGGCGAAGAGGGTTTGGCTTTATTGGCCGACATCAAACGCCTCTATCCAGCACTGCCTGTTTTACTGATGACGGCCTGGGGTTCAATTGCCCTGGCTGTGCGTGGTGTGAAACTGGGAGCAGCAGATTTTTTTACCAAACCCTGGAATAACACACCTTTGCAGGAATTGATACGCGCTACCCTGGATATGGCGCAAGTTGCCACGCCTGGAAATGCAAGCCGTCAGGCACTGGACCAGCAGTTCAATTTCAGCGACATCATTGGTGAACATCCTGAATTATTGAGAGTATTGGCAACCATAGGCCGGGTCGCAAGAACCAATGCCTCGGTCCTGATATTGGGTGAGAGTGGCACCGGCAAGGAATTGATTGCCGACGCGATTCACCGCAACAGCCCGCGCGCCACTAAGCCTGTAGTCAAGGTGAACATGGGCGCAGTGACAACGAGCTTGTTTGAAAGCGAAATGTTTGGTCATGTCAGAGGCGCTTTCACGGATGCCAAGAGTGACCGCAAGGGGCATTTTGCCATGGCCAGCCAGGGCAGTTTATTCCTGGATGAAATCGGTGAACTGAACCGCAATGACCAGGTGAAATTACTGCGGGTATTGCAAAACCAAAACTATCAGGCGGTGGGAGCCAGCAAGACAGAACAGGCTGATGTGCGCATCATCTCGGCCACCAACCGCGAGCTGGCAGAGTTGGTCGCCAGCAATGAATTCCGTGAAGACCTGTATTACCGCTTGAACCTGATCACCATACGTCTTCCCCCTTTGCGTGAACGCCGTAGTGATATTCCCTTACTGGCAAACCGGCTGATGACAGCTCTCGTAAATAGCTATGGCATGGAACCAGTCAGTCTGGCACCATCTGCATTGCAGTGGCTGGGCAGCAGGACCTGGCCGGGTAATATACGCCAGCTCAAGCAATGTCTGGAGCGCACTTTGCTCCTGGTGGGCAAGCCTGTTCTTGAACAGCATGATTTCCTGTTTGCCGAGCAGCATGAAGAAACGCAGGGGCAGGACGTGAGTATGAGCATGGCGGGCATGACGCTCGATCAGGTAGAAAAACTGATGATAGAAAAAGCCATGGAACAGCATCAGGGCAATATCACACGCGTGGCCAAGGCTTTGGGTCTGAGCAGATTCTCCCTGTATCGCAGACTGGAAAAACATCAGATCAGTATCAGTGAAATCGATGATGAGGGGCAGCAATGAGCCTGAAGCGGCGCTTGCTGGCTTATCTCTTCCTTATCCATGGCATTTTCCTGGTGTTGGCTTTCAGCTTTTATCTTAGTCAGCCTTTGCTCATCGTCTGTCTTGAACTGGGTCTGGCTTGCAGCCTTGCTCTGGGTATTTATCTGGTCAATAAAGTCTTGCAACCCCTGGATTTTGCCCAGCAATTTCATGACCTCTTGCAAGATGAAAATTATGCCAGCCGCATCAAACCGGACAGCAACAAGGAAATCAATGAACTGGTGGTCTTGTTCAACCGCATGCTGGAAGCCTTGTATAAAGAAAGGCTGGAGCTTGGCGAACAGCGCGGCTTTCTTGACCGCTTGCTGGAAGCGACACCGACAGCAGTCATCGTCTTTGATTTCGATGACAAGATCAGCTTGATGAATGCCAGTGCCCAGCATTTGTTGGACGTAAGGGAAAACGCAGGCTTGAGCTTGCAGCAATTGATCCAGAAAAATGAAACCACCAGCAGTGCTGAATTACTGCAGCAACTGCAACAGTTATTGCCTGGTGAGAGTGCAGTATATGGCGACACCGAAGGCAGGCGTTACCGTTGCCAGAGAAATCAATTCACTGACCGCGGCTTTAAACGCGATTTCGTATTGATTGACGAGATCACAGCAGAACTTGCCAGTTCAGAAAAAGCTACCTATGAAAAACTTATACGGGTACTCGCGCATGAAGTGAATAATACCGTCGCCGCCACAGGTTCAGTGCTCGAATCATTGCTGTTTTATAGTGGACAATTACAGGCAGAAGACAGTCATGATTTTGTCACCGCCATCGCTGCTGTCAGGAAGCGCAATGGCAATCTGGGTGAATTCATAGAAAGATTCACCCGCGTCGTCAAAATGCCAGAACCTGAATTGAAAGCACATGACCTGGCAGGCATGCTGGATGGCATCATTTATTTGTATCGCCAGCAATGCAATGAGCTTGGCATCCGCTTCAACTGGGTAGTGCGTGAAGATATACCATTGCAAATGCTGGATGCACATTTGATGGAGCAAGCATTATTGAATATCGTCAAGAATGCCATTGAAGCTGTAGATACGTCCATCAAACTTGGCTTGCAAGAGACTGGCTATGTCAGGCTCGAACTCCGGCGGGATGCAGACACGCAGGCCATACTTTTGTCGATACGGGATTCTGCCAATCTCTTGTCAGATGTGCCGCATGGGCAATTGTTCACGCCTTTCTTCACGACCAAGAAGGGTGGCCAGGGCATAGGCCTGATGTTTGTGCGCGAAGTCCTGAACCGGCATGGCTATAGCCATAAACTCATGACGAATGGCCAGGGTGAGACCAGTTTTGATATCCTTATCGACGGCTAATTCAGAAAACTTCCAGCCTCATACGCAAATCTTCTATACGTCCTATAATGCAGCTCCATTCGGCTCATTCTGCCAATTATTTAGGAGATTTCCATGTCTATTTCCATGTACGCTGCCTCTGTTCCCGTGTTTAACCAGATGCTTGATAGCCTCAGCGATGTCCTGAAAAAAGCTGAAGCGCATGCGACAGCCAAGAATATCCCGGCAGAAAATTTCTTGCAGGCACGTTTGTTCCCTGACATGCTGGCGCTGACACGTCAGGTACAGATCGCCGCCGACTTCGCCAAGGGTGTAGCAGGCCGTCTGGCACAAGCTGAATTGCCAGCCTACGAAGACAATGAACAGACTTTTGCAGAGCTGCAAGAACGCATCGCCAAAACCAAGGCTTTCATTGCAACACTGGATGAATCCAAATTTGAAGGCAGCGAAACCCGCAACATCGTCTTGCGCCCAGGTACACCAAAAGAACAGACTTTCACTGGTCAGGCTTATTTGCTGAACTACGGCTTGCCGCAATTCTTTTTCCATGTGACGACTGCGTATGCATTGTTCCGTCATAACGGTGTGGAAATTGGTAAAAAAGATTTTATGGGTTTGCGTTAATTTAGTTTCGTAGGTTGAGTTTACGTCGTAGGTTGGGCTACGGTTTACCAGCCCAACACTCAGCGTTTAAATAACGTATACTTTTGTTGAGGCACAGTGTTGGGCTGATACCCCGTAGCCCAACCTACGACCTTAAATTCGCATGCCGTTTAGACAGCCACAGCAAAACCCTGCACAGCCTTCTTCAGCCGCAAATTAAACACCAGCAGCGCAATCGAAGTGGCAACACCAATCCCCCCAAACAAACTCCACATCAGCATGGGCTGATGCATCTGCCGCGCCAGCACGGTATACGACCAGCCAGATAAAAGCCCGGCAAACAGATTGCCCAGTGCCATGGAAACAAAGTAATAACCCATGAACATCGCGGTTTTTCTTTTCGGTGCAATCGCTGCCACATATTCCTGACTTTTGGGTGAGGCGATCATTTCCCCCAGAGCAAAAACAAAGACAGCCATGCACACGCTCACGCCGCCAAATAGCAAGGCATTAGATAGTCCCACCATCCACAGACTGAGACTTAGCACCAGTGTACCCATGACCAGCACCGGCAAGGCTTTCCAGCGTTGTACATAGGTGCTGATGGCAATTTGCAATAACACGACAGCACCAAAATCCAGATTGACGATGTATTCAGGATTGACCTGGCGGTAAGCCCGGCTCCAGTCCGCCGCCAGTTGCGCGGCACTGATCTTGCCTGCGTGCAGCGCCTGCAAGCCAGACTGTAATTGTTCCAGAGGTGGCATGACTTTGTAGTTCACCAGTTCCAGGCGTAATTGTTCCAGCATCTGGGTATCGCTGTAAGCGCCAATTTTTGCGGCAAGGCCTGGCAAAACCGTCGTCAATTGTTCTATATTCACTGCAGCCAAAAAATTCAGGGCAGAGGGACTGAATTTACCTATCAGCAGAACCAGGTCGGTGGTGTCGACAAAGTCACGTATATACAAGGGGAGGGTGATAAAGAGCTGGTTATAGATAGTCCAGAAACCTGTCATGATGAGCAGGTAAATGACGAATTGCGCATTCCCTATGCGTATGCCTTGCTGGTACCAGTGTTGCTGGCGGCCAGATTTATTCAGCGCACTCCAGACCAGGTTGATGCCCAGCCAACCCGCTATCGCCATGAAATATTGTGCATAAGTGATGCCGCCCTTGGCCGCGATCATGATGCCTATGATGGCTGGCACCACCATCAAAGCCAGCCTGCCATTGCCCAATACTTCCTGGGTTTCCAGCAAGACCTGGCGCAAGCCGCGCTGGTCGGTGCCCGCTTCGTGATGGTCACCATCCTTGTACAAGAAAATCGCTGGTATGAAATTCAGCAAGATCCAGAACGAGGACATGAGAAACACCATGTCCCAACTGATTGCGCGTACATAGCCAGCCACCAGTGGCCCCAGGAAACCGCCAACATTCACCATGGTATAAAACACGCCAAATCCCAGACCGCGGTTGCTGTCGTCGGTAGTACGGCCTATGGTGCCGACTACTACTGGTTTGAAACAAGCAGCGCCGACAGCGACCGCCAGGAAGACGGCGCAGAAACTCCAGAAACCATGAACCTGCCCTAACAGGAAATAAGCCGGACACATGATGCAAAACGCAATCAGGAACATGCGCCGGTAGCCATAGCGGTCCGCCAGCGCGCCGGTAATCACAGGCAGCAGATACAGCAGGAAGGGGATCATGCCTTGCAAGAAACCGCGCTCCTGGTCATTCAAACCCAGGCCACCTTGCGATACCGGGCTGGTCATGTATAAAGAAGACAGCGTGAAAAAACCATACCAGGCCAGGCGTTCAAAAATTTCCATGCTGTTCGCGACATAGAAATTTTTATGGAAAGGACTGCGGCCCGAAGAAATTGGGATAGTGGACATAAGTAATTTAGATTTCCAGCTCAAAGATCTTGGGCGCATGGCTAATGAAGCTATAACCATCAGCGAGTATGACTACATCATCTTCTATGCGTACACCACCATAGCCGGGGATATAGATGCCTGGTTCTATGGTGACGACGTAGTTGGCTTGAAAGATGTCCTGGCAGACCGGACTGATGAAAGGCTGTTCATGCAGCTGTATGCCTACGCCATGGCCCAGGCCAGTGCTGGTATGGGCGGAAAATTCAGATGCCTGTAAAACATTGCTGGCTGCAGAACTGGTGACGGTGGCTAGCTGACCGGCATGCAGGCTTTCCAGCGCAGCCTGTTGTGCACGCTGCACGGTGTCATATATATTTCTTTGTTGAGAATTTGCCTTGCCAGCGATAAAGCTGCGCGTCATGTCCGAGCGATAGCCATTCACGACTGCACCAAAATCAATGACTATCAGATCGCCCTCACTCAAGGTTTTGGCAGACGGTATGCAATGTGGTAAGGCTGAACGTGGGCCAAAACCGACTATGCTGGGGAAAGACAAACCTGCAGAGCCCAGTTTTTGCATGCGGTATTCAAGCTCAAGTGCAAAGTCACGTTCGCTGACGCCTATGCAGAGCAGGGGCATGCAGTCATGCAAGGCCTGGTCTGCAATCGCCGCTGCCTTGCGGATTTGCACTATCTCCCATGCATCCTTGATTTTGCGCAATTCCTCTACTGCACCAGCACTGGGCGTACATGCAATACCTGTCAAGTCTTGCGCCATGCCTGACCATGTCTGCAGAGTTATATGTCCTGCTTCAAACAGCAGGCTGATAATATGTTTTTCATCCAGCACCTGGCGTATCGCCTGCCCAAGGCTTTGCTGATCGCGGTTGCGACATATGATGTGGCAATCAAAACATTCTTCTTCTGCCTGTTCGATAAAACGATAGTCGGTAATCAAAAAGACCTGATCCATCGTGACTATGCCATACGCCGCTTCACCAGAATAATTAGCGAGATAGCGCAGATTATCGAGCGAGAAAACCAGCAAGGCTTGCTTCTCTTCAGCGCTCATACGCTGGCGTAGCTTGCTCAACCTTTGTGCAAATTCAGCTTTCATCGGAATATGAATCCTTGTATCAGTGGATCTTGCGGGTCCAGATAAAAAGTGCTGCGCCCTGTCACATGGGCGCTGCCCTCCACACGGGGGATGATGGCGCTATGAAAGCCATAGCTTTGCGGCTGATAGGCTGCTACCTTGAACTGGCTGCCGAGTATGCTTTCTATGATGATGTTCTCCCCCACCCGCAACGCGCCACGTGCATGCAGAATGGCGGCCTGGCCGGACACGCCGCTGCCAGTCGGGCTGCGATCCAGTTCGCCATCGGCAAAGATGCAGACATTGCGGCTATGCACGCCGGGTGTGGTGGATGGCGCAGAAAAGATGCAGCCATAGAGGAAGCTGAGCTCATCATCAAAGGGGTGATGTATCGGTATTTGCGCCTGTACTGCAGCCTTGATGCTGCGTCCCATGGCGATGATTTGCCGGTGATTATCAGCGGCCAGTGAGAGGCCCAGGCTGGGTGCATCCACGTAGGCATAATAAGCGCCACCATAAGCCAGGGTGACATTCACCTTGCCCATTTCAGGCACATCAATTGCTACATCCAGGGCGACGACAAAGGAAGGTACATTGTCAAAATAGGTGCGGGTGACTTTGCCATTGCTCATCTCGGCATAAGCAGTGATCTGTCCGGCTGGCACATCTATTTTGATGGTAGTCATGGGCCCGGTGCTGGCAACCACACCGGCTTCCAGTGCCACGCGGGTGAGGGCAATGATGGCATGGCCACACATGGTGCTATAGCCTTCATTGTGCAAGAACAGCGCACCGAAATCACTGTCCGCTCGTTCTGCCGCGACGATGAGGCAGCCATACATATCTGCATGACCGCGCGGCTCAAACATCAATGCTGTACGCAAATGATCGTAATGTGTCTGGCAATATTCACGCTTGTCGAGTATGCGCTTGCCCGGCAGAACCGGAAAACCAGCCGTGATGATGCGCAAGGGCTCGCCGCCGGTGTGGCAATCCAGACTGCTGATCTGCAAGATATCAGACGATGGTCGCCAGCTGGAAAAAGCCCTGGCTTGGTTTGCACTCGGCATGGTCATGTTCCTGCTTAAAATTCTGCTTTAAAAGTTTTGCTTCAGACGCGTCAGCTTAGAGTGCGTGAGCATGCCTGTCTTGACGTTTTGCCTGTGCTCTTGCATGGAAATTGGCACAACAAAAAACTATTTTTATCTGCTTAAAATTTCCGCAAATGTTTGTGTATATTTAAAATATATTTATGATATATTAAAAAGTGACATGGGTGATTCATAGGAAAGTAATGAGGAAATGTCAGTGGGTTTTGGCAGGCAGCAACGCTGGCCTCGTCAGCAAGCAGGAAAGGATGTCATCTCTGAATATGCGCACGGTTTGTAATCCAGACAGTTCTTGCTTTGCCCCAGCTAATCCACAAAATGGATTAGGAAAAAGCAAAGCAGACTTTGTGGACAGTGCGCAGGAACAAGCCACGGGCAAGCTTCATATTCCAGGAAATACCTAAATCAGCAAGCAAGAAAATCAAGAAATATTATCCAGATCCGGAGCAGACAAAATGAAAGAAAAAGTATTATCCCATTCGCTGAGACTGATGTTCGCCAGCGGACTAGGCCTGAGCCTGACTATCGTGGCAGGCGCTAGCCAGGCGCAAGACACGACTGCACCGATGCAGCGTGTGGAAGTGACAGGCTCATCCATCAGGCGCATTAATCAGGAAACTGCCTTGCCTGTGCAGACCCTGTCACGCGCTGATATAGAAAAAAGCGGTGCAACCAATGTAGAAAGCCTCATCGCCGCTTTGCCCAGTATGCAGGGTTTCGCCACGGCCAATCAAACCATCAATGGCGGCGGTGGTGGTTTGCAGACTGCCTCCATCCATAATATTGGCGCTGCCTATACCCTGGTCTTGTTGAATGGTCACAGGCTGGCTTCATATGGTGCTGGCAGTACTGTTAACCTGGCCAGCATTCCCTTGTCTGCGGTTGAACGGGTAGAGATTTTGACGGATGGTGCCTCGACACTGTATGGTTCTGACGCGATTGCCGGTGTCGTCAACTTTATCTTGCGCAAAAATCAGACTGATGCAGCTGTTGACTTCAGTTATACCCAGCCGCAAGAATCGGGCGGCAAGTCGTATCGCCTTGGTATTTCCAAAGGTTTTGGCGATCTGGATAAAGATGGCTATAACGTTTTGCTGTCGTACAGCCATGACGAGCAAAGCATGCTCAACGCGAATCAGCGTTCATTTGCAGACACGGGAGTCAGAAGATTTTCTGCCAATGGGAAAAATTATGCGACCTGGTTTTTGTCAGACAATTCCAGCCCATCGATAGCGCAGTTGAATTTCAAGAACGGTGCTGACCCCATCCTGTTTTCACCCAGTTACCTGAAAGATAAAACCTGTGGACCAAATACCTTCCAGGTAGAGAACCGCTGCCGCTTTGACTATGCGTCAACCGTGCAATTGATCCCGGAATCAAAACGTGACAGCCTGTTTTCATCATTGAATTACAAGCTCAATAGCGACACCACCCTATTTGCTGAAGCAGTCGTTTCCAACTTCAAGCAAACCGGCCGTTATGCGCCAGCAGCGCAACCCTTGAGTCTGGGATTGGACAGCCCGCTGTTCGCCAAATATGTCACGCCTTACCTGGCTGGTCTGGGTGTTAATCCTGCTGATCTTGATTCCGCCAGAATGCGCCTGCGTATCTCTGATGCCGGTGGTCGCAATACTGCTTACACAACCGAGGCACAACATCTGGTGCTGGGTGCAGAAGGCAATGCCTTTGGTTTTGATTACAATCTGTCTTACACACATTCCATCTCCAAACGCATCCGCGATTTCGCTGGTGGCTTTTTGAGCAAGGACAAGTTCTACGCGATAGTCGACAGCGGCAAATACGATCCTTTTGCACCTGCTGGTTCTTCTGCTGCAATTCTGTCACCGGCAGTCTTGCACGAAAACTGGTCAAGCTCCAAGAGCACACTGGATGTATTAAGCCTGCGTGGTTCACGTGAATTGTTTGCTATCGGCAGTGGTAAATCGCAACTGGGTCTTGGTGTGGATTTCAGTAAGCAGCGTTACGATTACTTTGCTACGCCTATAGGCATGGGTACCAATGCGCTGCAACCAAATTATACCGATGCACCTTTGGGTGATTCACCCGGCGACTTGCCGATTGCTGCAAGCCGTAAAAACTGGGGTAGCTTTGCTGAGCTCTTGCTGCCCATCAGCAAGCAATTTGATGTGACAGCTGCACTGCGTTACGATGATTACAGTGCCGTCACCAACACTGCCAATTTTGATGAACAGGGCAAGCCCATCGCATCTGCCACGCAGGGTAACAAGGCTGACAAACTGACTTATAAACTGTCTGCTGCTTACCGCGCATTTGATAATCTCTTGTTGCGTGCTTCGTATGGCACGGGTTTCAAGATGGCCAGCATGAGCGATATCACTTCCCCGCTGACACATAGCGGCAATACCGGCGGTACTTATCCTTGCCCGGTGAAGTCACCTGATCCACGTGCTGTGAATTGCATGGGCTCTACCCAGTATGATGTGCTGACCGGTGGTAATCGCCTG
Source organism: Undibacterium sp. Ji83W (assembly GCF_049340385.1). NCBI lineage: Bacteria > Pseudomonadati > Pseudomonadota > Betaproteobacteria > Burkholderiales > Oxalobacteraceae > Undibacterium > Undibacterium sp. Ji83W. The sequence continues at coordinate 236,085 of NZ_JBMPOZ010000007.1, read as the reverse complement.
ACGGGTGAAAACGGTCTGAAGCCGGAAGAATCCAAACAAGCCAGCATGGGCATACGCATAGAACCAACATCCAGTCTGTCTCTGGGTCTGGATCTGTGGGATGTGAAGATGGCAAACCAGATAGCGCAATTGCCTGAAGCAATCGTCTTTGGTCATCCTGAGCGTTATCAAAACCTGTTCTCAACTTTCTATGAACCAGGTCAGGGTGGCAATATTCTGGTCGGCACCCTGCCTTCCTACAATATTGCGAATGCCCATTATCGCGGCATAGATTGGGACCACAGCTTCAAGACCTCTACACCTGTGGGCAAGCTGGCTTTGAACTGGACCGGTACTTATATGCTGATGTCTGACTTTGATATTCCAGGGAGCCCGACGGTGCACAGTGTTGGTCGCTATGATGAAAATAACGCGGTAGCTTTCCGTGTCATCAGCAAACTGGTGGCGACGCTGAAAACCTCGGACATTTTCACCCATGCACTGACGATGAATTATCGCTCCGGCTATCACGATGCCTCAGCTTCTGTGCGTGAAGTGAATGCCAATGGCAGCTTTGGTGATTTTGCCACGGTCAAGCGCGATGTGTCGTCTTACACCACCTTTGATTGGCAGACACGCGCGCAATTGCGCAAAAACCTGGCTTTCACCGTGGGTGTGCGCAATCTGTTCAACGTCAACCCGCCTTTGTCACTGAAAGAAGGCAATGGTGACCAGGTTGGTTACGATGGCCGTTACACCGATGCGCTGGGCAGGACTTTCTACATGACCGGTTCGTATAACTTCTGATCTGACTTAACTAATCCGTACCCTGAAGATAGTTTGAAGATAAGCAGGGTACGCTTAGTGCTGTAAATTGAAATAGGCGTAAGCCAGGGCTGCCGCAATAAACAGGCAGATATAAATACCCAATGCAGAACCCTGATTTTGCGCGGGGTTGCCTGGGCGGCGTGGTTTATCGGATTTGCTTGCCGCTAGTCGTTTTTTATCCGTATCGATGGCCATCAAGGCCAGGATGGGTCCAGGATCAAGTTTGACCAGCTTCGCATATGCGCGTGTGAAGCCTTTGACTATCGCCGCCTCAGGCAGGGCGGGATAGTCGTCTTTTTCCAGCGCGATGATTTGCCGTGGTGCCATTTTTAAGTGCGCAGCAACTTGCTCAACTGACCAGCCCAGTGCAGTGCGTCCAGCCGCCAGTTTGGCGCCGGGTGAGGCAGCCAGCCTTTGTGCTTCGGCTTCAATCAAATCTGCGGCAATGGGTTGACCCAGACGGGATTCGATCAATTCCTGATAATGAAACGTACCAGTGACTTCTGACAGGACAGGCTGACTATGTTCAGAATCTTTCATTACCCTGACCTCATATATATAACAATCTTCTTCCAAAACAATTACGCAAAATGCATGCCATTGCATAAATGGCAGCAAACTATGGCAGTGAACTGAGCAGATCATGCTCAAGCTCATACCGGTGGTGCTTTACTTATAGGACTTATTTGCAAAGCTGAAAATCGATATTTAATTGATATCAAGTGTCGCACTTTGTCGCAATGTGTACCGCAAACAGCAAAACTTGGCCTCGCTGAGTCGCCGATTTCATGATAATCGGGTAAGCTGCGAGTTCATGTTGACATGGCAAGATATTAACTTGGTGGCAGCCGCAGCAAATAATCATCAATTTGCGCAGTTGATACCATAATTGTTGCCTGGTTCAGCATAAAAAGCACTGTCGTAAGATTATCTCAAACTGCCTGTTCAGGATACTTATTTTATAGGCGATACAAAATGGTTTTGGAGTGCCACTAATGATTAAAATTGCCGTTGTTTCTTACAATAACGAAGCACCAGCCGATCCGGTTTCTGCGGTATTCGGCCCGGAACCAGCTACGATAGGACGAAATGTAGAGAATTTCCTTGCCCTGCCCGATCCAAAACACTTTGTTTCGCGTACCCAGGCCAATATCTGGAGTACCGGCACCCAGCACTTTATTACTAACCTCAGCCTGGCCAACCCTGTCTCTATTAACGGCAAGGAAATAGTGGCTGAGACTGTCGTTGAATTTCATGCCGGCGATCAAATACAGGTTGGCTTGTACGTATTACGTGCCGAAGCTGCTGAAACAGTTGAAACAGCTGAATCTGTTGAATCTGCTGGCAATTCTATTGTTACTGAAGCTACAGTGCAGGCAGAAGCCGTACCTGAGGTAAAGATAGATGAAGTAAAAAGTGATGAAGTAAAAAGCAACGAAATAAAAGCAGATATCCCGGCAGAAGTGCCGCCTGCAACTCAGCCAGCAGTACGCCTGCAAGCAGGAAAAGATAGCCTGCCAGTACAACCGCCGCAATTCTTGTTGCGTCCTGAAGTGCTTTTTGCGCAGGCAAATATTGTCGCTGACACCGACACCAAGCCAGTTGCCCAGACTGAAGTAGCGGTCACGGATGCACAGTCACCATCATCATCCCATGCAAGTGCAGCCAAGCCTGAAGCTGCCAAGGCAGCCACCGCAGCCACTCATACAGCAGCTAACGCCAATGAACTCATGCAAGCCTTTTTGCAGGGAGCAGGTCTGCAGCAATTGAATCTGTCGTCCGGCCTGACGGTGGAGTTGATGGAAACCCTGGGCAAGTTCATGGCAACTTCGGTTCAAGGGGCGATGGAAGAGCTTTCGCAGCGTGCCTTATTGAAGCGTGAAGTGAAAGCAGAAGTAACCATGGTTGTCTTAAGGGAAAACAATCCTTTAAAATTTTTCCCTGATAGTAAAACTGTGCTGACCCAGATGCTGCGTAAAAAGATGCCAGGCTTTATGGCACCGGCTGAGGCGATGGAAGATGCTTTTTTTGACATACGTGCCCATCAAATGGGAGTGGCCGCAGGTACCCGTGCTATTACGGACGCCATCCTGAAGACCTTGCAGCCCAGCCATGTGGAAGCGCAATTGGGTACGCCTGGCCTGATGGACCAGATCAACCCGGCACGTCGCAAGGCGGCCATGTGGGATCAGTTTAATGCCTTGTATGACGGTATTTCGTCAGGCAAGAAAGATGAATTTCAGGCAATGTTTGGCAAGGAATTTTTGCTTGCCTATGAAAAAGAAGTAGAAAAAGCAGAGTCAAGCCGCTAGTTTTCTGTGCATAAACCTAACCTTAGCCTAGCCATGCATCTGGACACTGCGCAATTTACCGCCATTGGTACCCGCAAAACCAATGAAGATGCATTGGCCTGGGCAAACGAGGATGAACTTGCCTGTTTTGTGCTGGCTGACGGTACTGGGGGACATTCCGGTGGTGAAATCGCGGCCAGGCTGGCGATTGATGCTGTCATAGAGAAATTTGTACAGGAAGCCTCTTTCAGTGCCAGGGCTTTGCGCTCTTATCTGGATTGGGCCATCCTTAAAGTGGCAGAAAGCAAGCGCGATAATCTGAGTCATCGGGAAATGAGCACCACCATTGCCGCGATACTGATAGATCAGAGCAATCGCTGTGCTCTATGGGCGCACATGGGGGATACCAGGATCTACCAGTTTCGTCAGGGCAGGATCAAGGCAGTGTCAAAAGACCACAGCCAGGCCCAGCGTCTGGTGGATGCCGGTATGGCCGACCAATCACGAATACGCCAGCATCCCCATCGCAACAGGCTGTTTGCTGCGATAGGCGCAGAAGGTGACAATGCCCCCGAAGTGACGGCAGATGCCCTAGAATTACATAGCGGCGATGCCTTTCTCATGTGTACCGATGGTTTTTGGGAATGGGTACTTGAGCATGAAATGGAATTTTGCCTGGCAACGACCAACAGTAGTGAGGCTTGGTTAAGTAAAATGAATGCCATTGCAGAAAAAAATATTAGTACGTCAAAGGCAATTAACAGGGATAATTTCTCGGCTTTTGCAATTTGTTTGTGTGACGAACAAGTAAAACGCTGAATTAACGCGAACTGGAAGCCGGGAATGTAAATAACACGCCGCTTCTGCTTCTATAAAGAAACTAAGATCCGAGTCAGCCTTGAACACAGAAAAAGTACTCGCCACTGCAGCACCAACTGCATTTCATGCAGGTACCGAGAATTGTCTCGCTGTCGGCACGCGGCTAAATGACTTTGAAATCACTGGTGTTTTGGGTGAGGGTGGCTTTGGTATTGTGTATCTGGCATTTGACCATTCCCTGCAACGTACGGTTGCCATCAAGGAATACATGCCAGGTGCGCTGGCCGGTCGCTCCGCCGACACCAGCGTCACCGTCCGGTCAGAACGGCATAAAGCCACCTTTGAAGCTGGTTTGAAGAGTTTTATCAATGAAGCGCGCCTGCTGGCGCAATTTGATCATCCTTCGCTGGTCAAGGTGTACCGCTTCTGGGAAGAAAACAAGACGGCCTACATGGTCATGCGGCATTACGACGGCCATACCCTCAAGCAAATCGTCAATAAACGTCCCAAGCTGGTGACTGAGGCCTGGTTGAGGTTTATCTTCAAACAGATACTTGAAGCGCTCGATACCTTGTATCGATCAAAGATTTTGCACAGGGATATTTCACCTGACAATATCATCGTACAAAAGAATGGCGTGGCAGTCTTGCTGGACTTTGGCTCAGCCCGCCAGATCATTGGTGACATGACGCAAGGCATGACGGTCATCCTCAAGCCTGGTTATGCACCTATTGAGCAATATGCCGATGATGTGGAAATGCCGCAAGGTTCATGGACGGATATCTATGCCCTGGCAGCCGTCATGTATTTTGCCATCATGAAATCGCCACCACCGATATCGGTAGGCCGGGTCGTGAAAGACACCATGATGCCTTTGCAGGACGGTGAGCATGCAGGCTTCAGCTCCAAGTTCCTGAAAGGCATAGACCTGGCACTGGCGATACAGCCGGGGGACCGGCCGCAAAGCATGGAAGAATTCCGCCAGCTATTGGGTATCAGTTCCTTTGCTTCAGTGCGCAAATCCCGCAAGGGCAGGGAAGAGCATACGGCAGGGATACAGGCAGAGGGTCTGGATCAAATCCATGCCCTGCCAGTCAAAGATCATAGTGCAGTAAAAACCCACAGGCCGGAAACCAGAACTGTAGAAGCTGGGGCAAGCGTGCAAGCCAAGTCTGGCAAGCTTTTGCTCCCTCTGCTGGCGGTAGCCGCAGTACTGGTACTGGTGATAGCCTATTTGGCCAGTCGCCAGGGGGCGAACAAACCTGGACAAACACTGCTTGCTGCCCCGGCTTCTACTGTTGCATCTGCGCCGCAGTCAGTGCCCACTCCTGCATCTGCTGCCGTGCTTGCCCCAGTTGAAAAACCTGCAGTGGCTGCTGCCAGCAATGCCGCACCTGCCAGCGTTGCAGCTGCGGCAGTAGTGGCAGATAAGCCTGATCCAGAAAAACTGGCATGGGATAAGCTCAAGGACGATAATACTGTTACGCTGGAAGCGTTGAACGCATTTTTGCAGCAATATCCTCAGGGTAAATTTACCGATGTTGCGCAAGCGCGTCTGAAGGAAGTGAAGGCAGCAAAGGCTTTGGCAGCCAGTAAACTTAACCTCAAACTGGCAATCAAGCCTTGGGGCACGGTTTTTGTTGATGGCGTACAGCAAGGGGCAAGCCCACCTCTCAAGCATTTAAGTCTGGCTGCAGGCAAGCATAAAATCAGGGTAACCAACCCTGGTTTCCCTGATTTCATTACTGAAATCGAAACAGGGAAAAGTAATACTGCAACCATCGAACATGAGTTCACGAATAAGTAAAGTGCAATAAAAATGAATAAATTAGCCCAAATGCTGTATGCGACGGGCCTGGTGGTGGCGTGTACTATCTTGCAGGGCTGCGAAACGCCGCCCAAACAGGCACCTGCTCCCAAGCCTGTGGTGAAGCCAAAAGAACTTCCACCACCGCCACCTCCGCCACCAGCAGAGCCCGCAGTCCCCTTGCTGAGTTCGGATGTGCAGGCGCTGAAAGATGGTACTGCCCTGTATGATGGTGGTGACTACAATGGTGCCATCAAAAAACTGAGTGGCAATGAAATCTGGAATGGGCATAACAAGGACGTGCAACTGAGCGCCCTGAAGCTCATGGCCTTCAGTTATTGCGTCACTTCCCGCACGCAGTTATGTCGTCAGCAATTTGACAAAGCCTTGAAGCTGGATCCAGCTTTCAATTTGTCTGCAGCTGAAATTGGTCACCCAGTCTGGGGACCGGTATTTTTGAAATCAAAAAATGCGGTCAAGGCACCAGTGCCTGTCAAGAAAAAGGAAAGCACGGCGGTAAGCAAGTAAGCAAAAAATAAGCAGTAAGTGAGCCGGTAGGTGAGTAACTGCTACCGGCATCTGGTATGACGGTATCAGACATCAATCGCGTCCAAATGGCGCATCGACTGCATGGCTTTGGCCTGTGAACCAGCGTGGTCCCTGTTCGGTCATATAAAAATGATCTTCCAGTCGTATGCCGAATTCACCTTCTATACAGATCATGGGTTCATTGCTGAAGCACATGCCAGCTGCCAGCGGCTGCTGATTACCTTTGACCAGATAAGTCCACTCATGAATGTCCAGGCCTATGCCATGGCCGGTACGGTGCGGCAGGCCGGGTAGCTGATAGTCAGGGCCAAAACCGGCTGCCGCCAATACCTTTCTTGCTGCTGCATCGACTTCTTCACAAGACACGCCTATCTGTGCCGCATCAAAAGCTGCTGCCTGGGCGGCTTTCTCCAGTTCCCAGATATCGCGCTGACGCTGGCTGGGTTTGCCAAACACATAGCTACGTGTGATGTCCGAGTTATAGCCATGCAGCTTGCAACCGGTGTCGATGAGTACCATGTCACCTTCACGCAAGAATTGTTCACCATCCGGGCCGTGCGGCATGGCCGTGGCAGCACCAAAACTCACTATACAAAATGTCGACGCGCTGCCGCCATAGGCGCGGTGTGCCTGGTCGATAAATCGGGCAACTTCAAAAGAAGAAATTCCTTCATGCAGAATTTTTGCCGCCTTCTTTTGCACTTCCAGCGTCAGGTTCTTGACCTTTTGCATGATGGCCAGCTCGGCTGCTGATTTATGCATGCGGCATTCAGCCGTGATGCTGGCGGCATTGATTATTTGTGCCAGCGGCAAGGCACGGCGCAAGCCATCGAAGATAAAGAAGGGCGCGTTTTCATCAAGGGCGATGGTTGCGGCTTTGTAGTCTGCGTCTTGCAGATAGGCTTTGATCAGCAGGCATGGGTCATCTTCTTCTTGCCACAGGCGGATGTCTGCATTTGCGCCTAAGGTTTCGCGCAGTTTGGAATCTTCAAAGGCCGGGCAGAGATAAGTCAGCCTGGCGTCTGGTGTGATGATGACTGCCGTCAGGCGTTCACTGGGATACCAGCGCAGGCCGGTGAAATAATACAGGCTGCTACCAGCGGGCAGGACCATGGCATCTACGCCATTTTGCTGCATCAGTCTGGCAGCTTTTTCTACCCTGGCCTGGCGCTCTACCGCGCTGATGGGGCTGACATCGCTCAAGTCTGCCTGGATGCCGGCTAATTCTATGGCTGCTGTGGAACCGCCTATGCCTGATGTCATGCTGGAACTCCTGATGGGGTTTTTATGGATGCGGGGGAGGATAGTATAAGGCGGGGGTTTGGGTCTTGATGATTTGTGTTTGTGGTTTTGACGAAATCGGCATAGTGATTGAATTTGCTAATTGCTCTTCGCAATAATCAGCCGTGCCCATATTTACGTCATTCCAGCGCGGGGTTAGCTGGAATCCAGCGGCGTTCGTGGCATACTGTAACGTAAATTAATTTCAGATCCACTGTAATTGCGTGTTTACTTTCTTGATGCCCTCGTGCGTAACTTAAGATTGCAGGTCGGGGGTAGCCCGACAGCTACTCACTTTTCTTGTCTCGCCAAGAAAAGTAAGCCAAAGAAGGCGACCCAGGCGTAGCCGCCCCTGCGGGGTTCCCGTTTGTGCAGTACAAAAAATGGGAAGGCCCGAAACTCGCCTGCGGCTCAAACAGCGGTCCTTCTTCTTCCATTTTCTGTACAGCACAAACGGCGTCGACACATGGGAACTGCGGAAGGTCAAAATCAACCGCAACGTCAAAGACAACCGCAACGTCAAAACCAGTTGATTTGCCGGCCTTGACCTTAATGCGATTGCCTTTGTTTTGATACTTCGTTAAACCCTGCTCTTAAAACTTATGCTCCAACGACAATTTCAACACACGACCACGCAAAGGCAATGGGCTGCCCGGGCGCATTTGCATGACGGTGTCGCGGTTGAAAGCGTTGAACAGGTTCATGGTCAGCAGGGTGTTTTTCCAGCCTTTGTAATTGAGCGAGAAATCAACCGTGGTGTCAGCAGCGACCTTGCACTGATCGACGGCGACGCCACGGTCCAGGCAGCCTTGTTCAGTATTGGCGCTGTCAAGGTCGCCCCAGCTTAATGTGGTGCCGCTGGTGTAGTAGATGCGGGTGCCTGCATTCCAGTCGCCGTTGGCCCAGCCCAGTTTGGCAATGGCGCGGATTTTTGGAACACCACGGCGGCCTACATAGTTTTCGCTATAGTCATTGGTGAAGGAACTCCAGCTACGGTAATCAGTCTGGTAATTCATTTCAAGGCCGGCATTGAGCTTGCCTGCGCTGCCCAGACTCCATTTGCTGTTGACATCGACATCGACACCGGCGACCTTGGTTTTGGTCAGGTTGGCATATTGCGCACCGATGGTGGCGATAGGGCCTATGGTGAAGCCCAGGGGTTTGCCAGCCAACTCGGATGCGCGTTGGGCCAGGTCTATGTCCTGGGTTGTCATCACGCCACGTTCAACCAGACCGGCTTTTTTGTCTTCATTGGCCAGAGTCTCATCCACACCGAGTACAGAGATTTCATCACGGCGTTTGATGTTGTAATAGTCGATAGTGATGCTGGTGTCTTTGCTGGCTTGCAAAACCAGGCCCAGGGTAAAGCTGTTGGATTTTTCTGGTTTCAAATCCTTGTTGGGCAAGACGCGCGCCGGGAAACTGACTGAGCAACCAAGGTTGTAGGCAGTGCTGGCATTGGCCTGATCGATGGAATTACCTTTTTTCAGAGCATCTGACATTTGTGTCGCCATGGCACAGCGTTTTGGATCGAGGTAGCCATTGTTGAACCAGGATGCACCACCATTACCTGTCTCTGGCAAGCTGGGGGCGCGGAAACCTTCGGCTGCGGTACCGCGTATCATCAGGAAATCGGTCGCTTTGTACGACAGGCCAAGTTTTGGCACCACGGCTGCTTCAGTGGTGCCGGATTTATCGGCGCGCAGGGCAAAACTACCTTCCAGCTGTTTAGTAAAAGGTGCGCTCAATTCGGCAAATGCAGCACCGACATTGCGTGAACCTTGTATGGAGACACCGCTGAATTGCACGATTTGCGCATTCAATACATTGTCGCTGCTGGCCTGTTCAAAAGTTTCATGACGCAGATCAAAGCCGGTTGCCAGTTGCAAGGGGCCACCACCCAGTGCCATCAATTCGCGTGAAGCCTTGAAGTCCAAAAAGGTTTGGGTAGAGGTGCCATGTGAACCCATTTCCGGGAACATCTTGTCGAGCACGGATTGTGGATTGACTGCGCCAAATTTATATTCACCCTTGACGATGGCGTCGTAGTAGCCATAGCGGTCACGGTACAGATGCTGCTTCTGGGTTGCGGTGGAACTCATGCGACCTATCGCGCCATCCCATTCCCAGCCCAGGTGCGTGCCTTCCAGACCAACCAGAACACGGTATTGCTTTGCTTCACCCACGTTCTTGAACATCTCTGGATTATCGGCAAAACGATAATTCAAGCCTACCGGGAAAGAATAAGGATTGAAGGCATGACCGACCGGTAATTGCGGGTCAGTGAAATACTGCATCTGACCCTTGATGGAGTCATACCAGGTCAGCGGTACGCCTGTGATATTCGAGCGTGGTACGGAGGTGTAATAGGTGCTCTTGGTATTCGAGAAATTGACTTCGGCAAAACCAGTCAGGTTATCTGCCAGTTTTTTCCTGCCCATACTGAAGAAGGCGATGCGGTCAGCCGCAGGGTTGGCGTCACTGTCTTTCCAGTAGTCATAACGGCACAGTCCACCTATCAGCAGAGATGGTGCGCAACCGGGTGCGGCAGTGGTGAAAGATTTGCCAGCCAGACTTGCGTCTGCATAATTGGCTGGATAGCGTCCGGTATAGTTGCCGGGGTAAGAACCGGTGGACAGCGCTGCACGGTCCGGGTTCATTTTCAGATACCAGTCTGGCAGCATGGGGAAGATATCGCGGTCTTTGTAAGCGCCGCGGTGATAGGCTTCCAGGTGACCAAAGACATTGTAGCCATCTTTCTCCATGTCGCCAGCACCGATCGTGATGGAAGCAGTCTGTGATTTATTCAGCATGCTGTTGCGCAGCGATTGCTGGGCGTTGGCATTCAGGGTTACGCCCTTGAAGTCTTTGCGGGTAATGATATTAATGACACCAGCAACAGCGTCAGAACCATAAATCGCCGAGGCGCCATCTTTGAGGATTTCTATGCGTTCAATCGCATTCGCCGGAATCGCATCGATATTGACGAAGGTCGCTTGCAAGCCGTCAGCGAAACCATAGCTGGGCAGGCGGCGGCCATTCAGCAAAGTCAGCGTCGCTGACAAGCCGAGATTGCGCAGTGATACACCAGAAGCACCACTGGCCCAGGAATTGGCACCACCCAGATCGCTAATCGCGCTGCGGTCATTGTTGCTGAGATTGTCGAGGATGTCCTTGACGGTATTGGCACCGCTGTCCATGATTTCCTGGCGGCTCAGGATTTGTACTGGCGAGGCAGTTTCACTGTCCAGGCGTTTGATATTTGAACCGGTCACGACCACTTTTTGTACTGGCGCAGCATCTTGTGCATAGCTGCTTTGTAGTCCCATCAGCGCCAGGGAAATGGCCAATGCGGATTTTTTCATATTGGGTAAAGTTTTCAAAGTATGCTCCATAGTTTTGAGGTTGCCCTCTGTCTCACCATTCAATCCCTCAAATGAACAGCCACCTCCATTTCACTTTGCGTCAGCATGTGTGTATGGATATTTTCCGGGTCTGGCTCTTGATTTTTCTGTTACCAGGCAAGGCCAGCCTTCTCTTTATGTAGTGCAAATCCATGCTCAGCTTTTCACTCTGCTTCTGACTGCAGCAATGGTTTTCGCCGCCAGCATGTCATTGCTGATTGCCGCCAAAATCGGAATGAAAAATAAAAATCCAGATTCTGGCGGGACTCAAATGTACCAATATAAATATATTTAAGGTATATTAATAAAATATTTGAGACATATTTACAACGAACTGATATCAAGATATAAATCTTGTTTGCAGCAGAGAAATGAAAAAGGAGACGGAGTTGAAAATCAGAAATAGTGGAGTGCTGGTCTTGCCTTTGCTGGCCTTGGGACTGGCTGCCTGTAGTACAAATCCGCAGCAAATACTTGGTCAGCGTGACCTGGAGCGCGATCAGCAAATACAAAAAGTGCTGACGCATGTACATCAATGCAGCCCGACCCTGAGCCTGCGCTCACAGGCACTGACGCCGGATGATGAAAGCAAGTCTTGCCAGATGCTGGGGGCGCTGGAGCAGCAGTTTCATGGCATCTTTGGCACAGCAGGCAAACCGGTAAAGGATGACCACAATGGCAGTCTGCGAGCCAACATCTATCAGTCCAAAGAAGACTTCATCAAATATGCGAGTCAGCACTTTGATATGCCCACCAATAATGGCGGCATGTATCTGGAGGGCTATCCAGAACGTCCAGGCAACCAGGCCGAGTTTGTAGCGAACCAGAAAAAAGATGGCAGCATCCTCAATCTGGGTCACGAGTACGTACATTATCTCGATGGCCGTTTCAATTTGTATGGCGACTTTTGCGCCAACCTGCATGACTCGCATGCGCCGCCAGAAAACTGCGCCAAGCCTGCACCACTGACACCTTACCTGGTGTGGTGGACCGAAGGCATCGCGGAATATGTATCGAAGGGCAAGGATAATCCGCCAGCCATCAAGGTTGCTGCTGAAAAGAAGTATGTACTGAGCCAGTTATTCGATACCGGCTATGAAAATAATAATGGCACCGAGAGGATATACAGCTGGGGTTATCTGGCTGTGCGTTTCATGATGGAAAAACACCGGCCAGAGATAGAGCAGATGCTGGTATTCACACGCAGTGGTGATTACCCGCGTTATCAATCCCTGGTCCGCTCCTGGGGTAGCAGTATGGATAAAGAGTTTGCAGCATGGCTCGACAATCTGAGCAAAGTGTAGTTGTAAAAAAAATGAAGCCGGGCACTCGCGCCCGGCTTCATTTTTACCAACTGAAATTTAGTAACCAGCAGATTTTGATTTTCTTGGCACAGGCACAAAATCAAATTGCCACTTGATCGGGGCTGACTGATCATTGACTTTGACAGACTGGCTCAGTGCCGGTTTGATGCTGCCCAGATTTGGGTGCCAGGCTTTGATTTCGTAATTGCCATCTGGCAGTTTATCCAGCATGGCGGCACCGCTCTGGTCGGTCTTGACGAAGTAAGGCGTGTCCAGCACCAGTACATAGGCACGCATCCAGTTATGCAAGAGGCAGTAGACGATGACGATGCCGGGTTTGTCGAAGATCACTGGCGGCGGGACTACGCCGCGTTCATAAGTCTTGATCTCAAATTCCTTGACTGCCGAAAAGGACTTCACATGATGTTCCATCTTGTCATAGTTGGGAAACTTGACTTGTGAACCCGTGCGTATCGCCGTCACATAAGGAGAAAACTGCATATCGTTTTGCGATATGGTGGCGTCTATTTTTTCCGATGCCGGCAAGGGCATGCCTACTGGCGTCGCATACACCACCACGTCAGCCATGGGGCTGCCATTTTTATCGACAGCCTGGAAATTCAGTTTGGCTGCATGGGCCAGCATGGGCGAGCTTGCGGCCAAGGCCATCGCCAGGGTGAGTAACATGCGATATTTTTGCAAAAATAATAGCTTCATCTTGTTTCCAGTCTGTTTTTTGTGCTTACTTGGTGACGATAGGTCGCTGCATAGGTGCCAGCTTGGCGATCAGCTTGTTTTGCACTGATGGTGGTACTTCATGTTTTTCCATGGCGATTTGCAAGTCTTCTGCCAGTGCATTGAAATGGGCATTGGTGACTTGCATATCCTTGTGTACGTCCTCCATACTGCGACCGCTGTATTTGCAAGGGCCACCACTGAGTTCACAGAATTGTTCTGTCAGCAGGCTGGCCAGTCTTTCAGTATCTGTCTCTTTGAAAGCCTTGTTGATGCGTGCATCTTCCAGCACGATGGCGACGAAAGAATTAACGAAAGTGCTGATACCAGTTTTACCGCCCAGGCTTTGATACAAAGTGTCATTGCCGCTTTGCGCGTGGGCAGACAAGCTGCTGAGCAAGAAGAGGCTGATGGCGATTTTGCTGATACGGGAGAGAATTGCATTCATGATGTGATCTTTCTGCTTTCTAATATGACGCTGTCAGTGGGTACTCAAAATCCGGTTTGCAGGGACAAGTACCAGCCTCGCTGATTTTTAGGATTGAAGATGGTGATGTCACCCAGCGTTGCATAGGCGGCTGTGACAGACACATTCTTGGTCGGGAACCAGGCCACGAAGACATCGTAATAATCTTTTTCATTATCCACGCCCAGATTGCGCGGCTTCATACGATATTCAGCACCCAATGCCAGTTTGCGGTTGATCAGGTAAGCGACTGAGGTTTCCAGCATGGGTTTATAACTGTCTTTCTTGTCGCCGCCAAATCCCAGTATGCCCATCTGGTTAGCCTTGGTCATGCGCAAGGTGCCGTTCAGCAGCAGGCTTTGCTCCAGCAAGATTTTGGTGGCTGAGACATAGTAGTCGACACCACTATCATCCTTGGCACCCAGTTGTTTGACATTCGTTACGCCCAGTGCACCCAGGCCGCCTATGCCCTTATTGCGTTTGTACATGGCACCGACGGCAATTTGTGGCAGCCAGCTGTCTTGTTCATATACCGCGTCGCCGACGACTTTGACTTTGACGCCAAAAATATCCTGTTTGATATTCAGGGAATTCAGGGGGGGCAGTGAGCCGGTAAATTCCTGGCTGGCGAGCGAAAGCTCTACCCGGTCGGCGATGCCGACAGCGACGCCATAGGTTTTCAGGCTGTAATCCTGGGTGTTGACCTGGGTGTAGTGGGCATTGGCGCCATAACTGTCACGGGTGCCGTAACCAGTGATCAAAGCCCATGGAGTGAGGCCGCCGCCACCGGCACCCTCGAGCTGGCTGACGCCGCCAGTGGCGGTCAATTTGCCCATATCTGGTTTCAGCATATCCTGAGCCTGGCTGCTTTGCACGTAACCAGCGCTGCAAGCCAATAGTGTCAGGGTGACGAGTTTTTTATTCATTTGCATCATATCTCCTCTTGATCAAGCGGCAATCTCGCACGAAAAACCGTGCATCTGCTATTTATACGAAGGCTACTGAAAATCAGATTCAGAATTAATGCAAAAAAGGGAGAAGGTATTACTGTTTTGGTTTGGGAAAAACGATATCGCGTTTCATCGGTGCCAGCAAGGCCATCAGGCGGTTTTGTGTGGCAGAAGGAATGGCCAGTTTATCCATGGCGATTTGCACATCTTCTGCCAGAGCATAAAATTGCGCGGCATTGATGCCCAGTCCCTGATGCACGGTTTTCATGTCATCGCCTGTGTATTTGCACGGCCCTGCGCTGATGACGCAAAATTGCTCTTTGAGTAATTGTGCTAACCGGGGAATATTGGTTTCCTTGAACGAGGCCTTGATACGCTCATCCTGCAGGATGATGGTCACGGCTTCATCCACGATCTGGCTGATACCACTTTCACTTCCCAGGGCTTGATACAGAGTTTGCGGTGCCGATTGGGCATAGACAGAAGACGCAGTTGTCACCACAGTAAATAGCAAAGATGCCAGGATAATGCCAGGTTGAATGATCTTCATGCGCATTTCCTCAATTGCCGATTTGCAGTGACAAATACCAGCCGCGCTGGTTTTTGGGATTGAAGACGGTGATGTCACCCAGATGTGCATAAGCCAGTGTCAGGGATACTGCCTTGCTGGGGAACCAGGCCAGAAAGGCATCGTAATAGGCTTTTTCATTATCAACTGCCAGATTCTGTGGCTTGCTGCGGTATTCGAGACCTGCCACCAGCTTGCGGTTGATCAGATAGCCGACCGAGACTTCGGGCAACAACTGGTAGTGGTTACGCTTGTCGCCGCCAAAACCCAGCAAGCCCATCTGGTTGGCTTTACTCAGACGTAAGGTGCCATTGATGAGCAGACTTTGATCCAGTATCAGCTTGGTGGCAGACAGATAGTAATCCACGCCACTGTCGCCCACGGCACCGAGTTGTTTGACACTGGTGATACCCAATGCCTCCAGGCCCTTGACCGCATGATTGCGCTTATACATGGCACCGATGGCAACTTGAGGTTGCCAGTTGTCCTGATCGGTGACCAGATCACCGGCGACTTTGAGTTTAATGCCGACGATGTCCTGTTGTAATTCCAGTTTGTCCAGAGGAGCCAGGCTGCCAGTGAATTTTTGGCTGGACAAAGACATTTCCAGTTTGTCCGCGATACCCACGGCGACGCCTGCGGTTTGCAAGCGGTAGTCCTGGGTGCTGACCTGGGTGATGTGCGCATTTACACCATAACTGTCTTCACTGCCATAACCGGTAATGGTCGCCCAGGGTGTCAGGCCACCACCGCCTGCACCTTCCAGTTGTATGACACCCCCGGTCGCCAGTAACCTGCCTTTGTCGGGCAGGGGCAGGCTTTGTGCAGTTGCTGCACTGGCGTATGCCATGCAGCTTACTTGCAGACCAGCGATAAGGTAGGGTTTCAGGTACGGCATGAATGCAATTCTTGGCGGCTTGTCCCGGTAATCCAGCTTGCGGCTGGGGCTGGGTTTCTTTATACAAGTTAGTCAGATGTTGCACAAGACCAATTAACGCTTTGCCACAAGTGTGTCAGGTTTGTGAACTGCAGTTTCCCGGATGGCAGGCTTGAGTCTGGCTTGTGCCTTTGCCTGGCCAAGCCTGGCAGCTTCTTGCAAATCGGCCTGCTCTTGCGCACCTTGCAGCATAGCCAGTTGGGAGAAAAGATTCAATGCCAGATGGTAGTCATGCCTGTCGAGGGCGACATCAGCAAGAACGCTGATGGTCAATGCATAATTGCGCGAGCCGGTTAACCTGGATAACTGTTCCAGCGCTTCATGCAATATTTGATCAGCCGCATCGAGTGAGCCCATTTTGCGCAAAGTGTCGCCTATTTGCATCAGGCAATTTCCTATGCTCGGTGCCCAGCCCGTAGGTTTGGCCAGTTTCAGTGCTTTTTGCAACCATTCCAGTGCGGTTTCAAAATCATTTGCCTTGCTGTAGCTGTAACCTATATTCGCTGCCGTCAGGATGGCGCGGCGTATCTGGCCAGAATCCAGGCAGGCTTGATATGCCTTGCTTAAATGTGCCACCGAATCATCCAGTTGGCCATTCAAGCCTGCATGCAAACCGAGAAAATCATCCATCAAGGCCGCCAGGCCGGGATGGATTTCCTTAGGGGGATTTCGGGAGCCGAAATGGCGGTCAAAGTAAGACTTGGCTAATTTGTCATCGCGCAAGACTGCGACCCTGGCCAGGGCGGCAGCCGTACATTGCTTGCGCAAGATATCATCCCCCTTGCTGGCTTCATCGATGGAAATGGCCATCTCTATGTCGCATTCCACATGCTTGCCCTGATCCGAGAAGATGAAGCCCAGGATGCGGTGGGCATCGCTGAGAGCAGATGGGTCCAGATGTACATCGGGATGGCGGAGTATCGCGTGGATGATGGCTGCTGCACTATCAAGATCGGCATGCAGCCATTTTTCTTCAGCCCTGATCAATTGCAGACGCAGGTAGACCAGTGCCTTGTCAGTGTCTGTCCTGGCCGAGGTATTCAGTAATTTGCTGACTTGCTCGCACAAATTCAAAGCGCGACTACTATCGCGCTGACGCAGGTGCCAGGCCAGTGTGAGCAACTCGTCAAGTTGTTCTTGCACCACCGTTCCGGTCAAGCGCTGCTCCAACCGCGTAACTTCACTATCGGTGGCGTATAAGTCCATAGTATATTGGTTGCTCAAAAGAAATTTTTCATGAGAGTAACCGATTCAATTAATTAAAAAAATGGATGAAATTTAAGCTGGCATTAATATTTAAGCTGGTCAGACCAGTTCATTTACCACAATACGCAAGATTTAATCTCTGTGTTGCCACATAAGATGGTTTTAACAATTTTTAACGGTATATACTAAAGCCCCCTGATTTTTCTTCATTGAATAATTAATTGGTATTTCGGCTACAGGCTGGATAGCTTGAAGTGCCTGCGGATACAAGGCAATGCAGGGCAATGCAGGACAGAACACCGAACAGAAATTTCCGATAGCCTTTTTTGAGCCCAATTGAGCCCAAGTATGAGTCGTTCTTCTTTGCGTCGAGAACTGGTGATACCCATCATTGTCCTGGTGATAGGGGTGTCTGCCGCTATAGGCTGGGTCTCCATGAAGGCCGGGACAGATGCCGTCTATACGCTGACGCAGCGCATACTTGGCGACATGGTCAACCGCATCAACCTGGCGACTGAAAAACACCTGGATGGTGCCTTGATTGCGCTGGAGTCAGTAGCGCCCAGCCCTGTCAATTTACCCAAAGAGCAGAATTTTTCTGCTGACATGAAATCCCTGGAAGAGAAATTCTGGGCTGCCAGCGGCTTGTTCATGGACGTCAACAACTATGTCTACTTTGGTGGCAGTGACGGGCGTTTTGTCGGTGTCTATAGAATTTCCAAGGAAATGGTCCAATTGTTCTGGCGTGAGCCGGATGGCGACAAGCGCACGGTCTTTCGCGTCAGCCATGTCGGTGACCGTTCGAATGTCTTGCGCAGCGATGATTTTGACCCGCGTTTACGTCCCTGGTACAAGACTGCACAAACTTCGGAAAGACCGGTCTGGTCAAAAATCTATAATAATTTTTCTTTCCATTATCCGACCATCACACTGGCGAAAGCCGTTTATCACAAGAACCATGAATTTGCTGGTGTCATGGCAACTGACCTGACGCTCAAGGAGTTATCCAATTTCTTGCGCAAGCTGGAAATCAGCAAGAACAGCGTCGCCTACATCGTCGATGCGGATGGCTATATCGTTGCCACGTCTGGACAGGAACTGCCAGAGCGCACTGTGAACGGCACGCCAGAACGCATGCGTGCCATCGACATGAAAACGCCGCTGATCAGTGAGACCTTTCAGCGTGTGGGCAGCATGAAACTGCAGTCCACCCAGACCCATTCCATGGAGCTCAGCAATGGCACCATCGATGTGGCAATCTCCCCACTGGGCAACAAGCAGGGTTTGAACTGGCTGACTGTGGTAGCGGTGCCGCGTGCCGATTTCATGAGCAGTATTAACCAGGGTTTCATGCAAAGCATGGTGATCGCGCTGGCATGTATCATCTTTGCGTTGACCATAGGCCTGACTATCGTCGAGCGTGTGATACGCGATATCCGCAAGCTGACTTCTGCAGCTGAAAAATTTGGTAATGGCGAACCCATGCCCAGCCTGCAAATCCGCCGCACTGATGAGATAGGCACTCTCGCCCAGACTTTTATCGAGATGGAAAACAAGCTGCGCTATGACAAGCTGACGCAGGTGGCAAATCGTGAATCGCTGTTCACCCAGATTAATTATTTGCAAAAACAGGCACTGGAAAATCCGGGAGCCAGCGAAGGTTTCACCTTATTGTTCATCGACCTGGACCGCTTCAAATACATCAATGACAATCATGGTCATGATGCCGGTGACAAGGCCCTGGTCGTCATTGCTGCCCGCTTGCGCTCAGCCATACGTGAAACCGATGAAGTAGCACGCTATGGCGGTGATGAATTTGTGTTGCTGTTGAAAGACACCAAGAATTCCATCGACATTAATAATACCGTTGAGAAAATCTGCAATATTGTCGAGCAGCCGATTGCGCTGGAAGACGTGGTCGTGAGTGTTGGCGTATCGGTAGGCTGGGCCAGCTTCCCTGAGGATGGCAGTGACTATGTGCGGCTCATCAAAATCGCCGACAGCCGCATGTACAATCGCAAGCGTGACCGCAAATCAGGCCAGTTCGTGCATCTGGCTTAAGTTGAGCTTAGTTGATTCTGTTCATCTTGCTGGTGTTGTTCCTGCCATTTGCTCAGCCAGGCGGGCATATCTGCTGAAGGCATGGGTTTGCTGATGTAATAACCCTGGGCCTGATCGCAACCCAGCTCTTTCAGCAAGTTCATGACTTCTATGTTTTCCACACCTTCGGCAACTACGCGCAAGCCCATATTGTGACCAAGATCAATGGTGGATTTGACGATCTTGGTGTCATCAATATCTTTTTCCATCTTGAGTACGAAAGACTTGTCTATCTTCAATTCATGTACAGGCAGGCGTTTCAGGTAGGCCAGCGAAGAATAGCCAGTACCAAAATCATCAATCGATAACTCAAAGCCCATGGCGTGCAACTTGTCCAGGGTCTGGAAAGCCCTGACCGGATCATCCATGATGGCGCTCTCAGTGATTTCCAGGCAAAACGAAGCCGCTTTCACTTCATGATTTTGCAGTATCTGGGCAAATTTGCCGGGCAGGTCCTGGTCCAGCAAGTCACGGGTAGAGATATTCACCGAGATTTTCAGATGTATGCTTTGCTGGTTCCATGCATGGCAGACCCGCGCTGCCTCATTCATGACCCAGTGGGTTAACTGGCGTATGAAGCCGGTTTGTTCTGCAAAGGGAATGAATTGATCGGGGAAAATAAAGCCACGTTCGGGATGTATCCAGCGCACCAGTGCCTCGACGGCGATCACCTGGTCATGATCAAGACCAACCTTGGGTTGTACATATAAACGGAAGGCCTGTTGTTCCAGCGCAGCCCGCAATTCACTGAGCAGTGACAGGCTTTGCTGGCTGGATTTATCGATGTCGGGTGAATAGATGACAGCACCGCTGTTGCCCTGTTTTGCGGCATACATGGCGACTTCGACACGGCTCAGCAAACTCTGGGCATCGCCCGCATGTTCAGGGAAGCCAGCGATGCCAATGCCTGCTCCCAGATCGACAGTCTGGTCTTCTATGGATATCGGTTTTTCCAAAGAGCGCAAGATGCGGTTGGCCAGATCCAGTGCATTTTCTTTTGAGCTAGCCGGTAACAATATGGCAAATTCATCACCACCGAGGCGGGCTGGTTTGGTACCGCCAGCGCCAAGTTCTGCCGACAGGCGTATCGCAACCTGGTTCAGCAGGATATCGCCAAAGCGATGACCCATGACGTCATTCACATGTTTGAAACGATCCAGGTCCATCATCAGCACATAACAAGACTTTTCATGGGAACGTGCGCTGGCGATGGCTTCTTCCAGCATGTCGGTGAACAGGGCACGGTTTGGCAAATTGGTCAGGGTATCCCAGTAAGCCAGGCGGCTGATTTCTTTTTCACGCTGGGCAATACCATCGCGCATGGTCATGAAGGTGCGCGCCAGATCGCCAATTTCGTCCTTTTGTTTGACATTGATGGTGGCCGTGTAATCACCAGCACCCAGGCTGCGTGCAGTTTCTGCCAGTTGTCGTACCGGCCCGGTAATCCGGCGTGCCGTGATGGCACTGATGATGCTGGCGACCAGGGCACCAAGAACCGTCAGGATCAGGATATTGCGCTGCAATTCTTTGTAAGGGGCGACTGCCTGGCTGATAGACAATTGCAGCACGGCGATGGTGTTGAACTGTTCATTCTGAGCCAGTTTGAGTATGCGTGCACTATACTGGTCATCATCAATTTGCAAGGCTGGCAGGTAGTTGACCTGCTTATCAGCGCTGGGTAATTGCTGCGCCAGTTTGCTGGCATTTTCATCACTGAGGCTGGAAACATTGGTTAGCCAGCCGCCCTGTTTTTCCGAGGTCAGCAAACTGATTTGCATGCGTGACAATTCATGCATATCAGTAACCAGAGCCTTGCCTATGGGGATGGCCATGACCACCCAGCTGATGGTGACTGGGGCTTCAATAGGCACGACTACCATTTGGTAAGGCTTGCCATCGACAATTGCCGTACTGGCAGCGCTGCCGGTTTTTTCTGCTGTTTGTATCAGTGTTGCAACTGATTGTTGCAGGCTACTGCTCAATTCATTAGTCGCGCCGTTGCTGCGGTTGGTTTTGCTGGTATTCGAATACGCCGTGATTTTTCTGTCCAGACCAACCAGCATGGTCAGGTCTGAACCTATGCGATTGCCGTGATTGGACAGGGTAGAGACGATGGTCTCGGTATCATGCGTACCTATGGCTTCGCGAAAGGCATATTCCTTGGCCAGGACGATGGCACCCTGTATGAGTTTTTGTGCATTTTGATCCAGCAGGCGCAGCAGGAATTTTTCATTGATTTTCAAATTCTCTTCAACGGCATTGCGCGCATTTCTGTCTATGGCATTGCCGATGGCAAAATAGGCTGCCAGTTGTACGGTCAACAGCAAGCCTATAAAAAGAGTGACAACCCGGCTTTCCAAACTATGCAAACGCATGAACTTTCCTCTTGGTGCGCATGGAAAAGTATTTCCTGCTTATCCAGCTTTGTAACTAATCAGTTTTGTAATTAGCCAGCCTTGTAATTTAATTTTACAGTCAGGTTGGGGCCATTGCTGTCGATTTGTATATTTTGCTCCTGTACCGGAGCCGAAGCAGGCTGCTTTGGGTGCCAGGTTTTCAAAACATATTTCCCGGCAGGAATGGCCGGCAGCCGGGCAGCACCACTCGCATCAGTCTTGGCAAAATACGGGGTATCTACAATATGTATGTAGGCGACCATCTGATCGTGGATATTGCAACCGACGATGACGGTACCTGATTTATCAAATATGACGGGTGCCGCAGGTTTGCCAGAGTACAGCTTCAATTCAAAGGGTTTGGCTGGCGAAAACGAATAAGCGTGATGCCTGACAGTGTCATTGTTGGGAAAGGAAATCGAGGTTCCGGTTTGCACCACCGTCACAAAAGGCATGAATTTTTTGTCTTTTTGCTGGATTTCAGCAGTGGCTGATTTGGCAATTTGTGGACTACCGGCAAGTTCTGCATAGACAACGGCATCCTGAACCGGTTGGCCGCTGCTATCCGTGACCTGGATTACCGAATTGGCATGTGCTGCACCAGCCACGAGCTGGCTGGCTGCTATACAGACCAGGCTGACCAGAGTGGAAATGCAGGAATTGATTCGTAGACGATTCATGGCTACACTCCGGCAGAAATGTGATTGAAATGGGTTTTGCTTATATTACTTTAGTTCGGTATCTCTATGAATCCCACACCTGATTGAAAATGAGTTTCAACTGATAATAAGTGCAATTTTGTAAAAATATGTCTCTGTATGAATTGTTTGCAGAATATCAGGTAAAGCCAGCCCTGACTTGTTATACTATTGTATAAGGGCAATTTGCGCACGGCGGTCACGTCTGTCGAATTGCTGCTGGCGAGTTTGTACTGGTAATTTATGCAATGGTCGGCTGGAATCGGCAGGAAGATGCAGGAATACAGGGCATGGAATCAATCATTAAACACCTGGTAGAAATTACCGGGCATCGCGATCATGACTTACTGAATATTTCAGTAATTACTGCGCTGCGTCAATTGACCAACGCGGAATCGGCGCGGGTATTGGATGTGGTTTCTGTTGGTCAGCAAGTCTTTATCAAACCGCATATCAGCATAGAAGACGACACAGTCGCTATTGCTGACGAAACCCAGACATCCCCTGGATCCCATGATTCAATAGAACTCTATCCTCAGTTGAAAGAGGGCATTGCACTCAAGCAGCAAGTCATAGAGCAATCCATAGAAGGTGGCAAAATCATTTGGCTGCCTATCTGGATTAATGACAAACTGCATACTTGCCTGGAAATCTATAAACCTGCCAATTACACGACGACCGCCATGGAAGTCGTCAATGGCATGCTGATTGTCTATCGCAACTTCCAGAACCTGCTTGATTATAGTGAGCGCGACTCACTGACAGGTTTGCTTAACCGCAAGACTTTTGATGACAATTTTTCCAAGGTATTGCGCAGCAGCGCCTTGCAACAGCGTGCCAGCACCGAAGCTGAGCGGGCCGAAGAAGAGCGCCGTAGCCATGAACCAGAGCGCCAGCACTGGTTGGCCGTGCTGGATATAGACCACTTCAAACGTGTGAATGACCAGTTTGGACATTTATATGGCGACGAAGTCCTGATCCTGATCGCCAACCTCTTGCGCAGTTCTTTCCGTCCTTCAGACAGGTTGTTCCGCTTTGGTGGCGAAGAGTTCGTCATTTTGCTACGCTCTACTTCGCAAGAAGATGCCAATACCATATTCGAGCGTTTCCGGCAGAATGTGGAACAGCACCACTTCCCTCAAGTTGGTACGGTGACCATCAGCATAGGCTATGCCCGTATAGACCCGTTTGAACCCGCCGTCGCCATCGTTGGGCGGGCTGACCAGGCCCTGTATTTCGCTAAAACCAATGGCCGTAACCGAACGTGTTTTTATGATGAGCTGGTATCCAGTGGTGACCTGAAGATAGAAGTGTCCAACGATACTGCCGAATTCTTTTAAGCTTGTTGCAACCGTTTTAGTACCGCCATATTGCAGCACCATTTCACTCTCAACTTTAGCTTCAGCATCAGGTGCTAGCCTGTTCCTTATTCTTCTTATGCGCATTCGTCATCATGATGACGCTGCCAAGAATGATGCTCATCGCCAGCATCTCGCGCATGGACAAATGCTCACCACCAAACACTACACCCAGGGCAACCGCAATAACGGGATTGACATAGGCATAACTGGCAGCCAGGCCAGCCGGTACTTTGGACAGAAGATACATATAGGCAGTAAATGCCAGTAGTGAACCAGCCACCACCAGATAAGCCCAGGCTGCCACCGCATTAATAGTGACTTCACCTGTCAGTTGCTCACCCTTGAACAGGCTGATGATGAACAGGAACAGTCCACCCACCAGCATTTCACTGGCAAAGCCCATGCCGCCGGCTGCCATCTTGAGTTTCTTTTGCGACAAAATCGAACCCACGTCCCAGCACAATATTGCCCCCAGCAAAAACAGTATGCCCAAAGGCTGGGCTGAGAATTGCCCGTCAGATGCCAGCAGCATGGCGCCGACAAATCCGCAGAGTATGCCCGTCCATTCACGACGCTTGGGCCAGTCACCAAACAGTCCGGACAAGCCAGACAAGATCATGGGTGAGCAGGCAATGAAGACCGCAGTCAGGCCGGAAGAAACATATTGCTGGGCCACCGCCGTCAAACCAGTGCCGCCACCCAGCATCAATATGCCGACAATGCCACCATCACGCCATTCACGCAAAGTCGGGGTGGCTGCGCCGCGCCATTTTTGCCAGGCATACAAGATCGCCCCCGCTACCAGAAAGCGCGTACCTATCATCATGAAAGGCGGGAAAGCCTTCAAGGCCACTTGTATGGCAAAGTAAGTGGAGCCCCAGACTAAATAGACTGTAAGCAGGGCGAATAATACTTTACGTGGCAGATGGCGCATGGCAGAGAAGGCATAGATTAAATTCAAGTAACGAGTGTATGTCAGTGAGATTGAATTTTGAATGGATAATCAAAGGTAAATCGGGTACATTCCTTTTAATATCACCGAAAAAATAGGCTTTTCCCATGAAGATAGAATTAGACATGATGGATGGAAAAATCCTGGAGATTTTGCAAGCCGACGCCAGGGTCACCCTGGCCGAGATAGGGCGGCGCATCCATCTCAGCCAGCCCGCCGTGACCGAAAGGGTCAAGCGCATGGAAGCGGCCAACGTCATCACTGGCTATCATGCCAGGGTCAATCCTGAGGCACTGGGCTATGGCATCACTGCTTTTGTCCGCATCGCCAGTCGTGGAACGGATACGCCAGTCTTGAAGATTGCCGAACAAGTACCAGAAGTAGTTGAATGCCATGCCATAACAGGCGAAGATTGCGTGATTGTCAAAGTTGTTGCGCCATCGGTGCGCGAGCTGGAAAGGGTGATCACCAGCCTTGCGCGTTGCGGCGTCACTTCGACTTCCCTGATCCTGTCTTCATCGATAGAAAGACGGGCCATCAAGCCTGTGGAATAAAAAAATGGAATTGCGCCAGCTACGTTATTTTGTCGCCATCGTCGATCACGGTTCGCTGTCGCGCGCCGCCCGTGTGCTGCATATCGTGCAACCGGCATTGACCCAGCAATTGCAGCAACTCGAAGAGGAACTCGGTGCTACTTTATTGCATCGTTCTGCACAAGGCATGCAAGCTACCGACGCTGGCAAGATATTCTATGAACATGCGCTGGCGATTTTGAAGCAAGTCAGCGATGCCAAATCGGCTGTTGCACAATCGACAGACAAACCCAGCGGCACGGTGGCACTCGGTATACCGCAAAGTGCCTCTGGGGCGCTGGCCTTCCCCTTATTGAAAGCCGTGCGTACCGCCTACCCTGATATCGTGTTTCAATTGACCGAAGAATTGACCGGCAACCTGACCGAACAGTTACGCTCAGGCCGTTTGAACCTGGCGATACTGTTTGATGATGGCCAACTGGGCGGCTTCGCCACTAAGCCGCTAGTCGAAGAAGAAATGATGTATATCACGCGCATGGATTCGCAGTTTGCCTGCAAGCGTAAATCGATCACGCTGGCCCAGGCCTTGCAGGCTACCTTGATTTTACCCAGCATACAACACGGTGTGCGGCCACGCATAGAGCAGGTGGTCAGGGAGCAGGGCAAGCACATAGAGAATGTCATCGACATTACCTCGATAGCGATTTTAAAATCTGCGTTAATGGCTGATATGGGGGCGACCATCTTGCCCGTATCACCCATGCTGGCAGAAATCGAACGTGGCGAAATGCGCGCCTGCCCTATCAGTGATGTACAGTTATCGCGCACCGTGACCCTGTGCGCTTCCAAGAATATCCCTTTGACGAATGCAGCCATGGCAGTCGAAAAACTGGTGCTGGAACTGACCCGCGATTTAAGCACGAGTGGTAAATGGCTGGGTACCAGCAACCTGGTGGCGCAATGATGGACGGACTGGCGTATTGGGACAAGATCAAAAAACCAGTCTTCGTGGGCTGGTTCTTGTTCTGGCTATTGATGGTGGCGGTAGCCGTGCAAGATCATCTGAAAGGCGGCGGCAAACATATCTGGGAACCGATATTCTGGGAAAGCTCTTCTGCTCTTGTCGGCACACTCCTGCTCTTGCTGCAAAGGCGCAAGCTGACCGACAGGCATTTATTGCAGACACCAGCCAAATGGTTCTGGCAACAAATCAAGCCGCTGCCTTTGTTCAGTACTATATTTGTCGTGTTGGTGTACAGCCTGCGTCATTCAGTCTATGCCCTGCTGGGATTGAGCTATCATCACGACGGCTGGGTAACAGTTTATATCTACGAGTGCAGCAAGATATTCATGTTCTTTGGCATGTTCTATGTCGTGATCTTCGGCTTGCAAGCCTACGCTTCTTTGCTCGAAGAAAAAGAAAACGCAGAAAAATCCCAGACGCTGTTACGCGACGCACAATTGCACAGACTGACGCAGCAAATGCAGCCGCACTTTTTGTTCAATGTACTCAACACCATTTCATCGCTAATGTATAGCGATGTCAAACTGGCTGACACTGCCCTGAGCCAGATCGCTGCGCTCTTGCGCGCCAGCATGGATCTGGGGCAGCATAGCGAAACCACTCTGGCAGATGAATTGAAGCTGCTGCGAGCCTATGCCAAACTCATGAGTCTGCGCTTTGTCGACCGGGTAGAAATAAACTGGGATATCGCCGATGATGTGCTGGACAATAAAGTGCCGGTCATGAGCCTGCAAACCATACTGGAAAACAGCTTTAAGCATACGGTGGAAAAACGCAGCCAGCTTACCCACATACAAATCAGCGCGTATAGCGAAGCAGGACAGGTGGTCGTACGTATACAGGATGACGCTGGGCATTTACACGAGGGGCAACAGGGTTCGGGTGTAGGTATCAGCAATTTGCAGCAGCGTCTGCAAGTCCTGTATCAGGACAAAGCCAGTCTGCAGTTAAGCGAACTGGCACCTTCCGGTGTCATGACCGAGCTTCGCTTGCCAATTGATATCAAGGTCGCAGCGTCATGAAAATCCTCATCGTCGATGATGAAGCCTATTCCAGGGACAAACTCAGACGCCTGGTGGCCGAGCATGTGGCCGATGCCGTCGTATCAGAAGCCAGGGATGGCAAGGATGCGCTGGAGTGTATACAGAAACAGCAGCCTGATCTGGTTTTCCTCGATATACAAATGCCGGAGATGGATGGTATTACCGTCGCCAGTCAATTAGCCGCACCTGTACCGCTGATCGTTTTTGTCACGGCGTATGACCAGTTTGCCCTGCAGGCATTTGATGCGAATGCGATAGATTATCTACTCAAGCCTTATGATGAAGCGAGGTTCTTGCGCGCCCTGCAAAGAGTGAGCGAACGGCGGGCAAGTGTAAAAAAAGTCCAGACAGAACAACATTTACTCTTGAATGAAAAAGGTCGCGTCGTCGTCATCAAACTCGCCGATATCATCCGGCTGGAAGCAGCAGACAATTATGTGATGGTGCATACCGCCCAACAACATATGATGCGGCAAACCTTGTCGGGTTTGCAGGAAAAACTGGGCGAGGGATTTGTGCGTTGCCACCGCAGCCATATCGTCAGGCTGGATCAGATTGCCCAGGTCTTGGCAGCGCAAAAGGGTGATGCAGAACTGGTGCTGCTGAATGGCTTGCACCTGCCCTGTAGTCGCCAGTACCGTGATGATGTCATGGCGGGACTGAATCGCTAAGTTGACTCGCTAGAAAACTGAGAGTATCCATTTCACCCCTGCTCAAGTCCAATCTGCCACATTTATCTGGCAGCATTGTGAGCTAACTTTTAGTCTATCAACTGTGTTCATTAACAGAGCAGAGCCATGACTAATTCCGCTAGTGCTTCAGGTTTGCCACCCCAGCGTTTATATTTTCTCGACTGGGTAAGGATCATCGCCTTCTTCTTGCTGATCCTGTATCACGTAGGCATGTACTATGTGGAGTGGGGCTGGCATGTCAAAAGTCCACATGCCAATAGCGCGATACAGCCGCTGATGATGCTGACCAGCCCCTGGCGTCTGAGCCTGCTGTTTTTCATTTCCGGCGTGGCATCTGCCTTCATGCTGGAAAAAATCGCCACTGGTAAATTCCTGCGCAGCCGCAGTCTGCGTCTTTTGCTGCCACTGATCTTTGGCATGTTCGTCGTGGTGCCGCCACAGGCTTATCTGGAAGTGGTGGAGAAACTGGCCTATGCCGGCAGCTATAGCGAATTCATGCAGCTCTATGTGCATCACTATCGCGGTTTCAAGATAGGGGGAGGTGTACTGGATCTGCCCACCTGGAATCACCTGTGGTTTGTTGCCTACCTATGGGTATATAGTGTGCTGCTGTGGTTCTGGCTGGCTTTCAAGCCTGCGTGGTTCCAGGCTGCCTGCAACTGGCTGCAAAAGCAGATGAAGGGTTGGCGCATCCTGGTTTTGCCTGTTGCTTACCTGGCGCTGGTACGTATGGGTTTGTTCAGTTCTTACCCGCCGAATAATGGCCTGGTGGCTGACTGGTATAACCATGCCTGCTATTTGTTTATCTTTACATTCGGTGCCCTGATCGCCAATTCCCAGGCATTCTGGCAAGAGCTTGCCAGCATGCGCTGGCTGGCCCTCAGAATAGCTGCATGTGGCTGGTTGTTTTTGATTATCTATTTCAGCTTCGAATATGATGCAACACCACAGTGGTTCATCATGCTCCAGCGCGGCGTATGGGTTTGCATGGCTTGGTCAGCGATTATTGCAGCCTGTGGCTATGCGAAGCAGTATCTGAACTTTGACAGCCCGGCAAGGCGCTATCTGACGCAGGCAGTGTTTCCTGTGTATATCCTGCATCAGACTTACATCGTCATTATGGCGCACAGCATGAAGCCGCTGGCCTTGCCTGCCCTGCCAGAAGGCATCTTGCTGGTGGCGCTGACAGCAGCGACTTGCTTCCTCAGTTACGAGATCATACGCCGGGTGTTTTTCCTGCGGCCCCTGTTCGGGCTGGATCTCGGTTTGACTTATAAACCAAGAGCACTCAGTCCAGGATGATCATCCGGCCTCCTGCCCTGGGGCCAGTGGAATAAGCGCTGATCTGCGCTGATGCGCAGATCATTGATGCTGGCAAGGCGTCTGTGCATGAGGCCGTTGTCAGCAAATTCCCAGTTCTCATTGCCGTAAGAACGTGTCCAGTTATCCTCATGATCGCAACTCTCATAGGCAAAACGCACGGCAATGCGGTTTTCGCTAAATGCCCAGATTTCCTTGATGAGGCGGTATTCACGTTCAGCCGCCCACTTGCGCTGTAAAAATTCTCTTACCTGTTCACGTCCCTGTGGGAATTCATGGCGGTTGCGCCAGACTGTATCCACCGTATAGGCCAGCACCACCTTGTCAGGGTCGCGGGTATTCCAGCCATCTTCTGCCATACGTACTTTTTGTATTGCCGTCTCCAGTGTGAAGGGTGGCAAGGGTGGGCGTGCAATTTCCAATGACTTATCCATTTTCATTCGTCCTTAAGTAAATATCGTGAGCTGAGTTATCGATGCTCAAATTTACGCAATATCGTTTGTCTGAAGAATAGCCATGATTTACAATTAATTATTGTAAATAACGGAATAATCGCCGGAGTGCCATGGATAAACTGCATCTGATGACTGTATTTGTGGCAGTTGCCGAAGAAGAAGGCTTTGCCGCCGCCGCTCGTCGTCTGGCCATGTCGCCACCGGCAGTGACACGCGCGATTGCAGCGCTGGAAGCACGGCTTAGCGTCAAGCTGCTCAATCGCAGTACCCGCTTTGTCAGGGTCACAGAAGCAGGCCAGCGTTATCTTGAGGATGCCCGCCGCATCATCGCCGATGTCGAGGCTGCCGATGAAGCCACGGCTGGCATCAATGCCGAACCGCGTGGTCATCTGGCAGTCACTGCTCCCGTCATGTTTGGCAAAATGTTTGTCATGCCCGGCATCGTCGAATATTTGCAGCGCTATCCGGCGATGGATGTGTCTGCGCTTTTCCTTGACCGTGTCGTGAATCTGCTGGAAGAAGGCATAGATGTAGGTGTGCGTATAGGCGAGTTGCCAGACTCCAGCATGAAGGCAATACGGGTAGGTCAGATACGTCGCATATTGTGTGCCTCACCCGCTTATCTGCAAGCGCATGGCACGCCAGCCAGTCCAGATGAATTAGGCAGGCATAGCATCATTGCCGCCACGGGTGTCACACCCATGGTCGAATGGCGTTTTACCCATGCAGGACAGAATATGGCAGTCAAGGTCAAGCCACGTCTCACAGTCAGCAGCAATGATGCCGCCATAGAAGCCAGCCTGGCAGGCCTGGGCATCAGCCGCTTGCTGTCTTACCAGGTGGGCGGATATTTTGATGACGGACAATTATGCCGCATCATGCAGGCATACGAGACTGCTTCCCTGCCTGTGCATGTGCTGCACAGGGAAGGCCGCTATGCGAATGCCAAGGTGAGGAGTTTTGTCGATCTCATCGTCGCGCAATTGCGTGCAGCCATGGTGCCGCACTGAATCTTGGGGAGAGATGCGATGAAAGGCAGTAAGGATGATCACCCTGTTGTTTTTCATATTGACAATATGTTGACACTGGAAAACCCAGGGTGTTATATTTTGCCTGGATTTATGGGAACGTTTCCAATTCTATTCAGTCGATGTGACTGGATATGAGGAGAGGCGATAGTTTCCATGGATGCAGTAACAGGTGTTGCTACAAGAAAGCAGAAAAAATGCAGACCACGAGCTGCTATCTGCACCCGTGGAAACGTAGGCGGAGACAAAATGTATAAAACGAATAAATCAGTGCGTGCCCTGCTGCTGGGCAGCCTGGTAGCAGCCTGTATGTCTGCGCATGCTGCAGGGCCAAAGGCCGAAGTCTTGCATTGGTGGACATCTGGTGGTGAATCCGCTGCCGTCGCCAAGTTTGCCGACGCCTATCGCGCAGCTGGTGGTATCTGGACAGACACTGCCATCGCCGGTGGTGACCAGGCGCGTTCCGTCGCGATCAACCGCATGGTAGGTGGTAACCCAGCTACCGCAGCGCAATTCAATATTTCCAGACAATTCCAGGACGTCGTCGAGCAAGACATGCTCAACAATGTCGACGATATCGCAGCCAAAGAGAACTGGGACAAGACCCTGCCAGAACCCATACGCAATGTTCTCAAGATCAAGGGACATTACTATGCCGTGCCTGTGAATATCCACATGCCGACCTGGATATGGTATTCCAAAGCCGCTTTCAAAAAAGCCGGCATAGACAAGGAACCTGCCACGCCTGATGAGATGTTTGCTGCTCTCGACAAACTCAAGGCAGCAGGCCTGATACCGCTGGCACATGGTGGCCAGGCCTGGCAAGAGACCATTGTCTTCCTGGCCATGCTGGCAAATGTGGGCGGCAAGGACCTCTACCTGAGCGTCATACGTGACCGTAATGTCGCAGCCATGAATTCAGAAGCCTTTCGAAAAGTCTTGCTGAGTTTTAAACGCCTGCGTTCCTATGTTGATACCGCATCACCAGGCCGCAACTGGAATGACACTACCGCCTTGCTCATCAAAGGTACGGCAGGCATGCAAATCATGGGGGACTGGGCCTTGGGTGAATTCGTCGCCGCCAAACAAGTTGCTGGCCGTGAATATGGCTGCATGCCTGGGCTGGGACCAAAAGCCCCTTACCTGATACAGGGCGATGCTTTTGTTTTTCCAAAAACTGCAAATCCAGAAGCCGTCAAGGCGCAAAAACTGCTGGCCAGCATTGTGGTGGCACCTGGCCCTCAACTGGAATTCAATAAGCTCAAGGGTTCCATTCCGGTACGTAATGATCTCGATGTGACACAATTGAATCTGTGTGCGCAGATGGGTCTGGAAATCATGAAAGACAAAAGTCGTCATGCAGGCATAGGCGAAATCTACCTGACGCCAGATCAGAACGGTGCTTTGACCGATGTGCTGACGGCATATTGGAATACCAATATGGCGGTAGAAAAAGCACAAAAGAATATCATCGCAGCATTGAAGAACTAAGTGCCAAACTAATACTCTACCAAGCGCCATCTTGCTCATGCAAACCACTCAGCCCAGCGCCAGATTCAAAGGCAAGCTGCATACCAAACTCATCCCTCATGCAGCCCTGTTGCCCATGAGCCTGACGGTGGTATTTGGCTATCTGGCGACGCTGTTGTGGACATTGAAAATTTCACTGAGCAGTTCACGTACCCTACCCGTCAATAATTTTGTCGGCCTCAGCCAATATGAGCGTCTTTTTGACAATGAGCGCTGGTTGTTATCGCTGAATAATCTCGCGATCTATGGCGTGCTGTTTATCCTGGCCTGCGTCATCATTGGTTTTTTGCTTGCTGTATTCATCGACCAGAATGTAACGGGTGAAGGCGTCTTGCGCACCATCTTCCTGTATCCCTATGCCATGTCATTCGTCGCAACTGGGCTGGTGTGGCAGTGGATGCTGACGCCGGGTGTGGGGATACAAGAAGGCATACGCCAACTGGGTTTCAAGGATTTTCAGTTTGACTGGATAGTCGATCAGGACATGGTCATCTATACTGTCGTCATTGCCACAGTCTGGCAGGCATCCGGCCTGGTCATGGCAATGCTGCTGGCAGGTTTGCGTGGCATCGATGAGGATATCTGGAAAGCCGCGCGCATGGATGGCATACCTGCCTGGCGGGTTTATCTGTCCATCATCATTCCCATGCTTGCGCCCAATTTCGCGACTGTGTTCCTGTTGCTGGCAACAGCAGTAGTAAAACTGTTTGATGCCGTCGAAGCGATGACGCAGGGCGGCCCGGGCACTGCCAGTGAAGTACCGGCAAAATTCATCATGGACCACCTGTTTGGTCGCGCCAACCTGGCACTGGCATCTGCCGGTGCTGTCATGATGTTACTGCCCGTGCTGGCCTTGTTGATACCCTATGCGTATGCAAGAGCGCGCAAGGGAAAAATATGAGGGCAAACATAAAGCGCACATGGACGCCGGCACGCATAGGCATCTATGCCTTCCTGCTGACTGCTGCAGCATTCTTCTTGCTGCCGCTGTATATCATGCTGGTGACTTCTTTCAAGTCCATGGAAGAAATCCGTCTGGGTAATATTTTTTCCCTGCCCATGCACATGACGATAGAACCATGGCGGCAAGCCTGGAGCACGGCTTGCACAGGCGTGGCCTGTGAAGGTATCAGTAGCGGTTTCTGGAACTCTGTAGCGATCACATTGCCTAGCACCGTGCTGGCGATTTTTCTGGGTGCCCTGAATGGTTATGCATTGTCATTCTGGCGACCACGTGGCTCACAACTCTTGTTTGGTATCTTGCTGGCTGGTGCTTTCATTCCCGTGCAAGTCATGATGTTTCCGCTGGTGCGGGTGCTGGCGGCATTGAATATGTTCAGTACCTTGCCTGGCATTGTCATGGTGCATGTGATTTTCAGCATGCCCATCATGACCTTGCTATTCCGCAATTATTATCTCGGTATACCGCAAGAATTGTTTCATGCGGCACGCATAGACGGCGGTGGATTTTTCCGTATCTTTGTGCAACTGATGTTGCCCATGTCCCTGCCCATGATAGTCGTGGCCGCCATCATGCAGGTGACCGGGGTATGGAATGATTACATCCTCGGTCTGGTATTTGCCGGGCGTGAACATTTACCCATGACAGCGCAACTGAATAACGTCATTAACACCACCACCGGTACCAGGATGTACAACGTCAATATGGCAGCAACCATATTGACGGCTCTGCTGCCGCTGGCTATCTATTTCATCTCAGGCCGCTGGTTTGTACGTGGCATTGCCGCCGGTGCGGTCAAGGGTTAAGAATTAAAAGCTAAGGGCGAGTGCATGGCATATGTAAGTCTCAAGAATCTGGGTATACAGCTTGGCGAGCAAAAGATCATAGATCAACTGGATCTGGATGTGGAAGAGGGCGAATTCCTGGTCTTGCTGGGTCCATCCGGCTGTGGCAAATCGACCCTGTTGCATAGCATAGCCGGGCTGATTGATATTGCCGCAGGTAGCATAGAAATCGCAGGCAAGGATGTCAGTCATGCCGAACCCAGTGACAGGCAGATAGGCATGGTGTTTCAATCCTATGCGCTTTATCCGACCATGACGGTGGAAAAGAATATGTCTTTTGGCCTGCGCATCAATGGCCTGCCAAAAGTGGAGATACAAAAGCGTATAGCGCGAGTAGCTGAGATGCTGCAATTACAAAGCTTGTTGCAACGCAAGCCTGCACAACTATCCGGTGGACAAAGGCAGAGAGTGGCGATAGGCCGTGCCCTGGTCAGGGAAGCCAGGGTATTCCTGTTCGATGAGCCACTCTCCAATCTGGACGCAAAATTGCGCACAGAATTGCGCCGTGAACTCAAGCTCCTGCATCAGAGCCTGGGTTCCACCATGCTGTATGTGACGCACGACCAGGTGGAAGCGATGACGCTGGCTAGTCGCATCGTCGTCATGCGGGCTGGCAAGATACAGCAACTGGGGACACCGTCAGAAGTATATGAGCGCCCGGAAAATTTGTTTGTTGCCGGGTTTTTAGGTGCTCCAGCCATGAACTTTATTGCTGGCAAGCTGGATGGAGGCACGCAGTTTAGTAATGAAGTGATGAGCCTGGATTTGTCGGCTTATGTCTTTCAGACAGAAAAGCTTGAACAAGAAGTTATTGTGGGTATCAGGCCTGAACATATGCACTTGCAGGTGGATGGCGCTTACAGTGGCAAGCTCAGCCTGGTTGAGCCCATGGGTAATCACCAACTGCTATGGTTGAACATGGGTAGCCTGCAATTGTGCCTGCTGGACCATGAGAACCGACAGTTTAAGCTGGAAGACAAGGTGCGTTTTGATATCAACACGGATAAAGTATCCCTGTTTGATGCCAGATCAGAGTCACGTTTGTGATTGAAGAATATTATTCGCGGTAGTCGAGACGAATTTTTTATATACTGGCCGGATGATAAACATGGAAAAGAATCAAGTGGCGACCATCAAGGATGTAGCCCGCCTCGCGGGTGTGGGATTGGGCACGGCTTCACGCGTTGTCAGCGGCAAAGGGTCGGTGTCTTTAAAGACGCAGGAGCGCGTGCGCAAAGCGATTGCTGAACTGGATTTCCGTCCCTCTCATGCAGCGCGCAGCTTGTTGTCTGGCAATTCGCAGATGATAGGTGTGTATATCCCTGTGCTCAAGGGTACTTTCTACATGCCCATCCTGCAGTCCATCGACACCGAATTGCGTCTGGCCGGTTTGCATATGGTGGTTGCGTTTGGCGTAGGCATAGGTGATGAACGGCGGCAGGGTGTAGAAGGCATAGAGTTTTTGATGGAACGCGGTTGTGATGGCCTCATTGTCATGAGCAATGTGCTGACGGATGAAGACTTCTCTATCCTGGGGCAAAAGCGTGACCGCTTGGTTGTCTTGAACCATGATTCAAAAACCATCGCTGGCCAGTGTTTTACTGCTGATCATGTGCATGGCGGCGTCATGGCTGCACGCGCCTTGCTTGAATACAAGCACAAACATATCGCCGTCATCGCAGGTCCATCGACCGCGCCGGATAATGTGGAACGGATTAACGGTTTCCTTGGAGAGCTCAGCCATGCAGGAATTGACACAGGCAAGATGTGGATAGCCGAGAGCGATTTTTCACCTGAAGGTGGCTGGAATTGCGCCAAAGAATTATTGGAGTCAGGCCGTCCCTTCACCGCCCTGTTTTGTGCGAATGATGAAATGGCCTTGGGAGCCTTGTCTTACTTCCAGCAAGCTGGTATTTCCGTGCCACACGATGTTTCCGTCATCGGTTACGATGACACCATGAGTGCAGCCTATGCTGCGCCGCCACTGACTTCCGTGCATATTCCATGGCGTGATGTCACGCTCAGTGCATTGAATGAATTATTGAACCGTTGCTATGGGTTAAGAAGGCCTGTCACACGTGATTATCCGATCAAGGTGACTATGCGCGCATCCCTGGCAAAACCTGCGCAGCAGCGAAACAAGGCTGGCTAATGATCGCGATGATTATTTTATTTTAGAATTCAGACAAAGTAGCATAAGAATTTGTTGGGTCTGCTTGAGTCTGCTTGAATTTGTGGTGTGAAAGTCTGTTGTAGAAATAGCGCAAATAAGTTTAAAAAGAATGAATGGTTTTCTTGACTATTCATTTTTTTTATGAAATTATGGAAACCTTTCCATGAAATTGAAAGCTGAATGTTATTCCACCTGTATCTGAATAGTCGTATCAAATATTTGTGAATGGTGAATGCTGAAAATCAAGTGGTCTGCAGTCTGTAAGGCCGGGGAATAGCGATACCTCAGTGATTTAAGACTGAGGCTGGTGCAAAGTGCGCGCGGATTTTGCAGCTAATGGATGTCGTAGATGTCCTGGCTACTATCTGCAAATAGCCCTGTCATGCGGGGGAGTAGTCAGCTCATCCACCTTGATCTCTGGAGTGGATAGTGGCTGGGTGGGGACACAGGAAAGAGTTTGCAATAAGTGCGTATAAAAATTCTGAGTAGCAAATACTCAAAATTTTTTAACTGCAATTGGAAACCTTTCCATATAATTTTAATTTGAATCAACTTTAGATTGAACAAGCAAAATATGAGCAAAAATCTTCTTCATGCAGTTCCGTCACTAGCTACGCAGTTACAGCGCACAGATTTCAACAGCGACTTCTTATGGGGCACGGCAACCTCTGCCTATCAGATAGAAGGAGCAGCAGCGATAGATGGTCGCGTTCCATCCATCTGGGATAGTTTTTGTGAACAGCCTGGAACCATACGTGATGGCAGCAGTGGAGCGGTAGCCTCTGACCATTATCATCACTGGCCTGAAGATCTGGATATTGCACAAAGCCTGGGTAGCAATGCCTACCGATTTTCTATCTCCTGGCCACGCATATTTTCCGGGCCGGACAGCAAACCAAATCCTGAGGGGCTGGCATTCTATTCACGTCTGGTCGATGGCATGCTGGAGCGCGGCTTGCAACCCTGGGCTACTTTGTATCACTGGGATTTGCCACAATACCTGCAAGACCAGGGTGGCTGGCTGTCGCGCGATACCGTGCACGCCTTTGTTGAATTTGCCGATGTCATCACAGAACACCTTGGTGACAGAGTCAAGCACTGGATTACGCATAATGAACCATGGTGTACTGCCATGCTGGGCCATGCTGACGGCATCCATGCGCCTGGCATCAAGGACTTCAAGACAGCAATCCAGGTTTGCCACCACGTCTTGCTGTCACACGGTCTGGCAACGCCAGTGATACGTGCCAATGTCGCAGATGCCAGGATAGGCCTGGCGCTGAATCTCCATCCCATCTCCGCAGCCAGCGACAAACCCGAAGACTTCGCTGCCGCTCGCTTGCATGATGGCTTGCGTAATCGCTGGTATCTCGATCCCCTGTATGGCCGCGGCTATCCCAAGGATGTCTGGCAGGCGCTGGGGGATTATGCCCCTGCGGTACACGAGGGGGATATGCAGGCAATGGCAGTTTCCACTGATTTTCTGGGTGTGAATTTCTATTTCCCTGAAATCATAGAATACGCACCCGGCGCTTCGCCACTGAATACCCGCCTGGTAGATGCGATAGATGTTGAGCGTACTGCCTTTGGCTGGGAAATCGCCCCGGAAGGCATGACCAGTTTGCTTAAACGCATACAGGATGATTATCAGCCGCATGCCATGTATATCACTGAGAATGGCGCGACCTATGATGACTACCTCGACGACGATGGTCAGGTCAGGGATGAATTACGAAGGGATTACCTGATACGCCACTTGCTGGCTGTCAAGGAAGCGATACGCCTGGGCTGTCAGGTCAAGGGCTATTTTCTCTGGAGTTTGCTGGATAACTTTGAATGGGCTGAAGGTTGCTCGCGTAGGTTTGGCATTGTGTATGTCGACTTCGTCACGCAAAAACGTACACCAAAGCTGAGCGCGCATTGGTACCGCAACTTCTTGTTACAGACTGAAGAAGAAAATTCCAGCGATACCCTAAAGCAGCAAGCTTCAGCTGCGTAAGCATGGCAATACATCCATTGCGTCTGACGCAGTGCGGAATAAATTCCTGATACACGCAGATACTTTTTCATTGACAAACAGAAACGGGGGTAGCACTATGCTTTTTCGATAAAATTGGAAACCTTCCCATTATGGATAATTTATTATGGGTAATGCAGGACAGCGTTTTCAGCAGCACATGTGCATGGCGCAAGAAGATGCCAGCCAAAACAAAAAATACCAGTAAGACGCACATGCAAGGCCATGTGTGGACCACGGCGACCGCTAGCACGCGCCGATAACTGAAAAAATATGGGAGACATGATGTTTCATCAAATAACCAAGCGTACCCTGATAAGCCTGGCCGTAGCCAGTGCCTGCGCACAGTTGACAGCTTATACATGGGCACAAGATCAAGAAAGCAGCAAAGTTGCAGAAGTAGACAGTAAATCCAAAGCAAAAAAATCAGACGCAGATAAAAACGAAGTACAAGAAATTACCGTTACCGCCACCCGCCGCGCCACTTCTCTATTAAAAACACCGTTGGCAGTAACTGCCTTCAGCCAGGAAAAACTGACCAAGCAAGGTATTACCAATCTGGCTGGCATATCCGGTGAACTGCCGAATGTGCAGATGGATGGACAAGCCAATGACTCGGCAGTCAAGATCACCATACGCGGTATTACTGCCACCAACTTTACCGAGATCGGCGATCCATCTGCCGGTTTGCACGTAGATGGTTTATATTCGCCGCGCCCACAAGGTGCGCAAGCCCTGATGTTTGATCTGGACCAGGTCGAAGTCTTGCGCGGCCCCCAAGGTACGCTGTTTGGCCGCAATTCAACCGCAGGCAGTATCAATATCATACCGGCCAAGCCAGAATTTGGCTCTACTTATGGCAGTGCCTCATTTGAAACCGGCAGCCTGAATCTGCGCAATCTCAATGTCATACAGAATATCGCAGTCAGTGATAACCTGGCCCTGCGTGCCACCTTGATGAAAGTCACCAGGGACAGCCCGTTCAACCAGATGCAGGATTTCTCGGAAGCGAATATCCCGGCACTGGGCTGGAAGCCTGACGGCATACCTGATGTCACCCAGCGTTTCAACAGCAAGGTATCCAAGGCAGATGGCTACAACAACCAGAACCAGTGGGCAGGACGCCTGGCAGCCAGGCTGAAGGTCAACAGTGATCTGGAATGGCAACTCGCTTATGAGCACTTCCAGGATTCTGGTGCTGGCTACATAGGCATGCGTGATTGTGACCAGTCTGCTGGCACGCGCTGGGCTTGTGTGCGTGGTCAGTACGATGTGCTGATCAACGTGCCGGGCAAGGTCGATATGACTATCGATACCGTGCGTTCCAAGGCCATCTGGAACATGAATAAAAACACCACGCTGGAATATGGTTTTGTGTATGCGAACCAGCAACGCAGCCAGGTGCATGATGATGATGGTGGCGTCTCACCTTACGCATTTGAAGTCACAGGCAGGAATCCTGTGGACGGCAACTGGTCAGTCTGGCCTATCTCGGATAACCTGACGCGTACCCTGGATTCAAAATATCTGTCTACCGTGCATGAGCTGCAATTAAAGCAGACTTTTGATAACTGGCAGTATGTGGCTGGCGCATTCTGGATGCATGAAAAGAATGCCATCAACTTTGGCCAGGAACAAATGCACTATGGCCCTAACAATATTCCCATCAGCCAGTTTTACGCACAGCCTGACCGTCAGATAGATTCCAAGGCTTTGTTCGCACAAGCTGACTGGAAATTTACCCCGGTCTTGACAGCTACAGTGGGTGCACGCTACACACGTGATACCAAGACCGACGTAGGCGGCATGAACTACGGCGGCAATAGCTGGGGTGGCCAAAGCTATGGCTATTACAATGGCCTGTTTGATTATGGCACACCGGGTACTGACAGTTACCGTACACCGAATGGTAACCAGATCACGCCGCAAATGGGGTCCCTGGGTGGTGCAGCAGCCTATGCAGGTTATGGCCCCGGTACCAATAATGATCATAGCGACAGCTGGAGCAAAGGCACCTACCGCCTGGGTCTGCAAGCACAGTTGACACCAAGCGACATGGTGTATGCGGCTTTGGCTACCGGCTATAAATCTGGCGGCTTTGGTGACCGTACCAATAAATGTGGCCAGACTACCTGCGTGTATGGTGACAATAAAAAAGAGCAGATCACCTATCTGACTTATAAACCAGAAACCGTCACCAATTTTGAATTGGGATACAAAGGCAAGTTGCTGGACAATCGCCTGGCTCTGTCGGTAGTCTTGTTCGCCATGCAGTATAAAGACATGCAGCAAACCGGTAGCAACTTCCTGGCCAAGGTCACGACGCCAGACAATTTGCCTTGCCCATCATGGGCACCGACTTGCGATGTGGCGACAGCCTGGCAAACCGTCAACGTTGCCAAAGTCAATTTGTCAGGCATAGAAACCGAGTGGGATTATCGCCCAAGGCCGGGTGCCAAGCTGGGTGGCTTCTTCAGTTATCTGAAAAGTGTGATTCATGATTATGATTCCTATGATGATGGCTATGCCTGTGACCAGCGTGCAGAATTTGGTGCAGTTCCTTGCCCTGCCATGTACCTGGGTAATGACGACAGATTGCGTGGTCGCCGTGCTTATAACCTGGAAGGCAACCAAATGCCGAATGCGCCTAAATTTACTTTTGGGATGAACTTCTCGCAAGAGTTTGCATTCGACAATGGTTATACTCTGACACCGTGGATAGGCATGCGTTGGCAAGACAAGGTGTATTTCGACTTGCGCAATTTTGACAATGCCCATATCGGCCTGACGCAGAAAGCCTATGCCAAGGGCGATGTGTCGCTGAAGCTGGTGGCGCCGAATGACAAATGGTTTGCTGAAGCTTATGTACGCAATTTCACCGACGCTAAAGCCAAGACCAATGGCTGGAATGCCGGCGGTGGGAAAATGGGTGCCAGCTATATAGACCAGCGTTCTTTTGGTGTACGTGTAGGTGTAAGTTATTGATGTAAAGCTTGACAGCCTGGACTACATTTGTGGCCCAGGCTGCCTTCGAACCAGATCAGTTTCATATGAAAAAATACCTTACCTTTACCTGTCTGTTTTTTTTGTGCGCCTGTGGTGGTAGCGCTACCTCAGTTGTTGCGACCGTGCTCGAACCCAGCGTTACCACGCAAGTCAGCAACCCGGTCTGGGAGCTAGTCTGGCAAGATGAGTTTGATGGCAGCACGCTTGATCACAGCAAATGGCAAGAAGAAACCGGTGGTGATGGCTGGGGCAATCATGAATTGCAGTTCTATACCAGTCGCACAGAGAACCTGCGTCTCGCCGATGGCAAACTGATTATCGAAGCACGCAAAGAAAATTATTCAGGCCGCGAATATACCTCGGCCCGTATCAAGACTGCGGGCTTGCAGGAAATAG
This sequence comes from Undibacterium sp. Ji83W, assembly GCF_049340385.1. Taxonomy (NCBI): domain Bacteria; kingdom Pseudomonadati; phylum Pseudomonadota; class Betaproteobacteria; order Burkholderiales; family Oxalobacteraceae; genus Undibacterium; species Undibacterium sp. Ji83W. The sequence continues at coordinate 194,431 of NZ_JBMPOZ010000007.1, read as the reverse complement.
TTTATGGCCGCTTTGAAGCACGCATAAAAATCCCGGCAGGCCAAGGCACCTGGCCTGCCTTCTGGATGCTGGGTAATAACATCAGTACTGCAGGTTGGCCCAATTGCGGCGAGATAGACATCATGGAAAACATAGGCAAAGAGCCTGCGACCATACATGGCACTGTGCATGGCCCCGGCTATTCAGGCGCGCAAGGTAATGGCAAGCCATACAGCCTGGCCAGTGGCAAGTTTGCTGATGACTATCACATCTACGCCATTGAATGGGAAGCCGCAGAAATACGCTGGTATGTAGACGGCATTCAGTATCACTCAGTCCGCCCTGATCAACTGGCGGGCAAGTGGGTGTTTGATCATCCGCATTTTCTTATTCTGAACCTGGCAACTGGTGGTGACTGGCCAGGTGCACCCGATGTCAGCACAGTATTCCCGCAACAGATGCTGGTGGATTATGTGCGTGTATTCAAGCGTAAATCCTAAGTGCAAAATAAGCGAAAAATTTAATATGTAGTCATGCAGTAAAAGCAGGCAGTATCCGTTTATCCAGAGACAAAGCGAGTCAGGTGATTCGCTAACGACAAAGAGTAAAAATATGAAATTAAAGACAGGCGTTCTTGGACTAGGCTCCGCCCTGATGCTGGCTTACAGCGCGGGAAATATCAGCTTGGCTGCGACTGGCAGTTCGCAGCAATTCGGGCCGGGCAATATGCCTGCCAATAATCTCGCAGCCTGGCCGCAGGTTCAGAGTGTGATCAGCAAGGACCCGGCCATCGAAGCCAAGGTCGCTGCCATCGTCGCAGGCATGACGCTGGAACAAAAAATAGGCCAGATGACACAACCCGAAATCAAGTCAATTACACCGGATGATGTACGGCGTTATTACCTGGGTTCAGTATTGAATGGCGGTGGCAGTTGGCCAGACCGCAATAACAAACGTGGCACGGCGGCCGACTGGGTGGCCCTGGCGGACAAATATTATGAAGCCTCAATGGCGACCGACATGGCTGTCAAAGTGCCTGTAGTCTGGGGCATAGATGCCATACATGGCAATAGCAATGTATATGGCGCAACCCTGTTCCCGCACAATATCGGCCTGGGTGCCGCCCACAACCCGCAACTGGCGGCACAGATAGGCCGCTCCATGGGCAAGTCTGTGCGGGCTACTGGCATAGCCTGGGTGTTTGGTCCTACGCTGGCCGTGGTGCGTGATGACAGATGGGGGCGCACTTATGAAAGTTTTTCTGAAGACGGCGCAGTGGTACGCCAGTATGCCGGTGAATATGTAAAAGGCCTGCAAGGTTCTTTCATGGATGATGGCAATGTGATTGCCACTGCCAAGCATTTCATGGGCGATGGCGGCACTGATCAGGGCAAGGATAGAGGCGTGAACCTGTCCACCAATGCGCAGATGCTCAATGTGCATGCGCAAGGCTATATGACAGCTTTGGCAGCAGGCGCGCAGACCGTGATGGCATCCTACAATAGCTGGAACGATAAAGCCTCAGACGCAAACTACGGCAAGATGCATGGCAGCAAGGCATTGTTGACGGACGTACTCAAAACAAAAATGGGCTTTGATGGTTTTATCGTCACTGACTGGGATGGTATAGCTGAAGTACCTGGCTGCCGCAATGACAGCTGCCCGCGAGCGATCAATGCTGGCATAGATATGGTCATGGTGCCGGATGCCTGGAAGGCTTTTATCAGTAATACCATCGCGCAGGTCAAGTCTGGCGAGATCCCTGTGAGCAGGATAGATGATGCAGTGACGCGCATTATCCGCGTCAAATTGCGGGCAGGTCTTTTCGGTAAAAAACCTTCTGAAAATAGCTATGCAGGCAAGCAGGATGCCTTGCAAGACCGCGAACTGGCCAGGCAGGCCGTGCATGAATCACTGGTCTTGTTGAAAAACGATGGCGCGGCGCTGCCACTGGCACGCAACAAGAAAATCCTGGTAGTCGGCAAGACTGCGGATGATATCTCCAACCAGACCGGTGGCTGGTCGCTGACCTGGCAAGGCACTGATAATAAGAATGCTGATTTCCCGAATGCCGATTCCATACTGACAGGTATTAAAGCAGCAGTGGGCAATGCCAATGTTGAATTCAGTGTTGATGCCAAGGGCATTGATGTCAGTCGTTTTGATGCCGTGATTGCCGTCATCGGTGAAACACCGTATGCAGAAATGTATGGTGACATAGGCCCTTCTGGTAACTTGCGTCATAGCAGCCGCTATCCGGAAGACCTGGCGGTTTTACAGGCAGTGGCAGGCAAGGGCAAGCCGGTAGTGACGCTGTTTGTTTCTGGCCGCCCATTGTATGCAAATGACCTGTTGAATCTGTCTGACAGTTTTGTCGCAGCCTGGTTGCCGGGTTCAGAAGGCAAGGGCGTGGCCGATGTCTTGTTCCGTACAACAGACGGCAAAGTGGCGCATGACTTCAAGGGCACGCTGTCGTTTTCATGGCCAAAATCTGTCTGCCAGACCAGCCTGAATTTTGATGAGACTAACTATTCACCTTTGTTTAAACTCGGTTATGGCCTCAATTATTCCAGCAAGACAAAAGTTGGAAAGCTCGATAGCAAATATCCATCGGGTGGTTGCGGTGTGACGAATGCTTATCCGGTATTCAATCAGGCTGACCGCGCGACTTATCCCCTATATGTTGTCAGCGGTAATGAGCAGCAGGCAGTAGGTGCAGACTTGAACCGGGTATTGAATATGCCCGGCATCAGCGTCCAGACTGCACAGGTCAACAGCCAGCAAGATGCCAAGCTGGTGAGCTGGAGTGGTGCCGCGCGCATGGAAGCCCGTGCAGCGCAAGGCAAAGCCATACCTGCCTTTGCCAGCAAGGACGGTGCATTGAGCTTCGATACCATCGTAGCCACTGCGCCTGCGGGCACGGTCAGCCTGTCCATGCATTGTGGTGGCAACAGCCGCAATCATTGCAGTGCCAGTGTGGATGTGACCGAAGCCTTCAAACGCCTGGCTGGCAAGAAAGAAAAACAGAGCATCAAAATCCCCTTGTCCTGTTTCACTGCCAAAGGTGTCAAGCTTGATAGTGTGGATGTTCCATTCAGCGTCAGCAGCACAGCCGCTTTCAGTGCAGCCTTTACGAACATACAAATTGTCGGCGGTGCAGCAAAAGACCCGGACGCCTTGAATTGCGCAGAGTTGAAATGATGCTCAGTCAGAAGACCAACCAGACTTACCCGCGACTGCTGGCGGATATAGGCGGCACCAATGCCCGCTTTGCGCTGGAAACCGCAGAGCGTCAGTTTGAGGCTGTCAGCGTGCTGGCCTGCATTGATTATCCCAGTCTGCCGGATGCGATTAAAAGTTATCTCGCCAGCACCGCAGTCAGGCAGGTGCAGATCAGGCATGATGCGCGCATAGCGCACGCTGCCATCGCGATCGCCAATCCCATCGATGGTGACAGCGTGCGCATGACTAACCATCACTGGAGTTTTTCCATCTCTGCCGTGCGCGAGCAACTCGACTTCAGCAGCCTGCTGGTCATCAATGACTTCACTGCGCTGGCCATGGCCTTGCCCTATCTCGATGCCAGCCAGTTGCAGAAAATTGGTGGCGGCATTGAGGTGCCGGGTTCGGCAATCGGCTTGATAGGTGCTGGTACAGGGCTGGGTGTGTCCGGCATTATCCCTGCAGGCAGTTCCTGGGCAGCCTTGTCCAGTGAAGGTGGGCATGCCAGCTTTGCACCAGTCAACCGCGAAGAAATGCGCATACTGGAAACTCTCTGGCAGCAATATGAACATGTCTCGGCAGAACGCCTGTTGTCAGGCAGGGGGCTGGAATTGATCTGTGCTGCTATCTCCGGCAAGATTCTGGATGCAGCAGACATCACGCGCCGTGCACTGGATGGCAGTTGCCAGGATTGCCTGCGTACGGTAGAGCATTTCTGCGCCATCCTCGGCAGCATGGCCGGTAATGTGGCGTTGACTCTTGGAGCAACGGGCGGCATGTATATAGGTGGCGGCATCGTCCCCAGGTTGGGGTCTTTGTTTGCGGCATCTGCATTCCGTCAGCGCTTTGAAGCCAAGGGGCGGCTCAGCAGTTTTCTGGCGCAGATACCGACTTACCTGATCACTGAAGAATACCCAGCCTTCCTGGGGGTATCTGCCATGCTGGCTGATCATCTCAGCAAGCAAGAAAAAAATTAAATATAAGGAGCTACATCTTGGACACTTCACTACCCACAACCGCTGCCGTCACATCTGACGGCAATGCCAGAAGCCAGACCAGTTCTCTCGTCATTGTGACGATCTTGTTTTTCATGTGGGGTTTTCTGACTTCACTCAATGATGTGCTGATTCCGCATTTGAAATCCATTTATACGCTCAGCTATGTGCAGGCAACGTTGGTGCAGTTTTGTTTTTTTGGTGCTTACTTTATTGTTTCAATACCAGCTGGCATGCTGATCAAAAAAATTGGTTATCAACATGGTGCAGTGACTGGCCTGGTGATTGCTGCCATTGGTTGTGCCATGTTTTATCCTGCTTCCATGGGCAGCTATGCACTGTTCCTGCTGGCGTTTTTTGTGCTGGCTTCCGGTATCACGATTTTGCAGGTCGCTGCCAACCCTTATGTCACCGTACTGGGTGAGGCAAAGACTGCATCTAGCCGCCTGACCTTGACGCAAGCCTTCAATTCCCTCGGCACTACAGTAGCTCCTGTGCTTGGTGGTATATTGATTTTGTCTGGCGCTGCATTGACCGCAGTAGAGATCAATCAATTGCCAGCGGCAGAACAAGTCACTTATCGTGCCAGCGCCGGTGCTGCAGTGCAAATGCCCTACCTGATGCTGGCGGGGGCTTTGCTCTTGCTGGCAGTCTTGTTTGCTTTTGCCCGGCTGCCAAAAATTACTCATGCAGAAGACAGCGATACGACAGTCAGCAGCGCAAAAACATCGGTGCTGTCACACGGCCATCTGCTCATGGGGGCGATTGGTATATTTTTGTATGTCGGTGGTGAGGTCAGCATAGGCAGCTTCCTCATCAATTTCCTCGGTGAGGCAGATGTCGGTGGCTTGCCACCAGCAGTCGCAGCGCACTATGTCAGTTTTTACTGGGGTGGTGCCATGGTAGGCCGCTTCATTGGTTTTGCCGTCATGCGCAAGGTCAGCCCGGGCAAGACCCTGGCATTTAATTCTGCTGCCGCCATCATTCTGATACTCACTGCCATCTATAGCCATGGCTCGCTGGCGATGTGGGCGATACTGGCAGTGGGACTGTGCAATTCCATCATGTTCCCGACCATCTTCAGCATGGCCCTGAACAAGCTTGGGCCTTTGACGGGGCAGGGCTCCGGCATTTTGTGCATGGCCATCGTCGGCGGTGCTCTCGTGCCTTTCCTGCAAGGCTATCTGGCTGACAGCATAGGCTTGCATGTGTCTTTCTATGTGCCTGCAGCCTGCTACACCTTTATCCTGTATTTCGGCATACGTTATGCAGGGATGTACTCGACCAAATAAGTTGTATTGGTTTTTTCTTCGTTACAGGAGATTGCGGGAGCTATATGCTCCCGTTTTTTTGCCTGTGCTAAGCTGATCCGTATGAAAAAAATCAACAACCCCTATTTGTTCTGGTCAGGCATAGTCCTGGTGCTGGGTGCATTGCTCCATCTTGCCGCCATAGTTGGTGGCCCGGACTGGTATGCCTATATTGGTGCGCCGGATGCCATCGTAGCAATGGCAAGGGCGGGCAAGCGATACCCAATCGTGGTCTGCATCATCATTGCCAGCTTTCTGTTTGTGTGTGCTGCCTTTGTTTTTTCTGGTGCAGGATTGATCCGGCGTTTGCCATTCACGCGCACAGTGCTGGCCCTGATGGCTTGCGGCTTCATAGTCAGGGGCGTGAGCTTTGTTCCCCTCGTCATCTGGATGCCAGAAGTACTGGCCTCGGTTACCAGCATCCATAGCGTGAATGCCTTGTTGCTGATCACCTCGGCAATTTGCCTGGCGACAGGTTTGGGCATTGCCCTTGGTCTCAGGAAATTGCTGAAGTCGTCATCTTGAAAGTATGCGGTAGAGGGGGTATCATTTTTCATGATACCTCTATTTTAATTCCATATTTTCCACAAACGCATATTCCACCTACACTGTGAACACAGCAGATTTCAAAGGAAGTCGAAGAAGCGCTGCAGCGAAATTTCGAAAGCTTCTTTTGATGTCTCTTTGATCCGGATAAAAGGAAATACAGACGCTGTCAGCCGTATTTGATGTAGTTTTGACGTAGTCAAATGCGACAGACGTAATGTCTTGACATCGAATTTTGTCCAGGATTCGAATAAAATGGTAGTTATCACTACCAACGCAACGAGAGCCTATCTCTGATACCTCGCTATAGGCTACGAGCAAAATTGTGTCTTACCGGATACAACGCATGCTCTTTGCGATCTAAATCACAAATTTTGGAGCCACCTTATGTCATCCGACACCACCATGGAGTCTGCTGGACTCTCGTCCCTTGCCAGAACAGGCAATAGCAATCAAGAAGCATCCAGCGATGCACTCGAAGCCAGCCAGATCACCAGCCCCCCGCAATTGAATGATGTGCAACTCGACGATAAATATACGTCGAACAGCGGTACGATCTTCCTATCCGGCATACAAGCCCTGGTAAGGCTGCCCATGATGCAGCGCCAGCGCGACCAGGCTGCGGGGTTGAATACGGCGGGATTTATTTCCGGTTATCGTGGCTCCCCGCTGGGTGGCCTGGATGAAACATTGTGGAAAACCAAAAAACTGCTCGAACAAAACCATGTGCAATTCGTGCCCGGCGTCAATGAAGACCTGGCCGCAACTGCGGTCTGGGGCTCGCAAACGGTAGACCTGATAGGTCCGGCCAAATACGATGGTGTATTTGGCATGTGGTATGGCAAAGGCCCGGGCGTGGACCGTAGTGCTGACGTATTCAAGCACATGAACCATGCGGGCACATCCAAACACGGTGGTGTCCTGCTGGTGGCCGGTGATGACCACGGCGCGTATTCATCAACACTGCCGCATCAGTCTGACCATATATTCTCTGCATGCATGATCCCCATGCTGTATCCCAGCAATGTGCAGGAATACCTGGACCTGGGCCTGCATGCCTGGGCCATGTCGCGTTTCTCAGGCTGCGCAGTTGGCTTCAAGGCGCTGGCGGATACAGTGGAATCCACCTCGTCGGTCGATGCCGACCCTTTCCGCCTGCAAATCAAGATCCCACAAGACTTTGTCATGCCAGAAGGCGGCCTGAACACGCGTTTGTCACTGGATACCCTCGGCATACAGGCGCGCAAGCAAGAAGCCTTGATGCAGGATTACAAAATCTATGCAGCCCTGGCCTATGCCCGCATCAACAAACTCAATCATGTCACCATTGACAGCCCGACTGCGCGTCTGGGCATCGTCGCCTCCGGCAAGTCTTACCTCGATGTGCTGGAAGCGCTGGAAGAACTGGGCATCGATGAGAAATTTGCTGCAGAGATAGGCATACGCCTGTTCAAAGTGTCCATGCCCTGGCCGCTGGAGCCCGATGGCGTGCGTGAATTTGCCCAGGGGCTCGATGAAATCCTGGTGGTTGAAGAGAAACGCCAGATGGTCGAGTACCAGCTCAAGGAACAACTGTATAACTGGCGCGACGATGTACGCCCGCGCGTCATCGGCAAGTTCGATGAAAAAGGCGAATGGGTACATCCACGTGGTGAATGGCTGCTGACCTCGAAGGCCGATTTCTCAGTGGCACAGATTGCCCGCGTGATTTCTTCCCGTATCGCCCGCTTTCATACCAGCGACCTGATCAAGGCACGCCTGGCATTTCTGGAGGCCAAGGATGTCGTGCTCAGCAAGCAAGTCAATACACCGGCGCGCCCAGCTTACTATTGCTCTGGCTGCCCGCACAATACTTCGACCAAGGTGCCGGAAGGCAGCCTGGCACTGGCAGGCATAGGTTGCCACGTCATGGCGACGGCGATTTACCCCGAATTCAATAAACTGACTACCCACATGGGTGGTGAAGGTGCGCCGTGGATAGGCCAGGCAGCATTCTCGACTTTGCCGCATGTGTTCCAGAATCTCGGTGATGGTACTTATTTCCATTCTGGTTATCTGGCAATACGCGCAGCTGTCGCTGCCAAGGTCAATATTACCTACAAGATTTTGTATAACGATGCGGTGGCCATGACGGGCGGACAACCCGTCGATGGCATCATCAGCGTACCGATGATGGCGCAACAAATGGCGGCAGAAGGTGTCAAGCGCATCGCCCTGGTGACTGAGGATTTGTCACGTTACACAGACCGTTCCAACCTGCCCAGCTTTTTGACCCTGCATGATCGCAAGGACATGGATGCGGTGCAGCGTGAATTGCGCGACATCCCCGGCGCGAACGTACTCATCTACGACCAGACCTGTGCCGCCGAGAAACGCCGTCGCCGCAAAAAAGGCGAATTCCCTGACCCTGATCAGCGCATGTTCATCAATGAAGCAGTCTGCGAAGGCTGTGGCGACTGTGGCGTGCAATCCAACTGTACTTCCATCATGCCGGTGGAAACAGAATTTGGCCGCAAGCGCAGCATAGATCAGTCGTCCTGCAACAAGGACTATTCCTGCGTCAAGGGCTTTTGCCCGAGCTTTGTCACGGTAGAAGGTGGCAAACTGGTCAAATCCAAAACCGGTACGGCAAAGACAGATGATTTCGGCGCACTGCCAGAGCCGCAATTGCCTGCCTGTGAAAGCTCTTACAATATCCTGCTGAACGGCATAGGCGGCACCGGTGTGATCACGGTCGGCGCATTGCTCGGCATGGCAGCACATCTGGAAGGCAAGGGCGCTTCTGTACTCGACATGACAGGCATGTCGCAAAAAAATGGCTCGGTGACTTCGCACATACGCATCGTCAACCAGGCTGGCAAATTGCGCGCACAGCGTATTGCGACCGGCGAAGCTGACTTGATTTTGGGCTGCGATATTTTGACTGCTGGCGCACATGACGCGATTTCCAAAATGCGCGCAGGCCGTACCCGCGCTGTTATCAATACCCATGAACAACCGACAGGCCCGTTCGCCAGGAACCCTGACTGGCAATTCCCGCTGGAGTCAGTTGAACATCTGATTTCTGAATCAGTCGGTGGCAATGTTGATTTCATCAATGCGACCAAGCTGGCAACCGCATTGATGGGCGACTCCATCGCCACCAATTTGTTCATGCTCGGTTTTGCTTATCAGAAAGGTGCAATACCGGTATCTGAAACAGCCTTGCTGCGCGCGATTGAACTCAATGGCGTGGCGATCGAGGCCAACAAGAAAGCCTTCCTCTGGGGCCGCCGTGCTGCGGTGGATTTTGCCCGCGTAGAAAAAATCGCCATCCCCGGCCAGCCTGTCGTCATCCAGATGCCGCAAAGCCTGGATGCCCTCATCAAACGCCGTATTGCGGTATTGACGGATTACCAGAATGCCGCCTATGCACAGCAATATGCTGATCTCGTCGATAAAGTACGCAAGGCTGAATCGGCATTGAATGCCGGTAACAAGTTCAGTATGGCCGTCGCCAAATCTGCGTTCAAACTCATGGCCTACAAGGATGAGTATGAAGTCGCACGCCTGTACACCAATGGCGATTTCACTGCAAAACTGAAGCAACAGTTTGAAGGCGACTTCAGCCTGAAATTCAATCTGGCTCCTCCTATCTTTTCGAAAAAAGATGGGCAGGGTCATCTGGTCAAAGCGCAATATGGTTCCTGGGTCTGGCAGGCATTCAAGCTGCTGTCCAAACTCAAGGGCTTGCGTGGTACGGCACTGGATATCTTTGGCAAGACCGAAGAACGCAAGGCCGAACGTGCTCTCATCGCTGAGTACACAACCCTGATGGAAAAGCTGGCTGCTGGTTTGAATGCAGATAATCTGGAACAGGCCATTGCTCTCGCAAGCCTGCCTGAAAAGATACGCGGTTACGGCCATGTCAAAGAAAAGGCCATGCAGGCGTATCATGCAGAGAAAGCAGTTTTGCTGAACCCGCAAATACCTGTGGTGATCAAGGAAGTGTCACGCGTAGCGTGAACGTGATCAGGCCAGGCTCACTTTGACAAAAGTGAGCCTGGCTGAATGTTGCTGAACAAGCTGACCAAAACTTTATCCTGTTCCGTATGTTCAAAAAAATCTTGTTGATATCAATAGCCGCATCTGGCCTGTGCATGGCAACTGCCGATGCTGCACCAGCCTCAATTTTGCGCCTCTACTTACCCCGGCTGGCGCTGGCGAGGGAAGATGGCGAACGGCTTACTGAATTCAAACTGACGCAAGCCTGCGGAGAATTCTGGGGCCTGACAGGCATCCCTAAAGACTGGAGTGTGGAAATTATCAGCCCCAGTTCTGGCACTGCGGTCTTGCATGCCAGCGCAGGTCATGGTGCTTCCAGTCTGTTTGATGTGCGCACATGGAATGGGGTAGTACACATAGCGGGTGCTCATGCTAGCTGCAAGGACTTGAGTGTGGTGCTTGTCACCGAAACAGGTGACAGACGCAAGGAATACCAATTGTCAGGGCGTGAATTGCAATTGCACAAGTAAACGATGCAATTAAGCAGAATATTCAAGCGGGGTACTTAATGCAAAAATTGCCAATAAACTAATATGAATGAATACATGCAATCTATGAATTGCATGAAAAACATGATTTCAATTTTTAATTGACGTTTACGTTAACGTCATATAACTTAGCCTAACCCAAACACAGTAATTATTACCAAAAAGCAATAATCACTGTGATAAAACAAGACCGATGAGGAAGACATGACTGACCTGTCCGTTGCCCAGAACCTGACTGAATACAAACCTGCCAACAAAGTGCGCTTTGTTACCGCCGCTTCCCTGTTCGATGGCCATGATGCCTCGATCAATATCATGCGCCGCATTTTGATGGCGAATGGTGCAGAGGTGATCCATCTGGGCCATAACCGTTCGGTAGAAGAAATCGTGACTGCGGCCTTGCAAGAAGATGCACAGGGCATTGCTATTTCCAGTTACCAGGGTGGCCATGTTGAATACTTCAAATACATGATAGACCTGCTCAAGCAACGCGGCGGTGCGCATATCAAGGTATTTGGCGGTGGCGGCGGTGTCATCGTGCCGGAAGAAATCGCCGACCTGCATGCCTATGGCGTAACGCGTATTTTCAGCCCTGAAGATGGCCAGCGCATGGGCCTGGTGGGCATGATCTTGTCGATGATACAGGCTTGTGACAGTGACCTGTCCGGCTATGCGCCGACGTCGCTGGCAGTATTGCAGCAAGGCGATATCGCCGACAAACACCGCCCGCTGGCGCAATTGATTACCGCGCTGGAAAACGACAAGGTCGCGCCGGAATTGCGCACGCAATTGATGGATGCAGCAAAAGCCAGCAAGACACCTACGCTGGGTATTACGGGTACTGGTGGTGCCGGTAAATCTTCGCTGACAGATGAATTGATACGCCGCATACGCCTGGACCAGGATGACCACCTGAACATCGCCCTGATTTCCATCGACCCATCGCGCCGCAAATCTGGCGGTGCCTTGCTGGGTGACCGCATACGCATGAATGCGATTAATCCGTGGAAGGGCAAGCTCAAGGTTTTCATGCGCTCGCTGGCAACCCGTGAAGCAGGCTCAGAAATTTCACAAGCCTTGCCAGATGTGATTGCAGCCTGCAAGGTCGCTGGCTTCGATCTGGTCATCGTAGAGACTTCAGGCATAGGCCAGGGTGATGCTGCTATCGTGCCGCATGTTGATGTCTCCATGTATGTGATGACGCCAGAATTTGGAGCGGCGTCACAACTGGAAAAAATCGACATGCTCGATTTTGCTGATTTTGTCGCCATCAATAAATTCGACCGCAAAGGTGCGCAGGATGCCCTGCGTGATGTCGCCAAACAATACCAGCGCAACCGCGAATTATGGACACAGAAGCCAGATGAAATGCCAGTCTATGGCACGCAGGCTTCACGCTTCAATGATGATGGTGTGACTGCGCTTTATCAAGGCATCTTGCCGGCACTGGTGCAACGCGGTTTGCTGGCCAAGCCCAGCAAACTGGCTGCGATCAGCGTCAAATATTCCAGCGCCAAGAACGTGATTGTGCCACCAGCACGCAGTCGCTACCTGGCTGAGATTGCTGATACGGTACGCGCCTATCACAAGAATACCGGCAAGCAGGTCTTGATCGCCCGTGAACGCCAGCAACTGCAAGAGACCAAGCGCATGCTGTCAGTCGCAGGCAAGTCTGCTGATTTTGATGACCTCATCACCGAACGTGAAAACCGCCTCGATGGTGAATCCAAAAAACTCATCAGCATGTGGCCAGACATGCAGGCTGCCTATGCGGGTGATGAATATGTCGTCAAGATTCGCGACAAGGAGATACGCACCCGTCTGGTACAGCAATCCCTGTCTGGCACCAAGATACGCAAGGTGGCTTTGCCACGCTTTGTCGATCATGGCGAAATCCTGCGCTGGCTGTTGCTAGAAAATGTACCTGGCTCTTTCCCCTTCACCGCCGGTGTGTTCGCCTTCAAACGTGAAGGCGAAGACCCTACCCGCATGTTTGCAGGTGAGGGTGACCCTTTCCGTACCAACCGTCGTTTCAAGCTGGTGTCGCAAGGCATGGATGCCAAGCGCCTGTCTACTGCTTTTGACTCGGTGACACTGTACGGTGCAGACCCGGCCATCCGTCCTGATATCTACGGCAAGGTCGGCAATTCCGGCGTGTCAGTCGCGACACTGGAAGACATGAAGGTCTTGTATGATGGCTTTGATTTGTGCGATCCGGCCACATCGGTATCCATGACCATCAATGGTCCGGCACCGACTATCCTGGCTTTCTTCATGAACACCGCCATCGACCAGCAGATGGAAAAATTCTGCGTCGATAACAAGCGCGAACCGACTGCCGATGAATCTGCCAAGATACGCGCCTGGGTATTGCAGAACGTGCGCGGCACCGTGCAGGCAGATATCCTCAAGGAAGACCAGGGTCAGAACACATGCATCTTTTCGACAGAATTCTCGCTGAAGGTCATGGGCGATATCCAGGAATATTTCGTCCATCACCAGGTGCGCAATTTCTATTCTGTCTCAATCTCTGGTTACCATATCGCCGAAGCAGGTGCGAACCCGATTTCTCAGCTGGCGTTCACGCTGTCGAATGGCTTCACCTTTGTCGAAGCTTATCTGGCACGTGGCATGCACATTGATGATTTTGCGGCCAACCTGTCCTTCTTCTTCAGCAACGGCATGGACCCTGAATACACGGTGCTGGGCCGCGTGGCCCGCCGTATCTGGGCAGTCGCCATGCGTGACAAATATGGTGCGAATGACCGCAGCCAGAAACTGAAATACCATATCCAGACCAGTGGCCGTTCCCTGCATGCGCAAGAGATAGACTTCAACGATATCCGCACCACGCTGCAAGCCCTGATTGCGATCTACGATAATTGCAACAGCCTGCACACCAATGCCTATGATGAGGCCATCACTACGCCTACTGATGAATCAGTGCGCCGCGCTTTGGCGATCCAGCTCATCATCAATCGTGAATGGGGCCTGGCGAAAAATGAAAATCCTATCCAGGGCAGTTTCATCATCGAAGAACTGACTGACATGGTAGAAGAAGCCGTCATGCAAGAGTTTGAACGCATCGCTGAACGTGGTGGTGTACTGGGTGCCATGGAAACCGGCTATCAGCGCGGCAAGATACAGGAAGAATCCATGCATTATGAACACCTGAAGCATGACGGCACTCTGCCTATCATCGGTGTGAATACCTTCCGCAATCCTAAAGCCAATGACACGCCGCAAAAGATAGAACTGGCGCGTTCTACTGAAGAAGAAAAGCAATCGCAATTGCAACGCCTGGCGGATTTCCATGGCCGTCATGCGGATGTGGCGCCGAAGGCATTGGCGGCCTTGCAGCAGGCGGCGATCAATAATGAGAACGTGTTTGCCAGGTTGATGGATGCGGCACGGGTTTGTTCGTTGGGGCAGATTACGACTGCGCTCTTCGAAGTTGGAGGACAATACCGACGCAACATGTAGTTGTGTCACGCTGATAAATCCAATTAGCGGGCGCATAGCTGCGTTGCAAATGCTCGCAATACCGACGTATTGCTGTGCTTTGCGCCTTGCTCTGCATCCCGCAAATTGAATTTCTCAGCGTGCCACGGATGCGGTTTGCTGGCGGCGCTGCGCGCGCCGCTGTAAAGCGCTAAAGAAGCTGAATGGCTCTGAGTTTTAAATTTTCAAGTACAAAAGCCCGGAATTTTCCGGGCTTTTTTGTTTTTTGTTAAGCGCTATTTATTGCTAGAATACCTATCTACATTTAATCTGGTCATGGCTGCGGTCTGCGGCTTTCAGGAGTATTTCATGCGTACCATTCTCGTTTTAGCTTGCATCTCTATTCTTGCTGCCTGTAACAAACCTCCAGAACCCAAGGTGGAGCCTAGTGCTTCGGCTAATTTTCTTTCCGAGCAGAAAGCGCAACTGGACAAGGCTAAAGAGGCGGCGCAGTTGATGCAGCAGAAGTCGGATGAACAAAGGGCGATTGTTGAGGTCCAAACGGGTGGGGCTGCTGCAAAACCTGGCAAGAGTGATGCTGGTAAGTAGTGCTTGCCTCGGTAAAAGTTAGACTAGCAGGATACTTTTTCAAAAGGAGCCATTCATGTTGATATCTTTTCGTCGTCTAGCTTTAGTTTCCTGTCTTAGCCTGCCTTTACTTGCCCATGCGCAATTGCCTGTACAGGCCAATCCTGATCATGAGGCCATGCTGGCCAGTGCGGATGCGCTGCTGGCTGCGAATAAGCGGCTGGTGTATGACTTTTGGCGTGAAGTGTTTGAAGGTGGGCATATGGAACTGGCCGATAAATATCTGGCTGTTTCCTATATTCAGCACAACCCCAATGTAGCGACCGGGCGGGCGGCTTTTGTGGAAGTCTTCAGCAAATTCGTCAAACCCAAGGACATACAGGCCAGGGTCAAGGCACCCTTGGTGGCGATTACTGCCGAGGGCGATAAAGTGATATTGAGCTTTGTCAGTACTGTGCCAGATCCCAAAGATGTCAGCAAGAAATACACGACAACCTGGTTTGACATGTTCCGCATAGAAAACGGCAAGATTGCAGAGCACTGGGACCCGGCTTTGAAAGAAAGTAATTGAGAGGAACAGATACCGATGTTGCATAAGAATTTGATTTCAGAGGCGGCATCTTTGCCAGTCGCCTGGCGGTCTGCCATCCTGGGCAAGGCAGGCGGTGCGCAAGTCAAGGTCTTGCGCATGGATGAAAGTGATTATCCAGATGAAACCCATGACTTTACTGAGGCCTTGCTGGTGCTGGATGGGCAAATGAATCTGGATATCCACGGTGAGATTGTGGCGGTCAAAGCGGGTGAGCTGTATCTAGTGCCTGCGCATACGCCGCACGCGGTTGCGGCGGGTAGCAGGGGTACCCTGGTTATTATTGATCAATAATGCAGCATTGCAGCGATGCAGAATTGAGTTTTGGCTGTAGCTTGTAAATCCTCTTGAATCTATATTTAAAATGGAGACGGCATCATGCAAAAAATCACCCCTACCCTCTGGTTTGATCATCAGGCTGAAGAAGCAGTACATTTTTACCTCGACATCTTCAAGGATGCAAAAATCCTGGATGTAGTCCGCTATGGCGAAGGTGCCCCTCTGCCCAAGGGCACGGTGTTGACGATCAAGTTCAGCATGGCAGGGCAAGAATTCGTCGCCCTGAATGGTGGGCCTGTGTATAGTTTTACTCCTGCCATTTCCTTCGTCATCGATTGTGAAACGCAGGAAGAGGTGGATTATTACTGGGACAAATTGTTGGCGGGCGGTGGTCAGGAAAGCCAGTGTGCCTGGCTCACTGACAAATATGGCCTGTCCTGGCAAGTTGTACCCCAAGCATTGATCCGTTATCTCAGTGATGCCGACCAGGAAAAGTCGCAAAGAGTCATGATGGCCATGTTCCAGATGAAGAAAATTATCATTGCTGATCTGGACAAAGCCTACGCCGGATGAGTTTGTAAAAAATGTAAATTTTGTAAATGTTTCTGCCTATATCCAAGTTTTGATTTTATTTATGTAAGATTGCCAGACCCAAAATTCAGCGTATGAATTGCTATGAATCGCTGATTGCCAGTCTATAAGTCACTTACATCCAAAGGTAAATAAAATTGAAACTACCAAAGTCATTGATTGCTGCGTTTTTCCTGTTTGCCATAGCGGGGTTTGCCATGGCTGAGACCGTCGTCGTGAATCCTTACGGTAAGTATCTCGAAGGTGAAGATGTGGAAGTGGAGATGGCGCAATTTGCGGGCAGAAATGCAGATGGTTTGTATGATATCTTGCTGAAGATGAAGGGTGCTGCGGCGTTTAATGCAGGTATCGATGGCAAGACGATCAAATACCGCGCAGTACATGGCGGTTCTGGCGTGGATTACCAACTCAATGGCAAGACACGTATGTCGCTAAGGCAAAATTCAGGTGGCTCGGCTTCGTCCTATCAAGTGTTTTTGGATGGCAGGACAATCTCCATCAACGAGGTAAAGTCAAAATCTCAAGAGGTGCGGCCTCTGCATTTGTTGACTGCCTCGACAGAGGCCACAAAATAAGTTGTCTGAGCCATGATACAAATGCCTGTCCTGATGACAGGCATTTTTTTTGCCTGCTCACTATCGATTCCAGTATCCCGGCGCGTAAGTGCATTAATCGCTAAAATATGTGTGAAAATGCAATTTCCTGCAGACTACTTTGCAGGCCATTGCTGATGCAGGAATTTATTGTGTGTTTTAGCGGAATCGTATGCATACCAGAAAACTTTTATTGACTTTGTTTGAATACAAAGCCTGGGCCAATGCTGACTTGTATCAGCTAGCAGCCAGTGTCGCGCCAGACCAGCATGCGCGTGAGTTGCATGATGCAATACGCATCCTCAATCATATCTATGTTGTTGACCAGATTTTCATTGCCAACCTGCAGAGTAAGCAACATGGCTTTACTGCGCTGAACACCAAAGAAACGCCCACACTGGCTGATTTGCAGCGAGGCGTGCAAGAAGTGGATCAGTGGTACATGGACTATGTCGCCGCACAGCAAGAAACCAGGTTTGCAGATGATATACGCTTTACTTTTGTGGATGGCACGCCTGGCTGCATGTCACGCGGCGAGATGTTGTTACATGTCGCCACGCACGGAAATTATCACCGGGGTGCGGTTGGCCGTATCTTGTTCCAGATAGGCAAGCAGCTGCCGAAAGATACTTTGACGGTGTTTCTGAGCCGGCAAGCGGCCGCCCAGTCTTGACTACCATACGCAGAGCCAGTGATTCTGATGCCAATACCCTGCAGACAATCTACCAGAAATGCCTGGTCGAAGCTACATGGCAGCAGCGCGCTGCAGAAGCCATTTCCAGTTTTGCTGATGTTACGCATGGCGAAACAGTGTGGGTTGCAGTGGATGTACGGGATCATGTACTGGCTGTTCTGGCAGTGCAGGAAGGCGATGCCTATATCCATCACTTGTATGTAGATCCTCAAGCGCAAGCGCAGGGACTAGGCAGGGCTCTTTTGCAGCATCTGCAAACTTATTTAGCTTTCCCGTGGCGATTGAAATGTGTGGCACAGAATCATGCAGCCCTGAAATTTTATCGGCATCTGGGATGGCATGAGAGTGAGCAAGGGCATGGTGAGGATGGGGTTTATTACTTGCTTGAGCATACCGGACCGCTTTGATTCCCTCAATTTATTGATTAGACAATTTCTATGAGACCTGGAAAATTACTTGCGGCCTGCTTTTTAGCAGCGTCAGGCTTGGCTAATGCAGATGTTGATGTCAATATCAAATACCTGCATCCGCAAGCGCTGGAAGTGAGTTATCAATTACCTCCTGCATGTCCAGGCCTGGCTTTCAAAAAACAGGGTAGTGATGCAGTAAAAATACGCAGTACGTGGCTGTCTCTTGATGCCTGTGGCAAGGCTGATGGTCAGCATTTGAGTAGTCAACAGGACGCATGCACGCATTTACGTTTTCAAGTGCCTGCCAGCGCAGATAAGGTGCGTGGTTACCCAGCTGCCTTCCCCGTGGGTGATGCGATCTATGCACATACCAGCAATTTTGCCGTGGATGCCAGTTGCGGCAAAGTGAACTACAGTTTTAGTGCTCCTGGCATTGCCATGAATGCTCAAGTGTTTGCAGATAATGCGAGGGCCGCTGATGGAAAAGGTGGTGACATGGCTGCCTTATTATTGCCAAAGCAATTAAAGGTGGAAGGTAATTTTATTGGCTATTTTGATGCCGCGATGGGCGAGACCAATATCAGCAACATACGCAAGATAAGCGATGAAAGCATCGCATTTTTGCGCCAGGAATTGCCAAAAGCAAAATTTGAAATGCCCATAGTCGCAGTCTCCAGGGTGGCGGGCCCTGGTCGCGCCAGACCAGATGGCGATGCAGCTGACGTCATGCGTCTTGGTTTTGTCAATTGGCCTTTACAGCCGGATGCGGAGACGGGGCGCATGATGACATTGTTTGTGTCCCATGAATTTAGTCATCGCTTTCAAATGCGCGATGCGACAGATGCCTATGCCGATGCACGCCTGATCCATGAAGGTGGTGGCGAATTCTTGCGCTGGTTGATGGCAGTGCACAAAGGATGGCTGACCCATGAGCAGGCAGCAGATGATTTGAATATGGCTCTTGGTGAGTGTTTGCTGCATGTACGTCAGTCCAGTTGGGGGAGTTTGACAGCAAATCAGATACGTGGCGGGCTGCTGGATTATCGTTGTGGGCTGGCAGTCTATGTATATGGATTGGCAGCCAGGCAGGGTAAGGCCGGGCCATTCGAGCGTTTTGATGGGTTTTATGAGCAGCTCAGGCTGGCACAGGGTGCAAAGCCAGACTTTGCCCATGCTCTCGAATGTGGTGACGAACCTGCATGCAAGAGTAAATGGCTACCACGTCTGCTTGGCAAGCAAGAAAGCATGCTCGCCGTCTGGGGGGATTTTTTCAGGAAAACAGGCTTAGCCCATCCAGCAGTCGCCAACCAGCAACAAAAGAATGCCATGATCAATCAAGCCATGCAGGAATTGATGAGAGGGGATTGCGGCAGTGCCAGCATGTTTCCGCAAGCGGACAAAATCAGCGTGGATGAAGTCAAGGGCTGCAAAATACTGCGCGGTGGCATGAATATCATCAAGTCAGAAAATTTGCCTTTATTTGATCATCCTGACACCCTGGCTGCTACTGTAGAAGCTTGCAAGCAGCGCTCTCAAGTCAGCTTGACCATGGAGTCTGGCCAGCAACTGGATATGCCTTGCAAGACGGTATATCAACCCGTTGAGCAATTTTATGTGGTTGACATGAAGAAACTATTAGCTAGCCTGGACCGCTGATTGTATAAATTTGTACCTCCCCGGAATTGCCGCTTGTAGTCTCAGCGGGTTTGAGGAATACTGAAAATGTAAGCTGTTATTTACTTTCGACACTATCCCGTAGCTCAATCAGGAAAGCCCATGCCAGGCAAAGTTGAAGTATCCAGAGTTGCCCTATACCGCGCCATGGTAGAGCAGGCTCTGGATGCCTTGCTGGTATTGGAAGGCGGCATTTTCATTGATTGCAATCCCAGTGCCGAGAAAATGTTTGGCTTGTCAAGAGAGCAATTACTTGCCAGCGCACCAGTACATTTATCTGCTGCCAGTCAATTTGACGGACGGGATTCCCTGACTGCCGCTAACAGTTATATAGAGCTGACCAAAGCTGGTCAGCCCCAGCGCTTTGAATGGGCTTCCCGCCGGGCAGATGGCAGCCTGTTCACTTCTGAAGTAGCCCTGAATCTTCTGGAAGACAATGGCCGTCTATGCATAGTTGCCGTTGTACGTGATATTTCCGAGCGCAAGCAGGCAGAGCTGAGCACGCGCAAGAAAAATGAAAAACTCCGCGTTTTATTGGAAAATTTTCCTGGTGGCGTTTCACTGATCGATGAAAATCTCAGGGTCGTCGCCTGGAATGGCGAGCTCTTGCGTATGCTGGATTTGCCACCAGCCCTGTTTCAGGGGCAGCAGCCCTTGGCGCGTGAAGTGTTTGAAGCGAATATCAAGCGCGGTGAATATGGCGAGTTCAGCAGCGCCAGTGATGAAGAAAAACTGGCCAAGCTCATGGCCATCATACAAAGTGACATCCCCTATTCTTACGAGCGTTTGCGTTCTGATGGCAGCATCATAGAAGTGCGTGGCGTACCGGTAGAAGGCGGTGGTTTTGTTACTACCTGTATGGATGTGACAGCCAAACGCCGTATAGAAATCGAATTCCGCAAACAATCCCTGTTTTTGAAAGCCGTGCTGGCACATATGCCCCAGGGTCTGAGTGTGTTCGATGATCAATTGAAGCTGTATTTGTGGAATCAGGGTTTTCTTGATGTGCTTGACTATCACGCTGATGCTATTTATCAAGGCGTGCCGTTTGAAGATTTACTGCGCATCATGGCCGAGCGCGGTGAGTATGGCGAAGGTGATATTGAAGAACTCATCAGCACCCGCCTGACTTTGGCCAGGCAATTTCAGGCACATCAGTTTGAACGTACCCGCCCCAATGCCCATACCCATCTGGTGCAGGGCAAGCCCATCCATGAAAATGGCAAGCTGCAAGGTTTTGTCACCACCTATACCGATATCACTGAACTTAAAAAAGTACAGACAGCCTTGTCGAAAGCCAATGCCTTGCTGGAACAGAATATCGCCGAGCGAACCACAGAGCTGCGCCATACCCAGGATGATTTGATGCGCAGTGAAAAACTGGCAGCCCTGGGTTCACTGGTGGCCGGTGTAGCGCATGAACTCAATACCCCCATCGGCAACAGTTTGCTGACTGCCAGCACCCTGCAAGCCAAGACCCAGGAGTTTGCCCAGAAGATTAGCGAGGGCAATATCCGTCGCTCGGACCTGACAGCCTATCTGCAGGCAGCACAACACGCCAGCGAGTTGATAGAACATGGTTTGAACAATGCTGCTGATCTGGTTGCCAGCTTCAAGCAAGTGGCTGTCGACCAAGCCAGTTCCAAGCGCCGCCGCTTCCAGCTCAGCAAGGTTTGCCATGATGTGATCGCCACCATGATGGCCAAGATACGCCAGGCAGGTCTGCGTATCAACATGGATATACCAGAGCATATAGAACTGGACAGTTTTCCAGGGCCGCTGGATCAGGTGATTTGTAATTTGGTCGACAATGCCATCCTGCATGCCTTTGAAGGTAAGCCTGACGGACAAATCTGGATCAGCGCCACCATGCTGGGGCAAGACAGGGTAGAGCTGCGTTTCGACGACAATGGCGTGGGCATACCCACAGAAAATCTGGGTCGGGTATTTGATCCCTTCTTCACCACCAAACTTGGCCAGGGTGGCACAGGGCTGGGCATGAATATCGTCTATAACATTGTCACCAGTTTGCTGGGTGGTGATATCCGCATAGAAAGCGAAGAGGGTGACGGTACCAGCTTCATCATGCAAATTCCTCTGGTCGCGACTGTCAATGATACTGACTCCCCTGATCCCGCTGGTCTGGCTGACTAATGCGCTCGGGTATTGCCGGTTTGAGTAGAGTGGTCGGCTATACTGTCTTTCTTTTTGCATCAAGAAAGTCTTTCATGTCTCAATTCCCTGCCTGCCCGGTCTGCTCCATGGAAAATACTTATCCAGATGGCGACAATTACATTTGCGCCGATTGCGCACATGAATGGCCGATGCAGGCTACTTCGGCAGCGGATGATAGTGATGAGCGCATCGTCAAGGATTCAAATGGCAATGTGCTGGCCGACGGCGATGCCGTTGTCCTCATCAAGGATCTGAAAGTCAAGGGCTCGTCTACTACTTTGAAAATGGGTAGCAAGGTAAAAAGCATACGCCTGGTCAGCGGCGACCACGAAGTCGATTGTAAAATGGACGCAGGCAATTTCATGTTAAAAGCCTGTTATCTGAAAAAAGTCTAATCTGGAGTAATACATGCGGCACATACTGGTCTACGGTGATTCTTTGTCCTGGGGCTTGATCCCGACGACACGCAAACGTCTGAACTTTGAAGAGCGCTGGCCAGGTGTACTGGAAATCGGCCTCAATAGCGCCGACCAGCATGTGCGCGTAGTGGAAGATTGCCTGAATGGCCGCCGCACTGTGTGGGAAGATCCCTTCAAGCCAGGGCGCAATGGTTCGCAGGGTCTGGCGCAACGCGTAGAAACCCTGACACCGTTGTCACTGGTGATCGTCATGCTGGGCATTAATGATTTCCAGTCCATGCATCAAAATGATGCCTGGTTATCCTCACAAGGATTGGCTGTGATTATCAATACCATACGCCAGGCACCGATAGAGCCGGGTATGCAGGTCCCGCCCATACTCATCGTGGTACCACCACCGCCACGCATACCCAAGGGCGCGATTGCGCCCAAGTTTATTGGCTGTGAAGAAAAATGTACTGGTCTGGCCGATGCCTATAAAGAAGTTGCCGCTGCTGCAGGCTGCCACTTCTTTGATGCTGGCAGCGTCGTCACTTCCAGTGAATATGATGGCGTGCATCTGGACGCCGACCAGCATTTGATACTGGGATGGGAGCTGGTCGGTGTGGTTTCTTCCATCTTGAAATAAGTTTATGAGCGCTGACTTGCATGCCATTCAAAACCTGCTGGCCAGGTTCGCCAATAGCTTTGACCTGAAAGACTGGGACGCCTTAAGCGCCTGCCTCGCCAGTTCCATCCATACTGATTACTCAGACTTGCGCGGCACGCCGCCTGAGCAAATGAGTAATCAGCATTATGCAGAATTACGCCGCATTGCCTTGCAAGACTTGCAGACCCATCATCTGAGTGGTAATACTGAAATTGAATTATCAGGTGATGCGGCCAAGGCAAAAGTCTCGACGGTTATTTTTCGCAAGAATGCAGAAGGCCAGACCCTGCATACGCATTGCCTGTATCAATTTGGCGTGAGCAAATCCAGTGGGCAATGGCTCATCAATTCCATCGTCCAGAAGGTATTCTGGAGTGATGGCCAGACTGCGATACATGCAGGTATCGTCAAGTAATAAAGCCCCCTGGGGTGGCTTTATTACTACTTTATCAGGCAAAACATCAAGCCAGACATCAGGCAAATTGTATTTGCCCATCGTAAATACCTACCAGTGCAATCGCTACCGAAGTATCAGTGGCCGTGACTGCAGAGGCAATCGCGATGCCATTCGTGATGGATGCCTCAGGCGTCAGGAAATTCAAGCCCCATTCAACAGCAAACTGGTTGGCAACCTTGATTTTATTATCGAGTAAATTGACGACCCAACCCCAGGTTGCGTCGCCTGTGAAAGCACGTGCGCCTGCCAGTACGGCACTGACCATGGAGCCACGGCTTTGTATACCGGTATCCAGTTCATTGAGCCAGTATTTGAGACCCGCAGCGTCAGCACCACCTGACCTGCCCATGGCATTTTTATAAATGATATTGATGAAATCAGTATTGCTGAGGCTGGCGCTATAACCAGTCTGTGCCGGGAACTGGGCAGCCGCCAGGAAGAAGGCATCGCCTATCTGCTTGAAGCTCATGCCAGATTTGAACTGAGTGATCCAGTAATCCAGGCCGTCCGCATCAGGCACACGGTTGAAGTAAGCCACATACAATTCTTCCAGCGCCTTCAATTCCCCGGTCTTGATGGTGTGGGCATTGTCATACACCGTGGTATTCACGATGTAGTCAGTGAACTGAATTTTTTCTACATTGTGGGCAGCCCAGTAAGCCGCATTCTGATTACCCAGCAACATGGTGTTGTTGCCGATTTCCCAGACAAAATAACTGCCGCCACCTGTACCCAGTTTGGCGTTGATGACCAGGGTGTCGATACCTGCGCCGCCATCAATATAGTCATAACGCACAGACTCAGGCGCACTCAGGCCTATCGTATTGTTGCTGCCATCAAACTGGAAGATAGTGTTGTTGCCATTCAGGCTGCTGGCGGCACCGCTGACATTGACGATAGTTTTGTCCAGCGTGGTGGTTTCAGTCTGCTGCGTGCTGCTGAGGTTTTTGCGTATGTAGCCGGTACTGTCTATGGTCGTCAGGCTGAGGCTGGCGCCAGCCTTGTAGGCACCAGAGCCATAGGCATCAAAATAGACTTTGTCTGTGGTATTGACGGTGTTACCGCCTATCTTCCAGGTATAGGCCAGCAAACTGCTGTCTGGCACCGATGGCTGATAAACACCGGGTATGCTGGAATACAGATCCAGATAGTCACCGATGGCGGCATAATATTTCAGCGCAAAGGCTTCTTTTTCAGGAGCGCTGAACGCCACGCCCAGATGATTCATTTTTGAATCCTGGGTTGCGCGCCAGATACCCGAGCTACGGTAATAACCGCCCTGATAAGTGCCGACGACGCCTAGGTCACCATCCTGGTAACCCAGCCATGCGGACCAGGGTATGCGGCTCAGCGAATCAGTGACATGGGGGCTGGCCAGGAAACCAGGATCTGTCGTTGGGTAGTTGCTGGAAATGGATGTGTCGACGTACTCATCCTGCAGACCGGCAAAGCTGTGGCCAATTTCATGCAACACTACTTCAGCAGACGACAGGTTACCGGCAGATGCCCAGGCAATCGAGCCGCCAGCGCCACCGTACAAGGCGGTATTTACCAGCACCACCACCAGCTCGTGCGCATTGCTGGCGACGGCACTGTTGACGACCGTATCCACTTTGGAAAAGTCACCATACAGCAAACGCCCGTCACTGCCGTGCTGGGTGGCATCGAAATAAGTATTGACGCTGATATTCTGGTTAGGCTGGTCAGTGCCTGATTGTGCAGAGGCGACAAAAATGGCGCTGGCATTGAACAGGTTTTTGTACGATGAGAATGGCGCATTCAGTTTGGCATTCGAATCACCGAGCATACTGTCGAGAAATTTTTGTGCGTCAGTCAAGAACTTGGCACGCTCGGCTGCGGTATAACCTTCGGCAACAAAGACAATATCAACGCGGTTCTTGCTGCTGCCAGTATTGAGTATGGTGGTGACGTCTGCCATGATGGGTGAGCCCTGTTATGAGTACGGATTTCAGCAACACTATAGCGCTATAGCCTAGCATTGCCGTGTCAAAAATAAACCCGTAAATATATTAACAAAAACGGGCAAACGCTATCGTACAACAATGTATATGAAAAAAGACATGAATTTCATGTAGGGAATTGCAACAAGTGTTGCAAAATTGAATTGCGGTACGGACGTTCTATTTCCTGATGATCCCAGTTCAATCAGGAAAAAGCGTCCTGCGCCTAATACACATCCCGTCTGTACAGCCCCAACTCTGCCATGCGTTCCAGTTTATCCAGACCCAGCAGATTACTCAAGGTCTGGTGCACATCTTCTGCCATGCCTTGCAGACTGCCACAGACAAGAATTGCAGCACCTTGTTCCACCCATTTCAGGATGTCTGCCTGCTGCTCTTGTATGGCATGCTGTACATAGCGGCGTTCAGCCTGGTCGCGCGAAAAGCACAGGTTCACTTTATTGAGTACGCCATTGGTTTGCCAGGCCGCAATTTCTTCACGATGGAAAAAATCATGTGCTTCATTTCTTTCACCAAAAAACAACCAATTGTGTAATTGACCATGGGCTGCGCGTGCCTTGATGTGGGCGCGCAAACCCGCCAGTCCGGTTCCGTTGCCGATCAGGATCAGTGGGCAGTCTTGTGCTGGCGTATGGAAGTTGCGGTTCTCGCGTATGCGCAGTTTGATGCGCTGTCCGATTTCAGCATAGGCTGTCAGCCAGCCCGAACCTATGCCCAGGCTGCCATCAGGTCTATGCATCTGGCGTACCAGCAATTCCAGCTTACCATCGGCGGGCAAGGACGAAATGGAATATTCACGATGTGGCAGGGCAGGGCGCTCGGCCATATTATTGACTGCATTAGTCTCTGGCGGATAATCAGGACCAATTTCAGCAATATCACCCGCCTGCCAGAGATAGTCAGCACTGCCAGCATTTTGCGCCGGGATGCAGGCGATCCGATAAGCAGGCCCACCCAGGCTGCCGGGATTGAGCAATTCTCTTTCAGTCAAGATCCAGTCCTGGTAACCAGGCTTGCTCCAGTCTGCCATCTCGGTATGGCCACTGAGCAGACCCAGATAATGCTGCCAATGGCGTAGCGCACCTTCATCGCCATTGTCGACTTCTATCATGTCGAACAGACTATGCGCCTGCTGGTGTTTTAGCCACAGATCTACCCTGTGCGCAAAGGCACAGAATTGCTGATAATGCCTGTCACCCAATGCCAGTATGGCGAAATGCAAATGGGATAAATCGATTTTATGGTTCATGACCAGGCGGGTGAAGGCCGCTGCATTGTCGGGTGCATCGCCTTCGCCGGTGGTGCTGAGAATAAATAATATGCGGCTGGTCTTGCTCAGGCTTTCAGGTTTGATAGTTGCCAGGCTGCTGACGGCAATGCTCATGCCGGCGTCTTGCAAATGCTGTGCAGTTTTGATGGCGATCTGTTCGGCAAAACCGGTCTGGCTTGCATAGGCAATCAGTACACTTTGTGTATTGGCTTGATCCAGCTCAGCACTAAAGCCATGATGTTGGGTGGCTAGTTCATCTTTATGCCTGCGCATGGTTTGCAGGCAAAAACTCAGGTAGCTGATAGCGACCAGTGCAGTGCTGAATTGTTTTTGTGCTGGCAAGGGGAGAAAAAAGCTGGCGACGCATAAGAGCGTCAGGGCCAGGCTGATACGGTTCATCCAGCTTAAAGAAGGCAGGCGCATACGTGATTAATCCAGCATGGCACTCAAAGCCTTGCTCATTTTTTCTTCGAAACCAGCAGCCGTTCTTTGCAGGAACAAGGCAGCGATCTGATGTTGATTGGCATACTCCAGACCTGCTGCGCAACCCAGCACTGTCAACGCAGTTGCCATGGCATCTGCCACCATGCATTCAGGGTGCAATACTGTGACCGAGGCAAGATCACTATCTACCGGATAGCCAGTGCGCGGATCAAGCGTATGCGCATAGCGGCGGCCATCCTGTTCAAAATACTGGCGGTAATCACCGGAAGTAGCAATCGACAAGCCGTGCAGGGCGACCAGATATTCCTTGTCCAGCTTTTCATGAGTATTGGCCGGGCTTTCTATCCTGACCCACCAGGGCGACTGGTCTTTTTTCATGCCCAGTCCGCGTAACTCGCCACCCAGTTCTATCAGGTAACTGGTGATTTTATTCGCATCAAGATAGCGGGCGATCTGATCCAGCGCAAAGCCCTTGGCAATCGACGATAAGTCCAGCGCGATGCTGCTGGTGCCCGTGCCAGTCTGGCGCAGGCGCTGGTTCACATGGTCCAGTTCCAGTGACTTCCAGTTGCCAGCTTGCAGGGCAATGTTGATTTCAGTTTCTGTTGGTGCACTATCGCGCTTGCCTGTGGCACCAAAGCCCCATAGATCAACCAGCTTGCCTGCCGTGATATCGTAAGCCCCGGCAGTCTGTTGCGACAGGTACAAACTGTAATCCACCAGCTTGAAAAATTCCGGCGGCAAGGATTGCCAGCTATGCGCCGGTGTACGGTTGAACTCACATAAATGCGAGGCTGGGTCCCAGGTACTCATTTGCATGACGACCTGGTTCAACTCTGCCTCTATGCCCGCCTGCAATTCCTGTGCGTCGTGATGCGGCAAGAGTAGTAGCTGCACAGTCCAGCTGGTTCCCATGCTTTTGCCACTAAGTACATAGCTGATGGCATGGGCAGGCGGGATTTGTGGTTCCGCCACATCCAGCGGTATAAAAACACGACGCATATTTACAAAGTAT
The DNA here is from genome assembly GCF_049340385.1 of Undibacterium sp. Ji83W. NCBI lineage: Bacteria > Pseudomonadati > Pseudomonadota > Betaproteobacteria > Burkholderiales > Oxalobacteraceae > Undibacterium > Undibacterium sp. Ji83W. The sequence goes on along the minus strand of NZ_JBMPOZ010000007.1, from coordinate 166,577 downwards.
TGATAAGGATTATTGCGGCAAGACTTCCAGTGTTACTACATAGCTGGCAACTCTGGATTTAGCCGGAGCTTTGACTTGTTTGTCATCCTTGATTTCTGCTTCCATCCAGTACAAACCGGGATTGGCCCAGGTGATGCTGAACTTGCCGTCGCTGTCAGTGACGAAAGTTTTTTCATCGAGCTTTTGGCGATAACGCAAGCCGCCAGCAATCAGCGTGACATTGACTTTGGCTGCAGGTTTGCCATCCAGCGTCAGGCGGAACTGGGCAGTTTCGCCAGCGACCAGATCGTTAGGATGGGTGGCACCACTCAACTCCAGGCCGTTGCCGGTGATATCCATGGACTTGCCACCGGGTTTGCCATTGGTGACAAAAGTTTCAACGCGGCCACTGCGTTGTGTGACTTGCAGTTCTTCGGCATTGGCGGGCACTTCCTTGGCAAATGTTTCTGCCGTACCGCGCCAGCGTTTGACCTTGCCTTCTTCTTTATAGCTGGCGAACAGGCCTTCATTCAACAGGCCTATCTTGTAGCTGCCAGTCTGGCCAAGCTTGACATCAAAGCTGCTGCGGAATTTGCCTGTGCTGGCATTTTCCGGTTTCAGCGATGTGCCATCTGGTGCGGTGATGAACAGGTTATCGAGCTTCAATGCATTGTGATCAAAAACAAAGACGTCGGTGGCAGCAGCCGCATCAACCGTGACCCATGGCGTGTTGCCAGCAACGATGGTCGACGATGGCACCAGAAACGCACGGTGCGCCTGGGCAGTGAAAGCTGCGCAAGCCAGAGCTGAGAAGAGGGCGATTTTTTTTAAATTTTTCATGACGGTCCTTGAGCCTAGTTTACGTGTCTATGAGCGTGTCTATGGGAGTGTCTATTAGCGCATCTATTATTTAATGGTGACGGCAATCGCGCCCAGTTCACTGGTGCCCTGAGCTTTCAGGTTTTGTTCACCTTTGGCCTGCCACTGGAATGGCAGCTTGACGACTTCACGGCCTCCGCCTTCACGCGCAGCTTCGACGATGAGTTGATAGTCACCAGCTGGCAATTTGGCCAATACACCTTTGTCACCCGCAAAGCTCAGGGTTTGCTCGCCCGTGGTACGGGTAGCACCGCTGACGCCTTCGACCGGCATCTGCAATTCACGGCCACTACGACGCCACCATTGGCGCATGTCCTTCAACCACTTCGTGCCTTCATTGTCGCGTTTTTTCAAGTCATACCAGATCGCCAGGTTGCCAGCAAATGTCTGGTCTGGTTTTTCCAGCCAGATTGCCACATAGGGTTTGTGATATTCAGCCACATTCAGACGCGGTACTTCGACTTTCAAAGTCAGGTCAGCCGCGACTACATTCATGGCCGGGACACCCAGCAAACTGGTGATGGCAAAAGGGAGCAATTTACGCATGGATATACAACCTTATTAAGAACAAAGAGTGAACGGTTTAAATCTTTTAAATAAGCAAGGACTTACGCAAAATTGTCCCAGCAAGGCGCAGCGACGAAGACAGTACTTTTATAGTACGGCTAGGAGCTGCAACGCAGCTGGGGCGGTTTTGCGTAAGTCCCATAATCAGTGGATGAACATCAGGGCGAGTATGAGTGGCAATACCAGGCCAAATACCACCACTGGCCAGGTACTCGGGCGTTTGCCTGCATGCATCTTCAGCAGGAACAGGCCAGTCACACAAAAAATCAGGCAGACCACGGCAAATACATCAATAAACCAGTTCCAGGCGGTGCCGGTGTTGCGGCCTTTGTGCAAGTCATTGAAATATGCAATCCAGCCACGGCTGGTCAGTTCATATTCAATCTCACCATTGTCCAGAGCAATACGCAACCAGGCATCGCCACCGGGGCGGGGCAGGCCGACATACACTTCTTCTGGCGACCATTCTGGTACCTGTCCACTGAGCTTGACACCCAGGTCTTGCGCCAGCCAGTCGCTGACGTCGTCGGGTATAGGCGCATCATCGGTATTTTTCAGTGCATTCAATTGCGACAATAAAGCCAGCGGCAACCTGCCTTCTTTCTTGCTCACCACAGGGTGGGCTTCTATCTGTGCAGAGTGATTCAGAGTGATGCCGGTGGCAGCAAACAGGATCATGGCAATCAGACAAAGTGCTGAACTGATCCAATGCCATTGATGTAAATGGCGCAACCAGAAAGCCCTGCTTTGTTGTTGCGATAAATTGTCCGTACCTGCTTGCATGAATTTATTCTTGCTCATTCTAAATGATAATTATTCTCAATTGTACATGGAGTCGTGCCGGAAAAGCAGTAGGAATTGTACATTTTTGTTTCCAGTACATAGTGCAATAAGCAATTTGGCAAGTCTGAGGTAAATCTTTAGCAAGTCTTTCATAAAGTTCAGCAAAGCTGCACGTGATAAACTTTTGTGGATTTCAACTTATATTCACCTACTATGAACGTCGTCATTCTTGCTGCAGGCATGGGCAAACGCATGCAGTCTTCTTTGCCCAAGGTTTTGCACACGCTGGCAGGCAAGCCTCTGCTGAACCATGTGATCGCCACTGCGCGCCAGCTGCGGGCCAGCAATATTTGCGTGATCTATGGTCATGGTGGCGAACAGGTGCCAACAAGCGTTGCTGCCGCAGACTTGCGCTTTGCACTGCAAGAACCCCAACTGGGTACCGGCCATGCCGTCGCCCAGGCTTTGCCTGTGCTGGATGTCAACCAGCCTACCCTGGTCCTGTATGGCGATGTACCATTGACTACCCCAGCCAGCCTGGCACGCCTGATCGCAGCAGCTGGCAAAGACAAGCTGGGCATATTGACGGTGGACATGGCAGACCCGACCGGTCTTGGCCGCATCGTCAGGGACGAAGGCGTCATCAAACGCATCGTCGAACAAAAAGATGCCAATGAGACTGAGCGCCAGATCACAGAAACCAATACCGGCATCATGTCCATACCAACTGCACATCTGCAAAAATGGCTGGGCAATTTATCCAACAAGAACGCCCAGGGCGAATACTATCTGACCGACATCGTCGCCCAGGCAGTGGCCGATGGCGTGGAGGTCGTTTCAGCCCAGCCAGATGCAATCTGGGAAACCCTGGGCGTCAATAGCAAGGTACAACTGGCCGAGCTGGAACGCACACATCAAAAAAATATCGCCCTCAAATTACTGGAGCAAGGCGTGGGCCTGTATGACCCGGCGCGCATAGATGTGCGTGGTAGCCTGCAATGTGGGCGCGATGTTTCTATCGATGTAGGCTGTGTCTTTATCGGTGAAGTCCATCTGGAAGATGGCGTGACGATAGGCCCGAATTGCGTCATCAAGGATGCGCGCATTGCTGCAGGCAGCACCATCAAGGCCTTCTGTCACATAGAAGATGCGGTAGTCGGTGCCAAATCACAGATAGGCCCTTATGCCAGATTGCGGCCAGGGACTGAGCTGGCAGAGGATGTGCATATCGGTAATTTTGTCGAAGTCAAAAACAGCCAGATCGCTGCGCATAGCAAGGCCAATCATCTGGCCTATATCGGTGACGCCACCATAGGCAGCCGCGTCAATATCGGCGCAGGCACGATTACCTGCAATTATGATGGAGTGAATAAATCCCGTACCATCATCGAGGACGATGCTTTCATCGGCAGTGATACACAACTGGTGGCACCAGTGCGGGTAGGCAAGGGCGCGACACTGGGTGCGGGTACCACACTCACCAAGGATGCACCTGCAGGCAAGCTCACCGTATCACGTGCAAAGCAAATCACCATAGATGGCTGGCAACGACCAGTCAAAATCAAGAAGTAAAAATAGTGGTGTAGCGGCCAGTCGTAAGCTGGCCGCATCCACGAAGTGCATCAAAAAGTCCGTCAAAAAATCAGGACAATGTTTGCAATAACTGCGCAGCTTTCTGGGCTTGCGGTGCATTGTTTTTCAATATCTCATTCAGATATTTTTTCGCTTCATCGGCACGATTTTTCTCTGCTGCCAAAGTTGCAGCACGCATCCACACAGCACCACGGAAGTTCACATCAGTCTGCGCAAACTGCTGGGCATCGATAACATCTTTGAGCAATTGCTCACCCTTGTCATGACGATTCATGGTTTTTGGCACAGCCAGATAAGTGCTTGCTGCAACAAAGCGTACTTCCAATGCAACCGGCACGCTACCATGCATGGCCTGGCTATTGTTGGCCAGTTGCAGTGCCTGCTCGACCAGGGCAGTACCATCTTCCAGTGCCGTGGTTTTTTCACCTTTGGCGAATTTATCCAATGAAGACTTGGCAGTCGCCGCACCAGCATATGACATCAACAAAGGATTACCTGGTTCCTGTTTCAGCAAATTGTTGAAGGTACTTGCTGCTTGCAGGTTGGCTGTTCTGCTGGCATCTATTTCTGCTTGTGCCAGCGAATTGATGTAATCCTGATTCAACCAGGCGCTGACTGCATTGGCGACATATTGTTCCTGGCTGATGATTGGTGTGTTGACCAGTTGTTTGACGGCAGACTTGAATTCAGTTTCCGAGAAAGCCATGGCATTGCTGGCAGTAAGAGTGGCAATACTGGCGGCAAGCAATACGGTTTTGATCGTGGTTGTAGTAAAGAGGTTTTTCATGATGGACTCCATTAAGTTAATAATCTGTGTGTGTTTGTTTGTGTGTTGTCTGGTACGGCAATGTCAGATTAAGGCCTGGTCGCGCAAGTCACCACCGGTATGAGATCAGTGGCAGAAATTTGGCGTGAAGCCTGAAAAAACTGGCGTGAAATGAGTTCTGGAAAAACAGAAAATTTCTGTCTATGGTGTATGAGGGCCGCAGTGAGCCATAGCAAGCCATAGTGAACCGTAGCGAACCATAGCGAGCACACCAGGAGGCAATTTCACAACAGTATAATGCCGATTTGATAAGTGAGTCCGGCTTAGAAAGGCAACTGAAAGCTTGTACTCCTTAGCATGTGAACCGACCACATGACACGCATGTTGTCTGCAAAACAAAAAATTTCTATAGGAGAACACCGATGAAGAAGTTACTCGGCGCGGCCACACTGGCATGCTTGGCAACTGCAGCGCATGCGCAAACCAGCGTCACTATCTATGGCCTCATTGATGCCAATATCACTTACAACAACAACGCTGACGCGAACAAGGGCAGCCAGTTCAAACTCAATAGCGGTGGCATGAACACTTCGCGCTTTGGCTTGCGCGGCAGTGAAGACCTGGGTGGCGGTTTGAAAGCCATCATGCAACTTGAAGGCGGCGTCTTGCTCGACACTGGTGCTTCAGATGGCGATATCTTTGGCCGTCAGGCCAATGTCGGCCTGCAAGGTGATTTTGGCCGCATCATTGCTGGCCGGTCTTACAGCACTACCTATGATTTCATCTTGCCATTTGACCCTATGGGTTATGCACCGCAATATTCCTGGGCAACCTCTGCCGGTGCCACTGGCAACCGCAAAGACGGCATGCTGACTGGTGTATCCAATTTGCTCAAGTATCAATATGACGGCAAAGGCTACAAACTGGGCGCAACCTATGGTTTTGGTGAAGTCGCTGGCAATACCTCAGGCAATGCCAAATACATCGTTGCTGCAAGTGCATTTGATGGCCCATGGGCTGCAGTTATCACTTACGAGCAAAACAATAGCGCACCGATAGCCAATGGTTCTTACGACCAGGCCAAGGTATTGCACCTGGGTGGGTCTTATGATTTTGGCCCTGCCAAAGTATTTGCTGGCTACCGCAATTTCAAGAAAACCCTGGCAACAGGTGCTGCAGATCAACGCAGTGACACACTCTGGTTGGGTGCGAATTATTCAGTCACTCCAGATTGGACTTTGACTGGCGTCTACTACTATCAGGACATCAAGAATGTTGCTGCTGGTGCAGATGCTGATCCGGGCATGCTGGTATTGCGCGCCAAGTATGCGATGTCGAAACGTACTGATATCTATATCGCCACAGGCTATGCCAAGGCCAGCAATAACAAGCTGACTGGCGTGTCACGTGATGATGCAGGTTTCGCGACAAACCAGACATCGGCGACAGTTGGTATACAACATCGTTTCTGATTTTTTGATTTGATGAGAAAAAGCCCTGAACTGCCAAGCAGTTCAGGGCTTTTATGTTTGGACTTGGCCAGATCAGTGTGGCCTGACTTCCTTCTTCAAAGCCGCCATCGCCATCTTTTCGACCAGGCCCGGTGCTATCAGTTTCAGCCAGCGTCCCAGCTTGCCCTTGAAGCTCATGACCACTTCACGGTCGCCACGCTCGTAGCCACGGATGATCAGCGATGCGCATTCTTCTATCGACATGGCATCGTCTTCTTTCAAACCGCTCTTGCCCGCTGCTTCACCCGCCGCGTTATAGCCGTTATAACGGATCTGGGTAGCAACCACGCCTGGATAGGCCAGCGTCACCTTGACGCCAGCTTCTTTCAATTCAGAACGCAGGCATTCAAAAAAACCGCCCATGGCAAATTTGCTGGCGCTATACGCAGTGCGGCCAGGCACACCGATCAGGCCAGCCAGTGAAGATACGGCGACGATGCTGCCACGCGATTTTTTCAAGTGAGGCAGGGCGGCATGGGTACACCAGACACTGCCCCAGAAATTGATACGCATGAGTTCCTGGTACCAGCCCAGGTTATCCACCTCTTCCAGCAGCGCCTGGGCTGACTTGCCAGCGTTATTGATGAGCACATCAATGCTGCCAAATTGTTCTACTGTTGCTTCTATCAGATGGCGGCAATTGGCCTCTACACTGACATCAGTCTTGACGACCAGAGAGACAGCGCCAAAGGCCTTGCATTCGGCAGCGACTTTCTTGAGTGCTTCTTCATTGCGTGCCGCCAGCACCAGTGCCAGGCTGGGGCCATATTTCCTGGCCAGTTGACGCGCTATTTCTGCTCCTATTCCATCTGAACTGCCGGTAATGACAACGACCTTGTGCTTTGCCTTCATAGTTTATAGCTTTCATCCATGCGATCGAGTTTGCGTATCAGGGAGGGCCAGACAAAGGCACCACCCAGTCCACCTGTCTGTACGCGCATGGCTTCTGACACCCCTTTGACAATGAGGGGATTCACATGGACCAGTTCCCCACCCGCCTGCGCTGCCAGTTGTATCTGGCAAGTCGCTTCAAAGGTGTACATGGACAGGAAGGCGTCGGCGATCGACTTGCCCGCTGTCAATAAACCATGATTGCGTAACATCAGGAAGTTAGCCTGTCCCATGTCAGCTTGCAAGCGTGGTTTTTCATCTTCCCTGAAGGCAACCCCTTCATAATCATGGTAAGCCAGCGACGCCAGCACAAAAGTTGATTGTTGCGACAGCGGCAGCACACCACATTTTTGTGCACTGACGGCAACACCGGCCCGTGTATGCGTATGCAAAACACATTGCACATCTTCACGCGCAGCATGCACGGCACTATGGATGACAAAGCCAGCCGGATTCACTGGAAAGGGGGAGTCAATCACCTTATTACACTGCTGATCCACCTTCACCAGAGAGGACGCCGTGATTTCATCAAACATTAAACCATAAGGGTTGATAAGGAAATGATGCTCAGGCCCGGGGATGCGTGCACTGATATGAGTGAATACCAGATCGCTCCAGCCATAAGCAGCAACCAGCCGGTAACAGGCGGCCAGGTCAATACGTAATTGCCATTCTTCTGCGCTGACCTGATCCTTGACTGAGGGAATATGCATATTGTCTCCAGTGTTGTTTTTTTGTGACTTGGGCTTATACAAAACCGCCCCACTGCGTTGCGGCAATTTTGTGTAAGTCCTTGTGATTATTTGTCGTTGTTGGCGCTGACAGCTGCTTTGTAGATGGTATTACGCGGCTGGCTGAACAGCTTGGTCAGCATGGGTTCAAACTCAACCAGCGGAAAAGTCTCTGCATGCGCATCAAAAGAAGGGTTGTCGTACAAGGCGCAAAACTCTGCCGTACGTTCAAAATGCGGGTGCGCCCGGAATTGCTCGCGCATGTCCCTGTCCATGCCTATGTGATGGAAAAAGTAATTACCCTGGAATATGCCATGGTGTTGCACCATCCACAGGTTTTCTTCGCTGACAAAAGGTTTCAGGATGGCGGCGGCGATATCAGGATGGTTGAATGATCCCAGCGTGTCGCCTATGTCATGCAACAGAGCGCAACAGACATATTCATCATCACGGCCTTCCCGCAAGGCACGTGTGGCGGTTTGCAGCGAATGGGTAAAGCGGTCTATCGGGAAACCGCCGTAGTCCCCCTCCAGCAAACGCAGGTGTTGCATGACCCTGTCAGGCAATCCCTGGACAAAATGCTTGAACTCGCCACCAATGATTTGCCAGTCTTCCTGGGTACTGTCCTCCATGCGGACAAATTGCGCGCGTTGTTGCATTTGAATACTCCCTGATTAGACGTATAGACTTAATAGACATACCTTAAACGCAGTTTTCAAGCGTAACTGTCAAATACTTTACAATTCACCTCATCTATTCATACGGGCGACGATTCTTTCATGGCATCACAAGCAAATTTGATGAGCATCCTGCTGGCCGATCCCTGGTTCGCCAGCCTGCCTGTGACAGACCGTAAGACCATGTTAGTCTCTTGTGAACATTTGCGCTTGCGACCCGGTGAAATGTTGTTTCGCCAGGGGGATGAGCCCAGCGGTTTTTATGCCTTGCTCAGTGGCAGCATCAAGATGTCCACCCTCAGCGCAGAAGGGCGTGAAGCCATACTCATCTTTCTGGAAGCAGCCACCTGGTTCGGTGAAATTTCTCTTATCGATGATTTGCCGCGCACCCATGATGCAACCGCATTAACTGAAGTGGAGTTGCTGGTGCTGGAGCCGCAAGTTTTCCGCAGCCTCATGCAGCGCAATTCCTTTGCCACCGCGATTACCCGCATGCTGGCAAGACGCATACGCCTGCTATATGGCATAGTCGAAGATGCTGGCCTGCGTTCGGTACGTGCCCGGGTGGCGCGTCGTTTGTTGCTGCTGGCTGAGGTGGCAAATCGCCAACAAGATGGCCATGCCATGGTACCGGTTACCCAGGAAGCGCTGGCCATGATGCTGGGTATGACACGCCAGACTTTATCGAAAGAATTAAGATTTTTCAGGCAAGATGGTTTGATCCGCCTTGCTTATGGCAAGATAGAAATTCTCTCGGAAAGCAGCTTATTTGCTTTATGTGACAAAGAGTGACTTTTTTGACCGTAATCGTGCTTGCCGTAAAGCATCTTTATGATCTATCGTGTACTGGTTCATGATCAAGGTGAATCTTGATGAGTATGCTGACAAAGTGCCATGCTGTGCGTGTTGTCCTGGTGTTGTTACTGAGCCATTTGTCTTTGCATGCCCAGGCTGCCTGTTCACGTGTTATCAATGCGCCTGTCACATCGCTGGGTTTTAGCGTGATCGTCAATGGTGATAGTGTCACGGGTATTTATCCTGATATCTTTCGCAGCCTGTCTTCCAAAGAAACTTGCCAGTTTCAATTCTCAGCCGTACCCCGTGCGCGCCTGGAAGTGATGTTTGAAAACGGCCAGGCGGATGTACTGTTCCCTGCCATACGCACTCCCAGGAGGGATGAGCTTGGCTTTTTCATTCCCCTGATCTATACGCGTGCCACCCTGGTTTCCCTGCAGTCTGCGCGTCCTGTCATACATAACCAGCAAGAATTGCTGGAACAAAAGAATCTGAAAGTTGTTGTCGTGCGTGGTTTTGACTACGGCGAGGCATATCAGGCCATCATCGCAGAACTACAAAAACAGGGCAGGCTGGTTGTCGAGTCCGATACCGTATCTGCAGCCCGGGTATTAAAAGCGGGCATGGCTGACCTTTCCATCATGGCCCCCTATATTTTTGCCGGTGCGGTGCAAGGAGATGTCAGGGTAGAAGACATGGTCGACAAACTCAGGTTTGACCCCCTGCCTGAATTACCCTGGAGCGATAGCGGCATCTACCTGTCAAAGAAAAGCCTGAGCCAGGATGACCGCAATGCCCTGCAAGACATGATGGAGCGCGCAGCCCGTTCAGGCGTGGTATGGAAAGGTTTTTTACGTTACTACAAACCAGAAGTGCTGAAAGAAGGAAATCGCCCGCGTTAGACAAGTAACCGGCGTTTGGAATGACTGCTTTTATAGTATGAACATGAGTGTGCAAATATTGATGAGGTTGCAGATGCATACTGCTGTAATACGGATAGTATTGTTTGCTGTTCTGCTTGCTTTTGCAGCGCAGACTTTTGCAGCCTGTTCGCGCGTGATCAATGTGCCCGTCGCCCCGACAGGGCGCAGCGTCATCATCAATGGTGAGCAGATTGACGGCATTTATCCAGATATGCTGCGCAGCCTCATGGAAAAAGAAGCCTGCAAATTTGCCTTGTCTGCCGTACCCAGAGCCAGGCAGGAACTCCTGTTTGAAACCGGCCGGGCAGACTTGTTGATCCCCGCTGGCCGCACCCCCAAGCGTGACGAACACGGCATTTTCATCGCCATGATTTATAACCGCGCTACCATTATTTCCATTGATGGTAATCGTCCTGCCATCACATCGGCACAAGACCTGCTTGACAAGAAAGACCTGAAAGTTGCGCTGGTACGGGGATTTGACTATGGCCCCGCCTATCAAGACATTATCAAAGAGCTTACCAGGCAAGGAAGGCTATACCTTGATACCGACGTTGTGTCGGTCGCACGTTTGCTTAAGTCCGGCATTGCTGACCTTACCATCATGGCGCCATCCATCATTGCAGGCAACATCATGGACGACGTGCGTGTGCAGGATATGCTCGATAAATTGCGTTTCGAACCTATTCCAGAGCTGCCCTGGAGCGACAGCGGTGCCTATATTTCCAAAAAATCACTGAGCGTGGAAGACACAGCATCACTCAAAGACATGCTGGAGCAGGTCGCCAAGTCTGGCGCAGTCTGGAAGGGCTTTCAACGTTACTATCCGGCGAGTGTATTAAAAGAAAGCATACGTCCTCGTTGAAACCTTCCCCGGACAATTTCGTATAAGTCCTTATAGAGCGATTGCCGTCTCAAACTTGCTACGCAAGATAGAAAAAAAACTACGCACATTACGCACATTCGCATGCGTAGCAAACAGCCTGTGCGCCAGCGCATGATAAGCCGCCATGTCTGCCACCTGTATCACCAGCACAAAATCCGGCCCCTGCGACACGCGGTAACATTGCTGCACCGACCCCTCCTGCGCCACCAACTGCTCAAATTCCACCAGCTTCTCCGTGGCCTGATGGTCGAGCGTGATTTCGACTATCGCAGTCAGGCCCGCCCCCAGCTTGCTGGCATCCAGCAACGCCACCTGGCGGCTGATAATCCCTTCATCCGTCAGCCGCTTCACGCGCCGCAGGCAGGTAGGTGCAGACGCATGCACCCGCAAGGCCAGCTCATGATTGGTCAGCGAGGCATCTTTTTGCAATTGCTGCAAAATGCGTTTATCCAGTTCATCCAGCTCATTGATGGTCAACATGTGATTGATAATTCCAAATTTTCTTATATATTGAAATAATAGTTCAAATAGAAAATTGATGTCCTATAAATTTCAATAATAAGTAAATTTTGAAAGAAAATATCAAGCTATCTGCTTTAGCATGAACACATATTCATTCTTTATCAGAGGTCACCATGTGCGGTATCGTCGGCGCAGTTGCTCAACGCAATATCACTCCCGTTTTGCTCGAAGGCTTGAAGCGGCTTGAATACCGTGGCTACGATTCGTGCGGCGTTGCCCTGCATGTCGACGGCAACTTGCAACGCTCACGCAGCACCTCCCGCGTGGCCGACCTGCAGGCACAGATAGACCAGTCTGGCCTTGCCGGTTTCACTGGCATCGCCCACACCCGCTGGGCCACCCATGGCGCACCTTCTTCATCAAATGCCCACCCGCATTTCTCGCGCGAACGCATCGCCCTGGTACACAACGGCATCATAGAAAACCATGAAGAACTGCGCGCAGAACTGACACAGGCTGGCTATGTCTTTGAAAGCCAGACCGACACCGAAGTCATCGCCCACCTCATAGACCACCTCTACAGTGGTGACCTGTTCGAGACCGTGCAAATCGCCATCAAGCGCCTGACCGGTGCATTTGCGATTGCCGTATTTTGCCGCGACGAACCCCACCGCGTCGTCGGTGCACGCCAGGGTTCCCCTCTCATCGTCGGCGTAGGCCAGGGCGAAAACTTCCTCGCATCCGACGCCATGGCAATCGCAGGCACCACCGACCAGATCATCTATCTCGAAGAAGGTGATGTAGTCGACCTGCAATTGCAAAAAGTATGGATAGTCGATAGCGAAGGAAAATCCGTCCAGCGCGAAGTAAAAACCGTGCACGCCCACAGCGGCGCAGCAGAGCTGGGCCCATACCGCCACTACATGCAAAAAGAAATCTTCGAGCAACCTCGTGCAATTGCCGATACGCTAGAAGGCGTCATCAGCATCATGCCCGAGCTGTTTGGCGACGGTGCCTACAAAGTCTTCAAGCAGATAGATTCTGTATTGATACTCGCCTGCGGCACCAGCTATTACGCTGGCCTGACGGCCAAATACTGGATAGAAGCAATAGCAAAAATCCCCGTCAATGTAGAAATCGCCAGCGAATACCGCTACCGCGAAAGCGTGCCCAACCCCAATGCTCTCGTCGTCACTATTTCGCAAAGTGGCGAGACAGCAGACACCCTGGCTGCGCTGAAACATGCACGCAGCCTGGGCATGCTGCACACACTCACAGTCTGCAACGTCGCCACCAGCGCCATGGTGCGTGAATGCGCCTTGTCATACATCACCCATGCTGGTGTAGAAGTCGGCGTCGCCTCCACCAAGGCTTTCACCACACAACTTGCAGCACTCTTCCTGCTGGCACTGTCCCTTGCACAAAGCAAAGGCCGCCTCAGTGAGACAGATGAAGCAGAACACATACGCGCCCTGCGCCACCTGCCCGTCGCCATCAGCGCCGTGCTGGCACTGGAACCGCAAATCATTTCCTGGGCAGAAGAATTCGCCCGCAAAGAAAACGCACTCTTCCTCGGTCGCGGCTTGCATTACCCCATCGCCCTCGAAGGTGCATTAAAACTCAAAGAGATTTCCTACATCCACGCCGAAGCCTATCCCGCAGGTGAACTCAAACACGGCCCCCTGGCCCTGGTCACCAAGGAAATGCCCGTCGTCACCGTCGCCCCCAACGACACACTGATAGAAAAACTCAAGTCCAACATGCAGGAAGTCCGCGCCCGCGGCGGCGAACTCTACGTCTTCGCCGACGCCGACTCCCGCATCACCTCCAGCGAAGGCGTACACGTCATCCGTCTGCCAGAACACTACGGTCAACTGTCACCGATACTGCACGTAGTGCCGTTGCAATTGCTGGCTTACCACACTGCACTGGCAAGAGGGACGGATGTAGACAAGCCAAGAAATTTAGCCAAAAGCGTCACGGTTGAATAGGGCAGGACATTGCCATATTAGAGAGTTAAAAAATGTTTAAATGGCTGAATAAACAGGGTGTAGAAAGTGATGAGGGCTTCATTGTTCAAGTGATTGATCGTTATCATGTTGAATATCGAGAGGGAGAAAATGTATTGACTTTGAAAATTGATATCGGTTTTGTGGGAGGCGTGTACCCTTGTGTTCTTTTAGAAAAGAATGTTATTCAACGATGGAATAGCGAGCTTTCTTCATCAAGTTTTTCTGACGAAAAAAAGCAGCAAATTCTCAACAGATTTATTGCTGCGATGATGTTTCAAGATATGGAGGTTTCCATAGAGTAGTAGGGAACCTCGCTCCTATCGTATCGCCTCCCAAATTTCCATTGCACGATTTTTGTAAAATTGAATCGGGATTGGCATGTTCCTGTCAAAAAAAGGGGCATGCTGACCCTTGAATGATACGATGACGTCGGCTAACTTTTCGACCAACTTTATTCGTTGTAGTCATAACCGCAAAATTCTTGGAGAAAGAAGATCATGGCAAAGTATCTCATTTCATTCCCCAGCGCTGCAATGAAGGTACCCGATAGTGAGATGGAGGCGGTGGGGCGAGATGCCCATGCCGTGATACGCGAGACAAAGGAAGCAGGCGTCTACGTTTTCGCAGGTGGCATTGATGAAACAGCACCGCCCGTTCTGGTGTCAGCCAATGGCGCAGTCGCTGAAGGCGGCTATCCGTGGGCACCTCCACTCAATGGCGGCTTCACGGTACTTGAGCTTCCCTCAAGAGAAGACGCCATCGCCTGGGCCGCACGTATCGCCAAAGCCTGTCGATGTGATCAGGAGCTTAGAGTATTTGGGTTTGATCCAGAGTCGTGAGGTCGGAGTGTTGCTGTACATTTTACTGGCTTATAACCCGAAAGCTGGAGTCGGCGATTCATTATTTCGGCTATGGTAGCCAACACACCAGCATTGCCTTTGGCGACCGCTAAATAGGCGTGCGCCCATCAAAGGAGCTCTCGGGGACATCTACCTTACCTGTTAACAGATTAAGCAGCAAGGTTCGTAATCTTCATTGAAATTTCATGTTGCTTTTCACTTGGTAGTTGAATTTTTTTACTAAAAAACATGACTTCAGAACCCTCGTACCTTCGTTGTGCGGTGTAATTCAGACCATACGTTACGGATTGCGCGTATGCGTACATATCATGAATTGCAACTACATTATCATAAGATACAACCCATGGGCGCCGAAAACGTGAACTAGCTAAAAGCTTCGCAATCTTCACATGGTCATCATGCTTATAGAAATTGCGATATAGCCCAGCACCTTTAACGTAGTAAGGGGGATCCAAATAAACTAAGGATCTGAGCGGTAAAAAGCGGTGGCACTCTAGTAGCAACTGATGTGCATCCTGCTCGTAAACGTTTATCTGTTTTGCATGCGACCTGATACGCTCAAGGCGAACACAAAGCTCCTCGCGCATGAATCGTTCCCCTACCTTGTATATGCCAGCTTGATCTTTGCCTCCGATCACCCCGCCTTTCAAGATTCCAGAACGATTCGTTCGGTTCATAAAAAGAGTTGCAAACCCTTTTTCAAGGTCGGAACTTGGCGTTTTGCCTAACATAACGTCACGCCAATGGTGCCAAGCATCCATTGTGACTTGTTCTGTACTTATCATTTTGATTAGTGTTTCAGGCTCCTGTGTGGCAATTCTCCAAAAAATTGCAATGGCCGGATCCGCATCGTTGATGTGGATTTGATCGACGACTCCTTCAAATAATAGGAAGAGAGCGACTCCTGCACCGCCTGCGTAAGGTTCGAGGTAGTGACCGCCATCTAAACCGCTTGCCTTCATTACAGAAGCAATCAGCGGTGCAAAGCGTGCTTTGCCGCCTGGGTAGCGCAGAGGGGTGTATAGCTTATTGGAATACATAGCTTGCGACCTTGAGGTCGCTGGAAAGAATGGTTAACTGTACCATTTTACGTGATTCGCTTAGCGGTAGAGGCAACGGCGGCTTCGAAATTGTCTATAAACGCAGCTACTTCTTTCGGATAGCACTTTGCCCATTGGTCGAGTACTCTCCAGGAAACCAATCTTTCCCAGTGGTCCTTCCACCAACTTTTGCTACTGTCCCGGTTGTTACCCAAATCAATTCCGCTGCCAAAAAAGGTGTTTGTAATTTTATCGCTACTAGGATTTTTTATATTGAAATTTAACATTGCATCGTAAAGTGGACCCTCCGAAGCGTTTGCAGCTTCACGGAGGAATTTCTTGATTGTATTTTCAGGAGACCGATCTGTTCCGCTAGCACCTAAAACACATGGAAGCTTAAGTGTATTTCCCCTCTTAGATGCCTTATTTGGAATAGAAGTATCCGCGTCGACTATGAGTACACGGTCTTTGAATATTGGATCCTTGTCAGGTAATCCGATCAAATTGGAGCCACCAACGCCAAGCGGAACTAACTTTATTTGCACACCATGCTTTTTACCTATGGCACCGCGCTTATGACCAGAAATTAGTGCATCGCAAAACTGAGCGCCTTCAGCGTCTTCGAAGTACACGCACAAAGCAGGTTTTCTTCGTGGTGGTGCGCTAATGTCAGATTGCATTAGCGCCATATCTCCAAGAATTGCATCCAAAGACTGATCTTCTGCCAAACGAGGATGTCTGGTATCTACTAGATAAATCACTTTGTCTGGAGATTTTGCGATTCCCGTTCCTTCAGGGTGGATTGCAGCAATTAGTTTAGGTGAATGAGTTGTGGCTACGATCTGTAGATTAAGTCGGTTAGCAAATGTTTTTAGGGCTTGTGTTAGTCTGTCAATGGCATGGGGATGGAAGCCTACATCAAGCTCGTCAATAATCAATATTCCGCCTTTGTACTCGTCCCCCAGCTCTCGCTTCAATCGATTGAATGAAGCCAGTGCAGTGCCGATGCTTCCTAAGCTATCTTGCCCCATTGATATTGCGAGTGCGGGATGAGATACATATCCTGGCTGTGCGGTTTTTTTGCCAGACCCTTTTATAGTCTGATGAGTTATATTGTTAGTGACGTCGCTGCCTAATATGACAGAACGAACAAAGCCTGCCAGAAGTTCTTTGTCTTCTAGATGCATTGACATTGACTTACTTGTAACATCTTTCTCAGGTGCTTCACCTACGGATGCTAAGCGTTTAACGCCGAGAAAAATTAGTGGAAGAGGTACTTTTGCATCATTTCCCACTGCTTGTGCTTGCTCAGTGTCAGAGCTTCTTAATTTATGATCTTCTACTGTCCTTGGTACAACTCGTGCCCGGTGCCATTCACTTCGATGCGTCATAGCGCACCGTTTGCTGATAGATACTCCAGCATAGGTTGCGGTGACAATTGGGGCTGACGCAGGATGTTCTTTCGCCTTGTCAACTTCACTCATGTCCAAGTATACGATTCGCTCAATATTGGCGTAAAAGGGATCTCCGAAGTAACTCTTAGGACCTCTAGGTAGGCCAAATGTATTTGAGACTAAACCGAGTATTGTCGACTTGCCGATGCCGTTGTGGCCTGCAATAACAGTGAAACGATCTGCGAATACGATAACCGTTTTCGAAAGTTTTCTGAACGGAGGAGCAAAAAATTCAATCGATTCAAGCTTGTTGCGCGACGATACTGGAGGCATAGAGTTTTCCCAAAAAATATGAATTTATCTAGCAATGCGATTTATCATAATCGAAAGTCGGTTCAATCACTGGAGGGGTTTTATTTTTACCCTTGATTTTCGGAGCGACGATGGCCGAAAGATAATTCGTCTTTTTTTGCAAGCACAGTGTTCGGTTGATTTTGGTTTTGGCTCCGCTGAGTTCTTCGTCGAGCCGAATAAATATCCCACAATTGTTCCAGCCAGAGTGAACATCGCGGTAAAGCCTTTGTCAAAAATCTGCTTGCCCGAACCTGTTTCACCACCAACGTAATAAAGCACAGACACGAAAACGAACAGCATCGTAATGCCAGTGAAAGTGGCAGCAGCAAAGCGCAATTTTCGGGCTTCGAGATCGGCACTTTCTGGTGTCTTCAAGATGACCCAGGCACCTACAATCATGACAGCAACAAGAGAAAACAATGCAAAATAGATCAGTAGGTCAAAATCATTTTTCATGCTTCGCTCTCTTAATTTTTTGGCTTTATTATTTGGTTAGCATAAAGACGTGATTGGCAAATATGTGTGGCTAAAAATCGCTACAAAGGCTTCAGAGGAGCAAGGCGGGATACAGTCGAAAAAAGACTTAAGTTCGGTTGGTCAAACTTCGTGTTGAGCTCACTCTAATTCCACACTAACTATTCAGTCAACTTGACAATTCAACATTAACAATTGTTTTCAAAATTGCATGTAAAGTAACTAATGATTATGGATTTAGTGAGTTGGGCAGTGGATTTGAGCGGATTGCGTCGAACGGTTTAGCAGCATCAAGTCAGGCTTAGGCATGTAGCTGGTCAACAATCTATGCTGCATGGCTAAAACAACGGATAATACCGCCTACATGATTTTGAACATTATTTTGGAACTCCCCCATGGAAATTAAAGTTAACTTTCTCGATAAGCTTCGTCTTGAAGCCAAGTTCGATGATTTTACGGTGGTGGCTGATCAGCCTATCCGTTATAAGGGGGATGGTTCTGCGCCTGGTCCTTTTGATTACTTTTTGGCTTCGTCGGCCTTGTGTGCGGCTTATTTTGTGAAGTTGTATTGCAATACCCGCAATATCCCTACTGAAAATATCCGGCTGTCGCAGAATAATATTGTTGATCCGGAAAACCGCTACGCGCAGATTTTCAAGATACAGGTGGAGTTGCCTGCGGATATTGCTGCCAAAGACCGTGAAGGTATCTTGCGTTCCATCGACCGTTGCACGGTCAAAAAAGTGGTGCAGGCCGGGCCGGAGTTTGTCATTGAAGAGGTTGAGAACCTGGATGCTGATGCGCAGGCCTTGTTGACCTTGAACCCGAGCGCGGATGCGGCGACCTATATCCTGGGCAAGGATTTGCCTCTGGAGCAGACCATCGCCAATATGTCTGGCTTGCTGGCGGGGCTGGGTATCAAGATAGAGATTGCGTCGTGGCGTAATATTATTCCTAATGTGTGGTCGCTGCATATACGCGATGCGCATTCGCCCATGTGTTTTACCAATGGCAAGGGCGCGACTAAAGAGAGCGCGCTGGCGTCAGCCCTGGGTGAGTATATCGAGCGCCTGAGTTGCAACCATTTTTATGCGGGCTCGTTCTGGGGTGAAGACATCGCCAATGCGGCCTTTGTGCATTACCCGGAAGAGCGCTGGTTCAAGCCTGGCAAGAGAGATGCGCTGCCTAAAGATATTCTGGATGAATATAGTCGGGAGATTTATGATCCTGAGGGTGAGCTGCGTGGCTCGCATCTGATCGATACCAATTCTGGTAATGCAGAGCGTGGCATCTGTTCGTTGCCTTATGTGCGGCAGTCGGATGGTGAGGTCGTTTACTTCCCTTCCAATCTTATCGAAAACCTGTACGCCAGCAATGGCATGAGTGCCGGTAATACCCTGGCTGAAGCGCAGGTGCAATGTCTGTCCGAGATTTTTGAACGTGCCGTCAAGCGTGAAATCCTGGAAGGTGAGATGGCCTTGCCGGATGTACCGCAAGAAGTGCTGGCGAAATACCCTGGCATCCTGGCTGGCATACAGGGTCTGGAAGAGCAGGGCTTCCCCGTGCTGGTGAAAGATGCATCGCTGGGTGGGCAATATCCTGTCATGTGCGTGACCTTGATGAACCCGCGCACAGGTGGTGTGTTTGCTTCTTTCGGCGCACACCCCAGCCTGGAAGTGGCGCTGGAACGCAGCCTGACAGAATTGTTGCAGGGCCGCAGTTTTGAAGGTCTCAATGATTTGCCCCAACCTACCTTTGTCAGCAATGCGGTGACTGAGCCAAATAATTTTGTTGAGCACTTCATCGATTCCAGCGGCGTGGTGTCGTGGCGCTTCTTTAGTGCCAAGGCTGATTACGAATTTGTTGAATGGGACTTTTCTGGTCAGGGTGAAAACTCGAATGCGGATGAAGCCGCGACCTTGTTTGGCATACTCAAGGAGATCGGCAAGGAAGTTTACATGGCCGTGTATGACCACCTGGGTGCTACTGCCTGCCGTATCCTGGCGCCGGGTTATTCTGAAGTGTATCCGGTGGAAGACCTGATCTGGGATAACACCAACAAGGCTCTATTGTTCCGTGCTGATATCCTGAATCTGCATACGCTGGATGAAGAGCAACTGGAAGACTTGCTGGAGCGTCTGGAGAATAATGAGCTGGACGAGTACAGCGACATCGCTACCCTGATAGGTATAGAGTTTGACGAAAACACGATCTGGGGCCAGCTCACGGTTGTTGAATTGAAGCTGTTGATCAATCTCGCTTTGCAGGACTTTGAAGAAGCAAAAGAGCTGGTCGAAACCTTCTTGCAATACAACGACAATACGGTTGATCGCGGCTTGTTCTATCAAGCCCTGAATGTGGTGCTGGAAGTGACGCTGGATGACGATTTGGAACTCGATGATTACCTCGTTAACTTCCGCCGCATGTTTGGCAACGAGCGTATGGACGCGGTGCTGGGTTCAGTCGATGGTAGCGTGCGCTTCTACGGCTTGACCCCAACCAGCATGAAACTGGAAGGGCTGGACAGACACCAGCGTTTGATAGACAGCTACAAGAAATTGCATGTGGCGCGGAGTAAGGCGGCTGTATCCTAGTGGATGGGAAATTATGCATGCACTGGTCAGTGCATGCATAATCTTAGATCACCTTATAGTTTGTAACTCGCTCGCACATAAAACGAACGACCTATCGGATCTCCGAACCTCGGGTCATAGCCGGTTTGTGCATTCGGCGTTTGATTCGAGAACGGTGGATTGGTGTTGAGCAGGTTCTTGATGCCAGCCGACAGTGTCAGGTTCTTGAAGCCGGTATAACTTGTTGCCAGGGTCCAGATAGAATTGGCTGACACATCTCGCTTGAACTTGTCTTCCACCAGGTTCTGATCGGTATAACCGCCAGAGTAACGCTGGGACAAGGTGGCCGACCATGGACCTTGAGACCAGCGGACAGCGGCATTATGGCGCCAGCGTACCACGCCGTTATAGACGCCTATGTTGTCAGGCGTTTCTCCGTCTATGGTTGTATATGTATCCTTCAATACATACGAGCCATTGAACCAGCCGTCGATAGTGCCGAAGGAGAATGGTGCGAGACGCCATTGCGCTGTCAAATCCAGCACCTGCGTCATGACTTCTCCCGAATTACCTAGCGATGACACATTGATGTAGTCAAGCGCGGTGCCGGCAGCATTGTAGTGATAGCGATCGCGGTACTTGTCGAAGTCATTCAGTATCATCTGTTCGTACAGCACTTCGCCGATTTGATCGCGAATTGAGATCTTGGCATAGTCCAGCGATACAGTCAGTTTTGAATTTGGTTCAAATACCATGCCCAGCGAATACGACTTGGCGCTTTCGGGTTTGAGATCCCGGTTCCCGCCGACGTGTGTGGGCAAGTTCATGTTGCAGGAGATATTGGGATTCACGCCAGCTTTTGCTACACCGCCCGGACACAGCAATGGGTCGTTGTACTGCGTAGACGTAATGCTGCTGACGACAGGACCATTCAACTCGTAGAGCGTAGGCGCGCGAAAACCTGTATTCATAGAGCCGCGCAAAAGCCACATTTTGGAAGGCTGATAGCGGAAACCAATCTTGGGATTGAAGCTGTTGCCCGCATCGTTATAGCGATCATAACGCGCAGCGACCTGTGTTTCAAGTTCACGGGTGATGGGAATATTGACTTCTGCAAAGACCGCTGAAAGACTGCGGGAACCGCTGGTATCCTTGGCTGCAACCAGGCCGCTGGCACGGGATATCATCATCTGGTCCAGGGGGCCACGCTTGACAATAAATTCCGAAGTCTCGCGCCGTCCCTCAACTCCTACAGAAAAGCCCAGTGGACCGGCAGGAAGCTGCAGCAGGTCGCGCGTTGCACGCATGTCGAAACCGGTATTGCGGGCAGTTGCGGCAATGACCTGGCCGCGTACCTGTGAGCTTGCCAGCAAGCTAGCCCCGGCAGCATCTTGCGGCCCGAAGGGATTCAAGACGCCGTTATTGATGCCGTTTTGTATCGCCTGGTCATTCAGATAGCCTGCGCTTAAATCTTCGGTCACTCTGGTGCGCGCAGTGGTGATGGAACCACTGAGTTCCCATCCTGCTACCGTACCTGAGAGAGATGCCACCAGACGATCAGAAACACCGAGATTGGTCGCTTCACGACGGCCACCTTCGACCGTGCGCCAACTGACGGTCAGGTCTTCGCCAGTGAGGCCAGCAACGGCTGGCGTACCACCTGTGCCGCCTGGGTACCATTTGCTGCTGGAATGCATGATCAGGCCAGTCATCGGTGGTGGCGCGATGCGATTGATATTGGTACTTTCGCTATGGAGCAGCTCCAGGCCGACTATGCCATCCTCGCCGATTTTCAGTGCAGCCTTGCCGAGAAAGCTGCTTTGCTTGGTTTCTGGAATGTCATCGACAAAGCGCGCGTAATCCTCGCGACAGGTCTGGTTTGTCGTGCTCTTGATGGCATCGGGCAGCAGGCAACCAGACGCAAAACTTGGGTTGCCTGAAATGCCTGCGGTGGAAAAGAAGTTGGCCGGAAAGGTCGTGCCGCTGGTCTTGCTGATACCTTTGTCGGGCAAGATTCCGGTTGCTGAAAATGCGCGCTCCGTCGCCATCAACCGCGCCTGTTCATGATGATCAATCGCGCCGAATACATTGTAGCCATCTTTGTCGAGATCACCGAAACCAGAAGTGATGCTGAAGCGCTTTTCCCTGGCGCCGCTTTGTTGTGGCGTGACCGCTTCCAGCGTCACGGTCGTGCCCTTGACCGAGCGCTTGGTGATAAAGTTGATGACCCCGGCAATCGCATCGGTGCCATAGATATGCGAAGCTCCATCGCGTAACACTTCTATCCTGTCGATGGCCGCAAAGGGGATGCTATACAAGTCTGCGCTGCTGCCGTCATAGGGGTGATTGGGCAGACGATGGCCATCCAGTAAAATCAGCGTGCGCCCATCGCCAAGGCCACGCATATTGGCAGAAGATTTACCGCCGGTTTCTGCGCCGACGTTACCAGCAGCTACCGTGGTTTGCTGGTTCATCGACAATGAGGTCATTACTTCTTCTATTGTCGTCATTCCTTTTTTAACGAATTCATCTGCCTTGATCACAGTCACTGGTAGTGCTGTCTCGGCATCGATACGTTTGATTGACGATCCGGTGACGGTAACGCGCTCAATCTTTTCTTCTTTTGGCTTGTCGGCTTCCTGTGCTGATGCGTTGACAGTCATGCCGCCCAATAGCAGAATTGCACTGCCATAATGTAAACTTTTCTTAATCACTGCGTCTCCAGTCTTCTTGCTATTTGAGTGAATCACCGGCACCTCTTGGTGTGCCGGGATATCGCTGCGGTGATGAAGACGATGGTGATGCCAATGATTATTTTGCCGATTGAATGCATCGATCAAAAATTGCGATTCAACATCACGATTCAACATCATTTACGCAGATACGATGGAGTCGAGTATTGCCGCGGGAAAAATTTTCTGCTTCACATTTCTTGCTGAAGTTATCGAAACCTGCTCAAAAAGCTTTAGTCAATTTATAGAGTTACTTGGCAGTGATGTGATGCGAGTTTGGTAGGGTGCGCCATGCGCACCATTTATTAACGCAGGCATGAGCATTTGTGGATAAAGCCATACATCTCCAGGGATGTTTGACGAGCAGGGCGGTGCGCGCGGCGCACCCTACACATTCAACTCGCTATTTTGCTTCAATACTATCTGTGATGTCGGCGCTTGCTTATTTTAATTTCGTTACATCCTGTGCGCGTTGCATAAAATAGTCCTGTCCCATCGCGCCACCACTCTGCTCCTGTAGAAAACGGATCATGAAACGGTGCTTGCTGGCGAGGGCAGCGTCATTGGCAGTCCATTGCAGCACGCGATGGGCATAGCCTGGGGTCATCATCCAGCCAAACATTTCTGCCTTGTCTTCTTCCGGGCCATACAGCGCATAGCGGCTCACCATGCCAGCGGCAGGATGCCCGAGGTTGATGAAGCCTTTGCCATACGCCGTTGCGCCGCCATTGCCATATGACACGTCAGCAGGATTAAGGGCTAGCCAGAAAGGATCGCGGTAGTAAAAGTCAGCGTATGTGCGGTGTTCGATAAAGTGATAGAACTCGTGATGTATGCGTAACTCCATCCCCGCGAGGCAGATGTCTTCATCGTTATCAGAATAAACCACACTGGCAGTCTGTGGTGCTGGCATGGCACGCCGCCGCTGACCGTCCACGCTCAGGTTCTTGACCAGGGCGATATCACTCAAACGCATGCGCTCAAACAGAACAGCAGGATAACGTTCCAGCGCAGGCAGCACGACACTGAGCAGGCGTTGCAGGCGCAGCCTGTCAGCTTCGCTATCGATGAAGGTTTCAGCTTCAGGTATGGTCCATACAGCCTTTAAATGCAAGGCTGCCAGACGTGCTTCTGCCAATGCTTTTAACTCGGCCAGCGTGGCTGCCGCTGGGGCAGCCGCGCCATAGCGAACTTCGATAGGGCACTCGGCACGCAAGCTGTCGGTTTCTGGCTGGCTGGAATTGCCAGCCGTTGTTGCCAGCGAGCTGCAGCCTGAGATAAAAAGCGAGGCGACAGCAGCATAAAAAATTGGCAAGCGATGGCGCATAGGGTTCATTCTTTCTTCGGGCGTTAGTGCTGGACGAGGAAGATCTTATCCGGAAAGCAGTAGCGAAATGCTCAGCTTTGCAGCGTGAGAATTTTATCCGAATAAACAGCCTGCCGCATTGTGCAGGGGCAAGCTCGCTGCCATGCTACAAATCCTGCCAAAATTGCACAATCCTGTTGCAATAAGCGCACCATGAGTCCCCCGTGCCTGTCAGGCGCAGCTGGAATGATTGCGCCGGAAATTGGCAGGGGGGATGCCATAGCGCATGGCAAAAGCGCGCGAAAAATGACTGACATTATTGAAGCCCTGAGAAAAAGCAATATCAATGATGCGGGCGTCGCTTTCGAGTAAAGCCAGGCTGGCGCGTTCCAGTCGTAATTTCATGACGTACTGATGAGGCGGAAGCCCGACAGCTTTGCGGAACTCCCGCGAGAAATGCGATTCGCTCATGGAGCAGGAGTCAGCCAGGGCGGCAATCGATACATCCTCGGCCACACACTCAGAAATATGCGCAAGCACTTTTTGCAAACGTGTGCCGCAAAGGCTGCTAGGCTTTTGCCCAGGCAGGGGTTGGGAATAATTCTCCAGCAAATAGCTCGCCAGTGCGGTAATCATGCTGTCGCAAAACTGTTGCGCCAGAGGCCCGGCCAGCATCTGTGCATTGAGCAGCTTCCAGACCAGATCCAGGACCATGCGGTCTGGCGTGAATGGGATGTCTGCCAACGCGGATGGTGTTTCGGAATCACGCAAGCGACCCAGGGCGCTGATGGCGTTGGTGGGGATGAAGATATTGACTATGTCGCAGCTACTCAAACGACGCCAGCGCCCTTGCGAATCAGGCGGGCAGATACGAAAACGATTCGCACCTATCATGCCACCGCAGACTGCGCGTTCACCATTCCAGATCTGTGATTCCAGGGGTTCCAGCAAGACCGCAATGCGATAATTGTCCGCGTGCGCGCCTATGGTCTGTATCGACGTATCTGGCGTGTCGGAAGACCAGCGCACGATGGATGCTTTGGACATAGGCAGAGGCCCAATGCAGTTGCGCAAGGGGCCTGTGACGCCACCACGCCGGAACCAGTCAACCAGACCTTCTGGGTTATCAATAGTTGGTTCTGACATGTTAAGACCCCCTCTCAGGTATCAATTGCGGCAAGTCTGATCATTTCTAAAAACACGCTGAATAAGAACTTTCTTGCATTGCAAGGCGTTTTTCATGTGCTGAACCAGTATTGCAGCAGCATTGCCGCACGTCTTGATTATTCCCGATAGTTTCGATGACGAAATCAGCATAGTGATGCCACTGGCCGGGATGGTGCAGTGATTGTGCCGATTTCCCGCAAATATGTGCGAACAAGCATCAAGCCCTTTTTCACGCCCGATGGTTAACTTTGCTGCATTTAAGGAATGCAAGCGATTTGCGCTCTCCATTATTAAGCCATCATCAGGAAATATTTCAATGACAATAGAAGCAGTTCTCGACGTACTTGCCAGCTTGCGCTTTGCTTCCGACCTTTCTTTTAATAAAAATGGCGATGCCGTGTTCGCCAGCATACGAAACGCCAGCAGCGAGGCCGGAGTGCCTAATCCCAGCCGTATCTGGCGATTTGATGCGGCAGGTGCGCAGCAACTCACCGATGGCCCGCACACTGCCATACTTGTCAGGCCTTCTCATTGCGACGACAGGCTGGCATTCGCTTCGGATCGTGATTGCGCAGGCAAATTTGCGCTCTTCCTGCTGGATACTTCCGGCGAAGTAAAAGGTATAGGTCAGGTCCCAGGTACGATCGAGGATTTACGCTGGTCTGCAGATGGCAGTTCTATCGTCGTCCTTGCTGCCGACCGTGGCTTGAATGGCGGTGCGACGCGTGCCGCCACCAGGATTTGGTGGGGCGATGCGCAAGAGCCTGAAATCACGCCGGGTGATACGATACGCCGTCGGCTATTTCAGGTCAGACTAGCTTGCGGCACAACCGAAGAAGTCGGGCCGTGCGAACACAGCGTATGGGAATTTGATCTGGTGCCAGGTGGCGCAGTCGCCATTGCTTCGCGCGATGCCAGCGAACGTGGCTGGCATCATGCGCAGTTGCTGCAGGTTGATTTTGACAGCCGTGAGGTGACAGTCTTGCATACCCCTGTCTGGCAATTGCAGGGACTTGCGGCCAGCCCCGACGGCAGCAAGCTCGCTTTTGTGGAAGCCTGGGCCAGTGATCGTGGTCTGGTGGCAGGTGAAATGCGCATACTTGATCTTGTGACTGGACAGGTGACAGTTCATGGCCACGACCAGCAATCCAACCTGACTTCTATCCATTGGCTGTGTAATAACAGACTCTGGTTTACCGGCTGGCAACGGTTGGGAACAGTGTATGGCGTGATGTCAGTTGATGGTGATATAGAGTGGCAACAGCAAGAAGATGCAACGCTGGGTGAAAATAGCTATACGGCCCGCATTGCAGTATCCGCCGATGGCAAGATGATTGCTACCATGCGCGAAACTACTGGCATGCCGCCGGAAATTTACTGGAAGCGTTTGCATGAACCTGAATGGACGCGCATCAGTGACTTGAATCAACAAGTGATTTCTGCGCTCCCTGATTATCCGGCAGTGCATCACGTCGCATGGCGTGGCAAGGATGGTCTGGCGCTTGAGGGGCTGGTTTTATTGCCGCGTAATCGTGGTGATCAAGCATCGGCACCTTTGCCGATGATAGTCGATATCCACGGCGGCCCCAGCTATGCAAACAAATACAGTTTCAATCCCGGCAGTGCTTTGCCTTATGTGCTGGCTGGTTTTGCAGTTTTCCTGCCCAATTATCGTGGCAATGCTGGCTGGGGGCAAGAGTTCGCCCGCATGAATCTGGGTGATCCAGCCGGTGCCGAATTTGATGATATTCAAGCCGGTATCGATCATTGCATCGCACTTGGGTTTGCCGATGCAGAACGTCTGGGAGTTACCGGTAGCAGTTATGGTGGCTATCTCACAAATTGGGCGGTGGCGACCACCCAGCGTTTCAAAGCTGCCGTGCCGGTTTCGTCGATTTCCAGCCATGTCAGTTGCCACTATACCTGTGAACATGATTTTCACAACTTCATCAATGGTGGACCATTGACGGAAAAAGCCAATATGCATATCGCCCTTGAGCGCTCTCCGCTAATGCAAATACGTGATTCTATAACCCCCACATTATTGATACATGGTAGCGATGACCGTTGCACGCCAGTGAGCGAGGCGCAACAATTTTACGCAGCCTTGCGCGAACGTGGCGTCACCGCAGAGCTGGCGATCTACCCGCGTGAAGGCCATGGCAGCTTCCGTGAACGTGCTCACCGCATCGACAGCTGGTTGCGTCGCATTGCCTGGTTTGAAAAGTATTTGAAATTGGATGGGGTAGCTGCATGAGCAGGATTTTGCAGATGTTGAAGCACATGCAGATCGCGCGCGTGCTTGCGCTGACTGTGTTAACCATGCTATCGCTATGCTTGCCTTCGGCCGCATCCGCACAATCGACATTAAATGTGAAGCTGGAGCAGGCTGTATTCCAGGGGCTTACTGGCATCAAGCTACGCAGCAGCGTGCCATTGAGCGGCATCACTGCTGCCGATATCCTGGTCAGGCGCGCCGATGGTTTGATCGTCGCTGCCAATGATATTCTTGATGTCAAGATCAAGGGTGACGAGTTAACTATCTCGCTCAGTGCCTCTGTTTTTGCCCGCATCAGCGCTAAAGGTACAACCGTCGCGAGTCGCTCATTTGGCAAGTTCGCGGCGACCAGGCCTATACCGGTATTGAAGACAGGTGAGCCAACTGAAAACGGCTATCTCATAGGCACCAGTGGCTGGACTGATGAAGGTTGGAATACTGTCGTCACTGATCCAACATATGTTGATACGCTGACCGGGCAACGCGGCATGTATCGCTTCAGCAATACCAGGCCAGATCGCGACACTGGCGGACACCTCGTCGCAAAAAATGCTGCAGCGACAAGCACACCCACCCTGCGCACGAAAACCATGCTGGTCTTGTTTGTGGAATTTCCCGACCGCAAAGCTGCCGATGCAGAAGCACAATACAAGCAATTCAGCCAGTTCGGCCCCTACCTGAATTATTTGCAACCGGCAGCTAACTGGTTCAACACTTCGTCTTATGGGCAGTTGCAACTTAAACTGGTTTCACCTCAGCATAACCGCAAGCTGGACTGGCTGATGCTGGGGAAGAACGCAAAGGACTATAAATGGGGCGGCAATACGGAGGACACCGGTGACATGTTTCACTACGCCCACGATGTTGCGCAACTCGCCTATGAGCGCTACGGTATTCGTGTTGATGCCTATGATTTGCTGTTGATCATACCCGCGCAAGGCAAGTCCGGTTTACCGAACGGACCAGCCACGATCAACGACCAGTATATGGGACAGACGCAAGTGCCGTCGCGTGTGGTAATGGTCGAGCGTGATGGCAAGGCTCACACTCTGGGCACCTTCGTCACAGCCGGGAATGATCTGTTCATCTGGGGTTATCGCTGGCTTATCCACGAGACTGGCCACACTTTCGGCCTGCCTGATTTATATATGTACAAGCCTGAGATCAATGGCAAAGAAGTTGATCGTTTCTTCTATGTCGGTGGATGGGACATGATGGGCAATATAGGGGGACAGTCTCCGGATTTTCTTGCCTGGCATAAGTGGAAAATGCACTGGATACGTGACGATCAGGTGGATGTTGTCAGCCATGCCAGCGAGCTACCCAGTCATCATGTCATCAGTCCGGTTGAAATGCCAGGTGGCAGCAAGATGGTCGTGATACGCACAGGTTTGGCGACAGCTTACGTTGCTGAATTCCGTACCAGACTAGGTGTGAATAGTGAGAACTCGCAGGCAAAGCAGGCAGGCGTGTTGCTGTACAGGCTAGATGCATCGCTGCCTGAAAGTGGTGAGAAGCCCGTGTTACAGATCATATCGAGGCAGTATTACCATAGCCCTGAGGTAGGTGGCGAACGTAATCTGACGGGCGTATGGCGTCCGGTCAACAAGAGTCTGGATGGCTATGAGCAGGGGGCGACCTGGCAAGCTGGCGATGTTTTTTCTGATCCGGCAACGGGAGTAACTATCCGTATAGACAGTATTGCCAATAGCACAGACACGTCGAAAGCTGATGGCCGTATTTATACGGAAGAAGATACGGCATCAATAACTGTCATCAAGCGCAGCAGTGCTCAATTGAACCGGAAGATGATATTGGCAAATGCGACTCTGCGCAAGCTCAGGCATTTGCATTTTACGGTTGACGTGGAGCAGGCGGCAGGTGAGCCAAACTGGTTTGTTCTTCAGCGTTCACGCCTGAGTGCAGAGCATGTCTTGCTCAGGCAAGCCAACGGAAAAGTCATCCCTGCTGATCAGATAAAATCATTGAAGATCACAGATCAGGAAGTAGCCATTGAATTTAAACCCGGGACTTTCACCAATCCAAAGATGGCCCGTGGCTTGCAGTTGGCGACCAGGCCTTATTTCAATATCGGCGCTGCTATCGGCATACCTGTGCGGATGGAGCCTTAAAGCTGCAATGATAGAAAGATGAGACATGGTTTATGTCTTGTAGGGTGCGCCATGCGCACCTTTTTTTGACGTATATGTATGTTACTGTGCATGAAACCTTGCACCTCTGGAGTTTTTTCAGGAGGTGCGGTGCGCACGGCGCACCCTACAAATATTCAGTCTGGACTCAGTTCAAGGCTCTTTCCCCGGCGCGCAGTGTCAGAACCTGCACGCCGTTTTTTGTGACCGCCACGGTATGCTCGAACTGGGCGGATAATTTCCCATCTATGGTAACTACTGTCCAGCCATCATCCTCGGTCTCGACGTCATGACGGCCCTGGTTGATCATGGGTTCTATGGTGAACACCATGCCTTCCTTTAATATCATGCCTGTGCGTGGCCGTCCCCAGTGCAGCACTTGCGGTGGTTCATGCATTTCACGGCCTATGCCATGCCCGCAATATTCTCTCACGACCGAGTAACCGTTTTTTCTGGCATGGCTTTCAATGGCATGGCCTATATCCCCCAGCCTGGCGCCAGGCCGCACGGCCTTGATGCCTTTCCACAGGGCTTCATAAGTCACTTGCACCAGCCGTTTGGCAGATGCTGTCACTTCGCCGACCAGATAGGTTTTGCTGGAGTCGGCGATAAAACCATTCTTTTCCAGGGTGATATCGAAATTGACGATATCACCATCCTGCAGGATTTCTGTTGCCGATGGTACGCCATGGCACACCACGCTGTTGCGCGATGAGTTCAAGGCATAGGCATAGCCGTACTGACCCTTGCTCGCCGGGCGAGCCTTGAGTTCATTGACGATGAAGCTGTCGACCAGGTCATTCACCTGCATGGTGGACATGCCGATCAGGTTCAATTGATCCAGGTGGGCAAATACAGTCGCCAGCAGCTTGCCTGATTCTGCCATCAGGGTGATTTCTTCTGGTCGCTTGGTCAAGTTAAGGCTCCTCTGAATGCCAGCGGTTCTACACCTGCGGCCCTCAGTTCGTGTACCACAATCTCATTGAAAGACATGGTCGGGTTCATTTCGCACAACATGCCTATCTTGATCCAGAAGGCAGCTTGCGCATTGATGGAGCGGCAGGCCACAGAGCTGGCTTTGCGCAACTGGTCGTGCAGGTCATCATCAATGTTGACTATGCCCATATGATATCCTTATATACGAAACGTATACGAATTATATAGTCACTTTATGTGGTCGCGCAAGGGACTTTGTTGGAGTCGGGTTTTGCTGTCTTTGTAAAGTCACGGCGTTTGGGAATGCTGCTCCCTCTGCCGTGTTGTCGAACACGCACCAAATATGCTTTCCCTTTTTTAATAAAGTAGCAATACGCAGAGACAAGTTTTCCAGATAGGCTTGGTTGTAACTGGATTTATACATGTGTGGACTGCCATGAAGCCGCAAATAGACAGTGGACGCTGTGATGGGGAAGTTATCCTGTAGCACTTCATATCCTGCAATACCTGGATCTGCTGCGACAAGGCAAATTTCATTTTCAGTTAGCAAGTCGAATGAAGCAGGCTCAAACCAGCTTGCATGACGTGGTTCCAAGGCAAGCGGGGTTTCACAGAGCTGCTTTATCTGACAAAGAAATTTGTGCACAATTCCATAGTCGAATGGCAAGCTGGGAGGAAGCTGTATCAACAAACATCCTAATTTTTCTTCCAGTCTGGAAGTTTCGAGAATAAATTTTTGTAATTCATATTCACAGTTCTTTAAGCGCAGAACATGAGTAATGGCTTTGGGCACTTTGACTGAAAAACGAAATTCTGCAGGGACGCTATTTCGCCATCGTGCATAGGTCGATGGCAGATGTGAGCGATAAAATGAAGAGTCGATCTCAACGCCCATCAGGAATTGTGCATATCGCTCTAAATGCGTCAGTGTAGATTCCGTATCTTTTGAGAAATTTATTTCGTCCTGCACCTGAGCTAATGATGGAAATTGCTCTAATAATTCCTTATTTATCAGACTTGGTACATTCCAGCCTGCACAAGCGCAAATAAGGGACGGCGTTAGCGGTTGGCTCATATAGGCGCATGAATGAAATAAATAATTAAAAATGGTAAGACGAAGGTGCTGCTTGTATAAGCAGCCGTGTCTGAAAAATATGTAAGAAAACAAGCCGTCTCAGTTTTCGATATTTTGCAGAGACTGAACTGGGCGATGCAAAGGCTGGATTCTTCGCTTATCAAGTTTTCAATGCGGTTACTCAGGCCAGTGACTGATAGATAGAAAACAGATTGCCACTGATGTGCAAAATGATGGGCGGCCAGATTGATCGTGTTTTATAGCGTGCCATGCATAAGAATATGCCATCGATGATGAGTATGATTTGCGTCGAACTATCATATTGAAGGTGTAATGGTGCCCATATGAGTGATGGCAGGATGATAGCTGCGGCGGCTCCCAGCTTCTTGTTAATCCAGCTAAAGAAAATGCCTCGCCAGGCCATTTCTTCAGATACTGGTCCTATCACCCCAATTGCCAGTGTGCGTATCAGCACTACAGACAACGGCATTGCGGGCCAATGCCTGGCCTGGGCGAGATTGAACAGGCCACTTATCACTTCTTCCAGAATGATCAGCAATACCCACAGAACCAAGAATACAGCGGCAGTGGATATGTTGAAGCCCCGAAAACCAAAATCTTCACGCAATGAAAATTGACGGTAATGTGCAATCAGCAGCATGGCCAGGATGCCTGTAACAGGAATGGCCAGCTTTGTCAGCGCCGACATCCAGGTTTGATCAATCATGGGAAGTGCCTGGAAAAGTGAAGAACTATGGATTTAAGTGTGGCTATAACCAGCCTGCATCACTGGCAATCCTGTAGGCCTCACCACGGTTCCTGACATGCAGTTTGCCTATGGCATCCGACAGGTAATTACGCACTGTGCCTTCGGATAAATGGATTTGTCTGGCGATGTCGGCATTGCCAGCGCCAGAGCCTGCCAGGCGTAGTACCTGGCGTTCGCGTTCCGATAAAGGATCGTGCGGGCCGTTCCAGCCCTCCATGGCGAGTTCTGGTGCAATCACGCGGCCACCTGCCTGCACAGTGCGGATTGCGGCTGCCAGGCTGTCTGAGGGCGTATCTTTCAGGATATAGCCGCGCACGCCGCTGGCAGTGGCGCGGCGCAAGTAGCCAGCGCGGGCGAAGGTGGTCAGCATGATGACTTTGCAAGGCAATTCTTGCTCTGCAATACTGGCAGCCAGTTCAAGTCCTGTCATGACAGGCATTTCTATATCGGTCAACAAGATGTCAGGGCAATCTTTGTAGCAGACTTCCAGCGCCTGCTGTCCATTCTTTGCCAGCGAGATGACTTGCATGTCTGGCTCAAAGCGCAGCAGGGCAGCAAGCGCGCCTGATACAAGTGCATGGTCTTCTGCAATCACGATGCGTATCATGCCGTACCTTTGATGGGGAGCAGTATTTCTATACTCAGGCCATTTGCATGACGGAGGTTGATTATGCCTTGCAGGGCATGAACGCGTTCTGTCATGCCATTCAAGCCACTGCCTTTCCTGATACCTTTATCTGCTTCTTTGGCAAGTCCATTGTCAGCAACGATCAGTCTGATATGGCGGGAATCAGAAGACAGTGTGATTTTGCATTGGCTGGCTTTGGCGTGCCGGATAATATTGGTAACGGCTTCTCTTAAAGACAGCGCGATAACATTTTCTAGTGGCTGTGGAATGTGGCATTGTTCTATCAGTGAAATCATGTTGATTTCTGCCGCGTGCAATGCTTTTTTTGCAGTACTCAATTCTGCATTTAAATTACTTGCACGGCAGTTGCGTACGGTGGTGCGCACTTCTCTCAAAGTGTTGCGGGCACTGTGTTCTATATCGATTAATTCATGGGCGCAGGCGCTCAGGTCAGTCTTGATCAGCTTGCGTGCCAGGTCAGCCTTCAAGGCGATGACTGATAGCGTATGGCCAAGCACATCGTGGATGTCGCGTGAAATTCTTTCGCGTTCGGCGAGACGGGCATGGTTTGCTATCTCTTCCTGTGTACTTAGAAATTTTTCATCTGTGCGTGCATATTTTTCCAACAGTATGCTGGCCAAGCCAACCGGTATGCAAAACAGCAGTGTGGGTATAAGAAAATCAGCGGGCAACTGCCACGCAGCGTTGGCCATCAATAGCATTGCGCAAACTATATACAAGACTGCATAGGCAGTGCGAGGATTTTTAATGCGCGAGCACATACCGACACCGACTATGACAAATGCGGCAGCACCTGCATTGCAGGGTGCCCACAATATGCCCGTGATAGTGGCAGCGATAATGCAGCTCATCAGACGGCGGTCATCACCTCTTAAGCTGTATTCAAACAATAATATGAAGCTGGCCAGTGTCGCGATCACCATCAGCAGCTCGCCAGTGTGTGGAATGGTTTTTGTATATTTCAACAAAAACCAGGCTAGCAAAATCAACCAGAAAAAAGACGTGGTGTTATCTCTGACATTATCCCTGGCATTTCCATCATCCCCTGCACGGTTTGATAGTGTCATTGACGCAGGGATAAAATCACCAGTCTTTCCAGATGCAAAGTTCACTTTGACGTTCCTCTTAAAAAGAGTACAAGATTTTTCTTCAAGCGGCGACAGTGGCTCGTGATGCCGTAATCATCACATTTGCCATCACACCATACACCGTTGCCCAGGCATCTTTGGTCTCGTTGGTGAAGCGATCGCCCAGACCTTGCCCCAGTGTTTTTAACAAGGCAGCACCGACTGTCTGATAGTGGGATTCTTTGACTCCGTAACCATCATGACGCACAGCCAGGCCCTGCAGTACCGGCACCAGATTATCCAGGTCATTGAGTTTGCCAACAGCTGCACCTATCATTTGCATGAGCTTTTTCCCCTGCTCTGTCATGTCACCTCTGAACATTGGTTTGAGTGATGGATCTGCTGCAAACAGATTCTGATAAAACAGGGCAGCCGCCTGTGGGGCGATAGTGGCGACTTGTTTCCAGGAGTCTTGTACGAGTGTGACAGTTTGTTGGTTCATTTTAAATCTCCGGTTGAAAAAGCTTGGTATGGTTTACTAAAAATTTGCGCTTAGTCTGCAGTGGCAGCTTTGCTTTGGTACATCTGCAAGTCAGCAGCTTGCAGCCAGGCCTTGGGTGGGCCAAGGGCGGCATTCACTTCTGAAAAGCCGAGAGCGAATTCCAGTGGGATGGATATGTGTTGCTGCTGCCAGCTTATCTGCAAGACAGGGATGGCTTCGAGGAGTTTGCCGACTATCTGCTGCGTTTCTTCAGCGTTTGTGTGCGGCAAAATCACGGCGAATTCATCACCACCAAGACGACCGAGAATGTCAGTAGAACGCAAATTTTTTTGCAGATAGACCGCGACCAGCTTCAATGCCTTGTCACCGACATCATGCCCATAAGTGTCGTTGATTTGCTTGAACCGGTTCATGTCCAGCATGATCAGCGTGGTCGGCACTGCATAACGCACCCATCTGTCCCAGGCCATATTCAATTCTGCAATGAAGCCGCGACGATTCAATAATCCAGTCAGGATGTCAGTGCGGTTTTCAATTTCCAGGTCAGAAATGAAACGCTTCAGGCGTGAAATTTCTTCCAGCAATACAGCTGTAGTCTTGTTTTCATTTTTGCCAGTCGGCACGGCAGATACGAAATCTTCTTGATATCTTTTGTAAAATATTTTTTGTGAGGTTTGCATAAAAATCTTTTTTCATAAACAGATAAATATTAGTCTGCATAGTATTGCTTACAGATGGACGCATTGTTAGATACAAGGCAGCGCTTTCTGCATGAATACAAGAGTGTTCAGAAAGTACGACATGCTCAGATGCTCTTAAGCAGTATCAGACAATGGTGTATAAGTGCGCCTGATCATGTCTTAGCACGGGAAGAAGTATGTTGGAGGCGAGATTTTGCAAATAGATACAAGCAGAGCTCTTGTCGGTAGATACAAAATAAAAAAAACGGGTAAGTACCCGTTTTTTTTCTGCGTCACTCTTATGAGAAAGTGCTAATAAAATCCACGCAGATAAAAACAAAATGCAGTCAGTGACTGGCGCAGGGGATCGGTCAGTGCGATTGAGGTATTCACGCAGACACCATTCGAGACCAGTGCAATCTGTGGTGTCTCGGCTTCATCCAGCAAAGGCCAGTTGGCGCGGATTTGTGTTTGTATTTCTTCTGCACTGATCTTGCCTGGAAGAGGTAACCAGTAACTATAGCCGCCAGGCATATCGGCCAGTTTGACGGTGTTGCCCAGCACCAGGCGAAGTATGGATAGATATTCACCTGTGCGTGTTTTTAATTGCTGGCGGTATTTGCGCAAGTGCGGTACATGGCTGCCCTGGGCCAGAAATTCTGCCAGGACGAGTTGTGATAATTCATTGACGCTGCTGGCCGATGCGCTTTTCAAATACTCTATGCGTTCACGCCAGCTACCGGCGGCCAGCCAGCCTATGCGCAATCCGGGTGCCAGGGTTTTGGAGCAAGAGTTGACGTAGATAACATTGCCTTTGAGGTCAAAGGATTTCAATGTCAGTGGACGTGCACCATCATGTTGCAGGTCACCATAGACATCATCTTCTATGATGGTGACGCCATGTTTTTCTGCCAGCCGCAAAAGATTGCGCTTCACTGGCAATGGCATCAGGGCACCAGTGGGGAAATGGTAATTGGCAACCAGCATAAAAACCTTGGGCGGATCATCTCCTTCCAAGATAGCCTGTACCTCTGCCAGAAATTCCGGCGCATCTACACTGCTGTGCACAGTCACTGGTGTCAGGGTAAAGGTTTCCAGCAGGCGGCTATACAGGACGCTGACCGGTGCCTGTACCAATACCTTGCTGCCAGCTTCGCTGGTTGCCCGCAGGGCCAATAACAGGGCTTCTGTCGCGCCCTGTGTGACGATTAATTCTTCCTCTTTCAGGAAGCAGCCGTTCTCAGCACTACGTTTTGCCAGCTCGGCACGCAGGCGTGGATGGCCATAGGCCTGGGCATGGCGGGTGGACAGAAATGGGTGACGGCGTATCACGCTGCCCAGCAGGCTTTGCCAGCGTTGTTCGGGGAACAGGTCTTCAGCCGGCCCCCACTTCAGTACACTGGCAGACATGTTTTGCAAATCTGCCTGGGTATGTGCTTGAGGTGCCGACATCTCTTGCCGGGCTGGTGGTTTAACAAAATAGCCAGCCTTGCCACGTGGTTCAACCAGGCCTTTTTCTTCCAGGGTATGCAGGGCATTAGTGACGGTAGCCAGGCTGAGCTGGTGTTGCTGCATGAGTTCACGTACCGAGGGGAGGCGTGCATTGACAGCCAATTTTTTGCTCAATATCGCATCAGCCAGTTCATCTGCCAATATTTGATACTTGTTCTTTGTCACAAAAAATCCTCAATTTTGCAAGAATTTACCAGGCCATCCGCTGATGTAATAAGGGAAGGCAATAGAATCTGATGAAACTCGCAGTGCAACATTGCCTCCAATACTTATAACATATCCGGTACGGGCTTGAGTACCAAATAGTGATACTGCCCATGCATACTGAAGTATGTATTTGTCTGCATAGCCAGTTTCTTCTACGCCAGTGACGATACCGGATATACTGAACATCTATTCATTCCAAAGTCCAAAGACTGCTAATTCTGAAAGCAAGAGCCCTACCGATGACCAAGGCACCATCAGCACCATCTTCTCGCGCACCCAGTAAAGCCCAGCTAGCCGCAGCTGAGCAATGGTTGATGACTATTCAAGACGAAGTCGCCGCGCTGATCACATCGGGCTGGGATGCGGCAATTGCAGCGCCGGGTGATCTGGCGGTTGATTTTTATCGCAAGCTGTTTGCTGCTGCACCGGCAGTAATCGAATTATTTTCCGGTGACATGACAGAACAGCAGGGGCGCTTGACCCATACCTTGGAAGAAACCGTGGCACTGGTACATCAGCCTGAGCATTTGCTATTGCTGTTGCGTGCATCCGGGGTGCGCCACCACCATTATCAAGTGCAGCAGGCTTACTTTGGCGTGATGCGAAATATCCTGATTGATACGCTGGCAGAACGCGGCGGTGCCAAGTTTACTGCCGCGCATCGCAGTACCTGGGAAGACTTGTTTGATAATATGGCGACGGTCATGCGACATGGCATGGCTAGTGCTGCAAAAAACTAAGCAGCATAGTAAAAAGTAGCGCGCAGGACTCTTATGGTGATGCCTTGACGCGTTCCCCTGCACTGTATTGCCCGGTTTTGTCTGCCGCGTCAAAATTGCCGTTGAAGCGTTCGACCATGGCAAAACTGGGTGCGTCTGCGCCCTTTAGTAATTTTCCATAATAGAAAACCTGACGCGAAGTTTTTGCATATCCCATCGCCAGATACTGCAATGAGACTACATCGTCTTTGCTGATGACATCGCCATGGTAATAGGCTTTGTTACTATCAAGGGCATAGCCTTCTTCCATTACTTTGAATGTTTCGTAGCTGACGTTCCTGAGGCTGCCGCCTATGTTGAATCCATCGACGTAGTAAATTTTTGTCCGGTCTTTGGCATAGTGTGCATCCAGCGCTGTGAAAGTAAGCCCATCACTGCCGGCAATCTCGGTTTCACGGTAGTAGCCACGTAACTTGTCTTTGGCGAAGAAATGTTCCAGCAAGACGAAGCTGTCAATATCCTGCACAGGCACGATCTTGTCTTGCCTGAAAAGATGTGATTTATCCCTGGCCAGATAGCCATCGCTCATCATGCGAAAGCTGGCAGGGTCAGCGTCTCTGATTTTTTTGACGACGGTGCGTTTGATGCTCCAGTATTCCTTGCTGTCACGCTCAGTGTCGCAAAAAAATACCATGGACTTGTCCTTGGCATAGTATTTACTCAGCACCTGGAAACTGGCACTGTCACTCGCATCATTGCCATTAAAAATGGGCATGCCCCTGTAATAAGCGTAACGCGCATCTTTGGCAAAATAATCATCTATGGGGGTGAAATTGACGAGGCCATTCTGGCTGTCCATGACTATGCCGTCGTAATGCCATTTGCCATTTTTTTTATAATAGGCTGATTCATTACCGCATCCGAACAAGAAGGAGATGATGCCCATCAATATGATGCAGGGTGGGTATTTTCTGATTTTCCTTAACATCTGTCTGAGCCTGGATTCATCAAACTGCGCAGATAGCTTGCATGCTTTGCCAGACTGGCGATACCGCCGTAGCCATGCGTTGGTGTCTGGCTAATACTGTTTGTATAGGAAGCCTGCAATTGTGCAAGTACGGTATCAGGGTCAATCTGGCAGCGATAACGGAAGAACAGATTAGCTTGCTGACCCGCAAAGTGCTGTGCCACATCTACTGCTGCATCTATGATGACACAGGGTTCTTGCCATTGCTGAGCCAGTACACCTATGGTCTTGAACGGGCTTCCTGACGATTCTATCATCCACGTTGCTTTACCACCGCTGATGGATGGCAGGAAATTGCCCACGCGTATTTGCTCAAGCAAGCTTGCCAGGCTGGTGTTGGCAGGGACGGCAATGTTTTCAGCATGTGACACCGTGTCATCGCCAGCATGTACACTGTCTCTGTCTATACGTATGTGCAGCATGGGTGATTCATGCTTGTTGCTATCACTGCTATCGTTGTGATTGTTATGTTGATTGCGCTGGGCCAGCAACGCACCGGCTGCATTGCCTGCGATGAACAGGATAGCCAGCGGCCACACAAACATCAGTGACAAGCCAAAAATCCAGCCCAGTACAGCACTGCCAAACAGGTTTGCCAATAGCAGGCTACCTATTGGTGCGGCGAATATAAAAGCCATGATCCAGCTAAGGTAAGAGCGCTTGCCCGCGCCAGGCGGCTTGCGCCACCAGCCATACACAAAGCCAGCTAGGGCCAGGCCCGTTGCCACAAATGCCCAGTCAGACATCGTAATTCTCCTTGAATAGTGCGCTTCGTTTGACGATGCCTGACTTTGGCAACATGGATCAGAATGCTGCAGAGACGCCGTCTATACGGTCCAGACGGATGACGATACGGCTGGCTTGCTGGTTGCGTCCAATCACATATTTTTCTTCCAGCGCAGTGACTACCATGGCGACATTGGTGCCGCTGGCATGTATGGTGACGCCCTTGTTTTTCTCTTTGCTTTCAAGCAGGGTAGAGCGCAGCTGGTCTTTTTCATTGGCGGAACTCGGATCGGCAGCACCTGCGCTGCCGGTGGCTACAACAGAGGTCAGCACCAGTGCCTGTATCAGGTGTGTCAGTTTCATTCGGG
Source organism: Undibacterium sp. Ji83W (assembly GCF_049340385.1). Classification (NCBI taxonomy): domain Bacteria; kingdom Pseudomonadati; phylum Pseudomonadota; class Betaproteobacteria; order Burkholderiales; family Oxalobacteraceae; genus Undibacterium; species Undibacterium sp. Ji83W. Next base: position 126,557 of record NZ_JBMPOZ010000007.1, on the reverse strand, counting down.
TCAGTTCGATCATGATGTATGTCTCTTTCTGGAGGGATTGAAATTAAGATTGGATAAGTTTGCACCTGCGCTGTCGTCTCGAATAGATACAAGTCTTGCTCTAGTGCATAGATACAGGGTAGATACAAGCGCGATACAAGGTAAATGCAAGGTAGATACAAGTTAAAAAGAAAGTTTCCTCAGATTTTACTTTCCAGCATCCTTTCAGACGAATCAGTAAGGAAGCCTGTCTGTGAATAAACTATTTTCCATATGAAATTTTTCACAAACGGAGTCTGTATTCAATATGCTAAATGTCATATAAAAACCTGACGACCGACACTTACTTTTTGAATGCAGACTTGTGATGATACTCGCCAGATTTGAAATCCGTATCTTCAATTTTTTGCGACAGCATACATTTGATTTCATTTACTTTCATTTTTAGCTGTCGCATCGTCAGGAGGAATAGTATGAAAATTCATCAAAAACTGTATCAAAAGCTGTATCAAAAGCTGACCCGGGCACTGGTTTTTGGCTTTTGTCTTGTCCTTGTTTCAGTGACCGCAATTTCACTGTCTGCACAGACAGCAAACGCCGTCACTACCCCGGCTCGTATAGGGTTCTCATCCAAAACCGTGGGTTTTGAAGCCAGCAATGCGCGCAATGCCGGTTCCATGGAATATGCGCTCATCGAATTTATAAGCGAGACCGGTGCGACAGACCCATCAGTAGCTATCACGGTCAGCAGCAGTAATCCTGCGCTGATTACAGCCAACAAGGTCGCTGTCGCTAATGCACTAGGCAATTATTTGCTGGCAGTGCCCGCCAATGCACCTTCAGGCAGCGCCACTATTACGGCCAGTGCGACGGTGGCGGGGGTGACTTATACCCGTTCAAGGGTGTTTGTCATTACGGTGGCCAGCACCGGCATACCGCCTGTTTCCGGTTCATCCACCATCATCAGAGCGACCACGCCGACCATGAATGCAGACCAGTCGGGTTGTGCTGCCATCAACTACTATGATGTGGGCGTGGGCAAGATCTATACTGCATTGGGCCAATTGCCATGGAGCCAGTTGAAAGGCTGCGACACTGTCAGGATTTATGCCAAGCCAAATAATGTGCCCTACCATGAAATGATCTTGATTTCAGCAGGTACCAATCTGGCACCGACTGCACCGAATAAATTCATGCGTGTTATCGGCGTACCTGATCCGGTGACCGGTGCGCGACCCATCATTGATGGTGCACCAGATGCCCAGGGCAAGTTGGCAACCCAATTGGAGACATTGCCAGGCCAGGCTGCCCGTACCCTGCAATATCATGACAATGCCAGCAACACGCGCGCACTGTATAAACTGGGTCTGGTCATGGTGGGGCCGCAGGCTGGCTACAACTACAATAATGGACCGGTGGGTTATATCGGTATCGAGAATCTCGACATACGCAACTCTGTCTATGGCAATTCCTTTTCAGATGCACAGGGCCAGAAAACAGATAGCTATGCTGCCTTCGGTACTTGCCTGTTTGTCGAAGCTGCGGCACATCTGGTGGTGAAAAATAATGTCATGCACAATTGCGGTAACGGCCTGTTCATTAATTCCAAAAACGGTACTCTGTTTGAGTTGTCGCAAGATGTGCTGATCGAAGCTAATACCTTCTACAACAACGGCAATGCACCTGTCCCCAATGTGACTAATGGTTACTCCGAACACAATAGCTATACTGAAGCACGCGATATCATCTTCCAGTACAACTATTTTGGTGATGTGCGTCCAGGTGCGTTTGGTGATTGCTTGAAAGACAGGTCATCTGGCCTGATCGTCCGCTACAACACCTTTGCATCAAGCTGTGGATTGCAACTGCACCTGATGGACTCTACTGGCGGCAATGCGCTCATCTATGGTGAACCTGCTTATGCCTCTACCTACGTCTACGGCAATCTGTTTGATGTGACGCCGGGTAGCAATAGCACCAACCTGGTCAATTATGGTGGTGACAGTGGTCTGACAGCAAATTACCGTCAGGGTACCTTGTTCTTCTACAATAATACGATGGTGGTAAGAGGTGACGCTACCCATGGTATTTATCCAGAGACACTGATGTTTAATCTGGGCATGCCCAATGCTGTTGCTGATGTCAGGAATAACCTGTTCTATGCATTGCCAGTCACCCCGGGCTCGCCAGGCAAAGTGCAGGCCATGGCGCTGGGCAAGGGTACTGTCAATATGACGAATAACTGGGTCTCGCCAAATGCCGCGCAGTATTGGGTGGGGCATCTGACAGGTGCAGTCGTGAACGGCTGGAATACCAATCTTGGTGCCAATAATAATCCGGTATTGGCGAACGTGGCACAGCATGATTATCGCCCGGCAGTTGGCTCGCCCCTGATCAATGCGGGCAATGGACTGGGTAACCTGACATCCAATTTGCTGCCAGTGGCACAACCTGGTGCTGTGATATTGCGCAAGCAGGATGGCATGATAGACATTGGCGCATTTGAATTTTGATGCATCGATGATCCAGTCATAGTTGAAATCGCAGATGTAAAAAAGCCCGCTGCTTGCTTTATGATTGCAAGCGGCGGGCTTTTAACTTGCGCTTATTTTATGAGCAGGTCGTCACAGGATTACCGCAATATGATCCAGGCTGCATCCATCCCTTCGTGTTTTTATACTGTATTTCCAGCCATTCGCCATTACAGCTTTGTACCGATGCGCCTGCATCGGCAGGGATTTTTCCGGTCATGGCGCTCTGCGCCGTCGGGCTGGCACGCAGGCTGACGCTTGCTCGCGCATTGATACCAGTCAAAGGTGCAAATACCCAGCCCTCACCTTTGAAATACATCTCACCACCCACGCCGCTGACCTGGCGAACTCGCAGCCATTTTCCGGCAGAGCCTGTGATTTCCATTTGTGAATCACTATCTTTGATGGTGGCCAGCACCTTGTGTTCAGAGCCCGGGCCGCTGCGGATATTGCTGCCCCTGGTATCAGGATCAATGGAGAAAACTTTGAGTTTGCATGCGGTCACTTCAGGCTCAGCATGCGCCACATTGCAGTACAGCGCGCTGATCATGAGCAGCAAGCTGCAAAAACTGCAGTTTGCAGTTTTGGATAGATGGAATGGTGTATTCATGGTCACCGCGATCGGGTGTAAAGAGATTAAGTGGATGGGGTACCAGCTTAAAAAGTCTAACACGCTTTATTCAAGGCAAGAGAGCGATTGAGACAGATAAGTGAATTGAAATTATGCGAGGCTATTTCATCAAAGAGTGAAGTGGCAAGTAATTGCTGCTACGCCAGTGTCTTTTCCTGATGACCGCTTATACTATGCGTCATCACCAAATAAATAGATGCCTGCGCAATGACAACCACGAGCAACCAGAAAAACATTATCCTGCATGCGACCGATCTGACTTTCCATTATCCTGGCCAGCCTTTGTTCAGCAACTGGTCTTGTGACATACTCGCAGGAATTACGCTGGTGCTGGGCGGTGATGGCCGTGGCAAGACCAGTTTGCTGCAATTGCTGGCAGGTGAATTGCCTGCACAAAGCGGGCAATTACAGCTTGAAGATGCATCTTTGCCTGGGCAGCCTGACGCATACCGCAGCCAGGTATTCTGGGTAGATCCGCGTACTGATGTTTATGATCAAATGCCTGTGCCTGACTATTTCGCTACCGTGCGCAAGGCATATCCCCGCTTTGATGATGGCATATTGACGCAAGCCATAGCGGGTCTTGGTTTGACACCGCACGTCAACAAGCAGATGTTCATGCTGTCGACAGGCAGCAAACGCAAGGTCTGGCTGGCTGCGGCTTTTGCTGCCGGTGCCACAGTCAGCTTGCTTGATGATCCCTTTGCTGCGCTGGACAAATCATCGATAGAATTTATCACCGCCATGCTGAATCAGTTTGCGTCAGATGTATCAAAGGCCTGGGTGCTGGCCATGTATGTCACACCGCAAGGCCTGCCTTTGTCCGGGCTGATAGAGCTGGGTGATTGATCAAGCTTTAATGAGTGACATTCGGATAGCTGACGATGATGCTTAGCGGTTCAGACCCTACTTGTTTTATACCTACCACAGCACCCTTGTATAAATAAGCAGTCATGCCAGCTTTTAAAGTCGCAGTCTTGCCGTCAGAAGTGACATTGCCTTCGCCAGAAAGCACGTAATAAATTTCGTCATGCGTAATTGGATGCAAACCTATCTCTGCCTTGGGATGCAGGATGCGTTTCCTGAACTCCATGCTGCGCGGTGTGGGTGCGGCATCACTGATGCGGTAAGCGGTTGACATGCCAATTGCGCCGTGCGGTGGCGCTTCTTCTCGTTTGACATCCTCTTCATTGATGATCACCATGGCGTGTGCGGTGTCAACTGCTGCAGCCTTGCCTGCGTAAGCGCAAGTGAAAAGTATGCTGCAAAATAATGTAGTGGATATTTTCATTTGTTCCTCTGTGGATGGTTCTTGTTTTCTGCCTCGGCAAATTCTGCTACCAGCAAATCTATGAACAAGCGTGTGCGCATCGGTAAATAGTGGCGCGATGGATACATGACCTGTATCGGTGCGCTGATGTCTGCCCATTCTGACAAAACTTCAATCAATTCGCCGCTTGCCAGTGCTGCTGCCACATCCCAGACAGATCGCCTGACCAGGCCCAGGCCTGCTATCGCCCAGTCATGTGCCTGCTCGCCATTATCGGTGAGCCAGTTACCGCGTACCCGGATGGTTTGTTCTTCTTGTGATGTGAGCGAATGAAAATGCCAGTCTGCATGCATGGCACTGGATGATTGCATGAGTATGCAACTGTGTTGTAATAAATCGGTTGGCATTTCTGGTTTGCCATGTTTGGCGATATACGCGGGAGCTGCGCAAATGACGCGGCGGTTGGCGGCCAGTGTGCGTGCAACCAGGCGTGAATCATTGTTCGCGCCTATCCTGATAGCACAATCAAATCCAGATGCCAGCAGATCAATCAACTGGTCACTCAGCGAAAGCTGTACTTGCAGTTCTGGATATCGGCTGGCAAATTTTGCCAACGCCGGGCCTATGTAGTGCCGGCCCAGGGCGACTGGCGAAGATACCCGGAGCATGCCACGCGGCTCTGCCTGGCCTTGTCCCAACTCAGCTTCTGCATTGGCAACATCCAGCAAGATGGCCTGGCAGCGCTCGAAATACAGTGCTCCTTCTTCCGTCAGGCTCAGGCGGCGTGAGCTGCGTTGTAGCAGTCTGGTACCCAAGGCTGCTTCCAGCCTGCTCATGCGCTTGCTGCCTACGGCTGGCGAAAAGCCCAGTTCACGTCCCGCTGCAGACAGACTGCCGCTGAGTACAGCCTGCACAAACAACTTCATATCAGCCAGTTCAATCATGCACCAATCACCTTATCTGTTCTAAATTGGAATAGATACTATGCTTATTAAGTCTATTTTCAATTAATTGGAATGGTAGCACAGTAGTGTTCAGGCGAATTTCGCTTTACATATCAGTATTAACCATACAGGAAGGAATATCATGCATGCCAAATTCTTAGCAAGCCTAAGTCTATTACTGGCCATTAACTCGTACGCAAACACAGCTTGTGCGCAAGACAACTTGCCGCAGCCGCGCAACATCATTGCCGACAAGTCCCTTCCGGCAGCGCAACAGCAAGGCATGGCACTGGCAGCGCGGCGTTACTACGCTTTCTGGAATACTGGTGAGACACAGTTTGCGCAAGCCGCACTGGCCGATAATTTTATGGACAGAAATTTACCCGCAGGCCGGCCACAAGGGCCGCAGGGCGCTTTGTTTGCATCAAAAAATTTCCGTGCTGCCGTACCGGACCTGAAGCTGGAAGTGGAAGAGATGTTGCTGGTGGGTGACCGCGTGATAGGTCGCCTGCATTTTAGCGGTCACTTCAGTGGCAGCTTTCATGGACAGCAAGGAGATGGCCGCAAGGTCGATTTCATCGCAACCGATATTTACCGCATCGCCGATGGCCGTATCGCAGAGAACTGGCATCTGGAAGATAAGCTGACTTTGCTGCAGCAATTGGGCATCATCAAACAATGATATAGGGAGTTTGAAATGAAAAACAAAATCAATCCGCCTGACGGTCAATTTTGGCCAGGTGGCATGCGCATGGTTGTCTCTGTTTCCATGCAGTTTGAAGCCGGTGCACAATCAGAACACCAGAATGGTTCACCTTTCCCTGCCATGGAAGACACCAGCCTGCCTGATTTGCCTGCCCGTACCTGGTTTGAATATGGCGCACGTGAAGGCATACCGCGCATGCTGGATTTGTGGGACAAATTCAAAATACCCGTGACTTCACACATGGTGGGACAGGCTGTGTTGCAAAGACCCGAACTTGCCCGGGAGATCGTGCAACGCGGCCATGAAGCGGCAGCACATGGTCACAGCTGGACGCCACACTGGACCATGAGTGAAGCCGAAGAGCGCGCATCGTATATCGCCAATATCGCGGCAATAGAAAAGGCAACAGGCACGCGGCCAGTAGGTTTTAATGCCTTCTGGTTACGTGGCACGCCACGCACCCTGGGGATATTGCAGTCACTGGGTTTCACCTATCACATTGATGATCTCGGCGCAGATGAACCGATGACGACCATAGTCAATGACAAGGCCTTTGCGATTGTCCCCTACACCTTGCGCAATAATGATATTGCCCGCTTTGGTGCGGAGGGGCCATTGACGGCGCAAGCCTTTGGTCAGGAATTGCGCGATGAATTTGATCAGTTATATATGGAGTCAGGGTACAGGCGGCGCATGATGTCGGTCTCCCTGCATGACCGCATAGGCGGCACCCCGGCACGCGTTAAGATCATGGGAGAATTCTTGCAGTACGCGTTACAACATCCGGGTGTGGTCTTCATGCGCAAGGACCAGATTGCTGAGCTGGCTTTGAGTTTGCCAGGTGTACCAGTGAAATAATTTGACTGTGTCAGGTCGGGGCGGGATGCACGTACTATCTAGAACTCATTTCATAAATAGGATGAGTGCGAACAAGACGATTTGGGATGCAGTGCAAGGCCTAAGGTGTGTACCCTGTGCAGCTAAGGCTCATGCCTTAGCAAAGGAGGGGTGGCATACTAAGCGCAGCAATGCGCCCAAATCGTCAGTTCCTGAAGGGTTTGCCTCATAACGCGCGCTGGACTGCAGGTATTGACAATTCGACTCGTTGTCAACAGGCAAAGCTATTGACGGCCTCGTCCATAGTTTTACCATTGGCCAGCCCACGTTATGAGGCAAACGCATCTCACCCTATTTATGAAATGAGTTCTAGTACGGCATCCTCATCAGTTTTTGTGATCGCGCAGACTATATCAGCCGCCAACACCACCAAAAAAACGTACCCAACTGGACACTTCATCGTCAGAACCTATGCTACGTTCAGTACAGATATTCCTTCTGCCCGCACCATTGTCCTTGAGTTCACCAGTGTCAGTAATGTAATACGCCGTGCGATACCATTCTTCTTCTTTTTTGAAGTTGGGCTTGTGGATGATGATGGTTTGTATCATGGTCGGCATTACCTGGCCTTCTTTGGTTTTGCAATTCCATTTGACTGCTGAGCCTGTGTCGTCGCCGACTATGCCACCAATGTGATTGCCTTTGAATTGTTCCCATCGTATCTGATAAGTCACATACGGCAGTTTGCTGGCACCAGCCTTGAATTCTGCATTGTCTTTATTTGCTGGCACTGTGTCGACTACGACTAGCAGCACATGAGCATTACGCTTGAATGGCATCTTGCGGAAGTTAGGACTTTCCCTGATCCAGTAAGAGACAAAATACTTGCCTGCTTTGGATTCATACACCTTGCGCAAACTATTATCTGCGAACAATGCCTCGCGTGACTCAAGTACTAGTTTATAGCCAAGTTTTTCGCCTTTGATATTGATGGCAGAGTAGGCAAATTCGCGATATTTTTTATCGGTGGCCATGCGGCTGTAGATCGGGCTGTCTGCGCGTTGCGTGATGACATTGGCATCCTGGTCCATCTTTGGCAGGTCAGTCCATATTTGCGCCTGTGCGACAGTGCTCAGGCAGCAAAAAACAATTGCAGTCAACTGGTGGGATATTTTCATTCGGTATCTATCAAAAGCGATTATATTTTACGACCTATCGTCAACGAAAAATGTTCCAGTTGATCCACGAACGCTGCTTTGGAAACATAGACACTGACGATGCTGCGCTCAGCATCATTGATCCAGAACTTGATAAAGCCTATGTCTTTGCGTTTGATGAACATGTGGATCAGGACATGAAATATCCCGGCACCCATGGCTGCCCCCAGCACTGCCTGCCCCTGGGGGGTACTGGTTGATCCTCCAACCACGACACCCGTGATTTCCCCTCCGCCTGCAGGGGTCATTTCCCAGCGCAGGAATTGGCTGGCAGGTACCGTCTTCCTGGTTTTTCCATCGATCAGGAAAAGCGTATTGGTACTGTAATTGATGGCCATGGCATTGTCGCCACAGATATCTATGCAGGATTCATTGGTGACTTGCGACATGTCACGTATTGCTTTGATCATGTCCTGATGAGCTTGTCTTGCTTTACGATAATTGGAATAGAAGCTGTAGGGTATCCAGAGTAACACTGGGAGCCCTAAAATATTGCGCATATATTGCAAGCTGGTAATTTGCCCTATCAGATAAAACAAAACCAAAGCAATCAATATCGTGCGGATATTGGGACGTTTAAACAAACTCAGCAAGACCATAATGACTCCAACGTGCTACATGGGCAGAACTTGCGCCATATTTTGCGTGTAGATTACCCGCACTGGCTGACCTATGTAATAGGAATCGCGTCCCTGTTGTTCCTGAGTGACAGTGATCAGGCTGCCGTTGCTGCGCAGACGGACCACAATTTCCAGACCCGGCACATTCACCATGGAATTTTGCTCCGCGATGGCATTACCAACCACGCCACCGACGACGCCACCTAATACCGTGCTGACTTTTTTGCCGTTACCCTTGCCAATCTGATTGCCCAGCGCTGCGCCTGTGACCGCGCCTACCACTGCACCGGTGGCACCTGTCCGGCCCTGCTTTTGCAGCGTCGTCCTGCGCATGTCCTGGATGTCACCTACTTCGGCATTCTGCTGATCTTGAAAACCACCCGCCCTGACATTGCGGGGCTCATTTTGTGCAGGCGTGGTTGTACATGCCGATGCAGCGAGAATAAACATTGCCAGCGGGATAAATTTTTTCATTTATATAGCAGCCTCATACAGGATTTCATGGGATTTCACGGAAATTTGATTGTGTTTTCCCGACCTATTATAAATATCAAACTATAAATAATTGTCGTTTTATATTGTAAGTTTGTATTTCAAATTCAAACTTAATGAAGTTTTTGATAATGTTTTTATTGTAATATGATTCACTTTTCTTGCTTGCTTATATGCTGTTTTTTTAGCTGCTACCGAGTAAGCACAAGTACAGGCAAAAGAACAAATAGCCGTCTTTTTATGCAGTTTTCAGACGACAAACATGCGGCCCGAATGAAACCTGTTTCATTTGCCTGGATTTTCTTGAATTTTCTAGATAAGCAAACTCGAAATGCTTCCTTGTTATTTAGAAGCAGTATTTTTATGATCAATTTTATTATTCAAACTTATTATTCAAACTCATTATTCAAATAAAGGACATCTTGATGAAGCTGGAAACCATAGCCGTACACGGTGGCTATACACCTGATCCGACCACACGCGCAGTTGCAGTACCTATCTACCAGACAGTCGCCTATGCGTTTGACAATACCCAGCATGGCGCTGACCTGTTTGATTTGAAAGTGCAAGGCAATATTTATTCACGCATCATGAATCCTACCAATGATGTGCTGGAAAAACGCGTTGCTGAACTGGAGGGCGGTATCGCCGGTCTGGCGCTGGCTTCTGGCCAGGCCGCAATTACCTATGCGATACAGACGATTGCCGAGGCAGGTGACAATATCGTCTCTGCCTCTACCCTGTATGGTGGCACTTACAATCTGTTTGCCCATACACTTCCGCAATTTGGCATAGAAACCCGCTTCGCCGATTACCATGACCCTGAATCCTTTGCCAAACTCATTGATGCTAAAACCAAGGCGGTGTTTGTCGAGTCTATCGGTAATCCGTTAGGTAATATCACTGATATCGAAGCCATCGCCAATGTCGCTCACAGGCACGGCGTGCCGCTGATAGTCGATAACACCGTGCCATCACCGTATTTGTTGCGCCCCATAGAATTTGGTGCAGACATCGTGGTTCATTCATTGACCAAATACCTGGGTGGGCATGGCAATTCCATAGGTGGCATCATCGTTGATTCTGGCAAGTTCCCCTGGGCTGAACATAAAGAGAGATTCAAACGCCTGAATGAACCTGATGTTTCTTATCATGGCGTGGTGTATACCGAAGCACTGGGTGCTGCAGCTTATATAGGCCGTGCCCGCGTCGTACCTTTGCGTAATACCGGTGCTGCCTTGTCCCCTTTCAATGCCTTCCTGATCTTGCAGGGTATAGAAACCCTGGCCCTGCGCCTGGACAGAATCACTGAGAACACCATCAAGATTGCTCATTATCTGGATAAACATGCCAAAGTGAAATGGGTCAATTACGCTGGCCTGCCTGAGCACAAAGACCATGCGCTGGCGCAGAAATACCTGGGGGGCAAGCCATCCGGCATCCTGACTTTTGGCCTGGGAGGTGGACGCGATGCCGGTGGACGCTTCCAGGATGCCTTGCAATTATTCACCCGCCTGGTGAATATTGGTGATGCCAAGTCCCTGGCTTGCCATCCGGCAAGCACCACGCACCGTCAATTGAATCCTGAAGAATTGGCAAAAGCCGGTGTCACTGAAGACACCGTACGTTTATCGATAGGCATAGAGCATGTTGATGACCTGATTGCTGATCTGGAGCAGGCACTGGCAGCAGCTTAGCTTGCTTCAATACCGCTGGCGGCATTAGTTGTCATTAGTTGTAGAGGTTCCTGCCAGCGGCAATTCAAAAAAGAACTGGCTGCCGACATCCACCGTGGAGGTGAAGCCTATGCTTCCCTCCATTTTTTCTATGATGGTTTTGCAGATATTCAGGCCCAGGCCAGTGCCGCCTTTCTTGCGGGTGTTGGAACCATCAACCTGGCTGAATTTCTGGAATATCTTGCTATGGAAGTTGGGAGGAATGCCGCAGCCATGGTCGGTAACGATGACCTTGATTCTTTGCCTGGCCAAATTCATTTCCACGGTCACTTCCACCTCGCCACCCTTGTGAGAGAACTTGATCGCGTTTGACAATAGATTGGCCAGTACCTGGGCGACGCGGTGGCGGTCAACATTCACTATCATCCCGGCATAGGCCTCATGCCAGTGGATGCTGACGCCGTATTGATCGGCATACGATTTATTGGCACTGATGGCATCCTGTATCAAAGGGCCAATCTGACTGGGCTGGAAATTGAATTCCATCTTGCCTGAGGCGATTTTTTCCAGATCGAGAATATCGTTGATCAGGTGTAGCAGGCGGTCACCATTGCGCATGGCCACCGTGATCAATTCATGGGCTTTTTCCGGCACCTGACCAGCAACACCGGCTGCTACCAGACGGAGCGCGCCGTTGATGGATGTCAGTGGTGTACGCAATTCATGGCTGACCATGGAGACGAACTCATTCATCATCATCTCTACCCGTTTGCGGTCAGCAATGTCAAAGCTCATCGCATAAAAACCAGTGACTTGCCCGGCATCGTCATAAGCAGGTACATACACAGACTGGTAATAGTAAGTACGTTTGTTTAATTTGCCTTCACCTTCAAAACTGACACGTTCACCTGCCAGCACGGTTTGCACTTGCTGGGCGTGGGTTTTATAAAACTCATCGCCGACGACTTCACGTAAAGTCTTGCCCAGCAATTGCTCGGGCTTGACCCCAAATTCTGTCGTCACGAAAGCATTCACGAATAAATAGCGTTCTTGCCTGTCCATGAAGGTGATGATGCAGGGCAGGTTGTCGGCTATGGCTTGCAAACGGCTTTGTACACTGCGTTGCTCTTGCAAGGCATCTTCCAACTGGCTGGCTTTCAGTTCAATTTCACGCGTACGTTCGACGACAGTTGCTTCCAGATCCTGGTTGCTGCGCTCAATTTTTGTCAGGTACTGCTCTTCTTTTTCCAGCATCCCGGCTATCGTGGTTGATAACAAATGGGCTTCATGAAAGCCATGAACCACCGGCAGGCTGGCTTGCACGGTCTGGACGCTACGGGTCTGGCTACGTTGCTCCATGAAGGAACTGAGTTTGATCAGTGAGGATGACATGCGACGTGCCATCAATGATGCCAGCAGTGCCAGTATCACGCCCAGTACGGCGCCAGATATCATGATTTCGCGCTGCAGATTATGCAAGGCAGCCAAGGCAACGTCCTTAGGCTGGCGCACCAATATACTCCATTGCAAGGCTGGATAATTGCGCGCCTGCCCGGTCATGGTATAGGCGGTCAGATACTTTTGGCTACCTTCCCAAACTTCTTCGGTAACACCACTCTTGCCTGAACGTGACAGCTTCAGGCTGCCAGGCGTTATTTTGCTTTCCTCCATCTTGAGTGGCCCAAGCAAGACAGTGCCATCTTCACGTGCGACCATGATTTCTGCCGCATACTGCTTGTCGGCAGGTGCCAATATGTTTTGCACCAGATTACGTGTCCAGTTCCAGCTCAGATGGACACCAAGCACCCCGCGCAATGTACCGTCTGAACTGTAGACAGGAATCGACACATCAACAAAGCGCCAGGGGTCTATGCTGTAAGGCAGCAGTTTTTGCAACAGCAGGGCAGGGTGATAATCACCTGCATATAAGGCCTTTTTTCCTTCGATGAACCAGGGGCGCTTGCTGACGTCCTGCCCTTCCAGCATGCCCTTGGTGGAAGCCAGCACTTTGCCTTCAGGATCGGCCAGGCCTATCCAGGCGTAGTCAGAGAAATTGTGTTGCAGATGATCAAGGATGCGGCGCGCGTCCGCCGGGTCTTTGCCATCCTTGATTTCATTGAGCTGTGATAATAATTGCACATCACTGACCGATTTTTGCATGACCTGGTCAAGGGCATCACGCATTTGCCAGGCAACCAGCTGCAATCTTTGCTCTGCCTCTTTCTGTGCATAATTTTTGGCAAAATGATCAACCAGCAACAGGGCAGATAAAACAGTAATCAGAACTACGGCACTGACGCCCAAGGTCAGCAAAGTCGTCAGTCGGGGATACGAAGTAGATTTGGCTGTAACCATATTAGCGATAAAGTATTCAGGTTCTTTAAACTGGCTTCCCGTAATCATACGTCTTAATAGGCGGCAATGCGTTATTTGCGCAGTGCAGCAAACATTCGCATTGCGGCGATAGTTAAAGCATATTTGAAATTCGGATAATTAACTTCAATTTTATTCGTTTTCTGTCTTAGGTTATTTCTGTACATTCAAACTCTGTGACGACAAACATGAATACAGAGAACGTGTATGACAGCTACCACATTAACTGAAACCGTAATCCAGCAGCCTGTTGAGCATCCCCTGCTTGCTGCAGCCCGTCAGCGCGCCGCTGATGCCAACCTCGCCTTTGCAGGCAGCATTACTCCTGCGGATGCCTGGCAATTGCAGCAGCAAGGGCTGGCCGTGATCGTCGATGTGCGCACTAATGAAGAGCGTAAATTTGTCGGCCATTTGTCAGACAGCCTGCATGTAGCATGGGCCACAGGTACTGCATTAACGCGCAATCCCCGTTTTGTCAAAGAGCTGGAAGGCAAGCTCAAAGACAAACAGACCGTGGTGCTGCTCCTGTGCCGCAGTGGTAAACGTTCGGCATTGGCAGCAGAAGCTGCCCGCAAGGCTGGTCTGTCAAATGTCTTCAATATAGAGCAGGGTTTTGAAGGCGATCTTGATGAGGCACAGCAGCGTGGGCATCACGGCGGCTGGCGCTTCCACAAGCTGCCCTGGGTACAAGATTAAATCGAATAAAGAATTCGCAATTCATAAGGCAGGCCATCATGGGACAAGCATTGCAACAGACTAAAGAGATACGCGCCTCGTTGTTTGGCATAGAGCAGGTCGTCAGTGAGCTGGCGGTAGTGCGCCATGCCTGGCGTCGTCGCCAGCAAAGGTCAGCCGAACCTGGCGGGCGTGAATTGCCTTCGCGTGATGCACTGGCAAAAATCCTCAATGACTTGCGTGGTGCCTTGTTCCCCATGCGTCTGGGGCCGCCTGAATTGCGGCAAGAGAGTGAAGATTTTTATGTAGGCCACACGCTCGATACGGTCCTGCATTCGCTGCTGGGCCAGGTCAGGCTGGAACTCAGTTATGCCTCGCGCTATCACGAAGAAGAAGGTCTGCATATCGATGACCGGGCGCTGACGATAGTGCGTGAATTTTCCCGTGCCTTACCGGGTATACGTTCTTTGCTGGACAGTGATGTGATTTCGGCCTACCAGGGTGACCCGGCGGCGCGCACGGTAGATGAAGTCTTGCTGTGCTACCCCGGCATCCTGGCGATGATACATCACCGCATTGCCCATCAGTTGTACCAGCTCGGTGTGCCGCTACTGGCGCGCATTGTTGCCGAGATTGCGCATGGTCAGACAGGTATAGACATCCACCCCGGTGCCAGCATAGGTGCAGGTTTTTTCATCGACCATGGTACCGGTGTGGTGATAGGCGAGACTGCCGTCATCGGTCAACGTGTGCGTATTTACCAGGCCGTCACGCTGGGTGCAAAACGCTTTCCCAGTGATGAGGACGGCAAGCTGCAAAAAGGCTTGCCACGTCACCCCATCGTTGAAGACGATGTGGTGATCTATGCCGGTGCCACGGTACTTGGCCGCGTCACCATAGGCCGTGGTGCCATCGTTGGTGGCAATGTATGGGTCACCAGCGATGTCGCTGCAGGCAGCCATGTCAGCCAGGCCAGCTTGCGGCACGAACAGCAAAATCCCGTTTCTTTGGTTTGAATAAGTGAGCTTCAAATAAGGTGCCGGGTATTTGATACCCCGGCTCCTTATCCCCGCACGCCTGTTCATGTTTATTTTTTTCAATACACTGACTTTTATGGAGTGATTAATGAGTGATGCAAATAATGAAGTAACTGCAGGTAATTTCGCCCTTAGCGACAATGCCGCCAGGCAGTTAGCGAACGCGACCAAGACCGTCCCGCAGTTATCCACCATCTCACCACGCTGGCTGGTGCACCTGCTGCAATGGTTGCCGGTAGAGGCAGGTATTTACCGCCTCAACAAGGTAAAAAATCCCAAGGACGTGCGGGTAGCCTGCTCCCAGCGTGATGAATCTGAATTGCCGCAAACCTTTGTCGATTATGACGAACAGCCACGTGAGTATTTCCTGAATGCGGTAGCCACCGTGCTGGATGTACATACCCGTATTTCTGATCTGTACAGCAGTCCGCATGACCAGATCAAGGAACAATTACGCCTGACCGTAGAAACCATCAAGGAACGTCAGGAAAGCGAACTTATCAATAATCCTGATTATGGTCTGCTGGCAAATGTGCATGATGATCAGCGCATCTCTACCCTGACAGGTGCACCTACACCAGATGATCTGGATGATTTGCTGACCAAGGTTTGGAAAGAGCCAGGCTTCTTCCTCGCACACCCATTGGCGATTGCCGCTTTTGGCCGTGAATGCACACGCCGTGGCGTGCCACCACCAACAGTCAGCCTGTTCGGTTCACAATTCCTGACCTGGCGCGGCGTGCCACTGGTACCGTCTGACAAATTGCCTATCGAAGATGGCAAGACAAAAATCATCCTGTTGCGCGTTGGTGAAAAACGCCAGGGCGTGGTTGGCTTGTTCCAGCCTGGCCTGGCCGGTGAGCAAAGCCCTGGTTTGTCCGTGCGCTTCATGGGCATTAACCGCAATGCGATTGCTTCTTACCTCATCTCCCTGTACTGCTCACTGGCAGTATTGACGGAAGATGCCGTGGCTGTTCTGGACGACGTAGAGATCGGTAAATACCATGACTATCCTGACACCTATAAATAATAAAGGCGGTAATACAGGCTCGGCAAACTCCGGTTTGCCAGATGAGGCCGCCCTGAACCGCATGGCATCAGAATTTTTTGCACTGGTGCCCGGTGCTGCGCAGGCAGCTGCGCAATTTCTGCCAGGCTTTAGCCAGGGCAGTACGCCTGAAGCACCGCCTTCAGCACGTACGCCTGTGCACGATAGCAGTTCGGTGCAAAGCCAGCCTTCAGTTTCTGCCAGCGGTGTGCCACAAAATGGCGGTAGCAGCATTGCACCTTCGCGTCCACAAGCCGGTGGTGCCAGTTCCAGCACGCCCTACTATTTTGTCGGGCAAGAGCATGGTTATCCGGTTGCTGACAATAATCTGGACAGCCTGGCGGGACAAGGTACAGGTGCGGGCACAGGCAAGCAGTCTGAAAAAACTTCTTTCGCTTCGCCAGGTCAGGATCAATTACAACGCATTTTGGGTGAACTATATCCAACAACGCCAGCCACGTCTGCGCCAGTGCAACAATCTGGTGGCAGTACTGCGCACCCGGCGTATTATTTCCAGCAAGGGGAGCAAGACTACTGGGATCAGGCACCACGAGCCGCTAATCCATCCTTGGCGGCACCTTTTGACATCAATGCTGTACGCAGGGATTTTCCTATCCTGGCTGAGCGCGTCAATGGCAAGCAACTGGTGTGGTTTGACAATGCAGCGACTACGCAAAAGCCACAGTCGGTGATAGACCGTATCAGTTATTTCTATGAGCATGAGAATTCAAATATACATAGGGCGGCGCATGAACTGGCAGCACGTGCCAGCGATGCTTATGAATCTGCACGTAAAAAGGTAGCCAACTTTCTGGGTGCTGCCAGTGAGCAGGAAATCATCTTCGTGCGTGGTGCGACTGAGGCCATTAACCTGGTAGCACAGACCTTTGGCAAGAAGTTCATCGGTGCTGGTGATGAGATCATCGTTTCTGAGCTTGAGCATCATGCCAATATCGTGCCCTGGCAACAACTGGCGGCAGAGAAAGGTGCTGTCATACGCGTGATTCCTGTGGATGACAGAGGTCAGGTCTTGCTTGACGAGTATCGCAAGCTCTTGAACAGCAAAACCCGTCTGGTGGCGGTAACGCAAGTGTCAAATGCCCTGGGCACTATCGCACCGGTGCATGAGATCACAGCCCTGGCACATGCTGCCGGTGCCCGCGTTTTGATTGATGGGGCGCAAGCCGTGTCACATCTGCGCGTGAATGTGCAGGCGCTGGATGCCGATTTTTATGTCTTCTCAGGTCACAAGGTTTTTGGCCCGACTGGCATAGGCGTGGTGTATGGCAAGAAGGCTTTGCTGGACCAACTGCCACCCTGGCAGGGCGGCGGCAATATGATTGCGGATGTGACTTTCGAGCACACCCGTTATCAGCCAGCACCGGCACGCTTTGAAGCTGGTACTGGCAATATCGCCGATGCAGTGGGCTTGGGTGCAGCGATTGACTATGTCGAGCGCATAGGTCTGGAAAATATCGCCCTGTATGAGCATGCCTTGTTGGAATATGCAACGCATGGGCTGAAGAGCATACCGGGTGTACGTCTGATCGGCACAGCACATGAAAAAGCCAGCGTCGCGTCTTTCGTACTGGCGGGCTATGAAACGGCAGAAGTCGGCAAGGCGCTTAATGATGAAGGAATAGCGGTACGTTCCGGTCATCATTGCGCCCAACCCATCTTGCGTCGCTTTGGGGTCGAAGCAACAGTGCGGCCTTCATTTGCTTTCTACAATACTTGTGAAGAGATAGACCGCCTGCTGGCTGAGGTACGCAGGCTGGCGAATAATCGTAAGTGAAGTAAATAAGTTGATTTATCGCCTGCCCTTTGGAGAAAGGGCAGGCGTTTTTACTTCTATATTATTTCTGTACAGCCTTCAACACAAAATCACCTGTATCACGCAGTACTGCTTTGGATTTCGCAGGGCTATCCATCATGCGCGACAACAGCAATCCACCTATCAATGAAGACAAGACACCATGCGCGGTAGTGGCATCATCCTTTGCGCCGGAGCGTTGCAATTGTTTGCTGATGATGGCCAGTAACTGATCGACTCCTTGCGCCATCACTTCCTTGCTTGCTGCCTCACCGCGTGCTGCTTCTGCCCCCAGTGCCGCAATCGCACAACCCTGGCCAGGATGTTCACTATGTGCCCGGCTCAGGTAGCTATGCACCAGGCTGGCGATCGCTTCTTCATCGCTGACAAGTTCAGTCTTGCGCAGTAGCTCTGTGCGGGTGGTTTCCAGTGCAGTGGAACAGGCTTCGGCGATCAATGCTTCTTTGGATTCAAAGTGTTTATAGAAGCCGCCATGTGTGAGACCAGCTTCTTTCATCAGGTCGGCCACGCCTATGCCGTTGATGCCATGTTCGCGATACAGACGGGCAGCGGTTTCTACTATGCGTTCGCGGGTTTGCGCGGTTTGTTCACGTGAATTTCTCATTTTTGGTTATTCCTTATTGGACAACTAGATACTTTCTATTCCAGCAATACTCAATCAATGTTTGACACAAGTTTGTATTTTAGATGATAATCGACATCTATTGGATTATATTCATCATCTAATTTGGAGAGCAGCATGAATACACCAGCCAGCGCAATAAATTATGCAGCAAATAATGCAACAAATAAGCCCATCATGGACATGATCTTGCAGGCGTTCACAAGACCGCAAAGACTGGCTGAAACAGAAGATGACAGAAATGCACTGGCGCATGCGCGGCCTGTCAGCATCCCCTATGCGGGTCTGGAATTGCGTGCCTGGACCTGGGGGCAGGGGCCGCAAGTCTTGCTTCTGCATGGTTGGGAAAGCCGTGCCAGCCACATGGCTGGTTTTGTCAGACCTCTACTACAGGCAGGCTTTAGCGTGACAGCACTGGATGCACCTGCGCATGGTGCATCGCAAGGAGAAAGCACCAATGTGCTGGACTACGGCAAGGCCGTCGTCGCTGCGGCTCAACATCTGGGACCGCTGACGGCCACTATTGCACATTCAGTAGGCTCAGCGGCCAGCCTGTATGCCTTTGCCCATGGTGTGCAAGTGCAGGCCAGCGTGCATCTGTGCGGCCCTGCATCATTGACGCGGGTATTCCAGTACGCCGCCAGGGCAGGTGGGCTTGATGAAGCAGCAAGGCAGCAGCTGGAGCAGATGCTGGTCGCAAGCATAGGTGCAGCGCTGGCATCCATGGATTTGGAGCGACTGCAAGATGGCATGCGTCAACCGGCCCTGATCATGCATGACCCTGAAGATAAAGAAATGCCCTACTCCGAAAGCCAGGCGCTTGCTGCTGCCTGGCCACAAGCCAGTCTGGTGGCAAGTGCAGGAACCGGACACAGGCGCATCTTGCGCACACCAGAGATACATGCGGCAGCAGTCAGCTTCATTATTAACAAACTTGCCGCCGATATTGTTGAACGAGTGGTCGAAGCCGGAGAAATATCATGAAACCCCTCAGTCCCTGGTCTACTTTTGCGCTGGCCAGCGTTGCCGTATTTCTGGTGTCGCTGGATGCCACCATAGGCTTCGCTGTTTTCCCTGCACTGCGTCATGCCTTCCCGGATGTCAGACCCAGTGAACTGTCCTGGGTCTTGAATGCCTATACCATCGTCTATGCAGCATTGCTGGTGCCTGCCGGGCGTCTGGCGGACTTGTTGGGGCGCAAGCGACTGTTCATTATTGGCGTAGGGGTGTTTACCCTGGCGTCAGGTTTGTGCGGTGTCGCTGGCAGTACAGACATGCTGATACTGTTCCGCGTCTTGCAAGCCGTCGGCGCCGCCTTGCTGACACCGACTTCACTTGCTCTGGTATTGCAGGCTTTTCCGGTTGAAAAACGTGCTATCGCTGTCAGCCTGTGGGGTGCAGTCGGTGCACTGGCTGCTGCTGTTGGCCCCAGTGTCGGCGCGCTCATCATAGAGGGTACTAACTGGCAGTGGGCTTTTTTAGTGAATGTACCGATAGGTATCATCGCCATGATCAGGGCGGCCCTGAGTTTGTCTGAATCCCGTAATCTGGAAACTGGTCATCGCTTTGACTGGCCGGGTGTACTCATGCTCATCGCAGGCAGTGGCTTGCTGATACTTGGCATCGTTCAATCCGACAGCTGGGGCTGGCAGGCACCCGCTACTCTCGCCACGATATCAGCCGGTGTGGCATTGCTGCTCATCTTCATTTTCTGGGCGAAGGGCAAGCCGCATGCGGCGGTGGACCTGAGTTTGTTTCAGGACAGGAATTATCGTTTTGTGAATGCCGCCTCCCTGGTATTTGGTGCAGCTTTTACTGCCATGTTTCTGAGCTTCTTTTTGTTCATGACAACGATCTGGCATTACGGGCTGACCAAGGCTGGTTTTGGCATCACCCCCGGCCCCTTGCTGGTCATGCCGGTGGCGATTATCTCTGGCCGCTATGTCGCGCGTCTTGGTCATAGACCATTGCTGGTAGCAGGTGGATTAATCTATGCCCTGAGTGGCTTGTGGTTTTATCTGAACACCAGTCTGACTGCTGATTATCTCAGCGTGTGGTTGCCTGGCATGCTGCTCAGTGGCATAGGCGTGGGCCTGGTTCTGCCTTCGTTGTCAGGTGCCGCGGTGGCGCGCTTGCCAGCAAAACGCTTTGGTGTGGGTAGTGCGGTGAATCAGGCAATACGCCAGTTCGGTTCAGCTCTGGGTGTGGCTTTTACTGTAACCATACTGGGTGGACAAGTGCAAAATCTGCAGCAATTCCGCTATGTCTATCTTTTCCTGATTGCTGGCGGCGTATTGACTGCTTTGCTGAGCCTGTTCATCAGGACGCAGCCTGTGTCGGTTCAGGAAGCAAGTGCCAAGGCCACAGCAGCAGCCTGAGCTTGAGACTATACTGCTACAAAGTCGCTTCTTAATTCACTACTAAATTCACTACTGGCATGCATGATGGGAATGTCATTACCACTTTCCAAACTGGCTTTCCTTGATCAGCTCAGGGGCTTTGTTGCTGTTGGTCGCCACATGAGTATCACGCTGGCGGCGGATGAACTGTGTCTGAGCCAATCTGCTGTCAGCCGCCAGATCCAGGCACTGGAACAGCAACTTGGCATCACCTTGCTGGTGCGCGCTTACCGCAGCATTGCTTTCACGGCAGAAGGTGAGCGCCTGTTCCGCAGTGCCGACGCCGCCTTGCAGCAACTGCAGGATATCGCTGGTGATATGCAGGCGCAGTTGCAAGCCGGGCAAGCCAGACCCGTCAGAGCAGTCACAATCAGCGCCAGCATAGGTTTGACCGGCTTGTGGTTATTGCCCAGGTTGAATACCTTTCAAAAACTGTACCCGTCCATAGACGTGCGCATTTCAGCCAATAATAAAATTATTGATCAAAGTAAAGACGGCATAGACCTGGCACTACGCTATACCAACGCCAAATCCGTACCTGCAGATGCCATACGCCTGTTCGATGAAACCATAGTTCCGGTGGCTCATCCCTCACTGGGCATGAAGTTCAAGAAGAACGGCAAGCTGGCAATGCAATGGCCGCTGCTGGAATTTGAAGAAACAAAAAAAGACTGGTTATCTTGGCACGATTGGTTAAGCAAAGAAGATATGCAGACTGCAAGGGCGCGAGGCATCCTGCATTTCAATCAATACGATCAATTGATACAGGCAGCAGTCGCGGGCCAGGGCATAGCCCTGGGGCGGCTGGAGTTGATACAGGACTTTATTGCCGATGGCAGGTTGATGACACTGACACCCGGCAAGAGCCAGGGCGAATATGGCTTTGCTTACTGGCTGCTGGTTTCAGATGCCGGACTCAGCACGGATGCAGTACAAGTCAAAGACTGGTTGCTCGGTGAGGCGAATAAAACCAAGACTCAGGCGTCAGGATAAATCAGTAAGTCATTGCAGTAAGCCAGTGCATCGTCGAGTCTGTCATTGCCCCAGAACATCTGCTCACCGACAAAGAAAGTCGGTGCACCAAATATGCCCTTGCTCATGGCCATTTCGGTTTGCTTGCGTAGTTTCAGTTTATTTTCTTCGCTCAACGCTTGTTCAAGTATTTCAGTTGCAGGCAATCCCATGTCACTTAACACCGCAGTCACAGCTTCTTTGTTATCGATATCGCGGTCATAGGCAAAATTCATTTGCATCATGCGGCGGCAATATTCTGCCATCCAGCTTTGTTCTGCAGCCAACACAGCTACTCGTAAAGGCAAGATAGCAGAGCGCGGGAAATTGCCTGGTTTTTTCCAGGGCAGGCCATACTTCCGGCATTGCCTTTCCATATCCAGCCAGACATAGTCCCCCTTGGCCTTTTGCAAAACAAAGGGTGAAGTGTTCCAGCCAAAAGCCTGGAATATGGGGCCAAGCAAAAATGGTTGCCAGCGTACCCTGACGCCTGCCCTGGCTGCATCCTGCTCTATGCGCATGACGCTCAGGTAGCTGTAATTGCTACCAAACTCAAACCAGAAATCGATGACAGGCATGGTGGTGATCGGCGTATCCATCAAGATCTCCTCTTTAAAATACAACAAGGCAGCGCAGCTCTATACTTTCTCTTGGTGGGACATCATCAGGTGCATGCGGGTGATCAAATGCAGCGTGTGGTGTAAAGCGCGAGACGCCGCTGAATTGGCTATCATACTGCTTGAAGATCAGCGCCTCACTGGGCTTCATTTCAGAAAAATAAGACCAGCGGTGCTTAGGAGAGAACCTGGAGAGGTATATCTCCCCTGTACGACTGGGGTATTTGACATCGCAAGCCAGTAAATGGGATTGCCTGACCGTGCGTGCATCACAAACCGCAAGTGGGGTATCGAGCACGGTGTTGTGGGTAGGGCGCCAGATATTGATGATGCAATAGCGCCGTATCTGTGCCATCACTTCCATATTCCTGATCACCAGTCCCAGGCGTTTCTGTCCTGATTGCTCGGTATAGTCATTGTGTATGCGCCCATTGGCTGCTGCCAAACCATTCTCTGCCCGCTTGCCGAATGATAAAGTGGCTGCTCTGGGTTCACGCCTTCTGACCAGGTGATCAAAGACATAGGCTTGCTTGCCACCTGTGACAGCCAGTGCCAGTTCGCGCGCTTCCTGGTAATAATCAGACCTGACTTCTTCATGATCCATGAAGTTCTTGACGGACGTAGGCGCATCCCACAATTCAAAACCTTCACGCTCCAGCGCAGGCTCCTGTTCTGCCTGCCGCGCATCATGGATCGCGACTTCACGCAAATCATATGTAGCGTTTTCCCAAGGGATGCCAGCGGGCGGCTCAAAGGTATAGCTGACAGGGCGCTGCTCGCCAGGCATGACATAGCTCATGGGAGCCAGAACGAAATTGCTGCTTTGTATAAATGCTTGATGAGAAGCGCCTCGTTGTTGCTCAGTAAGGATATCCATAGTGACCTCGGCCATGTAGTGACGAAGCCGGGCTTTCGGGTTGATAGCCAAGGCTGTCGTGTATGGATATTTAAACGCATGCGGGGTTGACATTCAAACGACATTTTTGCGTAATTCGCATGCGTGGCATGCATGCGAGATATGTCAGATATAGGAGCGGTAAATGGCTTCAGCAGGGGTCAGCAATTGTTCCGGCTGATCAGCATGTGGATATTGCTGCAACACAAACGGCGTGACATCTATAATTTCCAGTATTTCTTCTTTACCGTAGCGTGCCAACATTTCGCCACTCAAACCTAGTTGCAGGGCGCGACGTGCCAGGCAGTTGCCCATAGGATCGTGATCAGGGTCCCATTGCAAACGTACGTCTGAGGTTTCTATCGCTTGCTTCCATGCTTCTAGTGTGGGAAATCCTGAGATCGCAAAAGATGATGGAATAGCCTGTGTCAAAATTTCATCAAAAAAACTGCGTTTGATGCGTATTGCCAGTACACGTTCTTGCCCAGGTTTTTGCGCCCAGCCAGAGCGGAACATCATCCATAAAAAGTTGGGCTTGATCCAGCTCATGCGCGTATAGCTGAATGCGCCGCCAAAGTATTGGTGCTCAACTGCAAAATCGGCGATGGCATCAGAATATGCTTGATAGACGACAACGGTATCGTCGTCGAATTGCGCCATGATGTGTTTGCCATCATCTGGCCAGTGTTCTAATTGTGTTTTATAAGCTTCAAATTTCATTTTTAATGTTTATTTTCGGCGAGTAATTTGCACCTGACTTCCATCAGTGCAAAACCCAGTAGATTCAAGCCCTGCCAAAGATGCGGGCTATTACTATCCGGGTGATCTTGTGCCAGACCTGTGCCCCAGATTTTGTCCAGCGGGCTGGCTTCGACAATGACCTTGTCTGCGGTACTCAGCAGATACTGCTTCAGTTTTTGATTTTGCGAAAATTTCGCATAATTCCCATCGACTACAATCTGGAAGCGATGTTCTACCCACGCTGATTCATCATAATTCTTCACTTTCCTGCCCAGGCGTTTCACCATATCCGGGTCGCAGGTCGCCAGTATTTCTTTGAGCACGGCCTGGTCTTCGAACAGCCTCGCCTTGCCAGCCATCATGTAGTGTTCAGCCGTGGGGTAAGTGATGCCATCTATCTGAAACGGCGCAACAAACCATTGACTGAAGCAGGCTTTGTCTGCTTGCAAGCCACGCTGTTTATGACCCCAGAAATGCAGATAGTTGAACTGCTTGCCCTCGTCTATCTGCTTTAATAATTCTTCTCGCGTATTCATGTCTTTCCTGCACTGTCAGAATTGCTATCCACGGGCCATGCCAATACCCAGGCATGCTGTTCTGTGGTTTGCGGTGTCTCAGGCCAGAAGCGTTTCTTTTCCATCTGTTGCCATAATTGCGCCAGTTCCTGCAAGCCTGCTTTGCTGTCCTGATGCTGTTCTGCCAGGTAGCAGCCGATGACAGTGCCGGTGCGGCCTATGCCACCAAAGCAATGCACATATACCGTATGCTGCTTTGCCAGTGCTTCGTGCAATGCTTGCAGGATTTCCTGCATTTGCCCTCGCGACGATGGGGTATGACGGTCTGGTATGGCAAAGCGGCGGTGCTGGGCTTGCATGCCGCGTTCTTCCGCCAGTTTCATCAACAGTTGCGCATAAGGATCCAGTTCATCTTCTTCTGTCAGGTCGATAAAATAATCAACGCCGCAATCGAGGTATTGCCCCAGCCTTTGTGCTGCCGTTGCTTCATTCAGTGCACCCGGGTATTCGCCTGCCAGTAACTGTCCTGGCCTTACCCAGTAAGTATTCTGATGTGGTCGCTTAGTTGTCATCATCTTTGTCATTCATCCTGATCAAATATTTTGGTGGCACGCTATCACATAGCCATACGCCGTTCGCCGATACAAAAAACTGAAATCCTGCGTCATGCATTTGTTTTGCCATGACTTGCAAGATAACCGGTGCGCCATGCCTCGCACCGACTGTACGTGCCGTAGCCGTATTCGCCGACAGATGTACATGATGACGCGAACCCGGGCGCAGACCGTCCTTCATGATGGAAGCGATAAAGCGGCTGGCAGTACCATGATACAAAACATCTGGTGGCACTGTCACAGGCAAGGCCAGATCCACCGTTACGGAATGTCCCTGGTTTGCACGTAGGCGCAAACCATCTTCACTGATGGCAAAGCGCTGTTTGTCAGAAGTTCGCACGGCCTCATGCAAGTCTTCAAGCTTGAGGCGCTTGCCATGCTTGGCGGCCTGGCTCATTAGTGTAGCTATTTCTGTCCAGCCTTGTGCATCCAGCGTAATGCCTATGGAATCAGGCTGGTGACGCAGTACATAGCTGAGGAATTTGCTGAGGTTTTTATTGTTATTATTCATTTTATTTTTTTGATTTATTTTTATGGTTTATTTTTATAACTCAATTATTGTTCGTAAATGCAGTTTCGAAAGCCTTGAGGCTTCCCGTGTTTTTCTTGTCCAGCACGGCAAAGACAATCTTTTCAAACGCACCGTGAAAAATCGACCCGGGCGATAAGGCATGCAAGAAGTAAGCAGCGATCTTGTTGGGGTCGTTGCCGAATACCCCGCAGCCCCAGGCACCCAGCACCAGATGCCTATGTCCATGTTTAAGTGCCAATGCCAATACGAGATTGATCCTGTTCAGCATGATACTGGCAGCTTCGCGGACACGATCAGGTTCGTTCATTTTCAACGCCCCCAGATTGACGGCAGGTGCAGTGATGAAGGATGCGTTGTAGAAGTTATCCAGCAAGGCATAATCTTCATCCCTGAACACGGGTACGTCTGGCGAATAAATCATGTCATCGCTATAGATGCAAGATTGTAAGGCACGGTTCTTTTCATACATGGCAGTCATTTGCGCAATGCAGGGATATAAACCAGATGATTTGGCCAGATTCTCTTCCTGCGCTTCTGATCCACCCAAAAAGCCGCCACCAGGGTTTTTTGCAGATGCAAAATTCAGGCAAAGTGGCCGCACGCCATCTTCTGATGCCAGACGTCTGGCTGCTGTCAGACAGCCTTCATTGGTGACGTTGATTGCGGTAGCAAATTTTTTGCCAGGCGCAAGTGTGAGTAACACTTGCTTTAATTCTTCCGGTGAATAATGAATGGATGCTTGCTTTGCTGCTCTCAAACTGTCCTGTATGCTGACCTGATGGCCATGCTGGCTGATATAGTTGCCACGTTCTAATATTGCCAGGGTCTCCTGGGCAATGTCAGCTCTTCGTTTTCTATTGATTGCTGTAGTTTGCATTATTTTTCTCTATCTTATTGTTGTAAGCAAGGATTTCTATATCTCGCGTAAGTGAACTATAAACTATCTTAGTGAAATAAATCAACTAAGATAGTTTCATAAAATAACTAAGAATAAATAAATGTTGTTTTATTGCAGGATAAGATCACTTGAATAGCAGGAGAGTCAGGATAAACAATGCTGATAGGAAATTCAGTAAGCAATTTATTATGTGGGCAGGCTGGTAGTCTTGGCATTTGCAACTAATTGTAATCGGCTATGCAAGAAGGCCGTGCTTAGAAAAACAGATGTTTCATGCTAAGTTGTTGAAAATAAAAAGTTTATTCTGAGATGCAGGCATATGTTTGGCGTCGGCAGGCAGGTAAAAAGAATATGCGGATACTTAGTTGTAAAAAATAACTAAGTGGCCTACAATGGAATCAGCCTCACAAGAAAAGGAACATCATGAAACGCAATTTACAAATCCTCATCATTGACCCGCAAAATGATTTCTGTGATTTGCCGCCAGCTTATCTGGCAAAAGATGTGCATAGCGCCGAACAATTGTCGCCAGCCCTGCCTGTGCCTGGTGCCCATGCCGATATGTTGCGCGTGGCTGAACTCATCAATAAGGGCGCAGATGGCATCAGCGGTATCAGCATCACACTGGATGCCCACCATCGCTATGACATTGCTCATCCTACTTTCTGGATGACAGGGCAGGGCGCGGCGGTGTCACCTTTCACCAGCATCTCTGCAACGGCAGTACGTGCTGGCGAATATCTACCACGCCAGGCCGGGGCTTTGCCACGTACACTGGCATATCTGGACGCACTGGAAGCCGAAGGCCGTTATCAACTGATGATATGGCCGGTGCATTGTGAAATTGGCTCATGGGGGCAGAATGTGCATGCAGATGTGCGTGCGGCCTATAATGCCTGGGAAGAAAAACAGCTGGGTGTGGTCAACAAGATCAACAAGGGTTCCAACCCCTGGACTGAGCATTATTCAGCTGTCAAAGCAGAAGTGCCAGATGCCAGTGACCCGGATACGCAGTTAAACCAGCAATTGATTACTGAACTGAGTAAAGCTGACCGCGTGTATATTACTGGCGAGGCAGGTAGCCACTGCGTAAAAGCGACCACTGAACATCTGGTAGAAAATTTCGCCGCAACCGATTTGCACAAGCTGGTATTGGTAACTGATTGCATGAGTGCAGTCACTGGTTTTGATGCCCAGTTTGAAGGCTTTGTACGCGACATGACAGCCAGGGGTGTGCAGATTGCGAAGATGGCAGATGTATTGCCTGAGTTATTGGCGAATGCATAAAGGCCGCAAAAAGATAAATGCGTAGGGTGCGCCATGCGCACCACCCTTTTGTCAAAAAATCGCGAGCTGATGCTTGTTTGTGGGTGCGTCAAACAATGCTGCGCATGGCGCACCTTACTTAAGTGACACTAGAAAAGAAAAATATGAAACCCGTAGTTCAAAGTTTGCTGGAAACTGATTTATACAAATTCACCATGTGGCAGGCCTTGCTGCATAGTCACCCTAATACCCAGACTGAATATGCTTTCGTTTGCCGTAATTCCACGGCTTACCCGCTAGCGGAATTGAAGGCAGATGTCGAACGTGAAATCGATCATCTGTGTGCACTGAACTTTACTGAAGATGAACTCGATTATCTGCGGTCCTTGCGCTTCATCAAAAGTGACTTCACTGACTTTTTAACGGTCTTTCATTTTCAGCGTAAATTCATCAAGGTCAGTACAGATGGCGATAACTTGCAGATCGTGGCAACCGGCCCGCAAGTGCATGTCATGGGTTTTGAAATATTTGTACTGCATATCGTCAATGAATTATATTTCCGTCGCTTGCAAACAGAGCAGTCTCTGGTTGAGGGTAGAAACAGGCTGGCGGCCAAGATAGAACAAATTCGTGAATTTGGAAAAGAAACACCGAGAACTCATCCTTTTGAATTCTTTGATTTTGGTTTGCGCAGGCGCTTCTCTGGTGAATGGCATGATGAAGTCGTTGCCACGCTGGCGCGCGAAGTGCCGCAATTCTTCAAGGGCACATCCAATGTCTATCTGGCCAAGAAACACAAACTGGTACCCATAGGTACGATGGCGCATGAATACCTGCAGTCTTACCAGTCTTTTGGCGTGCGCCTGCGCGATTTCCAGAAAGCGGCGCTGGAAGACTGGGTGCAGGAATACCGAGGTGACCTGGGCACTGCATTGACAGACGTGGTCGGCATGGATGCCTTCTTGTCTGACTTTGACCTGTACTTTGCCAAATTGTTTGATGGCCTGCGCCACGACTCTGGTGATCCTGTGGTCTGGGGTGAAAAGGCCCTGGCCCACTATGCCAAATTACGAATCGATGCGCATACCAAGCGTCTGGTATTTTCTGATGGACTGGACCTGGAAACCGCCTTCAGCCTGTACCGCCATTTTGCTGACCGCACCATGACGGGTTTTGGCATAGGCACGAATCTGACGAATGACACTGGCATCAAGGCCTTGAATATCGTCATGAAGCTTATGTCCTGCAACGGTCAGCCGGTAGCAAAATTGTCTGATTCTGCTGGCAAGACCTTGTGCACGGATGAAACCTTCCTCGCCTACCTGCGCCAGGTTTTTCATCACCCTATTATTTAAATTCAGGACTTTTTCATCATGTTGAAACTGGCAGTTGCACAATTAAATTATATGGTAGGTGATTTTGCTGGCAATACTGCCGCGATCATCCAGCATATGCAAAAAGCTGCGGCAGCAGATGCCGATGTCGCGGTGTTCAGTGAACTCTGCGTCTGTGGCTATTACCCCGGCGATTTGCTCGAAGATAGCGCTTTCCTGGCGAAGGCTGAGCAGGCACTGGCTAACATCACGCAGGCTTCCAGGGACTATCCTGATCTTGTTAGTGTCATCGGCACCGTTCGTCCAAACAAGGGCCAGGGCAAGGCCTTGCATAATGCTTTGCTGGCGATATGCAATGGCGAGATTGTTGCTGAATACTATAAACAATTGCTGCCGACTTATGGCATTTTCGATGAACGCCGCCATTTTGAACCAGGGCAGGAAGTTGCCAGCACACTGGATGTGGCCGGTCACAAGCTGGGCTTCATGGTCTGTGAAGATGGCTGGAATGATGAAGAGCATGATTACCAGGTCAATCCTTTCAATGCCCTGACAGCAGCCAAGGTTGACTTGATCATCAGCATCAATGCCAGCCCTTCAGATATAGGCAAGCGCCAGCAAAGACATGCCATGTTTGCCAAGGCGGCAGCGCATCATCAATTGCCCTTGCTGTATGTGAATCAGGTTGGCGGGCAAGATCAACTGGTGTTTGATGGAGCTTCATTTGCGGTCACGCCTGAGCATGGCGTGACTTTTGAGGCGGCGCGTTTTGAAGAAGATTTTCAGTTGCTGGGATTCGCAGATAAACAGTTCTCTGCGATTGATGGTGCAGCATTGACCAAGCCGGATAGTGCAGGTTTATCGGTGCCAGAATTTACCCGCCGCCAGATCGTATTGGGCCTGCAAGACTATGCACGTCGTTGTGGTTTCAAACAGGTAGTGGTCGGTTCTTCTGGTGGCATTGATTCGGCATTGACCATTGCCCTGGCAGTGCAGGCACTGGGTGCAGAAAACGTTATTGCCATCACCATGCCATCGGCCTATTCAAGCACAGGTTCAGTATCTGACTCAGTCAAATTATGTGACAACCTGCAAGTCAAACTGCATACGCATCCCATACTGAGCCTGGTAGAGCAATATGCCAAAGGTTTTGAGGATGCATTTGCATCGCCTTTACGCGGCCTGACGCAGGAAAATTTGCAGGCGCGCATACGCGGCACCATCCTCATGGAATACTCAAATGCTTTTGGCGCACTGTTGCTGACGACAGGTAACAAGAGCGAGATCTCCGTTGGTTACTGCACCCTGTATGGTGACACCAATGGTGGCCTGGGTTTGATCGGTGACTTGTACAAGACCGAAGTGTATGCCTTGTCGCAACATGTCAACAATGCAGCCGGGCGCGAAATTATCCCGCAAGATGTATTGACCAAACCGCCATCAGCAGAATTGGCACCTGACCAGCTTGATACAGACAGCTTGCCGCCTTATGATGAGCTTGATGAAATGCTGAAATGGCATATAGAAGGCAAGCGCCTGCCTGCCCATGAATTTGCCAAGGCTCAGGCCTTTGTAGAGAAATTGCAAAAGACAAAAGCTGGCCAGAAAAGCCTGAGCCGCATCATAGGCATGGTGGCGCGCAATGAATATAAACGCCGTCAGGCGCCACCCATCATACGCGTGCGTGCCCGTGCTTTTGGTAGTGGACGCCAGATGCCGATTGCGGCAAAGTACAGCAATTAAGATTAATCAAAGTTTTATTTTATGAATTCAGCCATGCAAATCGACGTTGCAGTATTGATAGGACGCTTTCAACCATTTCATAACGGCCATGCCACGCTCTTGCAACTCGCGCTGGAAACTGCGGAAGAAGTGGTCGTGGTATTGGGCTCATCCTTTCATGCGCGCAGTACCAAGAACCCTTTCACCTGGCAAGAGCGGGCAGACATGATCAATGCGACACTCACACCCGCTGAGCGCGACAGGGTGTCGTATATTGCGGTGCGTGATTATTATGATGATGCACGCTGGGCGACAGCAGTGCGTGGCAAGGTGGAAAGACACTTCCCTTATGCAAAGCGCATTGCCTTGATAGGTCACTTCAAGGATGCTTCCAGCTATTACCTGAACCGATTCCCGCAATGGCAGTTGGTCGCTGCTGAACAATTGCTGGCGATAGATGCTACCGTCATACGCAAGGTATTGTTCGAGGCAGAAGACATGCGGGTATCACTTGATGTGATCGCCCATTACCTGCCACTCAGCATACGCCAATATCTGAAAGCCTGGAGCATCTTGCCGCATTATGCCGTGCTGGTGAAGGAGCATGCACAACTGCTGGCATACCAGGCAGCATGGAAGCCCGCACCCTATGCACCCATGTTCGTCACCCTGGATGCGGTAGTCAAGGCGGCAGGCCATATCTTGCTGGTGCAGAGGGGTGGCTTTCCGGGCAAGGGTTTGTGGGCATTGCCAGGTGGCTTCCTTGATCAGAATGAGCGTCTGTTCCAGGGGGCGATACGCGAATTGTTTGAAGAAACCAATCTGGCGGTATTGGCATCTACACTTGAGCACTCATTGGTCGATGTCAAAGTGTTTGACCACCCTGGTCGCAGCCTGCGTGGCCGCACGATTACTCATGCACATTATTTTGATCTGCAGACTGAACATTTACCCGATATCCGCGCTGCCGATGATGCAGCCCAGGCAGCCTGGGTCAGCATAGACAAGCTGGAGGGCATGGAAGAATTATTTTTTGATGATCACTTCCATATTCTTGACCAGTTCCTTGATTTGACAGCTGGTGAATGAAAAAAGGGCAGACAAATAGACTTTGTCTGCCCTTTCGATTTCGCAACCGCCTCTTATTTCCTGATTTCCTGATTTAATCTTTGTATTGCGGTGTCGTCAGCAAGAAGCCGCCACCCTGATAGATGGTAGTGATATCGTCTTTTGCCGGATACTCACTACTGTCTGGATACAGATGAGAAAACACTGTGGAACTGTCTTTTGCCTTATAGCCCAGGTGAGCAGCCTTTTTATTGTCCCACCACTTGCCCGGATTTTCTGAAACACCAAAGGCGATGGTGTGACCCACACGTGGGGCAAAGATGGAGCAGCGCAGCATTTCTACCAGATCGTCATAGCTGAAATAAGTCACCAGCATACGGCGTGTAGTTGGTACCGGGAAGGACGAACCTATGCGTATGCAGACGGTCTCTATGCCAAAGCGGTCATAGTAAAAACGCGACAGCGATTCGCCAAAGCATTTGCTGATGCCATACATGCCATCGGGGCGGGTAGGCATGTCAGCATCGATATAATCCGTGGTGCGGTAAAAACCGACGGCATGGTTAGAGCTGGCAAATACCACGCGTTTGACTTTGTGCTTGTGTACCGCTTCATAGATATTGTAAGTGCCCTGAATATTCGCATGCATGATGGCTTCAAAATTGGCTTCAGTAGAAATGCCACCAAAATGCAGCACCACATCCACACCTTCCATCAATGCCAGCACGGCAGCTTTGTCGGCCAGATCACATTGCACGACTTCTTCGCCTTCGCCTGCCGGTCCAAGATCAGCAATATCGCTAAGGCGGACTATATTTGCCCATGCCTTGATGCGATCACGCAAAATCTTGCCCAGGCCACCGGCAGCACCGGTCAGCAAAATACGGTTAAAAGGTTTTTCAGTGATATTGGTATTCATGGGATTCTTTCTCTTCTATTGAATTCTTGGCGCGTATTTTTGCTGAGATTATTGATCAGGTAATCGGTGCCGGGTTGAACAACACCAGCGCATTATGCAATTTCCAATGCTCGGCCCAGGTTTCCTTGCCACTGGCGACATCCAGCAGCATCTGGAACAATTCCCAGCCCACATCGGCTATGGTAGCTTCGCCACTGGCGATTTTGCCAGCATTGATATCCATCAGGTCATTCCAGCGTCTGGCCAGGTCATTTCTGGTAGCGACTTTAATAACGGGGACTGCGGCCAGGCCATATGGTGTGCCGCGCCCGGTGGTGAACACGTGCAGGTTCATGCCTGCTGCCAGTTGCAAGGTGCCGCAGACAAAATCGCTGGCAGGTGTGGCGGCATAGATCAAGCCCTTTTGTGTCAGCTTATCGCCTGGTGACAACACGCCAGAAATAATGGAGCTGCCAGATTTGACGATGGAACCCATGGCTTTCTCAACGATATTCGACAGACCGCCTTTTTTATTGCCTGGCGTGGTATTCGCGCTGCGGTCGACACCGCCGCGTTTCAGGTAATCGTCATACCAGGCCATTTCCCTGATCATGGCGGCGGCCACTTCCGGGTTGGCGGCGCGTGAGGTCAACTGGTCTATGCCGTCACGTACTTCGGTCACTTCAGAAAACATCACGGTCGCACCGGCACGCACCAGAAGATCGGTTGCAAAACCGACTGCCGGGTTAGCCGTCACACCTGAGAAGGCATCACTACCACCGCATTGCACGCCGACTACCAGTTCCGATGCCGGGCAAGGTTCGCGACGACGCTTGTCCAGTTCGGCCAGTTGTTTTTCTGCCGTGTTCATGATGGAGGCAATCATGGAATTAAAACCCACGTGTACCTGATCCTGCAGACACACCAGTGCAGGTTCGCCGCTGCCTTCATCGCCTTTTTTAATGGGGATACTGCCCTTGGGGAACAGGCGTGTCGGTTGCAGTTTCTCGCAACCAAGGCTGACTACCATGGCTTGCCCGCCAAAATTCGGGTTCAGGCTGATATTGCGTACCGTGCGTATGGGTATATTGGCATTCGGTGCATCTATGGCAACGCCGCAGCCATAAGTATGTTCCAGGCCGACCACATCATCAACATGCGGGTATTTTGGTAAAAGCTCTTCCTTGATGCGTTTGACCGCATGCTCAACCACACCAGATACGCATTGCACAGTCGTCGTAATGGCCAGGATATTGCGTGTACCTACACTGCCATCTGCATTCTTATAGCCCATGAAGGTATAACCTTCCAGCGGCTCTGTATTCGGGGCTGACACGGTAGCGATCGGTAAATCCACTAACTCCCTGGCGGCAGGCATGCGTATCAAGGATTCTTCTACCCAACTACCCTGGGGTATGCTGCGAACTGCATAGCCTATGGTGACGTTGTAACGGGTAATTGCTGCGCCTTCCATGATGTCTTGCAAGGCCAGTTTGTGTCCCTGGGGTACGTGTTCCAGCAATTTCAAGCCACAGGGAAAAACCGTGGCTGCCGGTAAGCCGCCATCATTGGCAACAATGGCAACGTTGTCATTACCATGCATGCGTATATACAGTGGTGAACTGACAGGCAGGCTGGTGCTGGATATCGTCATTTTCTTTTCCCCTTCTTTGCCACTTGTGGCTATCAATGCACAAAGAGTTGAGCTGTGCACAATTATTCTCGTTGAAAAATCTGATTTTCATGAAAGTGGTCATACCAGAAAGAAACTGGCTTGAACATTTGCAAAGAGAGTTGTGGCTGCGTTGGTAATTTGCATCATTACTGCCAAGAAACCAGTTTCCCCTATGAAAATCCGTTTTTTTATACCGTCAGATTTTTCTTTTTTTACGGGAGGAAATGCAGAGTCCGCTATAATCCCTCTCGTATCATTTGTGGCGAGTATGCCACCAAATAAAAAATCTGGCTAGTCCACATTGCAAATTTGGTCTGACCACATTAGAATGGCCTGACCGAATTGCTTTTATTAAGCTTTTCTATGAGTAGCAAACACCATGATGAAAAAAAATAGTTCACAGAACGAACAGCTGCCACATGAGCCCAGGTTATACCGTGTGGTAGCAGACAGGATTCAAACCCTGATTGCTGAAGAGAATATTGCTGCTGGTGAACGCTTACCTTCTGAGCGTGATCTGGCGACCAAGCTCAGTGTCAGTCGCGCATCTTTACGTGAAGCATTGATTGCGCTGGAACTGGGTGGTGTGATCGAGGTACGTGGTGGTTCAGGTGTGTATGTCAGTGAACTGCCAGAAGCGCAGGCTAACGTGCCGGAAGCAGGGCCGGGGCCATTTGAGGTGCTGTCAGCCCGGCGTCTGATAGAGGCAGAAGTAGCGGCAATTGCTGCGAGAGTAGCAACTGACTCAGCGATTGATGAAATTTTGAAGGCAGTACTGGAGATGGAAAAGCACCATGCCAATTACTCCAGTAATGAAAACGCTGACAGGAATTTTCATTTGGCCATCGCCAGAGCAACGGGTAATAGTGCATTGGTGGGTACGGTTGAATATCTGTGGAATCAGCGGGGTCGTTTATGGCACAAATTGAAGGAGCATTTCCAGACAGAAGACTTGCGACAAGAAACACTGACTGATCATAGAAATATTTTGGAGGCGATTGCCTCTCATGATCCGGCAGCCGCACGCAAGGCGATGCGGGCGCATCTTGAGCGTGTAACCAGGACTTTCTCACGCGGATGAGTAAATAGGCGCACAAGCGCCCAAGTGCATATACAAATAAGCAGGGCAGTCAGAAAGCAAAGAATACATTTGCGACTGTATCTGCAGTAATCGGATTTTATATTTTTTGACCGGCTGTGACCCCGGTGGGGCTTTTTGCGCCCATCTTCGTCACAGTGGCACAGAGTACGCGAGGTGCTCCAACTAGTGCTCCATGTCCCACGAGGCATGGACGCGAGAATTCTATGAAAACTGGAGGAGACTGCATAATGAAACACGATAAGAAATTCCAAAGACCTATGTTTGTATTGTCATCTATTGCTTTGGCAGTGCTGACAATGGTCAATCAGGCACAGGCACAAGAAATACAAAGGGTGGAAGTAACAGGTTCATCCATCAAGCGTCTGGCATCAGAGGCGTCATTGCCAGTCACCATGGTGACTGGTGAAGAACTGGAAAAACGTGGCATGACCACGCTGGCTGACTTGATGATGTCCTTGCCTGAGTCTAGTTCACTGGCACCATCGAATGCCGGTTCCGGCACCAATATCAATCTGCGCGGTCTCGGTGTCAACCGTACTCTGGTATTGTTGAATGGCCGCCGCCTCGCCAATGAAGCGATTGCAGACGGCTATGCCAATCTGGACGTCATTCCTATGAGCGCGATCGCCAGGGTAGAGATCCTGCGTGACGGTGCATCTTCAATTTATGGTTCTGATGCTATCGGTGGTGTGGTCAACTTTATCACCAAGCGCACAGTCGTTGGTAACTCTGTTTCTGCACAGTATGTCAAACCACAAAAATCTGGTGGTGGCGATGAACAGCGCGTGAGCGCCACGGTTGGTGTTGGCGATCTGCAAAAAGATGGCTGGAATTTGTACGGCACGGTAGATGCGCATCGCCGCACCCGCTTGCTGGCTTCTGACCGCGCCGAGCTGAGTACTACAGATATCCTGACCAGCATAGGCCGTGCGCCAACACTGGGCAGTGGCGGCTATGCCATGCCTGCCAACTTCACAACGGCGACCAATAAAACTGCTGCCAATCCCTACTATGCATCAGGTTGCCAGGGTCCATACAGCATACAAGGTGCAAAAAATACTTGTATCCTGAATGCGGCTTACTACGGCACGGCATTGTATGGTAATGAACAGGTCACTTTCTATGCCAAGGGCACAAAGAAATTCACCGACGACCATATCCTGACTATCGATTACATGCGTGGTCAGGAATACATCCTCGGTACAAAAAACCCAACCACCAGCCTGACCGCAAACGGTGTTGCTGCCTTGTTGCCATCTACCAGTAAATGGTATCCAAGCGGCTCTGGCGGTGTACCTGCAGTCGCTGGCTTGAAAGGTGAGCCACTGACTGTCACCTGGAGTGCAGCAGACCTGGCCGAAGCGACCACCAAGGACGTACAAGTCAATCAACGCGTCAGCGTCAATGATGAAGGCCGTTTTGGTAACTGGGATTACAAGGCCGGTTTTGTCTACGGACACAGCCAGCGTGATAACTATTACGAATCTGGCTACGTGAATGGCCCTGGTCTTTTGACCGGTCTTGCCAACGGCACACTGAATCCTTTCGGCTTGCAAGATGCTGCCGGTAAAGCATACCTGGCAAGTATCTCGGTTGACGGTGCATTGAATCGTCACTCCATCAGTACATTTACAGGTATTGATCTGACAGCGTCTACAGAATTGACTACGCTTGCTGGCGGCCCCCTGACGCTGGCTGTGGGTGCAGACGTGCATAGAGATACAACAGAAGATACCAAGACCGATATCACATCTCTCGTTACCTATGCAGCTTCCGGTCCTTCTCATGGTCAGGGCGCACGCAATGTTGCGGCGCTGTATGCTGAAATGGAAATTCCTGTCACCAAGGAATTGAATTTCAACGTGGCCGTACGTGACGATCATTTCAGTGACTTTGGTAATACCATCAATCCCAAGGCCAGCTTCCGCTATCAGCCTATGAAGTCCTTGATGTTCCGTGGTTCTGCCAATACCGGTTTCCGTGCACCGACACTGTTTGACCGCTATGGCTATCGCGTAGCAGGCGCAAATACCACGACTGCTGCAAAATGGGATGATCCTCTGCAATGCCCTGGCGGTACGCCTGGTGTAGCTGGTACTGGTAAAGCCCTGCCTGGTTTGGTAGCGTCAGCAGTATGTAATGTGGCGCTGCCACGTCAAACTGGTAGTAACCCTGATCTGAAGCCAGAAACATCCAAGGGCTTTACGCTGGGTATCGCTGCTGAGCCTGTACAAAACCTGACGGTATCTGCTGACTACTGGCATATAGAAATGAAAGACATGCTGGCAAACTTGCCAGAACAAGTCTACTTCCTGAACCCTACCAAGTATGCAGACCTGTTTGTGCGTAATGCCGATGGTTCCCTGGCCTATATCAAAAACATCACGATGAATCTGGGTGGCCAAAAAGCCTCTGGTATCGACGTTGCCCTGGCCTATTCCATTCCTAAAACATCCTTGGGTAATTTCAAGTTTGAGTTGAATGGTACTTATCTGACGCAGTTCGATAACCAACTGGAAAAGGATAGTGCCTATGTCT
The DNA here is from genome assembly GCF_049340385.1 of Undibacterium sp. Ji83W. Taxonomy (NCBI): domain Bacteria; kingdom Pseudomonadati; phylum Pseudomonadota; class Betaproteobacteria; order Burkholderiales; family Oxalobacteraceae; genus Undibacterium; species Undibacterium sp. Ji83W. The sequence goes on along the minus strand of NZ_JBMPOZ010000007.1, from coordinate 88,240 downwards.
CCAACGTGGGTCGTTTTGGTGTAGCCAGCAACGGTACGACCAGTAGCTTGCCTATCATTACTTTCCGCTGGAAACATACACTGACCATGGCCTGGAATTCTGGTAACTGGAGTTCTCAACTGACGCAAAACTATAACACTGGCTACCATGACCAGAATCTGATTGCGGCAGAATACTTCAGGGACATCGAGCCGTACCAGGTCTGGAACTGGACAGCAAGTTATCGTGGTTTCAAAAACCTGACTTTGTCAGCTGGTATCACCAACTTGCTGGATGCCAAACCACCTATCACCAATCATAGTGGTTATACCTACGGTTACCTGAGCAGTGCAGCCAGCCCTATCGGCCGCGCTTTCAATGCACGTATGACGTATAACTTCTAAGCGGCGATCCCCCCAGGGTACGCCTGGGGGATTGTGGAGCAATGATGGAAAAAGCAAATGTAAAAATGGTGATTTGCAGTTTGGTTCAAGCTAGCCGGACTGCATTCTCTGTCATACATATTTACATTGCTGAAAAAACGAATTTGTTGACATAGTCCTTACACAGAATCACAGGGTTTGCTTGCAGACCCTGTTTTTTTTGATAGCAAAGATACCGAAAATCCCATGAAACCTATACTCCGCACTATCGCCTTGACTGCGATCAGCGCATTAGTGTTGTGCGCTTGCAGCCAACCAAGGCAGGCTGAATCCCAGGCTCCAGCTCTTGCCACAAAACCGACCCGTATCATACTCGTGGGTGACTCTACCATGGCCCCGAAAAGTGGTTACGGTGATGCTTTGTGCCAGCGCTTCAAGCCTGATGTGACCTGCCTGAACCTGGCAAAAGGCGGGCGCAGTTCTGGCAGCTATCGCGCCGAGGGTTCATGGGAAGTAGTACAGAAATTAATGGCAAGTAATGCGCAATTCAGCCAGACCCTGGTGCTGATACAGTTCGGGCACAATGACCAGCCCGGCAAGCCAGGACGCTCTACTGATCTGGCGACAGAATTCCCTGTCAACATGGCGGGCTATGTCAACGACTTGCAGGCAGCAGGTGCACAAGCCGTGCTGGTGACACCGCTGACCAGGCGCAGCTTCAAAGGCACGCAATTGCAAAATGATCTACGGCCCTGGGCAGATGCAAGTATCAAAGTTGCGGCGGAAAAGCATGTGCCAATGATAGATTTGAATGCCATCAGTTATAGCTCAGTACAAGCCATGGGCGAGGCTGAAGCCGACACGCTGGCAATGGCACCACCGCCTGCTGCGCAAGCTGCAGTTGTAACAAGCACGGCCAGCGCGACCACTGATCTTGCCAAGACTGAAAGAGCAGGCGCTGCAAAATCAGCCTTTGACCGCACCCATCTGGGCAGTAAAGGCGCAGCGCATTTCTCTGCCATGGTATTGAAAGAATTACTGACGGTCGCTCCTTCCTTGCAAACACATGTCAATGCAGAGAGCAGATAATGAGCAAGCAAAAGGATATGCTGGCGATTCAACTGGCTGTTGCGATATCAGGTTTCATGTTTTCCGGCAGCATATATGCGCAAGACAGCCGGCAGGTAAAAGAACCGCAGATACCTGCAATCTGTAGTGTGCTGGCAGCACAACTGGATAGCGGCAAGCAAGATGTAACTGCAGGCCGGGCACCTGATACCCAGAGCCTGCAGGCAGCCATAGATGCCTGCCGCCCCGGACAGGCGGTGCGCTTGCGCAACCGTAATGGCAAGGCGGCATTTTTGTCCGGTGCCTTGCAATTGCGCAGCGGTGTTTCGTTATTGATAGATGCCGGCGTGACTCTGTATGCATCCACCCAGCCACTGGACTATGACCGTGGTGCGGGTACATGTGGTACGAATGATGACAAGGGCAGGGGCTGTAAGCCCTTCATCACAGTCGAACGTGCCAAAGGCAGTGGTATCTATGGCGAGGGTGTCATAGATGGGCAAGGCGGGGAACGCATCAGCGGTAAAGAAGAAACATGGTGGCAGATTGCCCGACGTGCCCAGAAAGAAAACAATCGCCAGAATGTGCCGAGGCTGATTGAAATCACGCAATCGAATGACTTCATTCTGCATAATATTACGCTACGAAATTCACCGAATTTCCATGTCACTTTAAATCAGGTCGATGGTTTTACTGCCTGGGGCGTGCGCATTGATACACCGGCTAACGCCAGGAATACCGATGGCATAGATCCAATTTCTTCACGCAATATCACCATCGCCAATAGCTACATCCGCACGGGTGACGACAATGTTGCCATCAAGGCGGGCAATAATGGCCTCACTGAAAACATCACCATACGCAATAACTATTTCTATTCTGGTCACGGCATGTCCATAGGCAGTGAAACCAATGGTGGCGTCAGCAATGTATTGGTTGAAAACCTTAGCATGGATGGCACGACTTCTGGCTTGCGCATCAAGAGCGATATCTCCCGCGGCGGCCTGGTACAAAATATCAGCTATCGCAATGTATGCATACGCAATGTCAAAGCGCCCATCGATTTTGATACCCATTATGGTAAAACCGCCATCGGCAATCTGATACCGCAATACCGCAATATCACTCTTGAACATGTGCAGTCACTGACACCAGGTAAGATCATTCTGCAAGGCTATGATGCTGCACATCCCATAGAAATGAACATGAAAGATGTCAGCCTGGCAGATAAAAGCACCAGCCAGTTTGAGCATGTGAAATTGGCAGGAAGTGAAAAAATCGTCTTCAATGTTGTGGCGGCCAATCCACGGCAATGTGAGCAGGCATTTGCTGTGTATCCTGAATTGAATCTTGGTAGCAAACGCCCGCAAATCGATGCGCAGACCGCCAAAGACTTTGCTTATGCCGAAGTATTGAAATATGCAGGCATGCCTGGCAAAGAGCAGGTGTCCCCGTGGGACCCTTTGTCTGAACCCATCGCTGCTAATCCACAATTGCAAGCTGACTATATCGTTGACGCCAATGTCACGCCAGATGGTGTCAGGGTATTCAGGCAAGTGCAGGCGGCTGTCAACCAGGCTGTCACAGATGCTGAAAGGGTAAAGACGGACAAGAAGCGTATCCATATCTTCATCAAGCCTGGTACTTACCGCGAACTGGTTTATGTGCCAGATCTTGGTATACCCATTACCCTCTATGGTAGTGATGCTGCCACGACCCGTATCATGGCCAAACTGGATGCAGCGACTACGGGTAGCACCTACACCACACAATTTTCTGCGCAGTTTGTCGGCGCACATAGCAGCATCACTGCCATGTATGACAGCCTGAAAGACAGGCCCGCACTGGGTACTTTTGGTACCGCAGTGTTATGGGTCAAGAACCCTGGCTTTCAGGCAAAAAACCTGAGCATAGAAAATGCCTATAACAAGGACAAGGGTAATGCCCAGGCAGATTGCCAGCCCGGCAATTGCGCCGACGAAAATGGCATTTATGCGCGCACCCTGCTGATACATCATCAGGCCCTGGCTGTCATGCTTGATGGTGCAGACAAGACGCATTTTGATGGCGTGCGCATGCTGGGTTTTCAAGATACCTTGTATATGAAGGCGGGCAAGGATGGCCAGACTGCCAGGCAATTTTTCCAGCGCTCTTATATCGAGGGTGATGTAGATTTCATTTTCGGTGATGCCACTGCCTACTTTTTTGAAACTGAAATCAAAACCTTGGGTGAGCGCAACTCATCGTATGTTGGTGCACCGAGTACCAATGTGAAGACACGTTATGGTTTTGTGTTTGATCATTGCCGCTTCACCCATGACGGTAGCAGCAATGCCCTGGCAGGGAAATTCAGCCTCGCACGTCAATGGTTTCATAATGTGCGCTGCACGCCTTACGCCGATGTCACCGTGCCTGGATACAGCTGTCAGATAGGTGAGGTGGATGTCTTTAACTCTCCTGCAGGTACGATCAGGAAGCAGACGCTGGAATCGGTAGGCAAGATGGTGGTCATGAATTCTGTCATTGGCGCGCATATCAATAAAAAGCAACCCTGGTCAGACTGGAACAAGAAAGGCACTTTGCCCTATCGCCCCGCACAATTTTCCAGCGATGACTACTGGGTAAATTTACTTGCGGTAAAAATCGATCCGGTAAAACAAATGGGATATGCCGAAGCCTTTTCGCCGACTCGCATATTTCTGGCCGAATTCAATAACACTGAAGAATGAGTTTGCCACAGACTCAAAAACAAGCACAAGCGAGACACTATGAAACTAGAAAAAATGATGCCATCCAGTCAGACTGCACGCCGCAGTTTTATGAAGAAATTGTCCCTGACGGGATTGTCTGCCACAGCTGGCAGCGCATTACCCATAGGCCAGGCTATTGCCGCAACGATGATAGAAGACCCGTGGCAAAAAGCCCAGGACATCGTTGACCGTCTCTCAAAGCCTTTGAAATTTCGCAGTGCTGATTATCGCATCACCGATTTTGGTGCAGCCACTTGTGAACTGAAAAAAATCAAATCCTGGATCTCTTTTGAAGAGCAGGATAACTTGCCCACGCCGGTGGCAAATTCCAGGGATATTTATCCTGCCATTACCAAGGCCATCAAGACTTGCCATGAAGCCGGTGGTGGCCGTGTGCTGGTTCCAGCCGGGAACTGGTATTGCGCTGGCCCTATTGTTTTATTGTCGAATGTGAATGTGCATCTGCAAAAGGGGGCGCACATTTATTTCAGCAATAATCCTGAAGATTATGCCAAATATGGCAACTTTGATTGCGGGCCTAACGGCAAGCTGGTGATCTCGCGCTGGCAGAGTAATGATTGCCTGAATTTCTCACCTATGGTGTATGCCTATGGCCAGGACAATATCGCCCTGACTGGCGACGACTGGAGCAGCATACTTGATGGCCAGGGTGGCGTTCCCTTTGATGATAATGGTGATTGCTGGTGGACCTGGAAGGGCAAGCAAAAGACCATCAATTCAGTCGGGCAAAATACCACGCCTAATTACAAACTTGGCAAGCGTTCAGAAAATACCGCGAATGATTTGAATGCCACCAGCCTGGAAAAAATCGCGCCACAGCTGGATGAAAAACAAAGGCTGCGCATACAAGGTGATAACGATAAATGGCGTGCCGATTCGAATTACCTGCCATCCTTGTCTGAAGCTGGCGTACCTGTAGGCAAACGCATCTTTGGCATGGGGCATAATCTGCGCCCACCGATGATACAGTTCATCAGTTGCACGAATGTCTTGATGCAGGGCTACCAGGTCAATCATACGCCGTTCTGGCAGCACCATCCCGTGCACTGCCGCAATGTCGTTATCCGCAATGTCATGGCGAAGAGTCATGGCCCCAATAGTGATGGTTTTGATCCTGAGGCCTGTGACCATGTGCTGGTTGAATCCTGTACCTTCGATTCTGGCGATGATTGCATTGCCATCAAGGCTGGCAAGAATCTGGATACACAGTTTGGTCCTTCACAAAATATCGTCATCCAGAATTGCACCATGCAAAGTGGCCATGGCGCGGTGACACTGGGTAGTGAAATGGCGGGCGGCATACAGAATGTCTACGCACAAAATCTCTTGTTCGAGAATGTCAACTGGGCTACCAATCCGCTGAATACGGCGATACGCCTGAAGACGAATATGAACCGTGGCGGCTACCTGAAAAATTTCTTTGTACGCAATATCACGATACCGAATGGCGTGCAGACCAGCCCGTCTTTTTACACGTCCCTGCCTGGCTCACCGATACAGTCAAAAACAGTGGCCACCGCTGCCGGTGCCGTGATTACCTTTGATTGTGATTATGCGCCAGTCAGTGACAATGTCAGGACCAGGCCACCGGTGGTGACAAATGTGCATATCTCGAATGTCAAAGTGGGTAATGTCACGACCAAGAATGGCAAGTTTTCTTGTTTCCAGGCCATCGTTATCCTTGGCCCGGTAGCGTCGGACTATAACGGTGATGAAAAAAATCCTGTGATCTTCCCTGTCACCAATGTGACCATCAGCGATTGCCAGTTTGGCACACCGGTGAATGCCGCTAGTCCACTGTATCTGTATAACGTGCAGGGTCTGGAATTGAAAAATGTGCAGATAGGTGACAAGCTGCACAATAGCGTGCTCTCGGCTTAATCGTGGCAAAATAAGCCGGACAAAATAAGCCGGGCAAAAAAATGCGCATAAGAGATAGCATCTCTTATGCGCTCAAGTACCGCTGCGCTTTCAGGTATTCATGAATTGAATAGATTGATGCAAATTTAAATGGCAAATCTTGTTTCTGCAACACCTGCCACCCCTGGCCTGACCAGTACCAGGCTGCCTGCCCATTGATCGTGTTCTGCCTTGCCTGCGCCGATAGAGCTTACCAATAAAGTACTCATGTCTGGCCCTCCAAAAGTGCACATGGCGGGTTTGTTCATGGGCAGGGCTATCGTCCTGTCAAGCTTGCCAGCAGGCGTGAAGCGCAGTACGCAGGCACCATCATTGCCACATATCCAGTAACAGCCATCAACATCCATGGCTGCGCCGTCAGGGCGACCCGCCATAGGTTTCATGTCGACAAAGAGCCGTCTGTTAAACGGCATGCCTTCTTCCACATCATAATCAAATGCCCAGATGGTCTGGCTGGCAGGATGGGAGTCGGACAAATACATGGTCTTGCCATCAGGCGACCAGGCCAGGCCATTCTGGGTCAACAGGTTGCTGACGACAGGGCCAGACAAGCCTTGTGCTTGTGAATAACGATACAGATTTCCTACAGGCTTTGCTGCTGCCATGTCCATGAACATGGTGCCGCTCCAGAAGCGCCCCTGGCGGTCACAGCGACCGTCGTTGAAGCGCATTCCAGTCCCTAATTCTGCCAGTTCTGCTGGTACTGCCAGACGGGTTTGCAAGGCACGCGGGCCATCACCCAGATGCAGGTTGAAAATACCGCTTTCCATGCCCGCAATAAAATCACCATCTTGTTTCAGGGCGATACAGGCGACCATTTCTGTGGTCAACCAGGACGTCAGCTGACCATTCCTGGCATTGAGTTTCCAGATGGTTTTTGCCGGTATGTCGACCCAATACCAGGCCGCCTGCTCCGCATGCCACAAAGGGCTTTCCCCTACGATGCAGTTCACGGCTGGTATCGATTCTATGTGAGAAAATTGAGTCATCTGGTTAGCAACAAAGTTCAATCAAATAAGGTCAATCGAGTTTACAGGTCAGTAATTTCTTTATGAGTCGGCACCAATGTTTTCATCATGCCCCATGCCAGCAGATAAGCCACTGCACAGAAAGTAAACATGATGGTGTAGCCTGTCTGTATATGACCCAGCTGGCCATAATAATCAAACAGCCAGCCGCCAGTCTTGGAAACCAGTACGCCACCCAGACCACCCGCCATGCCGCCTATGCCAACGATGGATGCCACCGACTTTTTCGGGAACATATCAGACACGGTAGTGAAGATATTTGCAGACCAGGCTTGGTGGGCAGAAGTGCCTACACCGATCAGCAATACCGGCACCCAGAAACCGAGGTAACCAAATGGCTGCGCCAGCAAGACCACCAGAGGGAACAGGGCAATCACCAGCATGGCCTTCATGCGACCGTTATAGGCACTGTCACCACGACGCATGAAATAGCTGGGGAAATAACCGCCGCCTATACTGCCTATCATGGTCATACTGTACAGGACTGCCAGTGGCAGCACGATTTCGGTTTTTTGCATCTTGTACTGGGCTTCCAGATATTTTGGCAGCCAGAACAGGAAGAACCACCAGACACCGTCCGTCATGAATTTACCAATGACAAAGGCCCAGGTTTGTTTGTAAGAAAGCAGTTTTAACCAGGATACTTTTTTACCCGCATCGCCACTGGCTCTTGTTGTTTCAACTGTTTGTGTATCACCGCTGTTGATGTAAGCCAGTTCTGCTGCAGACAGGTATTTTTGCTGCTCTGGTTTGTCATAGAACATCTGCCAGAAAATCATCCAGACAAAACCTATCGCACCGATGATGATAAATGCAGATTGCCAACCCCACTGAGCAGCAATCAGCGGCACAGTCAAAGGTGCAAGAATCGCACCGATGTTGGCACCAGAATTAAAGATGCCGGTGGCGAAAGAGCGTTCATGCTTGGGGAAATATTCTGCCGTCGCCTTGATCGCTGCCGGGAAATTACCCGCTTCACCTATCGCCAGCACTGCACGCGAAATCATGAAACCAGCGACGGAGACTGGAATTGCCGCTATGCCCAGCGCTGTCAGGGCACTGACCATGCCCTCACCCAGCATGATGGAATAGGCGTGCATGACTGCACCAACTGACCACACTGTGATAGCGATCAGGTAGGCTTTCTTGGTACCTATCTTATCGATGAAACGACCAGCGAACAGCATGGAAATGGCATACACAAACTGAAAAACTGCCGTGATATTGGCGTAGTCAGTATTGGTCCAGCCAAATTCTTTAGATAAATCTGGTGCCAGCAAGCTGAGCACCTGGCGATCCAGGTAATTGACGGTAGTGGCAAAAAATAGCAGGGCACAAATAGTCCACCGGTATTTTCCTATAGTTTGCTGGCTCATGCGAGCGTCTCCTGAGTATGATTTTTATCGTCATGCTTGCACTTCTTTTTGAGTGCTATGTACATGAGCTCATTTTGCAAAACATTTACAAAACAGCCCGGGTGGGCCCGGGCTGTTCCAGCTTATTCAACACTTGTTAAGCAAGAGTCAATTTCCCGTCCATGATACGTGCAAGTTGCAGGGGATTGCTATCCTGCAGCGCTGTTGGCAGCAAATCTGCCGGGAACCCCTGATAACAAACCGGGCGCAAGAAACGCTCGATCGCTGCGGCACCAACGGAAGTGCTGCGGCTATCTGAAGTTGCCGGGAACGGGCCGCCGTGTACCATGGCATGTGCCACTTCTACACCGGTAGGGAAGCCATTGAACAAGATACGTCCGGCTTTTCTTTCCAGCACTGGCAACAGCCTCCTGGCCTGGGCATGATCGTCCGCCACGGCATGTACTGTTGCTGTCAATTGCCCTTCCAGGGATGATGCGACTGCGACTACTTCATCAAAGTCCTTGCACAAGATGGCGATGGAAGAGGGACCAAATATTTCTTCCTGCAAGGCTGGTGTATTCAGGAAGGTGGCTCCTGAGCAAACGGACAACATTGCTTGTGCTGCGCATGGAGATTCTGCCTGCTGGCCTTTGGCAACCAGTTGCAATTGCGCGATGTCAGCCAGATGCGTGGTGCCTTTGACATAGGCCTGGTGTATGCCAGGTGTCAGCATGGTTGCTGCATGTTTATCTTCCAGTGCCCTGGCTGCATCTTGCAAGAACTGACGTGCTGTTGCACTTTCTATGGCGATCACCAGACCTGGGTTGGTGCAGAACTGACCAGCACCCAATGCCAGGGAATCGACAAAATTTTTCGCCAGCGTCGTGGTTTGTGCAGTCAGTGCATGATCCAGTAAAAATACCGGATTGATACTGCTCATCTCTGCATACACCGGGATAGGTTCTTTTCTCAGACCGGCAGTTTTCACCAGTGCGAGGCCACCTGAACGTGAACCCGTAAAGCCCACTGCCTTGATGGAAGGATGATCAACCAGTTGCTGGCCAACCTGGCTGCCAGCGCCTACCAGCATGGAGAATACGCCTTCATGCAATGCGCAATCTGCCACTGCTCTTTGGATAACACGGCCAACCAGTTCGGCTGTACCCAAATGCGCATTGTGTGCCTTGACGATGACCGGGCAACCTGCTGCCAGCGCAGATGCGGTATCGCCACCAGCCACTGAGAACGCCAGCGGGAAATTACTTGCACCAAATACGGCAACCGGGCCCAGGGCGATTTTTTGCAGACGCAAATCCGGGCGCGGTGGCGCGCGTTCTGGCAAGGCGCTATCTATGGTTGCGTCCAGCCAGTTTCCATCGCGTACTACCTTGGCAAACAGGCGCAATTGATTGACGGTACGGCCACGTTCGCCTTCCAGGCGGGCGATGGGCAAGCCTGTTTCCTGCGCTGCACGTTCTATCAGTGCAGGGCCCAGATCCATGATGCCTGTGGCGATCGCTTCCAGAAAACGCGCTCTTTGTTCCAGACTGGTCGTGCGGTAGCTGTCAAACGCCTGCTCAGCCAGTTGGCAAGCCTGCTCAACTTCATCTTTCGTGGCGAAGCCAAAAACAGGCTCGATTTCCTGATTGGTGGATGGGTCTATGGCTTTGACATTGCCTGCCAAACCAAAAACCGTTTTTTTACCGATCAGCATTTGCCCGGTGATTTGCATTCTGTACTCCCTTTGCTTCTGAATTTATTGTGGACCCTGCGCCAAAATCAATTTGTGCAACATGGCATCTTCTTCCTCTGTCAAATCAGTCAGCGGCGCGCGGACCGGGCCTGCGCTATGGCCAACCAGACGCGCACCTGCTTTCACGATACTCACTGCATAACCAGCTTTGCGGTTACGGATTTCCAGGTAAGGCAGGAAGAACTGGTCAAGCAGGCGATTCGATGTGGCATGGTCATCTGCTGCAATGGCGTGGTAAAAATCCATCGCCAGTTTTGGTACGAAGTTGAATACAGCAGAAGAGTAAACCGGTGTACCCAATGCCTTGTACGCAGCAGCATAAACTTCTGCAGTAGGCAGACCACCGAGGTAACTGAAACGGTCGCCCATACGACGCCAGATCGATACCATCAATTCGATATCGCCTATGCCGTCCTTGAAGCCGATCAGGTTGGGGCAGCGTGCTGCCAGTTTTTCCAGTGAATCAGCAGTCAAACGGGAATTGCCGCGGTTATACACAACCACGCCAAATTTAACGGAAGCGCAAACTTCTTCTACGTGACGGATCAGGCCATCCTGGCTGGCTTCAGTCAGGTAATGTGGCAACAGCAGGATGCCGTGCGCGCCCAGGCGCTCTGCTTCCTGTGCATAGGCAATTGCCTGGCGGGTAGGGCCACCGGCACCAGCCAGGATAGGTACTTTGCCACGGCAAGTGTCTACCGCGACCTTGATGATGTCGGAATATTCACTGCCAGTCAGCGAGAAAAATTCACCCGTGCCACCTGCAGCAAACAAGGCGCTGGCGCCATAGGGCGCCAGCCACTCAAGGCGTTCTGCATAAGTCTTGGCATTGAAGTCGCCAGCCGCGTCAAAGTCAGTCAGAGGGAAAGACAGCAGGCCAGAGGACAGGATTTGTTTCAGTTCTTGAGGATGCATGGTAGCTCCGGAAATGGAAACCTGGCGTGCGACATGACCAGGTTTGATCGTGTTTTAAAAAAGTAAGTGCTAAGTAAGTGCTAAATAAATGTTTCGCGTCATTGTTTCTTTAAGTCATACGTCATCGTACAACTTAAAATAAGAGAAGACAAGCATACTTTTAAAAAATTTGAATTTGGTTGGACTTACGCAAAACCGCCCCAGCTGCGTTGCAGCTCCCGCATTCAACAAGACCTTGTACTAAAGTACTGTCTTCGTCGCTACACCTTGCTGTAACAATTTTGCGTAAGTCCTATTTGAGCTGAAACCAGGCCGGGATTTAAGCTGAAGAGCCGGGACTAAGCTGTGGGGGCCTCTATACGCTGTTGTGCCTGTCGCAATCTTTCCCTGCTATTGCTCAGGTGGGTACGCATGGCGGCACGCGCTGCTTCCGGGTCCTTGCGCTGGATGGCAAGGTAGATATCCTCATGTTCGCGGTTGACCCTTTCCAGGTAACTGGTGCCTGAGTTATTACTATTACTACCCTCAAGCGTCAGCATGGCAGACTTCAATCTGGCGCGCGGGATAATGGTGGTACCCAGGTTGCTGAGGATGTCAACAAAATAACGGTTGCCAGTGGACTGGGCGATCAGCAAGTGAAAGCGCACATCGGCATTCACCGAGGCATTTTCTTCAGTCTTGTTCGCCAGGATATCTTCCAGTGCCTTGCCCAGCGCCACAGCCTGCTCTTCAGTGCGGCGTGAGGCGGCCAGCCAGGCGGCCTCGGTTTCCAGGCTGATCCTGAGTTCCAGTATGTCCAGCACGTCCCTGACAGTGACGATGGCTTCGCGCAGCATGCCTGTGCTGGCCGCCTGGCTGGGTTCTAGGATGAAAGTGCCTATGCCATGACGGGTTTGCACCAGTCCTGCTGCCTGCAAATGCGATATGGCCTCGCGCACCACGGTACGGCTGACATCATATAAAGTCATGATGGCAGACTCAGTGGGCAGCTTTTCACCTGGCTTCAGGATACCATTCTTGATGTTGTTGCTAATACTTTCTACCAGCCCCTGGGACAGGCTTTTATGCCGTCTTTTGGCTGGCAGAGCGTTGGCGTAGTCTTGAGTTTCCATGAACCGAGTAGTGTCGTTATGAGGGGTGATTGCTAGCTATAGACTGATTTTAACTTAAAAAGTCAGCATAAAGTTGTATGACAACATATGAGATGTTTTCATGTCCATTATTGTGAAATGACATCTGCAATCAGCTCACTTTTCAATATCAGGCTTGATTGCCTGCCTGTACCCAATAAGAACACACCACGTCCGTTTGAGTAAACAATGCTGCCGTCAGCACGCATATCATACGCGGCCACATTGGTCGCCAGGATAGTTTCATTGCCCTGACGGTTGCGGCTCACCAGCTGCCATGAGGCAGGTACCAGTGAAGGTACGCCATTGACCATGTTTTCTTTTTTCAAGGCTTTTTCAGCATCGATGCGTTTGCCCTTGAGGATGATTTCTTTCAAGTCTGCATTCAAGGCCGGGCCGGATGCGCTGGTCAAAGGTTTGCGGCTATACATCATGGAGAAAAAATTCAGGTAATGAAACACTGCACGCAATAAACGGAAAGGAAAAAACAAGGCATCCAGCAGCGCATTGCTGGTGTCGTATTTGGGTACTTCATAAGGACGGCGGATAAAGTGCAGATTACCTTGCGGGCAGACGCGTGGGTGCAGGAAATCATATTGAGGATCATCCAGCACCGGCGTAACAGCACCGTTTTTTATATCCAGCATCTGTATGCTGGCATTGCCAAAAGCCAGCGTGACGCCACTTTGATTGCGGGCGATGCCGGTAGATTGATACAGTATCTGTTTTTCTGCATCCGGTATCCAGCAGGGGCTGGTGTCCAGGGTATCGCCACCCGTCAACTCCCGGTATTCATCACCTTCGCGATTGCACATGACCAGGTTGGCGATGCCGGTTTTGTTCATTGATGAGGCCAGCAATTTGCCACTGCTCTGGTCCAGATGCATATCTGTCAGTGCCAGGTTTTGCCTGTGCAGTATGCGTTTTTCGGTGCCAGTTTCCAGATCATACGAAAACAGGCCACCCATGCCTGCGTCCTGCAAAAAATAAAGGATGCGGCCCTGCTCATCAAATTGCATGGCCGTTGCATTGATCTGCGCGCCTTCGCCATCAAACTGGCGCCAGGCACCTGAGGCAGACACTCCAAAGCTGGTGTTTTGCTTCCATGCATGTCTTTCCCTGTGTTTTTCCATCTTGTCCAGCATCTCTTGCACATAGGGGCTGTGCAATTGCCTGGTTTCACCATGGGCCGCGCGGTAAAACAATTTACCTTCCGAGATAAAAGCAACTGCCTGTGCGCTGGCAGCACGGTCGAGATGGCTTTGCTGCGCGGCATCATGGGCAACGGCGGGCAGTGGCTTTCCGTCTTGCGTAGACTTGTTTTTTTGCATGGCCTGATTCAAAAAATAGGCCAAGACCAACAAGGCAATGATGATAATGAGTATGTGCACTTAAAAATCTCCTGTCCTTTGCCGCCTGTGCGGACCGCATTGCAAACAATACTGCAAGCAATTGCAAAAGCGATATTATGCATGCAAGTCGTACCAACTATGCTAATTCCGTATTTTGAACCCCAAAACAGATATCACATTCGCAGGCATGACATTTGTCATTGGCAAGTCCTGACACTTTGCTCTGATATTGCGGACTCTCTTTCGCCATACTGGCAACAGTCCAACAAGGAGTGTCCATCATGTCTGAAATTAGCGCTGCCACATTTTCTTCTCACGCTGCCCGTGCCAAGGGGGCGATGTTCTTTGCCGTCTTCGGCGCTGCCTGGCTGGCTTTATGGAATCAGCGTGGCATGCATGGTAAAGGACTGGTCTATCTGCTCATCGCCATTGTGGGGTTGACGCTGGCCGGGCTGGCAGTCCAACGTCACCGGCAATACAAGGCTTATGCCGACGACAATAGCCCGGCAGCGCAAAAGGCAGGGCGTCTGTTCCATGTCATTAATGCAGCTCAGTGGGGCATCATTCTGGTCGGCGGAAATGTGTTGGCGAATATGGGGCTGGCCGAGTGGGTCACACCATTCGCCATGTTGATCATTGGTCTGCACTTCCTGCCTTTGGCCAGCGTGTTCAATGTGCCAGGTCATTTCTGGTTTGGGCTGGTGATGAGTGTGTTTGCCGTTACCTATCCCTTTGTATTTTCTGAGGGGGCGGCGGACCCTTATGGTTGCCTGGGTGCGGGCTTGCTATTGTGGGGCTATGCTTGGTTGAAACTCATGGGCATCCCGGCAGTACAGAATATGAGTGCAGTTTGAAATAGACCCTCTAACTGATTTACTGCAGAATCGTTGGCATATAAAAATCATGAAGACACTATGCCAGCCAATTTCCTGCCACCTGCTCCAGCACAAGTCCTGCATCCTGATGGTCAGGTACGATTTGGCAAATATGCCGGTGCACCTGAAGTCATAGACTGGTCTGCACTGGCGCTGCCACACAAGCGCAGTAAATTATGGCAAGCCTTGCACCACAAGCACTGGCATTATGTGGCGCTGGCGACAGAAGAAATATTCTGCGGCATCGCCATTGTCGATGTGGGTTGGACCAATACAGCCTTTGCCTATGTGTTTGACAGACTACCGGGTAAACTCATTGCCAGCTATTCACAAGATGGTTTGCCGGGACTGACTGCAAAACTGAATGCGCATCCGGTAGAGCAGGCCCGTTCAGAGTTTCGATTTTTCGGCAAGCAAATCCGCTTTCAGCATGTGGCCGCAAGCGGGCAATATGAATTGCAGCTGCAATGCGGTTCATTCAGTATCAATGCCATGCTGGATGCAAAACCCGCTGCGCCTTCCTTGCTGGCAGTGGGAGAAGTACTGGGTGGCACTGTACATGCCACCGTCAAATCTGCAGGCATGCGATTGGCAGGCGAAGTAGTTGTTGGTAACCGCAGTTTCAATCTGCAAAAAGGCATAGGCAGCTATGATCATAGCAATGGATTTCTGGCCCGCGAAACCGGTTGGCGCTGGGCATCAGCACATGCGCTGGATATAGGTTTTAATTTGCAGGCGGGATATTTTTCCAGTCATGAAAATGCCCTTTGGCTGGATGGGCAACTCATTTCACTGGGCGCAGCGCAGTTCGACTTTGACCCCAGCCAGGCCATGGCTGACTGGCATATCCATACCGATGATGGTTTGCTGGATTTACAATTTCATCCCGAAGGTTTTCGCGCAGAAAATAAAAACCTCATCATCGCCAGCAGTCGTTATCTGCAACCCATAGGCGTCTTCAGTGGCTGGGTCAGGGCCAGCCTGGATGCACCCAAGCGGCAGATAGAAAAACTGGTGGGTGTGACGGAAGACCATTTTTCCAAATGGTAAGCGAGATTCTTATTTTTTATTGCAAACCAGGCGTGCGGCTTTACCTGCATTGATCACCATCTTGTAATCGCTAAGTTCCTCGACGACGCCAGAGAAAGATCCGCCGCCACTGAGAGTGAGTGATTTGCCGTCAAAATAATAAGTGCCCGAAAATTTCTTGCCATTCATGGCACCCGTCATTTGGGCATTCTTATTGAACAATAGATCCATGCTGTAACCAGTCAATACACCATAGCATAGCCAGTTGCCTAAAACTTTTGCATTCGCTTGCTGGGCTGACGAAGCCTGTTGATTGTTGTCGCTCCTGTTGCTGTTGCTGTTGCTGTTGCCATCTATGCTGCTCATGGTCAGCGCACCTACGCTCTGGTTGGTGGCACTGCGCGAAGACATGGTCCTGATCCAGTCGGCAGGAACGGCAAAATTCAGGTTTTGCCCGAGTCTGTGTTGAAAGGTCATGATACCCACCAGCTTGCCTGCATTGTCAAACAATCCACCGCCGCTGGAACCTGGCGAAATTGGCGCCGTAGTCTGGATGACCTTGCCGCTAGCCAAAGTACGCAGGGATGAAACAATGCCATCGCTGATGGTCAGGTCCAGCCCTTGAGGTGCACCAATCGCGAACACTTTTTGTCCTATGCGCAGATTGTCTGTGCTGCCCAGTTCTACCGCTGGTGCTGTTGAACCTGGTACGCTGAGGCGACACAAATCAAATTCTTCATCAGCCATGATGACAGTGGCAGCTAAAAATTCCTGGCCTATCTTGGCCTTGTACTGCACGCCGTTGCGGGTGACATGGCAATTCGTAATCAGCACCTGTTGCTCTATCATGACACCACTACCAATCGCCACCTGTACACCGGTTGGTGAAAATACGGAAATCAGGGCGATACTGGGCGAACGCAGAGCATAAATTTCTTCAGCCGTCTTGCCTGCCTCCGTATTGGCAGAAATAGTGATTGCCTGCGGTGCTGGTGCTGGCATGTTAATTGTCGCCGGTGCAGGCATGACTTCACTGGCGACAGGATTATCCCTGAGTTTGTTGCGTTCTTCTTTCTGTTTTACAGACCACCACGTGGCGACAGCCGCCAGCAGTAAAATGCCTAATATGACAGGCGCAAACCAGTTTTTGGGCTTCGATGGATTTGCCACTGGAGCCGCCACTGCTTGCTTGTCCTGATTTGTTATGGCTTGTGCCGGCAAATTGTTCTGTCTGGCCAGCCTGGCATCATAACTGGCTCTTTTTTGTGGATGGAGCAGCAATTCAAAGGCTTCACGCAAGATGACCTTTTTGTTGGGGTCATGCTGCCCTTCGTTATCGAGTTCAGCCGTGGCGCGCTGATAAGCTGCACGTATCTGTTCGGGCGTGGCGTCCGCTTCAACTGAAAGTATGTCGTAGAGAGTCTTTTTCATTACCTGCCCAGAATGGATAGCTTGCCCGCTGATTATTTATCGCATGCTTTTTCTGGAGGATTGTAACTGAAGAACAGCAGGCCACGACCGCCAGCCGCGCACAATGCACGGCTTTCTTGTGATCATGCAAAAAGGCCTAGCGCAAACGGCCTATATAAGTCTGGTCAACCATGGCATTGTGGTCCAGCACTGGTGCGGGCATAGTAGGTATATTAGTCATGGCACTGTCGTCCAGTCTGTTGTTAACCAGCAAGCCCGTTTTACTGACTTGCTTTCTCGCTACCAGTCTGTTGATCAAAGGATCAGACGGTGGTGGCGTGACGAACAAGCCATCTTCGCCAAAATAAATTTCATCCAGCTTTTGGCAAATGTCGTGCAAATCCTGATTCGGTAATTCCAGCGCCATGTCCAGTATGCTGCGACAATAGCCTGGGTTGACGCGCATGTATTCTATGTCAGTGACGCGGCCATTTTGCCGCCGTAAAATCACGTGCAGTCTTGCCATGAGAGAGAAGGCAAGATTATCCGACATGGCATTTTGTATCAGGCTGCTGGTACTCATAAGATATGCTCCCCGTGAAGTTCTAGATCAAGTCCTTCTCTTTCCTGCTCATTGGTGACGCGCAAGCCAACGGTCACTTTGACCAGCCATAAAATGGCTGCTGTCACAGCGCCCGAATAAATCACAGTAACGATGACGCCAAAGGCCTGGGTCGCCAGGCTGCCATCGGCACCGCCTATGCTCTTCAACGCAAATACGCCAGTCAGCAGTGCGCCGACTATGCCACCTATGGCATGCACGCCAAATACATCCAGTGAATCGTCATAACCACCCAGGGATTTGAGTGAAGTCGCTCCCCAATAGCATGCCACGCCAGCTACAGCACCTATCACCAGCGCACCCGTCAGATCGACAAAGCCGGAGGCGGGCGTGATAGCTACCAGGCCAGCGACCGCGCCAGAGACTATGCCCAGCACCGAGGGTTTGCCACGGCGCAGCCATTCAACAAACATCCAAGCTAGTGCAGACATCGCTGTTGCCACCTGTGTCACCAGCATCGCCAGCCCGGCGCGGCCATCTGCTGCACCGGCAGAACCTGCATTGAAACCAAACCAGCCCACCCATAACAGCGATGCACCTATCGCAGTCAGCAATAAATTATGTGGCGGCATGGGTTCCTTGCCAAAACCCAGACGTGGTCCGACTATCAGTGCAGCCACCAGACCAGATACCCCGGCATTGATATGCACCACAGTGCCACCGGCAAAATCCAGCACGCCGCGCGCTGCCAGCCAGCCTGCCGGTTCCCATACCCAGTGCGCGACTGGCACATACACCAGCAAGGACCACAGCGTGATGAACAGCAGCAGGGCAGAAAATTTCATCCGTTCGGCAAAGGCACCGGTGATCAGGGCAGGGGTGATAATCGCAAACGTCATCTGGAACATCAGGAATACGCTCTCTGGTATTGTCGGTGCCAGTTGATGCACGCTGAGCTGCCCGGCTTCTTTCAAAAAGCTCACGCCGTGCAGCATGAACCTGTCCATGCTGCCCAGATAAGGCGAACCTGCCGTGAACACCAGGCTGTAACCCAGCACCACCCATAAGACCGTGACGATGCAGGTGGTTGCCAGGCTATGCGCCATCGTGCCCAGGGCATTTTTCTTGCGCACCATGCCGGTATAGAACAGGGCCAGGCCGGGTATGGTCATCAGTAATACCAGTGCGGTCGATGTCAGCATCCAGGCGGTGTCGCCAGCACTGATCTTGTCAGCGGCGATCATGCCCGGCTTGGTCATGGCTGGTGGGGCTACCACCGCAATTGCAGGTGCAGTGGCTGCAGTCACTGATGCTGTTGTAGGGGATTCTGCCTGTGCATTGCAAGTGCCGCTGCACAGCAAGAGGCTGAAAGAGAGTGAGAGCAAGAAGCTGGAGAGCACGCGTATTTTCATCAAGCTAGCCTTTTTAAAAAACATCGTCAATGACACACAAGCATGTGCATTGCAGCATTTTTCATGCCAAGGCTGATACCAGTGGATTTGTTACGGATGAGGGCAATTAAAGGGAAATATATTGCTTGTGATACCAGTGAGTGTAAGTGCCTGCACCAAAATGTAAGCAAATATTTCTGCATGGCATGAGTTTGCACGCAGAGAGTGCCAAATCAAATTCGATGGTTATTATTCCATTTCGAGGAATAATGAATTCAATATTATGGCTATTCTTTACTTTGATGAACTGAATTAAAGTGAGTGTCATTCGCTGCGCATGAGCAAGGCGAATCTCAAATCCGCTTTCAACCATTTAAAGGAGCACGCTATGTCACTCACATCCATATCACGCACTTCCAGCAGCCTGGTCAGCAAAATCAAATTCATCTTCTTGTCAGCAGTAGCCGCATTGTCCCTGGCAGCGGTGCCGGGCATCAGCGTAGCTGATACGGTCGCCAATAGTGTCATAGGTGCACGTGGCTATGATCTCACTACCTTCTTCACCAGCGAAAAACCAGCCCATGGCACCGGTCACCATGTGGCAACTGTAGATGGGGTTGATTACCTGTTCACCAGCGAAGAAAACAAAAAGACTTTCCTGGCGAATCCAGAGAAATACCTGCCGGCCTTTGGTGGCTACTGCGCTTATGGTGCATCGATAGGCAAGAAATTTGTTGCTGACCCGGACGTGTATGACATCGTCGATAACAAACTCTACTTCAATCTCGATACCAAGATCCG
This sequence comes from Undibacterium sp. Ji83W, assembly GCF_049340385.1. NCBI lineage: Bacteria > Pseudomonadati > Pseudomonadota > Betaproteobacteria > Burkholderiales > Oxalobacteraceae > Undibacterium > Undibacterium sp. Ji83W. Next base: position 68,515 of record NZ_JBMPOZ010000007.1, on the reverse strand, counting down.
TGCGATCTGGGCAAAGGACATTGCGGGCAATATCGATCTTGCAAAAACCAACTGGAAAACCATTGCCAGCAAAAAGCCATCTGAACTCTGATTGCTTGTGCACATGAAAAACGCCGCTTTCCTCAAAGGCTAAAGCGGCGTTTTGTATTCAGGCCAGTGATTTAAACCGGCAGGGCAATCTGGTGATCTACACTGAATTGATAATCGCGGAACACATGTTCGGCACTCAGCAATTCATAAGTGCCATCCGGCAGTTTGCGGGTCGTGTCTTTCAGGCGGTAGGTCATTTGCCCACAAGTCCAGCAATTGAAGTTACGCATGTGGGTGCACAGGCAAGTCTTGTCCATGACCGAGACTTTCTTGGCATCAGGGTGCGCTGCCACTTCACGGTTATAGGATGTGATGTAGGCGCAGTTGCCATTGCCATCCAGCAGATAGCCATAAGACTCGCAACCAGGGCGTATGCCATCGCCTATTGCTGGCGTATTCTTCAGCATGCGCATAGGGTAGCCGGTAGGCGAGATATTATTGACTTCGATATCGCCTTCACTGGCCTTGAAGTATTCCTGTTTCACGCTGGCAGGCAGGCCGCATTCATTGGTGACAGTGAAGCGGGTCGCTACCTGTACACCGGCAGCACCGTTTTCCATGAAAGACACGGCATCGCTGCCTGTGAAGATACCACCAGCCGCAATCAGCGGGATGTCCAGGTTTTCTGCCTTCAGGTACTGGACGATTTCAGTGATGATGGTTTGCAGATCATATTCAGCCCAGTCCATGCCAAAACCCAGATGGCCACCAGCCAGCGGGCCCTCAACGATGACATAGTCTGGCAAACGGTTCAGACGCGAATTCTTGCGCAGGAATAATTGCAGCGCACGTACTGAAGAAACGATGATGCCCAGCTTTGCATCGCGAAAGCGCGGGTGCTCAGCGATGAGGCCAAAGGAACCCAGATGCAGGCCGGCACTCATGGTGATGCCGTCAATACCGGCATCAAGTGAAGACTCCAGGCGTACCTTGAGGGTTTCGCGTGGGCCATTCATGGTCAGCTTTTCCATGCAATTGACAAAGATCATGCCCGTGCCCTGCTTGGCTTCCATAGTCTTGCCCACGTGCATGCGGGTGGCTTCGGCCAATTGCTCGAGGTTGAACTTGATGTCAGTCTTGTCGGAGTTGTTAATATTGTATTTGTAGAATTTGGTCTTCTCTTTGACAAAGCTGGTGTCAAAACGACGGTCCGAGACATCCTGCACCATGGCATCAGAAATATGACCAACCCCACCCAGACGTGCAGCAACCAGCGCCAGTTCAGCAGTGGAGATATCAACACCCATGCCACCGATCATGATAGGAACCAGCTCATCTTTGCCCAGCTTCAGGCGGAAATCATCTACACGTTTCATTGTTATCCTTGACACATTTGCTCAAAAGTAAATCACGCGACGCACTTATTACCTATATCTATTGCTTGTTTGCTGCTCTTTCAGGGTTGCAATCCAGAAGACGAACGAGATTGTAAGCCAGGGGCAGGCGCTATAGTTAAGATTATATTCTGTACGGAAGGCAAATACTCGGTTGAAGGCTTTATCTCTTGTTATTTGACCAACGCAATTTAGCCCAGGCAGCTTGTTGGCTTGCATTCAAGAAAGTCCAGGCGACCAGACGACTCTCTTTATTACCCTGGCTCATGATAATGGTTTTCTCATCACAGGCTTTGACCTGCTTCAATGCCGCATGGATTGCAGGCAAATTGGCTGACTTTGACACCAGGGTAGAAAACCATAAGATTTTTGTGGGTATAGCCGCGCTTTCCCTGATCATTTTTTCGATAAAAGCCAGCTCCCCACCCTCGCACCATAGCTCTGCCGCCTGGCCACTGAAGTTCAGCACTGGCTCAGCCTGCTCTGCTTTGCCAGTTTTGTTCAGGTTTTCCCATTTGCGCGTGCTGCCCGCCCGTGCTTCTTCGGCCGAAGCATGAAATGGCGGGTTGCACAGGCTGACATCAAACCATTCGTCATCAGCGACTATGCCTTTGAACAGGGATAGTTCATTGGCCTGATGACGCAGTTGTATTTGCTTGCCCAGGTTCGGGTTGTGTTCAAGTATGGCCTGCGCATTTGTCAGCGAAGCCTGGTTGATGTCGCTGGCGCAAAATGACCAGCCATATTCGCTGGCACCGATTAAGGGATAGATGCAACTGGCACCAGTACCAATATCCAAAGCCGTGATCTGTTTGCCTTTGGGCACACGCCCCTGATTGCTGTCAGCGAGCAAGTCAGCCAGATAATGCAGATAGTCAGCCCTGCCTGGCACGGGCGGGCAGAGATTTTCTGGGGGAATATCCCAGCCGCGCACGTCGTAGCTGCTTTGCAGCAAAGCCTTGTTGAGCAGCCTTACTGCCAGTGGGTCGGCAAAATTGATGCTGGTCTCGCCAGCAGGGTTGCTGATGAGCATGTGCTCCAGCGCAGGCTCTGCCTTGATCAGGGCAGGAAAATCATAGCGGCCCTGATGGCGGTTGCGCGCATGCAGCAATGGCTTGCCACCTTGATTTCTTGTTTCCTTCTTGTTCTTGTTGCTCATGAAGCCTGATCCACAAATTCGTGATGTTGGTAATGCCTGATCATATACAGGCCAGATGTCTGAGCGCTATTGTCCCACGAAGGGATTATGGCTGTTGGTTAAAACTCAAGGCAAAATTGTCAGGCCCTGGAATAAGCAGCACTATTGCCAACCATACTTAAGTAGGGCTGGCACTCCTATGATGAGGATGTAAAATTCAGTAAGTGTTTTATTTATTTTGAAACACCATTGCTAAAATCTGCCCGATCCAGATTTACACTCCCCCAACCGGTAATGATGGCAATGGCATGCCCCATTGCAGAGTATGATCGTGCGAGTGCTTGATGCAAGCCTTAGCCCCTGAATACATCAAGCATTACCTGCTGATCGTGGTGATTGAGCACCTTGAACATTTAATTGAAAGGTATAAGAAATGAAGAAAATCGCTATCGCTGGCAGTATCGCTACTGCCGCTATCCTGTCAGCCTGCTCTACCGCGCCTGTTAAACATACAGCTGGCCCAGTGGTGCCAGCTGCCCAGGTCGTTAGCGTGCCAGTCAGTCTGAAAGCGCCTGCTGGTGAAGTACTGGCCTTCCAGATGGCTGCAACCGGCGTGCAGATCTATGACTGCAGAGCCAATAAAGGCGGCCCTAAAAAGTTTGAATGGGTATTCCGCTCACCAGAAGCCGAGCTATACGCCAGCCATGACCCTACCAGCCCCAAACTGGGCAAGCATTATGAAGGCCCAACCTGGGAAGCCGCTGATGGCAGCAAAGTAGTCGGCGAAGTAGTCGCCAAGAGCGACAGCGTCGATACCAATGCTATCCCCTGGTTATTGCTGAAAGCAAAATCCAGCTCAGCGACTGGCACGTTCTCCAAGGTGACCAGTATACAGCGCGTAGTCACCGTGGGCGGTAAAGCCCCTCTGACAGGATGCTCGGATTTCCAGATCGGTGCAGAAACACGTACACCTTATAAAGCCACATATTATTTCTTCAAGGCAAATTAATTGCCGCTTGTTAAGGATATCGGTTCATAATAGGTTTCCCTCTATGAACTTGTTATCCTCAAGCAATGATACTGGATGGCTCTGATCTTGCCATTTTGCGTTACCTGCAAAATAATGCCCGCCACTCAGCCGAGCTGATAGGGGCGGACATAGGCTTGTCTGCCACTGCCGTGCAGCGGCGCATACGCAAATTGCGTGAAGAAGGCGTGATCAGGGCCGAGGTGGCCATAGTCAACCCCCAGGCAGTTGGCTATCCTTTGACTGTCATGGTTGAGGTGGCTTTCAAAAAAGGCCTGGGCGAAGTCATCGACAGCTTCAAGCAAGACATGCAAGCCCTGACCGAGGTGCAGCAATGCTTTTATCTGGCGAGTGAATTTGACTTCATGCTCATTGTGCAAACCACAGACATGGCTGCCTATGAACGCTTCACCCGCGCCGTGTTCTTCACCAATGACAATATCCTCAAGTTCCAGACCACGGTTGTCATGGATACCGTCAAACAGAGTTATTGCCTGCCAATCTAATCGGCTGTATCCAGTGCGGCAAACACTTCTTTCGCGGCAAACAAACCATTCAGTGCAGCTGGAAAACCCGCATACACCGCCATTTGCATGATCACTTCGATCACTTCTTCCCGCGTGCATCCTACATTCAAGGCCGCCTGTATATGCACCTTGAGCTGGGGCGTGGCATTTCCCAGGGCCGTCAGCGCTGCGACTACGGCGATTTCGCGTGATTTCAAATCCAGTTGCGGGCGTGAATAAATATCCCCAAATGGAAATTCAATCACGTAACGGGCAAAGTCGGGCGCTATATCGGCCAGCGATGCTATGACTTTTTCACCTGCTTCACCATCTATCTCTCTCAATTTCTTCCAGCCACGCTGATAACGTTCGCTAGTGAGTGCATTCGTGTTTTGATCCATGATCAGACTTTCTTTTTCTTGCCAGACTTGCGTATCATTTTCTGATAAACAGTAATCTTGTCATCCAGGGCGCTGGCATTTGCTGCAAGCTCAGACATGGTGGTGGCCAGGCGCTGACGATGGAGCTCCAGCATCGTCAGCCGCTGTTGCAAACTCATTTCCCCATCTGCCCTGAGCTGCGCATACTCACGTATGTCGGCCAGCGGCATGCCGGTTTGCTTCAGGCGCAGCACAAACTCCAGCCACAGGACATCCTGACTGTTGTAACGCCTGTGGCCGTTGTCAGCCCTTTTTGCCGCCTGCAATACCCCGGCTTTTTCATAGAAGCGCAAGGTATAAGCAGACAAGCCTGTCAGGACAGCCAGTTCGCCTATGGAAATGAATTGTTTGGTCACGGTTTGATCATAGAACTTAGAGTGGACTCTAAGTCAAGCATACAGGACATCTTTTTTCCTGCAACTTTTAAATTGACAGTGGCAGTTCAAAACGATAACCCACACCATACACAGAATGCAGACATTCATTGCCTGGCAGTTTGCCCTGTATCTTTTTGCGTATGTTCTTGATGTGCGTATCCACCGTCCTGTCATTGATGTCACGCTGGTCTTCATGCGCAAAGTCGAGTAATTGCTGGCGTGAGAAAACACGTTCAGGATGGCTGATGAATTCTGCCAGCAAGCGATATTCTACTGGTGTCAGATTCAAGGGCTGGGCATCGACCAGTATGCGCAGTTGCTGTTTGTCGATGGCAAAACGTGATTGTTCAGTAGCCGGTTGCTTAATCAGACCAGCCATGCTGCGGCGCAAATGTACCTTGACACGCGCCACCACTTCACGCGGGCTGAAGGGTTTGCAGACATAGTCGTCGGCACCGGTTTCCAGGCCCAGCAAGCGGTCAACTTCTTCTACGCGTGCAGTCAGCATGATGATGGGCACCTGGCTGAATTTGCGCACCTCATTGCAAATGCTGATGCCATCCAGTTCAGGCAACATCAGGTCAAGCAAGATCAGGTCTGGTGGAGATAAGCGTAATTGTTCCAGCGCTAGCCTGCCATTGGCTTCATGGCTGACCTGATATCCAGCCGCCAGCAAATAATCCTTGAGCAGGGCAGCGATTTTCAAGTCATCTTCAACAATGAATATGTGGGCCTTGGTATCCATGAGATTAGTTTGGTGTCTTGATAAAAGGCAATTGCATGAGTATTTTCACTCCGCCCAATTGTGAAGCAGAAGCGCTGATGCGTCCACCGTGGGCTTCAACAATGACCTTGCAAATCGCCAGCCCCAATCCGCTGCCACCGCTGGCGCGGTTGCGCGCACTGTCGGCTCTGTACAGACGATCAAATAACAGGGCATGGCTGGCATCTGGCACACCGGGCGCACTGTCTTCCAGGCGTAGCTCCAGCAGAGCACCATTGCGTATCAGCGTGCACAAAATGACACCGCCGTTATCGGTATAGCGTACGCTGTTTTCCAGCAAATTACTGAGTACCTGGGTCAGGCGACCACCGTCGGCATTAATCCAGGCTGGCATATCACCCAGATGACTTTCCAGACGCAAGCCAGCTTGCTCTATGCGCAAGCCAAAGCGTTGCAGCAGGTCTGCCAGCATGGGGCGCAAATCCATGGCCTGGAATTGATAATGCAGGTCACCGGCATCGGCCAGCGTTAATTGGCGCAGATCATCCACCAGCTTGTTCAGGTGGCGTACTTCTGCATGCAAAGATTCCAGTGCCGCTGGTGTGATATGGCGCACGCCATCCATCAGGGCTTCTATCTCGCCCTGTATGACGGTTAGCGGAGTGCGCAATTCATGGGAGATATCGGCCAGCATCTTGCTTCTTTGCGCTTCATTCCTCTCCAGGTTCTGTGCCATGCTGTTGATATCGCGCGCAAGATCACCGAGTTCATCCTGACTGACTCTTTCTGCCCTGGCGTCGAGCTGTCCCTTGGAAATTTTTGCAGTGACCTGATGCAGGGATTTTAAAGGGCGTAATAAATGCCTGGCCAGCCATAGCGAAAATACCAGCGATACCAGTATCAGTGCCAATGCCAGCCACAAGGTATGACGTATTTGCACACTGACAAAATCCATGGCACTGGCATTCGATATTTGCCGCAAGGGGGCCAGCCTGAGCATGCCTATTTTTTCATTACCCAGCATGATGGGAACTATGCTGCCACCTGGAGCATCGCCTGGGCCTATCAGTGCATGTCCATCTTTATCGATCAGTGACAGTCTTTGCCCAAAGTTCATGGGATCTATCGGCGGCCTTTGTTCAGGTGGCGCATCACGTGGCGGCCTGTCCTGGCCTCTTGGTGGAGGAGGTGGGCGCTGGTCATTTTGATCTTCAGTTTCGCCTTCGCGCTGTCTTCTGCGAGGTGGTGGTGGAGGGGCATCCTCATTTTCTGGACGGGGTTTGCTGCGTATCTGATCCAGTAAATCGCGCATGGGACGGCGGTTAGCCTGGAAGCGATCGAAATTGCCATTTTGGCGATAGTCTTCTGCCAGCAAAGTGCTGAGCCTGACCAGGTCTTGCCGCTCCAGGTCACTGAGGTAGGCAATAAAGCCACTTTTCAGGTTTTGACTGGTGACCCAGGCCAGCGTGCCTATGCTGATAATCACAATTGCCGTAATGGCCAAAGCAAGCTTGCGGGCGATGGTCAGACGCATACTTCGAGGCTCCCGGATCGTATTGAATTGTATTGATTTGCCATGGTGCCAGCCAATTATGGAGGAATCATGAAGTAAAGACGAGAATCATTAAAAAAATATTTTTTTGAATTTTGTGCCAGCGATATTTAAAAAAAACCCTTTTCTTCATTTTTTCTTCACATTCAAAAATCATCCTCTATCCAGTCTCAGAACTTAGTGCAGAGAATGCCGGGCTTCTAGAGTAGAAAAAATTAAACTCCAAGGGGGACTTCAAATGAAATCATATACAGAATCGAATTTTCCAGCCATGCATGGAATGCGTCGCAGGGTGCAGATAGCCAGCGCCATATTAATCCTGATGAGCCTGGCTGCCTGTGGCGGTGATACCAGCACAACGGGATCGAACAGTAATGCAGCAGTGCAAGCTGTACCGCCGGTAGCAACATCATCAAGCCTTGCTGCACCTGCGCCAGCAGCGCCGCCTGCCGACCCGCCTTCACTGGTGCCTTTTGCGAATGGAGAAGGGACAGCACTGACAGTATCCACCACTGGCAGCATAGATAAGAATAATGCCTTCTTCAAAGCCCTTGGCAATGGCCGCAGTTGTGCCACTTGTCATCAGGAGAGTCATGGCTGGAGCATCAACCCTGATAATTTAAAAGACAGATTCGTACAGACCAATGGTGATGATCCAGTTTTCAGATTGGTGGATGGCGCGAACTCACCGAATGCTTTAGTCGCTACCATGGATCAAAAACGCCTGGCATATAATATGTTGCTGACCAAGGGTCTCATCAGGGTGGGTTTGCCGGTGCCTGCCGATGCTGAATTTACCCTGGTCAAGGCAGATGATCCTTATGGCTATGCCAGCGCAAAAGAGATATCGCTATTTCGTCGCCCTTTGCCAACCACCAACCTGAAATTCCTGAGCACGGTCATGTGGGATGGCCGAGAAACTTTCACCGATGCCAGATCCAATTTGTGCATACGCAATACTCGCCCATTGCAATGTTTTTCTTCCACCGATTTTGATTTGCTGCATCAGTCGAATAGCGCCGTCACCGGTCATGCGCAAGCGGCACAAGGTTTGACTGCAACCGAACAACGCAGTATCGTCGATTTTGAAAAGACTTTATTCACTGCGCAAATCACCAGCCTGGTCGCGGGTAACCTGACAGATGCCGGTGCCAAAGGTGGCCCTGCTGAACTGGCAAAGAACAATTTTTATTTCGGTATCAATGATCTCGATGTCGGCGACTATGTGACGGGTACCCCATTCGACCGCAATGTCATGAACATGTTTACGGCATGGCGCGGTCTCGACAGGCCAACACCACCTAATCCACCCGTACAGGGGCGCCCGCCGCAGCCACCACAGCCACCAACGGCTATCAATCTTGCAAGGGGCTCGATTGCCAGGGGCGAGCAAATATTCAATAACAAGCCCTTTAACATCACCCGTGTTGCCGGTTTCAATGATGAATTGCGTTTACCCTTGCAGCGCGCTACTTGCACCAGTTGCCATAGCGTAGGTAACGTAGGTTCTCATTCGGTGCCACGTCTGTTTAATACTGGCGTATCAGATGCCAGCTTGCGCACGCCTGACATGCCTTTGTACACACTCAGGAATAAATTGACTGGTGAAATCGTGGAGACCACAGATCCTGGCAGCGCCATGGCAACAGGGAAATGGAAAGACATAGGTCGCTTCAAAGTCCCCAGCCTGCGCGCCATAGAAGCCCGTTCACCTTACTTCCATAATGGGGGTATGGTAGAAATAAGTGATGTCGTGAAGTTCTATGACAAGCGTTTCAATATAGGGTTTACGCCGCAGGAAATTAATGATTTGACGGAGTTTTTGAAGGTGCTCTAAAGCTGGTTTAGCTTACATTGTAAGAGCAGGCTCATGGGCCTGCTCTTTTGTTTTTAGCCAGCGTAAAAACAGCGGCCACATACATGTTGATAACGTTCGTTCCCACCGATATCAATCTGCTCGCCAGTTTTCATGCGCCTGCCGTTTTCATCAACACGGATATTCATCGTGGCTTTTTTACCGCAGGCGCAGATGTTTTTTAATTCTTCTATATCATCCGCCAATGCCAGCAAATATGCTGAGCCGGTGAATGGCTCGCCCAGGAAATCACTGCGCAAGCCATAGCAAATTACTGGCACACCGCGCACCTGTGCCAACTGATGTAATTGCCTTACCTGATCAGCCGACAGGAATTGTGCTTCATCCACCAGCACGCAACTGACCTTGGGTGTTTCTGCCAGAAAATCAAAATTTGTGTCAAAGACTTCTGCCTGCCTTTGTGGGCCAAGGCGGGAAGTGACTTTGCCTGCGCCATAGCGGTTATCAATGGCCGCAGTGTAGAGCCGGACTTTTTGTCCCTGCTCTTCGTAGTTGTGGGCGACTTGTAAAAGTGCCGTGGATTTTCCTGCGTTCATTGCTGAATATCTGAAGTAAAGCTTGGCCATGCCTGTTTCCTGTTTTTCTTTGAACTGTTGTAAATATTGCTGCTGAGAATAATCTGAAATTAATAAATTTTATTTAAGAAAAAAAATTTGATATTGGGGTCTTGAAACTCTTGGCACCAGCGCCATTTTCTACTCAGCAGATGCTCGAAGCTGAGGTCTGCGAACTAGAAGTAATAAGCGTCACAGTAATAAAAGTTTCAAAAAGAGTTTCAAAAATAGTTTCTAAAATTTTAATTTATATCGCTTCAATTTATAAGGATATTATCATGCGTAATTTTGACTTCGCTCCTCTGTACCGTTCCGCTATCGGCTTTGACCGCCTGGCCCAGTTATTTGACGATGCTCAACGTGCGGAAACAGCACCCAGCTATCCCCCTTACAATATCGAGTTGATTGCAGAAGATAAGTATGCAATTACCATGGCAGTTGCAGGTTTTGACCGCAGCGAAATCGACATTGAAACCGAACGCGATACTCTGAAAATTGTCGGTCGCCGTCAAAAAGCTGAAGGCACACGCAACTTCCTGCACCGTGGCATCGCCTCTCGTGATTTTGAACACCGTTTCCGCCTGGCTGACCATGTCAAGGTCGTCACCGCGCGTCTCGACAATGGTTTGTTAAGTATAGAACTGGTGCGTGAAATTCCAGAAGCACACAAACCGCGCCGCATCCTGATTGATGGTGACAATCTGCAACTGGTAGAGTCACAAAACCAGGCTCAAAATCAATTGCAGCGTCAGGTTGCTTAAGTAATGAATTTGGCCCATGCATATGCATGGGTCAGTCTCCAAAAATGAAGTTAAAAAAGCATGGGCTTGCCCATGCTTTTATGCTTCGTTCACCTGCAATGCGATCGGTTTATTTCATTGCCTTATTTCATCTGGTAAGCAGTGCTTTGTTGCAGCTTGATTCTGGCAATCGCCAGAGTAGCTTCTGCCTGCAGATAAGCCTGATAAATTTCATCGGCATTGCGCTGAGCATTCAAGAGTTCCAGCATCGACGCTGCCCCTTTGCGATAGCTGGTACGCACGCTCTGTAGTAAACGATCGGAATCATCGAGCACGTGTTCCTTATAGTTTTTGATATTTTGCAAAGCAGCCTGATATTGCAGATAGCTGCCTCTTACCTCAGTTTCTGCCCTCATCAGCGTTGAGCGCAATTGCAGTTGCGCCTGTGTCAGCGCTGATTGCGCCTGGCTTAATTCTCCGCTTTGCATGCGTGAAAAAGGAATAGGAATCGTAACGGTCAGGCTCAGCGGACTCGAACGCTCCGCCGGAGAATTCGTGACTGTGCCGCTGGCATTCTGTATCGCATTCACCCTCGGCGTGTTCTTGATACCAAGATTGACTACTGGATCTATCCAGCGATTGGCTCTTGCCAGTTCTATATTATCTTTGGCATTCTCACTGGCTGAGCGTGCTACTTGTATGTCTTCCCGTTTTTCCAGGGCTTGCCGTGTCAGCGTGGCCAGGTCTGCTATCACATCGTCCTGCTGATAGCTGCAATCCAATTTTCTGTCTGCAAAAATCTCTTGGTAGCTCTTCCCCAGGAAATTCGATAATTGTGCTTCCGCATTGATAGTATCAGCGCGGGCACTGGTGACATCCATGGCAAAGCGATCGGCTTCGACTTTTGACTGCACCAATTCCTGCTTGCCTATGTCGCCAGTTTTAAAGCGTGCTTCATTCATTTTCACAATATCGCGCATGGCATTCAGGCTGCTGTCCCGGCGTGCGAGTGACATCGCAGAACGGCAGGCTTCTGTAAATGCGTTGGAGGCATCGCTCAATAGTTGCCGCCGGTAGGCTGAGACACCGGCTTCGGTGAAGCGGACATTGCTCTCGGCTGCCTGTATTCTTGCCCCCCTCTTGTTGGCAGTTTCCACAGTAATGGCGATGCCTGCTATCGACGTAGTCGCAGTATTGGGCTTGTTCGGGCCATACATTTCCTTGGAGTCAATACCTGCCGTGAATTGTGGGTCTGGTCGCACACCGGCGATGGAGATGCCGGCCCTGGCACTGGCGATGAGTTCTTGCTGCGCTTGTAAATCGAGACTATTGTTTTCTACTGCAGCCAGGTATTGCTGCATGCTGACCGTATTTGTCTGCACATTGACCTGTGCATGAGCTGGCAGCTGCAACAACAATAGCAACAGACCGCACATCAGCGGCAGGGCACGAGATTTTTGCTTCTTGATTTTTTGCATGATGATTCCTTACACTGCATCTGCTACGCTGGCATCATGGTGCGCGGCAGTTTTACTGTTTTTGTTTTCTATATATTTTTCTATCAGGTAGTAGAGACCTGGCAGCCATACCAAAGTCAGGCCGGTTGCCGTGATCAAACCACCCACCACGACCGTGGCCAGTGGGCGCTGCACATCACTGCCCAGACCGTGGGCGATGGCAGCGGGCAGCAATCCCAGGGCAGCAACGCTGGCGGTCATCAAGACCGGGCGGAAGCGTTCGCGGGCGCCATGCAATACCACGTCCCGCAATGACAATTTACCTTCAGCACGCAAGCGATTCAGATTCGACACCATCAAAATCCCATCCATCACGGCAACCCCAAACAGGGCGATAAAGCCAACTGCGCTGGATACATTCAGCGTCATGCCGCGCAAATGCAGGGCACACAAACCACCGATGGCACCGAGTGGCACGGCCATCAATATCAGCGCCGGTTGACGCAGGTTCCGGAATTGTCCAAACAGCAGAATGAACATCAGCGCCACCACGACTGGCAAAATCACCACCAGCCTGGCCTGGGCGCGTTGCTGGTTCTCGAACTGGCCGCCCCAGGTAATCTGGAATTTGGAATGATCGTAGTTGACCCTGGATTCCACCTGTTCCTTGGCATCATCAAGGAAAGAAGCCAGATCGCGCCCTTTCAATCCCAGACCGACGGTCAGGTGGCGCTTGCCCATTTCCCGCGTGATGGTGCTTTCGCCATCATCAAGGCGTATGCTGGCTACCTGCGCCAGCGGGATCCTGGCACCGCTGGATGAGGTCAGCATCAGGTTGCCCAGGGCGTCTGGCGTACTGCGTGATGCCTTGTTGAAGCGTATACCTATGTCATAGTGACGTTCATCAATAAACAACTGGGCGATGGGTTTGCCACCTATGCCAGTGCCTATCAGGTCGGTGATATCGGCGACATTGACGCCATACCTGGCACACGCGGCGCGATCGACTTCTATGCGTATTTGCGGCAAGGGCGGTTCCTGTTCGATAATGACATTTTCTGCACCAGGCACAGCTTTCAGCGTGTTTTCTACTTCCCTGGCAATACGGCGTGATTCCTTGAAATCATTGCCATACACTTTGGCCACCAGGTCACTATGGGCACCAGCGAGCTTGTCGAGTACGCCATCTATCATAGGCTGGGTGAAGCCGACATGGGTGCCAGGTAACTTCTCAAAGCGCTGCGCCATTTTTTCTATGAGTTCTTGTTTGCTCCAGCCAGATTTCCACGTGTCATACGGGTGCAGGGTGACGCTGACCTCGATGTGGGAAGGTGTCCATGGGTCCGTTCCTTCATCGTTGCGCCCCAGTTGCGTGACGATGGCGGACACTTCCTTGAACTCCATCGTGGCTTTCCTCAGTTCATCAGACATGCTGCCAGCTTTTTCCAGAGAGATACCTGGCGGCAAAGTGACCTGCAGCCAGATCGAACCCTCGTCCAGGGTAGGCAAGAAATCACGGCCTATGCTGGCACCCAGGCCCACGACGGCGGCAAAGGCAAACACAAAGGCCGCAATCGTCAAACGGGGTGAGTTGACGACTTTTTCCAGGACGGGTTTATAGATGGAAGCGAATTTTTCCAGCACCGGGTTATGAAATACCTTGCGTGGCTTTTTATACGCTTCATAGGCCAGGCCAGGTATCAGTACCAGCGAGACCACCAGTGCACCGAGCAGGGCAAAGCCTATCGCAAATGCCATCGGTGAAAACAATTTGTACTCTATGCGCTGGAACATGAATAGCGGCAGGTAGGCAGTGATAATCACGACCATGCCGAAAAAGATGGGTTTGCTGACCTGCAAGGCGGCTGTCATCACATCTTTGGCCGTCAGGGGTTTGCCGCCATCTTCTTCAAACTTGCGCAGTATCTGCTCCATGACCACAATCGCACCATCCACCACGATACCGAAATCGATGGAACCCAGCGACAGCAAATTAGCCGGTATCTTGAAATGGTGCATGAAGATGAAGGCCGTCAGCAAAGACATGGGTATCGTCACTGCAACAATCAGCGCGGCACGCGGGCTACCGAGAAAAAGCAGTAACACCAGCGTCACCAGTACCATGCCTTCGAGCAGGGTCCTGCCTACCGTGTGCAGGGTTGCCTCCACCAGCATGGTGCGGTCCAGGTAAGGCACGACCTTGACATCCTTGGGCAGGATATTCTCATTCAAGTCTTTTACTGCGGCATGCACGCCCTCCAGCACCTTGGATGGATTTTGACCTTTCAGCAGCAAAGTGATGCCCTCTACTGTGTCAGGGTTTTCATTCTTGCCGAGTATGCCACTGCGTTCCTGATTCCCCAGCTTCACTTCACCCAGGTCTTTCAGCAAGACCGGCACGCCATTTTTTTGCGTGATCATGATATTGCCCAGATCATCCAGGCCGCTGATCAGGCCTATGCCACGTACGACAAAACCTTGCTGCCCGCGTGTCAATATGCTGCCGCCAGCACTGGCATTATTGGCACTGATTGCTTGCGTGATTTGCGCCAGACTCAGGTTATATTTACTGAGTTTTTCTGGTTCAAATTCCAGCTGGAACTGTGTGGTGATGCCACCAAAATTGGTGACGTCGGCCACACCCGCCACCTGCTTCAGACGCGGGATTACTTTCCAGAACTGCAGTTCGGACAATTCACGCAGGTCACGACTCTTGGATTCCAGCGTGTAGCGATATATCTCTCCTATGGGCGATGTCAGCGGATCAAGACCAGGCTGCGCACCATAGGGCAGGGTAACGGCGCTGATGCGCTCCTGCAAACGCTGGCGTGACCAGTAATCTTCCGTACCATCCTGGAACACGACGGTGATCAGGGACAGGCCGAAAGTGCTTTTGGAACGCATCACATGCATGCCGGGCGTACCCATGATTTCACGTTCCAGTGGTATCGTGATCTGCTTTTCAACTTCTTCGGCCGCCAGACCACTGACCTGTGTCACTACCTGTGAAGTGGTATCGGCGATATCGGGATAAGCCTCCAGCGGCAACTGGTTCCAGCAATAGATGCCATACATGGCGACCAGGATAAAAACCAGCCAGACGATGCCGCGCCGGGCAAAACTGACTTTGACGATATTTTCAATCATTGAGGAGCACTCCCTCTTTGATGACTATGCGCTCACCCGCTTTCAGACCGGACAGGATTTCCAGTTTGTCGCCCACTTGCGCACCGGTCTTGACGATGCGCGGTTCAAATACCCAGGGTGTTTTTTCTACAAACACACGTGTATTAAAACCATTCTGTACCACGGCTGAGGCAGGGATGGCAGGTGCCTGGTGCGCCTGGCCGCTGAGATTGACCTTGGCATACATGCCAGGTTTGAAACGCCCAGCCTTGTTGTCAATCGCAATCCTGACCTTGACGCTGCGGGTATCTGCATCAATGACATCACCGACATAGCGTATCTTGCCTTCGAAGACTTCATTGTCGTAAGCATTCAGCGTGATTTTGGCGGCCTGTCCGACAAACACCAGTGCCAGGTCTTTCTCGGCGACACTGGCGGTCATCCAGACAGTTGACAAGTCAGCTACGGTCATCAAAGGCGCGTTGGTGTCATTCCAGAAACCACCTTGCGCTGCACTTAATTCAATGACACGTCCGGCTATTGGAGAACGCAACTGGTAATGGTGACCGGCACCACCATCCTGGCTGACGCCTAGCTGTGCCAGCCGGGCTTTGGTCCTGCCTACTTCCGAGCTGGCCTGGGAATAATCTGCTTCTGCCTGCTCATAATCCTTGCGTGCAGCAATTTCTGCATCTACCAGGTCTTTCTGGCGCTGCAGATTGCGTTTAGACAATAAAAGTGCGCTTTGCGCCTTGCTGGCATCACTGTAGGCCGTGGCAATATCGGCAGAGTCTATAGAAAACAGCACATCGCCCACGCTGACTTTGTCGCCCAGACGTTTGTTCAATTGCAGTATGCGCCCGGCTACCGGGGGAACTACCTTGATGGATGTTGCCGCATCCAGCTCTATCGTGCCGGGAATGATGATGGCGCGTTCTACCGTCTGTTCAGTCACAGTGGCAACCGCGATAGATTTCCGTAATGGCGATGCCTCAGGCAGGCGTATCCCTGCTGCTTCCCGGATCATGGGCAACTTGGCTTCATCGGTTATTTCTTTTTTGGATGCCGGGGCCTCTGCCTTGTTGCAGCCAGACAGCAGCATGCTCAGACAGACGGGGGCGAGCAGTACGCTTAGCGTATGCAGACTGGTATTGTTCTTATTCATTTCCACCTCAAGGGAATTCACCTGACAGCAACGCAAACTAAAGCAGCCAGGTGTTTGCCGCAGCAAATAGTCAATTACAAATTTTGAGGCAGGATAGCAAGGCATTCTGTCGTCAACATGACAGGAGGCTGACAATAAGCTGACAATGAAAAATAACGGGGAGGGGCCATGGAACCGGAGGTGAAAGAGTAAAATACCCAGGTTGTTCATATGCTCATCTGGATATTCTATGCATGTCTTGTTGGTTGAAGATGACACCGTGATTGCGGATGGCATCTCCAAAAATCTTAAAGCGCACGGTATGGTGATTGATATTGTCCACAATGGCCACGATGCGCTGGCGGCATTGCAACGTTCGGAAATCTCAGTGATGGTGCTGGATATCGGCATTCCTGGCATTGATGGCTTTGAGGTTGTCAGGCGTTTGCGTAGCCAGAATGCCAATTTGCCGGTGTTGCTGCTGACGGCAAGAGATTCTATCCAGGACCGTGTGCACGGGCTTGAACTGGGGGCAGATGATTACCTGGTCAAACCCTTCGCCACGCCAGAACTGGTGGCGCGTATCAAGGCCCTGGTCAGGCGTAGTGCACCAGAAGCCACGGCCATGCAACTGGCAGGCTTGACCCTGGACCAGACGGCCAAGCGTGCCCGTGTAAACGGCCAGGCAATCGAATTGTCGGTACGTGAATGGGCTGTGCTGGAATATCTGATGCAGCAGGTCGCCCGCGTGGTATCCAAGCAGCAAATCATTGATGCCATCCTGCCCTGGGGGGAAGACATCACGCTGAATGCGGTTGAAGTGTATGTCTCGCGGATACGCAGCAAAATCCTGGATGCGGGTGTCACTATCAGAACCATCAGGGGCTTTGGCTACATGCTGGAGAAAACCAGTTGATGAATGCCAGCATACGCCTGCGCCTGCTGAAATGGCTGATAGCGCCTTTGTTGATCACCAACATCCTTGGCGCCATCCTGATTTATCGCCTCGCCTGGGAGCCAGCCAATGCCGCCTTTGATGAAGGCCTGACAGATACCGCCTGGGCACTGGTGCCGAGGTTGAAACTGGTCAGTGCCGATGTCGCCATCGACTTGCCACCGCAAGCTGAACAGGTTCTGCGCGTTGGTCATTTTGACCCTATTTATTTCATCGTCAGGAATGCTGCAGGCAAAACTATCGCCGGTGATGCTGATTTCCCATCCTTGCGCACTTCTGAACAGCTGAATGAACCCCTGGCCTATGACGGCATGATGCGCGGCGGTGGAATACGCGTTATTTCACTCAAGGCCATGGTGGATGGCAAGCCAGTCTTCATCGGTGTAGGTGAAACCTTGAGGCGCAGGAATAATATCCGTTCCGAGATTTTTACTACCCTGCTGCTGATGGAAGGCTTGCTGGCAGTCATGTCCATCCTCATCGTCTGGTTTGCGGTGTCAAAAGGCTTGTTGCCCTTGAAGAAAATGCGTGCTGACCTGGCTTCGCGCAGCTATGATGATTTGTCCCTGATTGACGTCGAGCATAACGCACTGGAGTTGCAGCCCCTGGTATTGGCGCTGAATGATTTGTTGAGTAAAGTACAGGTTGGCGCTGCTGCGCAGCGTGATTTTGTCGCGAATGTGGCGCATCAGTTAAGAACACCACTGGCCGGCCTGAAAATGCAGATCGAATGGCTGCAGCAGCGCTATGTGGCGGATGACGAAACCAGTCGCTCCATAGAGTTGATGCTGTCATCGAGTGAGCGCGTGATACGACAGACCAACCAGTTCCTGTCACTGGCCAGGGCAGAGCCCAGCCAGTTTGTTGAAGCCTATCTTGAGAAGGTAGCACTGGACAAGCTGGTGGAAGAGGCGATACAGCATTTCATAGAAGAGGCCGACAAAAAAAATATTGACCTGGGTTTTGATTTATCACCCGGCGATATCATGGGAAACCGCTTTTTGTTGCGTGACCTGATCGATAACCTGATCGACAATGCGATTCGTTATACGCCAGCACAGGGAACCATCACGGTCAGTTGCCTGAGCCTGCAAGACAAGGTGCTGCTGAAAGTAGATGATTCCGGCCCCGGCATTGCATCTTCAGATCAGGAATTGATATTCAACCGTTTTTATCGCATCAGTGATCAGTCAAACGGCAGCGGCCTGGGGCTGGCCATCGTCAGGGATATCGCAACAGACCATAAGGCAGAGATCAAGGTGCTGACCGGCAGCCAGGGGCAGGGAACGATTTTTGAGGTGATATTTCCCCGGTATAAAAACTGAAGCGCACGCACTTTTTTTATACCGGGTGTTGCCATTAAGTCCGTATGACTTAAGCGCGTATGATATTCGATGCATTGACTTCACGAATATCCTTGGTCCCCGTCAAGGCCATGCTGACATCCAGTTCCTTTTGCAGGATTTCCAGCATGGTAGTTACGCCGGCTTCACCCATGGCACCCAGGCTATATAAAAAGGCACGACCTATCATGCTGCCTTTGGCACCAAGGGCGGTGGCCTTGAGTATGTCTTGTCCTGTACGTATGCCACCGTCAAACCAGACTTCGGTCTGGTGACCAACCGCATCGACGATTGCTGGCAATGCCTGTATCGATGACATCGCACCGTCCAACTGGCGACCTCCGTGGTTGCTGACAACGATGGCATCAGCACCGGCGGCTACTGCCAGCCTGGCATCTTCTACATCGAGTATACCTTTGAGTATCAGCTTGCCGCCCCATTCCTTCTTGATCCAGGCGACGTCATCCCAGCTCAGGGTAGGGTCGAACTGGCTGGCGGTCCATTGACTCAGCGTGACTATGCCGTCGCCACCCTTGACGTGACCCACCAGATTGCCAAAAGTCTTGCGGCCAGTTAAGGCTCGCAGCGCCCAGGCCGGTTTGGTGGCCAGGTCGATCACATTCGCGAGTGTCAGCTTGGGTGGAACCGACATGCCATTTTTCAAGTCTTTATGGCGCTGCCCCAGTATCTGTAAATCCAGCGTGAGTACCAATGCGGAGCATTTGGCATTCTTGGCCCTTTGTATGAGTTCTTTGACAAAGCCACGGTCGCGCATGACATACAGTTGGAACCAGAAAGGCTTGGTGGTGACGCTGGCGACATCCTCAATCGAACAGATGCTCATGGTCGACAGCGTGAAGGGGATGCCAAATTTTTCTGCTGCTATCGCACCCAGCATTTCACCATTGGCCCATTGCATGCCTGTCAAACCAGTTGGCGCTATTGCCACCGGCATACTGACTTCCTGGCCTATCATGGTGGTGCGGGTAGAGCGATGTTCAACATTGATGGCGACGCGCTGCCTTAACTTGATGGCTGCCAGATCGCTGGTATTGGCCTTGTAAGTCGATTCTGTGTAAGAGCCGCTGTCTGCATAATCATAAAAAGCTTTTGGGACGCGCTTTTTGGCGAGCAGGCGCAGGTCTTCTACACAGGTAATGACAGGCATGGGTTTACTCCGGCTAATTAAACAATACGGCAAGTGTAGAGGATAAGCAGAACGCCATGGCGGAAAAGCTTTCAGACTTATGATGAAGGATTTTCAGCATCATTTTTACCTGAGACGATGAAATTACCCATTCACTCAAGAAAATGATCAGATATCAGACTACGCATCCACTGATTGCCTGCATCCTGATTGTAGCGCCTGTGCCAGAACATATTGGTTTGCAGGGCAGGCAAACGCAAGGGTGGTTTGACATAGCGCAAACCAAACGGTGCGGCAGCACGCTCGGCCAGTTTTTGTGGCACCGTCACCAGCAAATCATTGCAACTGACTATGTATGGAACAGCAACAAAATGCGGTACACGCAAATGGCTGGCCGCACTGATGCCTGCCTTTTCCAGGCTTTGATTGACTTTGGCATAAGGGTTTTCCCTGGATGCAACAATCAAATGACGTGCAGCCAGAAAGTCCTTCATGTCCAGCTTGTCTTCTGCAAGCGGGTGGTCTTGACGGAACATGCAGACATAATTTTGCCGGAACAGACGGCGCTGGTACCAGGCATCTGACAAATGGTCAAAAGCGCCTATGGCCAGATCAACACGACCTGATTCCATTTCCGTTTTTAAATCGATATCACTTGCGCGCACAGTGGATAACTGTACCTGCGGTGCCTGAGTATGCAAGTGCTCAGCCAGTATGGGCATGAAATATACTTCACCGACATCGGTCATGGCGATGGTGAAATGGCGTTTGCTGCTGGCGGGGTCGAAGTTTTCCTGACGATTCAGGGCCTGGGTGATATGGGTCAGTGCCAGTGCCACAGGTTCTGCCAGTTGCTCTGCCAGCGCCGTCGGTTGCATGCCTGTTGCCGTTCGCACAAATAATTCATCATCAAAACTGCGCCGCAGCCGCGCCAGCGCGTTGCTGACCGCTGGCTGTGATAAGCCTAGCTTGCGGGCGACGGAGGATATCTGGCGGTCTTGGTAGACTTCCTGGAAGACCACCAGCAGGTTCAAGTCTATGTCTTTGGGTTCCAGCATGGTGTTCCAGTCTTATTGTCCAGCTGATTGTCCAACATTATTGCTCAGCATCGGTGTTCAGTATTATTGATTTCATGAATGTAGTACATTTTTGTATTTATATCGTAAAACCGGGTGCTTTGCATTAAAGTTCAAGTCTGTTCAATCAAGAATGGCAGGATCAGCTATGAGCAAGCATGACGCAAGAGAAGTTCAATTGCAGTACCAGACCGGTTTTGCCAATGAATTCGCCACCGAGGCATTGCCAGATGCCTTGCCCAAGAGCCAGAATTCCCCCCAAAAATGCGCCTATGGCTTGTATGCCGAGCAAATCTCCGGCACGGCCTTTACCGCCCCGCGCCATGTAAACCGCCGCTCCTGGGTATACCGCATACGCCCGGCTGCCATGCACCAGCCTTTCCAGCAAGCCAGCAATGGCCGCATGACAAATGATTTCGGCGCGACACCAACAACGCCAAATCAGTTGCGCTGGGACCCCATGCCCATGCCGACTGAGGCAACTGATTTTGTCGATGGCTGGATGACGATGGCAGGCAATGGCTCTGCCGACGCCCAGACAGGTTGTGCCATCCATATCTACACAGCCAACCGTGACATGACGTCACGTTTCTTTTATGACGCCGATGCTGAGCTGCTCATCATCCCCCAGCAAGGCCGCTTGCATATCCGTACCGAAATGGGTTTGCTCGATATAGAACCGCAAGAAATCGCCGTGATACCGCGTGGCGTGCGCTTTCAGGTGCACCTGCCTGATGGTGAAGCGCGTGGCTATGTTTGCGAAAACTTTGGTTCCATTTTGAAGCTGCCTGACCTTGGTGTCATCGGCTCCAACGGCCTGGCTAATCCGCGTGATTTCCAGACACCGGTTGCCTGGTATGAAGACAAAGAAGGCGATTTTGAATTGCTGGCCAAGTTCAGCGGTAATCTGTGGTCGGCAAAGATAGGCCATTCACCCTTGGATGTGGTGGCATGGCATGGCAATTTCGCGCCTTACAAATATGATTTGCGTCACTTCAATACCATAGGCTCTATCAGCTACGATCATCCTGATCCATCGATCTTCCTGGTTTTGCAGGCTGCCAGTGATACGCCGGGTGTTGACACCATAGACTTTGTGATTTTCCCGCCGCGCTGGCTGGCAGCAGAAAACACTTTCCGTCCGCCCTGGTTCCACCGTAATATCGCCAGTGAATTCATGGGCCTCATTCATGGTCAGTATGATGCCAAGTCAACCGGCTTCCGTGCTGGTGGAGCCAGCCTGCACAATTGCATGAGTGGTCATGGGCCCGATGCACCGACCTTTGACAAGGCATCGGCAGCAGATACCAGCAAGCCACATAAAGTCGATGATACGATGGCCTTCATGATAGAAACGCGTAATATCATCAAACCTACCCGCGCCGCCATGGAAGCGCCGCAATTGCAGGCTGACTATTATCAGTGCTGGCAAGGTATCAAGAAAAATTTTAATCCGGAGCAAAAATAAATGACGGTACAACTCAACGAAACCCATGATGTCGCTTTGCGCAGCTGGGTAGCATCAGCGAACCAGGCTGACACAGATTTCTCCTTGCAAAACTTGCCGTATGGCGTTTTCCGCCGCCAGGGCAGCAACCAGGCATTTCGCATCGGTATTGCGATTGGTGACCAGATACTCGATCTGGCGGCGGCGCATGCAGCCCATGCTTTTGCTGGTTATACCGAATTACAGGGCGGGCATTTTACCAATGCTGTCAATGCCAGTAATCTGAATGCACTGATGGGCCTGGGTGCACCGGTCTGGTCCGCATTACGCCTGGCCTTGTCGCGCGTCTTGCGTGAAGGAGCAAGCCTGCAAGGTGCGTTGCAAGCCTGCCTGCTTGCGCAAAGCGCAGCAGAATTTGCCTTGCCTGCGCAGATTGGTGACTACACCGACTTTTACACCTCTGTCCACCATGCAACGGCTGTTGGCAAATTGTTCCGCCCTGATAATCCTTTACTGCCGAATTACAAATGGGTGCCGATTGGTTACCATGGCCGCGCCTCATCTATCGGTGTATCAGGCCAGCAATTCCGCCGCCCGGTAGGTCAGACCAAACCGCCGACGTCTGATACGCCGGTGTTTGGCCCCGCCAAACGCATGGATTATGAGATGGAAATCGGCATCTTCGTCGGCCCAGGCAATGCCCTCGGTGATGTCATCAATATGGACAAGGCAGAGTCGCATATCTTTGGCCTGTGCCTGCTGAATGACTGGTCAGCCCGTGATGTGCAGGCATGGGAATACCAGCCGCTAGGCCCTTTCCTGGCCAAGAATTTTGCCTCCACCATTTCCCCCTGGGTAGTGACGCTGGAAGCCCTGGCACCCTACCGCCATGCATGGACACGCGATGCAGAAGACCCGCAACCCATGGCTTATCTGGACGCACCGGATTTACGTGACAGCGGTGCCTTTGATGTACAGCTTGAAGTCTTGCTGCAGACAAAAAAAATGCGTGCAGCAGGTGCGCCTGCCGAGCGTTTGTCCTTGTCGAATTTCCGCCATTCATACTGGACGATTGCGCAACTGATCACCCATCATACGGTCAACGGTTGTAATCTTAATCCTGGTGACTTGCTGGGGTCGGGTACGCAATCTGGTCCATTGGCAGAAGAAGCCGGTTCCTTGCTGGAACTCACTGAAGGTGGCAAGAAGGCGCTGACTTTGAGCAATGGCGAGCAGCGCATATTCATGGAAGATGGCGATGCCATCATCATGCGCGGCTGGGCACAGAAAGAAGGTTGTGCGCGGATAGGCTTTGGTGAGGTGGTGGGGACTTTGTTGCCAGCCAGGACTTGATAAAGCCTTTCTCAATCTACATTTGAAATTGAAAATTGCCGTAACCTTATTATCGTCGCTCCTGCGCAGGCAGGAGCCTAGCGGCGTCTGTTGCATGCCGTACTTTAATTAAAGCGATTGCCCTCTGCTAATGCAAACCATGTCTCGGCCCGACAGCCGGGACATTTTTTTTGGGGCTTCGCTAAAATTCAGATCAAACCACAAAATCAGTAACAACGATGCTGCCATTGCCTACCAGTTTTACGATGAAATCACCGGCATCGACTGCACTCAAGTTATTGCCTATGTTTTCAAAAGCGTAGTTGCCAGCGGCCGTGCCTGTTTTAATCGTAATGTACAGAGCCTGGCTGGCAGCATTCAAGGGGATACCAGCGCTGGCGGCGGCTTCATTGATGAGACTGGCTAATTGTGCAGTATCGGCTGCAGCGATGGTGACATTGTTCAGGCTGGTGGCCTGGACACCAGTCCTGAACACATCGGCCCCGGCGGCCTTGAAGTTGAACACGGTATCTGGTGTGCCATCACCCAATAAGGAACCTTTGGCAACGATGCTGTCCACACCTGCCGCAACGGCAGACAGTTTGATGGTGTCCGCAGCCGTGCTGCCGATGATGCTGACATTGCCGGTACCCGTGCCGAGCAGGTTGAGGGTTTGCCCACCACTGCCGAGTTGGAGTCCTCTGACATAGGTAGTGGCGCCCTTGGTGAAATTCAGTGTGACGCCCGCGCCATCTTCATTTGTAAACCAGTCGGCATTGCCGCCTGTGACGGTGATGGTTTCAATATTACTGACCCTGTAGAGGCTTCTGCTGCTAGTCAATATACCTAGGTCCAGGGTATCGGCACCAGCGCCGCCATCGATGGTGGTGCCCATATCATACTGTGCATCGGTAATGCGAATAACATCGTCCCCTGGCCCGCCAGCAATGCTGACATTGCCCTTGGCAAAATGTGTTCCCTGAGCCAGATCCAGGCCCAGGACATCAATCAGGTCACGCCCACCGTTTCCACCAGAATTGACCATGGCCGTTGTGATTGCCGGTATATATCCTGTTAATAAACTGGCCGTGTCGGGGTTGCTGACCAGGCTTAGCCATTCTTTGCAATAATTATAGGTACTCCTTACTAATATATTGTAAATAATTTGCTGTTCAACGGTCGTCAGCGCAGCGGTAAATGATGTTGCCGCCATATTCTTGCTGGCAAGCGTGATGGCATCAACACCAATTGCGCCATTGGCAATGGCCAGTGCAGCCTGACCCAGGCTGAATATGCCGCTATTAATCTGCCCGCTCCAATACGCCAGGCCATTAACATCGGCATCGTGCACGAACAGGTTTTTATAGATAAGCTTGAGCGTGGTTTCTATTGTATGACCATCAAAATCTCTTTTGTATTCAGCTTGTTGTGCAAAACTATCGGCGATTTGTGTTAGCGAAAAATTCTGCTGCATCCAGTAGTCCAGGCCGATAGGATCTGCTGGTCGGCCAAAGTAAGCGATGTATATTTTTTGTATATCTGAGGCAATGTTGGTCATGAAATTTTCTAATGAAAAAACTTGCAATGAGGAAGCCTGCAATGAACACATTGCCTGTTGCTTCCAAATTCTGACCGGATATTAGCATCTGAAATCATGTAATGCTGTGATGATAATCACAACACTCTAATCAGTATCAAGCATATTGAATCAATATTGAAAACTGAGTGAGAAATTCAATGACATCAAAATGAATTGATGTAGTGGCGTGAAGCCAGGCGGGTGGATTGGTCTACGAATAACGACAGCAGCCGCAGATAATAATGAAACCAGTTATAAATTAGAGCGAACTGTAACAGTTAAAAACAGAGTGTCTGCGGGCTTGCGTGCCCTTCGTTTCTGTTTTAACTGTCACAGCCAGTATCAATATGCTCTGCTTGCTCTTTCCATCACCAGGGGATGTCATTCCCTGGTGATGGATGTATCAGATCTGTACCCAATTACCTTTGAATATAATCGGCCCAGATGGCTTCTCAGGATTGCCCGAACCACCTTTAGGTTCCAGCGTTACTGCCAGCAAAGGTACGCTGTCTGCGGTCATGTCTTTAGGCATGGGCAGGGTGATGATGCCTTTGTCGGCCACCAGGCCCAGGGATTTGACCTTGCCGTCCTTGCCCACTGCCCACAATTCCAGGCTCTTGTCGGCAGCGATGTTTTGCGCTGTCACCATGCGTATCTGCAACTGGCCGCGTTTGCTATCGCCGGTAATCACTACGATCGCCTGTGCCTTGTCATCCGACAAAGTGGCGACATAATTGGTTTGCGGCGTCGTTTGCGGTTGATCTGCCTGTTTGCTGAGCAAGACTGACACCAATACCACGGCTGCGGTGGTTGAGAACATGCCCAGGCCGCGCCAGAAGGCCAGGTCTTCGCGCAGTTTTCCCCAGTTGCGCCAGTAGGCCCATGGGTCTTTGGTGGTGCTCAGGTTCAGGCGTTTTTCCAGCGCTGGCCAGATTGTTGCCGGTGCTGTTACGGCAGGTGCAAATTCAGCCATGGGTACCAGGTGCGCTTCCCATTGGCCCACTACCTGGCGCAAGGCTGCATCCTGTTTCAGCCAGGCTTCAAAGCGGCGGCGTGCGCCACCCCGCAGGGTGCCCAGCACATATTCAGAGGCCAGTTTTTCCTGCAAGGCCGGGTTGCTTTTGATTTGATGTAAATTCATTATGCCTCCAGACGTGTAAGGCAGGTGCGCAACTTGTCGAGTCCGCGTCTGATCCAGGTCTTGACTGTCCCTATCGGCAATTTCATGTGTTCTGCAACTTCACTATGTGACAGATCATGGAAAAATGCCATCGCCATCGCCTGCCTGTGCAAACCTTCCAGACGTGACATGCAGGACGCCAGTGCTTTGGCATCCTGTGTCAATTCCAGCGTTTGTGCTGGTGTCGGTTCAGTGCTTTCCATGGCTTGCATGATTCCCATATCAAAATTGTCAGCATCGATTTCTACATCGTGATCAACACGACGCAAGAGGTCGAAAGCGCGATTGCGTACTATCGTTGTCATCCAGGTCATTGGTGCTGCCAGACCTGCCTGATAACTGCCCGCGTTATTCCAGATGTTGACAAAACTCTCTTGTAAAACCTCTTCTGCCAACTCACGCTTAACTAATATACGCAGCGCGAAGCCAAACAGTTTCGCTGAAGTGGCGTCATACAGTAATTTAAATGCCTGCGCGTCTTTACGGGCGACGGCAGCTAGCCAGTTTTGTAACTGGCTGGTATCCAGGGCGGCAGTGGGCAATTGCTTTTCCAATCTTGGCTGGCCCTATAAGTTATAAGGCTGACGTGGGTAGAGATGCGCTGATTTTAGTCGATTTTCAATTAATACACAGACCACGATATCAGGATTTGTTGCTTTCTGTGTGCATGAACAGGGAAGGGTGTTGCTCGGAATATTCACGCAAGAGGTTCCAGACCACACGCACCCTTTGCAGGCGGTACAAGTCACTTGGGGCAGCCAGCCAGTAAGAACGCTCGGTGAAAAAGCTGTCTTGCAAAACCGGCACCAGGGTACCGCTAGCCGGGATGGCATACGGAGGTGCCATGATCAGCCCCATGCCTGCTGCTGCCGCCTCGCACTGTGCCATCATGCCTGTACAGCATAAGCGCCTTTTTGGCGTAAAGCCCAGTTTGTCGAGGAAATTGAGTTCATTGCTGGCCAGGCGGTCTTGTACGTAATCGACAAATTCATGCTCGGCCAGGTCGGCTTCACTGCGTATGGGCGGGTGGCGCGCCAGATAATCTGGTGATGCATATAAATTCAGGCGGAAAGTCGCCAGGCGGGTAAACACATAGCGCCCGGTATTCGGTGGGTCAAGCATGACACCTAGGTCTGCCTCACGCGTAGCCAGGTTGGCAAAACGCGGTTGTACCAATAAATCCACACTCAGTTCAGGATGGTCTTTCAGCAGATGCACCAGCAAAGGGGCAATCACCAGGGTACCAAACATTTCCGGCACGCCCAGGCGCACGACACCATGGGCAGAGACACTGGCAGCGCCCAGTTGATCGGTGGCTGTCAGGGCGGCGCTTTCCATGGCCTCGGCATGGGGTAGCAGGGCGTGACCCATCTCGGTCAGTTCATAGCCTTCGCGGCTGCGGTCAAACAGGGTAGAACCCAACTGTGTTTCCAGCCGGTCTATGCGGCGCGCCACGGTGGTATGTTCCACCCCCAGACGGCGTGACGCACCAGACAGCGTGCCAGCACGGGCAAGCTCCAGGAAGTAACGCAGGTCAGTCCATTCAGGCATGCTATTCATGCGCTAATTGTGCACTAATTGTGCGGCAAAGCACATACAGCGGCAAAGTTTAATCCATTTCTTCTTTGCAAGAATGAAAGAATTGGGGGTTTTGCACAACAAGTGGGCAGTTTTAATAGTACTGCCTTCACTCTGATGTGCATTTTTGCACAAAGGGTGGGCGTGCATACGCTTTCTGGGTTTTTCCTTTCCGTGCACACTGCGTGCCATGCGACATACAACATGTATAAGGCGCACATAAAAATACAGGAGACAGAAATGAACCAGAGCAAGAGAAAGCAGAAATTCTTACGTCGGTCCGCTGCAGCATTGTTGGTCGCATCAGGAACCGTTGCGGGTAGTGGCATCAGCCAGGCGCAAACAACAACGCCTCCGGCAACGACTGAAACAGCCAATGCAGAGCCAACCACGGTAGTCGTGACTGCCCGTCGCCGTGAAGAATCCTTGCAAGACGTGCCTGTCTCGGTCACTGCTTTCTCTGCTGATCAACTCTCCAAAACAGCAATACCTGACATCGTCGGTCTGGTGCAAAGTTTGCCTAACACGACGATGAAAGCATCGCGTGCGACTAATTCCACGCTGACAGCCTTCATCCGCGGTGTCGGTCAACAAGACCCGCTGGCCGGTTTTGAAGCCGGTGTCGGCATTTATCTGGATGATGTATATATTGCCCGCCCACAAGGTGCAGTGGCTGATATTTATGATGTAGAACGTATAGAAGTCTTGCGCGGCCCTCAGGGTACTTTGTATGGCCGCAATACCATAGGTGGTGCGGTTAAATATGTGACACGCAAACTGCGCCCGGAAACTGATGTACGCCTGAAAGCCACGGTAGGCACATATGGCCAGACCGACGCTGTATTGACCGCCAGCACCCCGCTATCAGACAGCCTCAGGGTTGGTGCATCGCTGGCAAAATTCAAGCGCAATGGCTTTGGTAAAAACCTGCTGACCGGTGCCGAGAATTACGACAAGGACGTGGCCGCTGCCCGTCTGAGTGCAGAATTCACACCAACTACTAACCTGTTCATCCGCGTTTCTGCCGATACCAGCCAGGATGATTCCAGCCCCAAGAACGGCCATCGCCTGACAGTCAGCAATGCCAGCAAAGCACCGATACTCGACAATGTATTTGATACTCGCGCCAATCTGACGACGGCACTGGGCCATTTGCAGCAAGTAAAACAAAGCGGTGGTTCTGCCCTGATTGAATGGCAGATCAATAATGAACTGACCTTGAAATCCATCACCGCCAGCCGCCGTGATACATCTTATGCGCCTATCGATTTTGATTCTCTGCCGACAGTCGATCTGGAAGCACCGGCAGTTTATAAAAACCGCCAGTTCAGCCAGGAATTGCAACTTAGTTATAGCGGCAAGACCATACAGGGTGTGGCCGGTGTGTATTACATAGACGCCAATGCCTATAATAAATTCGATACCCTCCTGAATGGTGCCTTGCCCCTGTCGGTGTACACCATGGGCGACGTTGATACCAAGGCCTGGGCCGTGTTTGCTGACGGCAGCATGAGTTTGTCGGACACTATCAGCGTCTCTGCTGGTGGCCGTTATACCTCGGACACGCGCCAGGCCGCAGTCTTGCGTCAGTTGTATCTGGGTACCAAGAGTTCACCAGAAATGGGTAATCCAAGTGCAATACTGTTCCGCACTGACACCAATCTGAGCAAGAGCGATCTTGACCGTACTGATACCAAGTTTACCCCGCGCCTGTCATTGAACTGGAAAGCCAATGCCGATAACAATGTCTATGCATCCTGGTCGCAAGGCTTCAAGGGTGGTGGTTTTGATCCGCGCATGAATGTGGTCGGTACCAAGATCAGTCTGGCCAAGGCAAAAATGGGTTACGAGCCAGAAGAAATCGAAACTGTGGAACTGGGTTTGAAGTCACAGTTCGACAAGGGCCGCATCATGACCAATGCCGCACTGTTTTTCAGTAATTACAAGAACGTGCAGATACCCGGCTCAGTCGCAGTGGATACCGATGGTGATGGCAAGGACGATAATTTCGCCGGCGTGACGACCAATGCAGGCAAGGCCCGCATCAAGGGCTTTGAGCTGGAAGCGACTGCGCGTATTACCGACGCCTTCCGCCTGTCAGGCATGTTCAGCTATATCGATGCCAAGTACACGCAATTTATTGTTGCCGGTGTCGATGTCGCCAGCCAGAAAGTATTCCAGAATACACCCAAGCAATCAGCCAACCTGACAGCAAGCTACGACTGGCCGCTGAACATGATAGGCAAGAACGGTACGCTGTCGCTGATCTCCAGCTATTCCTATCGCGCTGCCACCAACCAGTTTGAAACACCAAATGCTCTGCTGGATCAGGATGCTTATTCGTTGTGGGACGCCAGCCTGGTCTGGACCAGCACAGACAAGCGTCTGCGTGCCGGTTTGCATGGCAAGAATCTCAGCAATACCCGCTACAAGGTTGCCGGTTATCTGTTCCCTACGCTGGGTCTGGAAGGTACAACCACTGCCTTTTATGGCAATCCAAGGACAGTCTCGGCCACGGTTGAATACCGCTTCTAGTCTGTGACAGCGAGAGGAAATTGCGTGACTACTTTCACTGACATCAGCTTTACCAGTAGCGATGGCCTGCAATTGTATGCGCGGGATTATCCATCGCATGGTGGGCAGGCCAAATGTGCAGTCATCTGCATCCACGGCCTGACCCGTAACTCTGGCGATTTTGAAGAGCTGGCACCGTGGATAGCAGAGCAGGGCAGGCGTGTGATTGCGGTGGATGTCAGGGGGCGCGGGCGTTCCCAGCATGATGCCGACCCTGACCATTACAATTCAGTCGTGTATGCCAATGATGTCATAAAACTCGCGCGTGACCTGGGTATAGGCCGGGCAGTGTTCATAGGTACTTCCATGGGGGGGCTCATCACCATGACGGTGGCCGCACGAAAATTGAATTTGATCGCGGCTGCCATCCTCAATGATGTAGGTCCGGCCTTGTCTCCCAAGGGGCTGGGCAGGATCGCCGGTTTTGCTGGCAAGACAGTGGAAGTGAATGACTGGGAAGAGGCCACGCACTACATACGCCAGGTCAACCTGTCGGCTTTTCCGGACAACAGTGTGGAAGAATGGGGCAAGTGGGCCAGGCGGGCTTTTGCTGCCAATATCGAAGGCAAGCTGGCGCTGCAATATGACCCGAATATTGCCAGACCCCTGCAAACCGGGCAGTTGAAAAGCAAATCCTGGGTCGCCAATTTTGCTTTCCGCCGTCTTGCCAGGAACCGACCTGTGCTGTTGATACGCGGTGACCTGTCAGATCTGGTCGAACCTGAACAACTCGCCTATATGCAAGACCTGGCACCCGACATGCAATATGCTGAAGTCAATGGCGTGGGCCATGCGCCGATGCTGATGGAAGCGCAGGCGCAAAAAGCCATCAGGGAATTTTTAGCCACAGTGGATTAGGCGATTTGCAGTATGCTTATGCGCACAGTCAAAAAAAGAGCATGGGAAATGCCGCCGACAAAATGCATGCAGTTCCACAACGTAAAATTAGCAGGAGACAAAATGCAACAAAAAAACAGCTTTAAACTCGTCTGTCTGAGTCTGGCACTGAGCAGCGTATTCGCCTCAGCCAGCAGCCTGGCGCAGGATTTGAAAATTGCCCTGATCGCAGGCAAGACCGGCGCACTGGAAGCCTACGCCAAGGAAACCGAAACCGGCTTCATGATGGGCCTGGAATACCTGACCGGCGGCAAGATGGAAATCAATGGCCGCAAGATCAAGGTCATCGTCAAGGACGATCAGGGAAAACCAGACATAGGCCGCACCATGCTGGCAGAAGCTTTTGGCGATGACAAGGCTGACATAGCCGTTGGTACCACTTCTTCCGGCTCGGCGATTGCCATGTTGCCCGTTGCAGAAGAATACAAAAAAGTACTCATCGTCGAACCCGCAGTGGCGGACGCGATTACCGGCGAAAAATGGAACCGCTATATCTTCCGCACCAGTCGCAATTCCACCCAGGATGGCCTGGCTGGGGCCAGCACCATCAAGGCTGGTGGCAGTATCGCCTTCCTGGCGCAGGATTATGCTTTTGGCCGTGAGGGTGTGAAGGCAGCCAAAGATGCATTGGGCATAGTTGGTGCCAAAGCCAAGGTCGTTCATGAAGAATATGCAGCGCAAAATACCACGGACTTTACCGCAGCAGCACAGCGTATTTTTGATGTGCTCAAAGATAAGCCGGAACCTCGTGTATTGCAAATCATCTGGGCTGGCGCCAGCCCCATGAACAAGCTGGCTGACATGAAGCCGGAACGCTTTGGCATTACCCTGGCACCCGGTGGCAATATCCTGCCTATCATGAAAAACTGGAAAACCTATGCAGGTACCCAGGGCGCAATTTATTATTACTACGATTTTCCAAAAAACAAGATAAATGACTGGTTTGTGGCTGAACATAATAAACGCTACAAGGCACCGCCTGACTTCTTTACTGCCGGTGGTTTTGCCGCTGCCAGTGCCGTGTACACAGCCATCAGCAAGGCCAAATCCACTGATACTGAAAAGCTCATCACAGCGATGGAAGGCATGGAGTTTGACACACCCAAAGGCAAGATGAATTTCCGCAAGGAAGATCACCAGGCCATGCAATCCATGTACCATTTCAAGATCAAGAAAGACCAAAAGAATGAATGGGATTTGCTGGAGCTGGTCAGGGAAATACCTGCCAGCGAATTGCCAGTCCCGGTCAAGAACAAGCGCTGATGATAGCAGGCGAGCAAATGAGTGGCGCACCTTCACTATCCACGCGTGAACTGAGTATCAGGTTTGGCGGCCATGTAGCCGTCAACCAGGTGACTGCAGACTTTTATCCCGGTACCCTGACGGTCATCGTCGGTCCTAATGGCGCTGGTAAAACCACTTACTTCAACCTGATGTCTGGCCAGTTGTCTGCCAGTGCGGGTAGCGTACATTTGTTCGGCGTAGATATAACAGCCAAAGGCGCGGCTGAACGCACGCGCAGAGGCATAGGCCGGGCTTTTCAACTGACCAATCTTTTCCCTAATTTGTCCGTCATGGAAAATGTGCGTCTGGCAGTGCAAAGCAGGGCAGGTCTGGGTTTGAGCATTTTTTCTCTATGGTCTGCGCATGCCAGTCTGTTGAAGCGGGCAGAGCATTACCTGCACAAGGTTGCACTGGCAGACCGCAAGTCGGACAAGGTCTCTGCCCTGTCGCACGGCGACAAACGCAAGCTTGAAGTAGCGATCTTGCTGGCACTGGAACCAGAAATCATGATGTTCGATGAACCCACGGCAGGCATGAGTGTCGATGAAGTGCCGGTGGTGCTGGACCTGATACACCAGGTCAAGGCTGAGCGCAAGAAAACCATCTTGCTGGTTGAGCACAAGATGGATGTCGTACGCTCACTGGCTGACCGTATCATCGTCCTGCATAACGGTGCGCTGGTAGCAGACGGTGAACCAGTCAGCGTCATGGCATCTGCCATTGTGCAAGAGGCCTATCTGGGCGTTGCCCCGGAAACCAGGAAAGAGCAACATGCCTGAAACCATACTGACACTGACCGGTGTGCATACCCATATCGGTGAATACCATATCCTGCAAGGTGTGGATATGCAGGTACCACGCGGTGGCCTCTCGGTTTTACTGGGCCGTAATGGCGCAGGCAAGACTACTACTCTGCGTACTATCATGGGCCTGTGGAAAGCCAGTCAGGGCAAGATACATTTCGATGGCCGCGATATCACTGCCATGGCAACGCCAGACATTGCCCAGTTAGGTATCGCCTATGTGCCAGAAAGCATGGCGATATTTTCTGACCTGACAGTCAAGGAAAACCTGTTGCTTGCTGCACGCAATGGCCCGCTCGATAATAATCGTGTTGAATGGATATGCGGTTTTTTCCCGGCCTTGAAAAAATTCTGGAATTACCCGGCAGGTAATCTGTCTGGCGGACAAAAACAAATGGTTGCCATCGCCCGCGCCATCGTTGAACCACGCAAGCTGATTTTGGTGGATGAACCGACCAAGGGCCTGGCACCTGCCATTATCCTCAGCCTCATGGCTGCCTTCAATGAATTGAAAGCCAGCGACACCACCATCTTGCTGGTGGAGCAGAATTTTAATTTCGTGCGCAAGCTGGGGGATACGGTAGCCGTCATGGATGATGGCCGTGTCGTCCATACTGGCGGCATGCAGGCCTTGGCTGACGACAACGACTTGCAACAGCATTTGCTGGGCTTGTCACTGGCAGCGCATCAATAAAGCAAGAGGAAGAATAATGACAGATACTGTTCTGGATAATACTGCCAAGCCAGAAATCGCCAGCCTGCCGACAGCGCCACGCGATATCTGGCCACTGGTCCTGGTGCCAGCCCTGGCCTTGCTGATGCTGCCGCTGGTGGGCAGCTTTCCAACCTGGATCACCCTGACGGTCGCAGGCCTGGCCATGGGCATGATGATCTTTATCATGGCCAGCGGCCTGACCCTGATCTTTGGCTTGATGGATGTATTGAATTTTGGCCACGGTGCTTTTGTGTCCGTCGGTGCCTTTGTTGCCACGCTAGTGTTATTACCCATGCACGGCTGGATGGAGGCGGATTCATTGCTCATGAATCTGACCGCACTGGGCCTGGCTATCTTGCTGGCGATGCTGGCAACTGGCTTGCTGGGCTGGGCGTTCGAGCGCGTCATCATCATGCCCGTGTATGGCCAGCATCTGAAACAAATCCTCATCACCATGGGCGGCATGATAGTCGCAGAACAGATGATCAATGTCATCTGGGGGGCGGAGCAAATTCCTTTGCCGCTGCCGACCAGCTTGCGCGGCTCCATCCTGCTTGGTGATGCTGCCATAGAAAAATACCGTCTGATCGCCGTCGTGGTTGGCTTGCTGGTCTTCATTGCGATGTTCCTGGTGCTGAACCGCAGCAAACTGGGTTTGCTGATACGTGCTGGTGTAGAAAATGGTGAAATGGTGGAAGCACTCGGTTACCGCATACGCCGCCTGTTCGTGCTGGTGTTTGCTGCCGGTTCGGCACTGGCTGGCCTTGGTGGCGTCATGTGGGGCTTGTACAAGGAAAGCCTGACTGCAGCCATGGGCGGCGACATCATGGTCATGGTGTTTATCGTCATCATCATTGGTGGCCTGGGTTCGGTAGGCGGCTGTTTTATCGGTGCCCTGCTGATGGCGCTGGTTGCCAATTACGCTGGCTTCCTGGTGCCCAAGCTGGCGCTGGTATCAAATATCCTGCTGATGATCGCCGTGCTGCTGTGGCGTCCGACTGGCTTGTACACCGTGGTAAGGCGTTAAGACATGAATGCAATGAAACAAATTCTGTCGGATGATTTTCCGCGTAACCGCTGGCTGGGGCTTATCCTGGTGGCGATATTTTTTGGGCTGGCTTTTGCCCCCTTCATCACCAGCGGCGCACGGCCTTTGAATACTGCCGCCACCATCTGTGTCTACATCGTGCTGGTTGCTTCGTATGACCTGTTGCTGGGTTATACCGGCATAGTCTCATTCGCTCACACCATGTTTTTTGGTATAGGTGCATACGGCATAGGCCTGGCGCTGGCCAGTGGCACGCCATCATGGGGACTGGCTGCTGTGGGCTTGCTGGCTGCATTATTGGTGACACTGGTGCTAGCCCTGATCGTTGGCCTGTTTGCCTTGCGTGTGCGGGCAATTTTCTACGCCATGATCACGCTGGCTGTAGCCTCATCCTTTGCTGTGCTGGCATCGCAATTGTCAGAGTTTACGGGTGGCGAAGACGGCAAGACTTTCAGCGTGCCTGCGATCTTGTCGCCTGCTTATCGCCTGTTTGAAGCGGAGATATTTGGCCGTGTTGTCGATGGCAAGGTGATTACCTATTACATCGTGTTTATAGGTAGTGTTCTGTTATTCCTGTTTTTGCTGCGCGTCGTCAATTCCCCTTTTGGCCGGGTCTTGCAGGCCATACGTGAAAATGATTTCCGTGCCGAGGCACTGGGTTACCGCACCGTGTATTACCGCATCCTGGCGAATTGCGTAGCGGCTCTGGTTGCGGCAATGGCGGGTGCCTTGATGGCCTTGTGGTTACGCTATGTCGGGCCCAAGACCATGCTGAGTTTTGAAGTCATGACAGATATTTTGTTGATTGTAGTGATAGGTGGCATGGGGACCATGTATGGTGCAGTGGTGGGGGCCACGCTGTTCATACTGGCGCAGAATTATTTGAAGAGTTTGATGGGCGCGGCATCGTCGTCTTTGGCTGATGTGCCAGTGCTGGCGAGTGCCTTGCATCCGGATCGGTGGATGTTGTGGTTGGGGGTATTGTTTGTGGTGTCGATTTATTTTTTCCCGGCGGGGATAGTGGGGAAATTGAGGGGAGCAACAAAGGCTGATTGAGGTATCCGTGAAATTGCCGTGCTTTTATTTACGTCGCTCCAGCGCAGGCTGGAGCCCAGTGGCGTTTGTTGCATTGCCGTACTTTGATTAAAACGATTGCGCTACGTGGATACAAGCCGGGTCTCGGCCCGGCGGCCGAAATACTTTCTTTGCGTCGCCAAAGAAAGTACTCAAAGAAAGGCGACCCAGGCGTAGCCGCCCCCTAAAGGGGGTTCCCGTTTGTGCAGTACAAAAAATGGGAAGGCCCGAAACTCGCCTGCGGCTCAAACAGCGGTCCTTCTTAATCCATTTTCTGTACTGCACAAACGGCGTCTACACATGGGAACTGCGGAAAGTCAAAAGCAACCCCAAAGCCAAACTCAACACCGATAGCAAGCTAACAGTTTATGTGATTTGTTTTTGCAACCGGCAGGCCATCTGCGTACTCCCCATACAAAGCCTGGCCTGCCGTCCTTGCAAATCAGTGGCTATCCTGTTTAAAACCAAACTCCCTGTCCAGCAAGGAATAGCATTTAAGATCAACATAGCGCCCATGTTTGTATTCGCATTCACGCAATACACCTTCCAGTCGGAAGCCGAGTTTTTCTATCAAACGCCAGCTTGCAATATTCTCTGGCTCGACCATGGCTTGCAAGCGGTGCAGGCCGAGGTGTTCAAAGCAATGGGTGATGATGGCTTGCAGACATTCTGGTATGACTGCCTTGCCCCAATGGTCTGGTGAGAGCCAGAAGCCGGTTTCGGCGCAATGGTGCTCCTGTTCCCATTCATGCAGACCGCAAGTGCCTATCAACTGGTCTGGTGACTCTTTGCTGCAAATGCCCCACCACAGGCCTGAGCCGTCCAGCCAGACCTGTTCATACCAGTCCATCTGTTCCTGGCTTGACGCCAGGGTGTCATAGCTGATGCCATAATATTCTGTGACACGCGGGTCGGATAAACCACGAAAAATCGCGGGCATATCAGTGGCGACGATGCGGCGCAGTTGATAGTTTGCGGTCTGTAATACGGGGAATGGTTTGGTTTCAGGCATATAAGCTTTGCAATAACAGGTAACAATCAGACATTCTAATGCCTGTAGAGGCACGGAGTTGCGCCGTTCTGTAACTCCTTAACAGAGCAAAATCTGGGATAATCCGTCTGCTCGTTATCAGCGAGTGAATTGATTAACAATATTGAAGAAATAATGAGCCCAGAGCAACGCAAAGAAGCTTCCGAACTGGAATTGCATAAACGTGGTATCCGCATCAATGTGCAATTGCATGTAATTGAGTCTGATGAAGAAGTGGAACTGCGCACGCCTGAAGAGCTGATGCAGCGCATGCTGGCCTTGTGGGCGGTGACTGCGGTAGCGGCTGGTGGCGACGTTGCACACTATCGCTCTTATCTGGAAACGCATGGTCTGAAGCCTTGTTTGTCGACACAGGAGCAGGCATTTTTGTTTGCAGATGACATCACTGAAGAATTGCGTACACAATTTGTACAGAGACAGGAGTCCCTGTATTTCCTGGCCTGGGCAGCGGGTTTGACAGACAAGCTGGCGGTTCCTACGCAAGCAGCTAACCTCAAGAAAATCCTTAAATTCTTCCCACATGCGATGGAAGCGCCCGCGCGTTTACAGGCAGCCTTGAAGCCGCGTCGCAAGGGACAGGTGCTGGATTGGTCGGATTTATTGTACCGCCTGCACTGGGCGGTTCGTCATGCGCATATTACCGGGCGCGATGCACCGGGTAATTTGAATGCAGATGCAGTGCGTGAATGGCATCAGGCTGCCAACTGGCTCTGTCAGTATGAAGAAGAAAATGACTGGGACAAGGTCAGCACAGAAACTTGAAGCAAGCGCCATGAAAAAAGATACTCAATAGGACTTGCGCAAAATTGTCCCAGCAAGGCCTTGCTTGGGAAATCTCCCTTGCAAGGGAGATTCGTTACGTCGGCAGGCAGCATGCTGCCTGAAACCCCGACTGCTCCGTAGCGACGAAGACAGTACTTTAGTACGGCTAGGAGCTGACAACGTAGCTGGGGCGGTTTTGCGCAAGTCCTATTCAAAAAGACTTGATGCTTTTGCGTTCTGTCTTGCAGGCATTCACTTCTTCCTGCACCTTCTGACAGCGCGGGCCTGAGAATTCAGCCTGCAAGGCATCCAGGAAAACCCGTGTGCGTGCAGGCATCAGGCGACGGCCAGGAAATACCGCCCAGACAGTGACTTCAGGCAGTTTCCAGTCTTCTAGCAAGGGCACAAGTTCACCCTTGTGTACATGCTGACCGGCAAAGTGGTCCGCCAGCATGGTGATGCCTTTGCCACGCACTGCCAGGCGCGTCAGCAATTCCGGCGAGTTGGCACTGGCCCGACCTGGTGGTATGCCTTCCCAGACCGCGCCATCTTTTTCCATACGCCAGATTGAGGGTTCGCCATTGCGGGCAGTCAGGCGCAGGCAATCATGCTCCATCAAGGCCTCTGGTTCGGCGGGTGCGCCATGCAATTTCAAATAAGCGGGCGAGGCATACAGGCCTATACTGAAGCGCACCAATCCCCGCGCAGCGAGTGAAGCATCATCCGGCAAGTCGCCGACACGGATGGCGACATCAAAATTCTCTCCTATCAAATCCACCCTGCGTGGTGACAAATCCAGCTCCAGGTTCACGGAAGGGTATTTGCTGATGAAGTCCGACAACAACTCCCCCATTTGATGATTGGCAAAATCACCAGGCATCGATACCTTCAGCCTGCCATTCGGCTCCGCCTGCCTGTGCTGGGTCAGCGCTAGCGTGGCATCTACTTCTTCCTGCACATGTTGTGCGTGTAGCAAAACATTTTGCCCAAGGTCAGTCACCGTCAGCTTGCGGGTAGTGCGCAAGATCAGGCGTTCACCGAGTTGAGCTTCAAGGGCAGATATACGGCGTGACAAGGTCGACTTGGGTACGCCCAGCCTCTCTGCCGCCTTGCTGAAGCTACCTTCTTCAACCACGCGGGCAAATAGCAAAAGGTCATTGGCTTCCAGTGTCATGGTCTATTCTCCACCCTATTTTCCTATTTTCCTATTTTCCTATTTTCCTATTTTTGGAACAATGATATCCATTTTAACGCCTTCCGGAATATTTTTGGAACGATTAAAGTACGTCCATCAACTCTTTATCTGAAAGGAACACAAAATGAACATCCTGCAAATCAACTCCAGCGCCCGTGCCCAAGCCTCTCATTCCACTCAACTGGCAAACAGCCTGGTTGAGGCTTTATTGGAAAGCTCCTCTGGCGCCACTGTGAATGTACGTGACCTGGGTAGTAATCCTCACCCCATACTTGATGAAACAGCACTGCAAGCCCTGTTCACACCAGCCGACCAGCGCACTGCAGAACAGCAAGCCCGCGTTGCCCTGGATGATGCATTGATTGCAGAAATTCAGTCCGCAGATGTAGTCGTGCTGGGTGCACCGATGTATAACTTTGGTATTTCGGCCCAATTGAAAAACTGGATAGATGCGATTTCCCGCGCTCAGGTGACTTTCCGTTATACCGCCAATGGCCCTGAAGGTCTGTTGACTGGCAAGAAAGTGTATGTGGTACTGACACGTGGTGGCCTGTATCGCAATACGCCAAACGACACACAAATGCCTTACCTGAAAACCTTCTTTGGCTTCCTGGGCATGACCGATGTAGAGTTTGTCTATGCAGAAGGTCTGGCCATGGGCCCGGATGCAGAAAAAGCATCTCTGGCTTCAGCACACCAGCAAATTAATGATTTACTGCCTGCTTAATCAAAAACATTGACGGGCTAATTACGAGGACGATGGATCATGGAAACGACAGATGTAGTTGCAAGCAATACAGCAGTTCAACAAGCGGAAAACGTAACAAATTCACGCGTGGTGGAGCAACTGGTCGCCGGACAGCCTACTTCAGATGGTGCCGGTGTCAAGCTGACACGGGTATTGACGCAGCCACTGCAATACCGGCTGGACCCCTTCCTCATGCTGGATGCGTTCGGCAGTGATGAGGCAGGTGACTACATCGCCGGTTTTCCCAGCCATCCGCACCGTGGTTTTGAAACGGTTACTTATATGCTGGCCGGGCGCATGCGTCACCGCGACAGCGCCGGTAATGAAGGCTTGCTGCAAAACGGCGGTGTGCAATGGATGACCGCAGGTCGTGGCGTGATTCACTCGGAAATGCCGGAACAGGAAGAAG
The DNA here is from genome assembly GCF_049340385.1 of Undibacterium sp. Ji83W. NCBI lineage: Bacteria > Pseudomonadati > Pseudomonadota > Betaproteobacteria > Burkholderiales > Oxalobacteraceae > Undibacterium > Undibacterium sp. Ji83W. The sequence continues at coordinate 28,233 of NZ_JBMPOZ010000007.1, read as the reverse complement.
GCCGCATGGCAGGCTTCCAGTTATGGCTGAACCTGCCAGCGAAAGACAAGATGATCGCTCCCTGGTACCGGGATATCCAGAGCGACACCATCCCTGAAGTGCTGACCGCAGCCGGTGTCAAGGTACGCATCATCGCTGGTGGCAGCCATGGTGTGGCAGGTGCCGTGCAGCGTGAAGTGACCCAGCCGCTGTATCTGGATATACACATGCCCGCCGGTAGCAGCTTTACCCACAGCCTGCCTGCCAGTTTCAATGCCTTTGTGTATGTCTATGAAGGCGAAGTGCAGATAGGCGAGCGTGAGGTGCCAGTGCAACGCATGGCGATATTGAAAAAATCGCCGGATGCGGATGGGGTGGTGATTGATGCGAAGGTCGATAGCCGCTTGTTGTTGATTGCCGGTCAGCCCCTGGGTGAAACGATTGTTCAGTATGGGCCGTTTGTGATGAATAGTCAGGCGGAAATTTTTAAAGCGATTAGTGATTTTCGTGAGGGTAAGTTGGTGAGTGATATTTGATGGAGATTACCGTAAATAGCACCCCTTGAAGCTGGCGGAATTTGCAGATCGTAGGTTGGGCTACGTTTCATCAGCCCAACACTCGGCCTCGAAGTAACGTATACGTTTATTAAACGCCCAGTGTTGGGCTGGTAAACCGTAGCCCAACCTACGAAGCCAGGCTCTCACTACCGATAATCAAAATCTACATGTAAGGAAAACAAAATGAAACAAACAGAAACCATAGGACCCGTCTTCGGTTCCTTCATTGCCCGCGTCCTGATCGCCCTGATCTTCGTGGCATCCGGTGCCAGCAAGATATCCGGCTTTGAACAAACCGTAGGTTATATCGCCAGCAAGGGCTTGCCCTTGCCCGCCTTAGGTGCAATTGCCGCCATCGTGGTGGAGTTGGGTGGTGGCCTCATGGTCATCGTTGGCTGGCGTGCCCGCTGGGCAGCGGCGGCAATGATCTTGTTCACGCTGGCAGCGGCTTTCATCTTCCATAATTTCTGGGGCGTACCAGCAGATGTGGCGCAAAACCAGATGATACATTTCATGAAGAATATCTCGATGGCAGGGGGGCTGCTGTATGTCCTGATACATGGCAGTGGTGGCTGGAGCCTGGATGGCCGCAAAGTCTAGCCTGATCAGTAATATCTTGCCCGGCTACAATAGATGAAAACAGCGGATTTGTCTGACGGCAAATCCGCTGTTTTTTTTAGGGGCTTACGAAAAATTGTCCCAGCAAGGCTAATGCTTCAGGAAACCTCCCTTGCTAGGGAGGTTCGTTGCGTTGGCAGACAGCATGTTGTCTGAAACCCCAACTACACCGCGGCGACGAAGACAGTACTTTAGTACCGAATTTTACTAACTACTGGAGCCGCAACGCAGCTGGTGCATTTTTTCGTAGACCCTGTCGTCGTTTCATCGTGCTGTAATCAAACCTTCATACGCCTGACATATTCTTGTCCAATACTCCCGTGGATTAGCTCAATTGTCCAGGCGGGGTAAATGCGATGAAGATAGAAATCAATGGGATTTCCAAAACCTTTAAAGGCGGCTATCAGGCGCTGGATAATATTGCGCTGACTTTCAAGCCTGGTGAGATGGTCGCGCTCATCGGTGCATCCGGTTCTGGCAAATCAACTTTATTGCGCCATATCTCTGGCCTGATCACGGCCAATGCCGACAAGAATGATATTCGCCTCGGCGAGCAGGTTTTGCAGGCGAATGGTGTGGTTGGCAAGCAGATACGTCATCTGCGCTCGCAAATCGGTTTTGTTTTCCAGCAATTCAATCTGGTCGGGCGTTTACCTGTGCTGACCAATGTTCTCACTGGTGGCATCGCCCGCATCCCGCTGTGGCGTAGCTGTTTCCGCATTTTTACCAAAGAAGAAAAAGCCCTGGGCCTGGCTGCGCTGGCGCGTGTGGGTATTGCTGAACATGCTTATAAACGTGCTTCAGCCTTGTCTGGCGGCCAGCAACAGCGTGCAGCGATTGCCCGCACCATCGTGCAACAAGCCAAGGTAATCCTTGCAGATGAACCGATCGCCTCGCTGGACCCTGAGTCTGCCCGTCGTGTCATGCAGACTCTTGCTGACCTGAATCGTCAGGACGGTACTACCGTTGTTGTCTCTTTGCACCAGGTCGATGTGGCTTTTCGTTTTTGCCCGCGCACTGTTGCGCTCTCGCGTGGTCGTGTCGTGTATGACGGCCCTTCCAGCGAACTGACAGTAGCCATGTTGCGCGACCTGTATGGTGCAGAGGCAGAAGAATTGCTCAATCCTGTATCAGTCAACACGGCAACTGCTACACCTCTCGTCGACTCACTCTCTTTACCCACTCTCGCGGCTGCCGCCTGAGTTTTTTTCTCTTCAGGAGTATTTCCATGTTTCGTCAATTCGTGCGCAGTCTGACCCTGGGCCTGGTGATGGCCGCAACTGCTAATGCTGTCATGGCAGAAGATGCAGTCAAGACTTTGAACTTTGGCCTCATCTCTACCGAATCTTCACAAAACCTGAAACAGGACTGGCAGCCAGTGCTGGATGACATGAGCAAGAAGCTCGGCATCAAGGTCACGGCCTTTTTTGCCTCTGACTATGCTGGCGTCATCGAAGGCATGCGTTTCAATAAAGTGCAGTTCGCCTGGCTGGGTAATAAGTCGGCTATTGAGGCCGTCGATCGTGCCAACTCTGAAGTGTTTGCGCAGATGGTAAATGCTGATGGTACTCTGGGTTATTACAGTATGATCAGCGTGCACAAGGACAGCTCCTATCAAACCATGGAAGATGTCTTGAAAAATGCCAAGAATATGAATTTCGGCATAGGTGACCCCAACTCCACTTCCGGCTTCCTGGTGCCCAGCTATTATGTCTTCGCACAAAATAATGTGAATCCCAAGACAGCTTTCAAGACTGTGCGTGGTGCCAATCATGAAACCAATATTCTGGCGGTTGCCAACAAACAGGTAGATGCCGCTGTGCACAGTTCTGATACGCTGGATCGTATCAAGGCACGCCAGCCAGAAACAGCCAGCCAATTGCGCCAGGTTTGGAAATCACCTTTGATCGCTGCGGATCCCCTGGTATGGCGCAAGGACTTGCCAGCCGATATGAAAACCAGGATCAAAGATTTCTTCGTCAACTATGGCAAGACTGGCCCTGATGCAGCGCGTGAAAAAGCACAACTGGCCAAGCTGACTTTGGGTGGCTTCCAGGATTCCAGCAATGCCCAATTGAAACCTGTACGCCAGCTTGAATTGTTCAAGGAAAAAGTCAAGATAGAAGCAGACGTCGCCCTGAATGCAGATGAAAAGAAAGCCAAGCTCGACGACATCAACCGCAAACTGAACGACATCGCCAAGTCTTGATAGCATGAACAGCACACCAACAGCCCGCCCGCAAGTCGTCATGAATTTACCGGAAGCACCCAAGCGTGATACCGGCAAATTATTGGTCTGGGGCATAGTCCTGGCCATACTTGCCATGTCCTGGCAGGGCGCTGACATGCGCCCTCTGGAATTACTGCGCGACAGCGGCAATATGCTGACCTATGCTGCCAGCTTTTTTCCGCCAGACTTTCATGAATGGCGCATCTATTTGCAAGAGCTGTTGGTGACTTTACAGATTGCCGCCTGGGGAACTGCCCTGGCCGTAGTCTGTTCCATCCCTCTGGGTTTGTTGAGTTCGTCGAATATTGCACCAGCCTGGGTCAGCCAGCCTGTACGTCGCCTGATGGATGCTGCGCGCGCCATCAATGAAATGGTGTTTGCCATGCTGTTTGTGGTAGCGGTTGGTCTTGGGCCTTTTGCCGGTGTGCTGGCCTTGTTTGTGCATACCACGGGTATCTTGTCCAAGCTGTTTTCTGAAGCGGTAGAAGCGATAGACCCGCAACCAGTAGAAGGCATACGTGCCACCGGAGCCCATGCTTTGGAAGAGATAGTCTATGGCGTCTTGCCGCAAGTCATGCCATTGTGGGTGTCATTCGCCCTGTATCGCTTTGAATCAAATGTACGATCTGCCACAGTCGTTGGCATGGTCGGTGCCGGTGGCATAGGCGTGATCTTGTGGGAAGTCATACGTGCCTTCCAGTATGCACAAACCTGTGCCGTATTGTTGATGATCGTGCTGACGGTCAGCATGATAGATGTGATTTCTTCCCGCCTCAGAAAAGTTTTTATTTGATATGTCTGATATGCAAGCGAAAAAACACCAAATCGTTCAGGGGATCAATCTCCCGCAAGTCATAGACTGGCTGCAAAACCGCGCCGGTGGTTTGTATGGCGGTGAAGCCATCACCCAGCTCGAGCATGCCCTGCAATGTGCCAGTCTGGCCATGGAAGAAGGCGCAAGCGATGCCCTGGTCATTGCTGCGCTCTTGCATGACCTGGCGCATATGGCTGACGATGAAACCGATGAGACTTTCCCGCATGGCGAGTTGGCAGCCTTGTTGCTGGCGGAGTTGTTTGACAGGGATGTGACCGAACCGATACGCATGCATGTCGATGCCAAGCGCTACCTGTGTGCTGCAGATCCCCTATACTGGTCAGGCTTGTCCCATGCATCGCAACGCAGCCTGATCTGGCAGGGTGGCCCATTTTCAGTGACGCAAGCGACTGAATTCATAGATCAGGCCTATGCCGAAGATGCAGTCAGACTGCGTCAGTGGGATGACACGGCAAAAGTGGTCGGTGCCAAGACTGTGGATTTGCAAGTCTTTGTCGTGATGATGGAGAAACTAAGTCTGGAATTTGCCCAGGCTGAAACTGTGTAAAGCAGTAATGTGCGGCATAGAATGTGCAACACAGATGGCTGCACACGATGCAGTACCAATTCTACTCTTTAGCAAATATCTTTAACAGCTTTTGACCCGCCACATGTATAGGCCCGCTATTGTCTATGCAGATAATATCCTGGTCATCAGGAACGGTAAATTTCAAACCCCGGTCAAGACGGTTCAACAAGGCCGCACCAGACTCACGCTGGCGTTTTTCCATGCGCTGTCTGATTTGTTCGGGATCAGCCATGATCCAGATGATGCGCGCATCGGGGAATAGCTGGCGCAGTTGAGGCAGGTATTCACGTGACCCATTGACGATGACATCCTGACCGCATTTGAGCTTGGCCTCGATATTCCTGCGTATCCCATAGCACAGGCCATTGGCTTGCCACTGCATGCAAAAGTGACCGGCGGCAGCGGCTTGCCAGTAGGCTTCCTGATTCAAGACTTCATGCGCTTCACTGTCGTGGGCAGGACGGGTGATAGCCCGTTGCGCAAACTCCAGTGCCGCATTGACGGGCAGGTTCTCTTTGACCCAGTGCAGCAGGGTATCCTTGCCCGCGCCTGAGGGGCCAACGACAAAATACAGGCGGCCAGCCGCAGGCAGGGATTTTTGTTGCACCCTGGCCTGGAACGGGAAACGCATCCAGAAGTTCAAAGGCGCACCGGGCCGTTCTTCACGGAATATCGTCAGCGCATCAATATCTAGTGGAGTATTGTCCAGCAGGCGTGAGAACTGCTGTTCTGCTGCCTTGCGCAAGGCATATTGTGCATCGGCATCCACCTCCAGCAAATCATCGCTGAGTGTCAGGTGGAAGCGATATTCTTCTTCAGTGTAGGGATAACCCCATTGCTGCAATAGCGCTTCCTGCCTGGCACTGAGACCAGCATGACGGCGCTTGGCCAGGTAGGTCGCATCAGGGGCGCGGCGCAACAAGTCAAAATAACTGACGCTGCGCATGGCCAGGGCATTGATCTCGGCTTCATCGCCATGCGGGCGCAATGCCAGGAAGTTGCCCATCATGCGCACCTGCACTTCCCTGATGCTGATGACAGGCTGCACTTTGGCAAAGGCACTGGCCATCTGTATCAGGTCTGCTTCCTGGAAGCCTTCGAGTAAGTTGAACGGGGCTTTCAGCGTCGCATGAAAACCATAGCGCCTGGCTTCACTGGTGAGCTGGCTAAGCAAAATATCTGGCACGCCATTGATATGTGCTTGCGGTATTTTCCCGGCGTGCATGGGGTCGCGCCCCAGCCAGCTGGCACCGGCTTGCCACCATGGGCTGTCCGGTGCCGGGGAAAAGTAGAGAGCATAGCGCATCAGGCTGCCAGTTCCAGGGTTTGCTGATATTGCAGTCGTTGCGGCTCGGCGCAAAATACCAGCTTGCCAGCGGCGATGGTGGCAATCAGGCGTGGGCTGCCATCGGCCTGTTTCTCTATCATGAGAATGTCGGCACGCTGACCAGCAGCGATATTGCCCCTGTCATGCAAGCCCAGTACGCGGGCAGGATTCAGCGACACCAGTTGCCAGGCCTGTGCCAGGCTGCAGACATCTTCCTGTTCCAGACGGAAAGGCGCATGCAGCAAGGCCGGGTAGTAATAGTCAGATGCCAGCGTGTCACACAGTCCGCGCCGCACTGCATCGCTGGCTGAAAGTCCACCGCAATGGCTGCCACCGAGCAAGACATTTGGTGCACCCATGACGACATGGTTGCCTAATGCCTTGGCGGCCTGCAAGGCTTCTTCCGTCTTGGGGAATTCACTGACATCAACGCCCAGTTCCTGGAAGCGCTCCCTGTCCATACGGGTTTCATCATCATGCGATGCCATGGCGATACCACGCTGGCGGCAAGCTGCAGCCAGTTGGCTTATTGCCTGTGTAACTTTGGGTGAACGCGACTGCGCTTTGTGCAGACGTTCCAGAAAACCGGCAACATCGCAACGCGCACGTTCAGCATAGGCAACCAGCTTTTCTGGAGACGCACTTTTTTTCAGGATGGAAGGGAGGTGTTCATTGAAGGCAAAAAAGGCAATCAGGCCAGATTCTATCCAGTTCAATGCATCATTCACACCATCCAGATGGTGGTTTTCAAAACGCAGATGTATCAGGTGATCTGCATGCACATGGGATTTTTGTGCCGCTACTTGCTCTAGTGTTGCCAGTGCTGCTTCACGCCCACGCAAACCGCCTTCCCAGGAGAAGGTCAGACCATGGCAGGCGGTAGTAATGCCATTGCTGATCAGTTGTCTGTCGGTATCTGCAAAGGCAATATCGTAGGCAAAGCTGGTGGCTGGACGTGGCTGTAACTGGCGCTCAAAAGCATCGCCATGAATATCGACCAGACCGGGCAGTATCAGCAAACCTGTGGCATCAAAAAACTGTTGCTTGCCACCATGCTGTGAACTCTTATTGCCAATGGCAGTAATGTTCAAGTCATGCAGATATATGCTGTCTTCAGACCAGCCAGCGTGGCCATTCTGGTCTTGTTGCAAATACCTGCCGCCCTGTATTGCGATATGCGTTTCCATCCTGATCCCCTTGGTCGCGATGACAAATCATAAACCTGAAATATGACTGGAAATTGACAAGAAAATTCCAGACCAGATGTCATCAAGGCTTCATCTAAGCCTGCTGTAATGTGGGACTATGAATGCTGACCAAACCCCCAACTCTGCCCAGCAAGAGCGTGCCCGCTGGATGTCCATACTGGCGAAGGCGCCTGCACCAGAATTGGCTGCCAGTGTGCGCCAATTCGGCGAGCTACCTTCCTATTTATGGTTAAGAAAACCCGAGACTGGCCTGGCCATGGTGCGTGCCAGAACCGGTGGCAGTGGCAGCCAGTTCAATCTGGGTGAAATGTCAGTCACGCGCTGCGCCTTGCGTCTGGCGACGGGAGAAACTGGCGTGGCCTATGTGGCTGGTCGTGACCAGCGTCATGCAGAATGGGCGGCAATTTTTGATGCGCTGATGCAAGGTGAGCACAGGTCTGTGGTCGAAGAAAATATCATCAAGCCACTGGAATTATTGTTGCAACAGAAGCGCCAACAATTGCAGGCTGAAGCCCTAGCCACCAGGGTGGAATTCATGACCATGGTCAGAGGAGAAGATGCATGACATATTCACCGGATACCAGTGAGAAAACTGCGTCATCCATGCAGCAACTTTTGCCCGCATGGGAAGACACCGTGCATGATGCGCAAACAGTTTTCCGCAGTTTGCTAAAAGCCTTGTCCGAGCCTGGCACTATCCAGCGTCTCAAGGTGAACCTGCAAGCACCTGCACCTTTGCATATGGCGACAGCCGCAGCTTGCCTGGCCCTGATGGATTATGAAACCACAGCCTGGCTGGCAGATGAACTGGATATTGATGCCGTGCGCACTTATCTGCGTTTCCATTGCGGACTACCGCTGGTACATGAAAAATCCTCAGCAAATTTTGCAGTGCTGGGTAGCTCATTACAGCAACTGGATTTACAGGGCTTTGCCCAGGGTAGCATGACTTATCCTGACAAATCTGCGACCTTGCTGATACAAGTGGATGATTTTTTTAATGGCACTGAATACCAGCTAACAGGCCCTGGCATCAAGGATAAACGCAGCATACGTATCAGTGGTTTGCCTGCAGACTTTGTCAGCAAATGGCAAGCCAATCACGCCGCCTTCCCGCAAGGTGTGGATGTGATTTTTTGCAGTGGCGACGCAGTGCTGGGTTTGCCGCGCACCAGCAAGATAGCGGCAGTGCAGTCTGAGGAATTACCATGTACGTAGCCGTCAAAGGCGGTGAAAAAGCCATTGCCCAGTCATATGAAGCACTGGCGAAAATGCGACGTGGCGATACTACTGTGCCAGAACTCAGCATCGCCCAGATACGCGAGCAAATGTCGCTGGCCGTGGCCCGCGTCATGGGTGAGGCTTCGCTTTATGACAAAGACCTGGCAGCACTCTCCATCAAGCAAGCAAGTGGTGATTTGATAGAAGCCATCTTCCTGCTGCGCGCCTACCGCACAACCTTGCCACGCCTGATGGCGACTGTGCCTTTGGATACCGCCAATATGCTGATACAAAGACGCATCTCGGCAACCTTCAAGGATGTGCCGGGCGGCCAGGTATTGGGGGCGACCTATGACTATACCCAGCGTCTGCTGGATTTTTCTCTGGCGGCAGAAGCCATGAGTAGTGGTGGGTCTGAACCTGTAGCTCAGGAAAACATAACAGCAGAAGCTTGCCCGCGTGTACTCGATTTCCTGAATGCAGAAGGCTTGATCGAGCCTGAACTGATACCTGAAGGTGACCCCGAACCTTTTGACCTGACGCGTGAGCCTTTGCAATTCCCTGCCAGTCGCGCCCTGCGCCTGCAAAGCCTGGCACGTGGTGACGAAGGCTTCCTGCTGGCATTGGCCTATTCCACCCAACGTGGTTATGCCCGCAACCATCCTTTCGCAGGTGAGATACGTCATGGCAAGGTCAGTGTGCAAGTCGTGCCTGAAGAACTGGGTTTTGCCATAGACATCGGTGAAATCGACATCACCGAATGCCAGATGGTGAACCAGTTCGTCGGTTCTCAAAACGAAGCACCCAAGTTCACGCGCGGTTATGGCCTGGGCTTTGGTCATTGCGAACGCAAGACCATGGCAATGGGTGTCGTAGATCGCGCCTTGCGCGCCAGTGAGCTGAAAGAAGAAATCACGGCACCGGCACAGATGGAAGAATTCGTGCTCTACCATGCCGACAATGTAGAAGCATCCGGTTTTTTGCAACATCTCAAGCTGCCGCATTATGTGGATTTCCAGGCTGAACTCAGTCTCTTGCGTGGCATACGTGCCGCCATTGATGCCAAGGTTGCTGAAGCTGACAAGCCTGAAGCAGCAGATGAGCAAGCCTCTGAAAAATCCGGCAAGAAGGCAGCATGATGATGGAGATGGACACCATGGAAACTCAGGAATATCAAGAGACCCCAGAGCAAGCCCAAGCCCAAGCCCAAGCCCAAGCCCAAGCCGCGCCTGTCAGGACTGAGCCTGAAGCTGGCTATAACTTTGCCTATCTCGATGAGCAAACCAAGCGCATGATCAGGCGCGCCATCCTGAAGGCAGTTGCCATACCCGGTTACCAGGTACCATTCGGCGGGCGTGAAATGCCCTTGCCTTATGGTTGGGGCACAGGTGGCATACAGGTCACTGCCGCCATCATAGGCCAGGATGATGTCTTGAAAGTCATAGACCAGGGGTCTGACGATACCACCAATGCAGTCAATATACGTCGCTTCTTCCGTCGTACAACGGGTGTGGCAACGACGGAAAAAACCACGGCGGCGACTGTCATACAAACCCGCCACCGTATCCCGGAAACCCCTTTGGCTGAAGGGCAGATCATGGTGTATCAGGTGCCTATCCCTGAACCCCTGCGCTGGCTGGAACCCAGTGAGACTGAGACCCGCAAATACCATGCGATGGCTGACTATGGCCTCATGAGCGTAAAGCTGTATGAAGATATTGCCAGGTTGGGCAAGATAGAAACTGCTTATGATTATCCTGTCATCGTCAACGAGCGCTACCTGATGCGCCCTTCACCGATACCCAAGTTTGATAATCCCAAGATGGATAAAAATCCAGCATTGCAATTATTTGGTGCCGGACGTGAAAAACGCATCTATGCCGTACCGCCTTATACGCCTGTGAAGAGCCTGGATTTTGAAGATTATCCATTTGAGATCGAACGCTGGGATCACCGCTGCGCCATGTGCGATGCGAATGACAGCTTCCTCGACGAAGTCATCGTGGATGATCAGGGTTCACGCATGTTTGTTTGCAGCGATACTGATTATTGCCGCAGCCGCAGGGAAGAACAGGCATGAGCAAGATGAATATTGAAAAAAATTTGGATAACAACGAGCCCCTGCTGCAGGCACGCAATGTCAGTAAATTCTACGGTGGCAAGACGGCTTGCGAACAAGTCAACCTTAGCCTGTATCCGGGTGAAGTGCTGGGCATAGTCGGTGAATCCGGCTCCGGCAAATCCACGCTGTTGAATTGCCTCGCAGGGCAGTTGCAGCCAGAGCAGGGCGAAGTCTTGTTCAATACCCGTGACGAAGGCATGGTCGAGTTGTTCACCATCAGCGAAGCACGTCGTCGTTTGTTGGCACGCACGGACTGGGGCTTTGTCCACCAAAGTGCCAGAGATGGTCTGCGGGTAGAAGTCTCTGCCGGTGCCAATGTCGGTGAACGCCTGATGGCAGTAGGTGCCCGCCATTATGGCCAGATACGTGCCGAGGCGCAGGACTGGTTACACAGGGTGGAAATTGATGCGGCGCGCATTGATGATTTGCCGCGTGATTTCTCGGGCGGCATGCAACAACGCTTGCAGATCGCCCGTAACCTGGTGACCAAACCGCGCCTGATTTTCATGGATGAACCTACGGCCAGCCTTGATGTTTCTGTCCAGGCGCGTCTGCTGGATTTATTGCGCCAACTGGTGTCGCAATTGCAGGTGGCTGCCGTTATCGTCACCCATGATCTGGCGGTGGCGCGTTTGTTGGCTCACCGTCTCATGGTCATGCGCCAGGGGCAGGTAGTCGAAGAGGGTTTGACTGATCAGGTACTCGATGATCCGCAACATCCCTATACCCAGTTGCTGGTGTCATCTGTCTTGCAGGCTTGAGGAACACATGTTGAAACGTATCGTAGTTGAAGCTCTGTCCAAGGACTTTACCCTGCATCTCCAAGGCGGGCAGGAAATGTCCATCCTGTCCAAAATAGACATGCAGGTAGATGCCGGTGAATGCGTAGTCATCCATGCCCCATCGGGTGCAGGCAAGAGCACCCTGCTGCGCTGCCTGTATGCCAATTACCGTGCCAGCAGTGGCAGCGTAAATATCTGGCACAAGGGTGATGCGGATGATGGTGAATGGGTAGATGTGCAATCCGCACCTGCACAGCAGGTGCTGGCAGTCAGGCATAGTACCCTGGGTTTCGTGACCCAGTTCCTGCGCGTGATACCACGTATCAGTACACTGGATCTGGTGGCAGAGCCCTTGCTCATGCGCGGCGTGGAAAAGCAGGCTGCTTATGAACAGGCAGAAGAATTATTGTCACGCCTGCGCATACCCAAGCGCCTGTGGCAAATCCCGCCTGCGACTTTTTCTGGTGGCGAACAACAGCGCGTGAATATTGCCCGCACCATGATTTGCGATTACCCCATACTCTTGCTCGATGAACCTACTGCCTCACTGGATGAAGCCAATCGCGCCACCGTCATCGACATGATCAATGCTGCGCGTGAACGCGGTGCTGCTGTCGTCGGCATTTTCCATGATGAAGCGGTGCGCCAGGCACTGGCAACCAGGATTTTCTCCATTCCCGCAGCAGTCTCTTTGGTGGCAGCATGATGAACAGAATAGAAAACGCAAAAATTGTCGTGGCCGATGACGTCATCAGCGGTTCCATGCTGGTAGAGCAGGGCAGGATAGCTGATTTGACTGAAGCAGCGCGTGCTTCCAGTGTCACAGGCACAGATGACTGGCAAGGTGATTATCTCTTGCCCGGCATGGTAGAGCTGCATACCGATAATCTCGAAAAACACCTGATGCCACGCCCCAAGGTAGTCTGGCCCACGCTGCCTGCTATTTTGGCGCATGATGCCCAGATCGCTGCATCCGGCATCACGACTGTGCTTGATGCGATTTCAGTCGGTGATATCGATTCAGACAGCCTGCGCAATGACAGTCTCGAATCATGCACCCAAGGTTTGCGCATGGCCGCAGACTCAGGCATCTTGCGGGCAGATCACTTCCTGCACATGCGCCTGGAACTGGCAGAAGAAGGCTTGCTGGACATGTTCGCCCCTTATCTGCATGACGAGCGCCTGAAACTGGTTTCCCTGATGGACCATACACCCGGCCAAAGGCAGTGGACAGACCTGACGCATTACCGTGTCTATGTATCCGGCAAGCGCGGCTGGAGCGAAGAAAAAGTCGATTCCATGCTGGAGCGTTTGCTGCTCAGGCAAGTGGCTTATGCTGCATCCAACCGCCGCGCCATCGTCGCCAGTTGCCGTGAACTGGACGTGCCAGTTCCATTGGCTACGCATGATGATACTACGGTAGAGCATGTGGCCGAGGGTGTCGATGATGGCGTGACGATATCTGAATTTCCCACCACCGTTGCTGCTGCCAGGGCTGCACGTGAACAGGGCCTGGGCATCATCATGGGCGCACCAAATATGGTGCGCGGTGGCTCACATTCCGGCAATGTGTCGGCAGCAGAACTGGCCAGGCTGGATTTGCTGGATGTTCTGTCTTCTGACTATGTACCAGCCAGTCTCTTGCATGCGGCTTTCCTGTTGCAAAATGAAGGCTACAGCTTGCCCAAGGCTGTGGCGACCGTGACGCGTAATCCGGCGCGCATGATAGGTTTGCACGACAGAGGTGAGATTGCAGTTGGCTTGCTCGCTGACTTCTTACGCGTGCGTGTGGTGCTGGGAATACCTGTAGTGCTGGGTGTATGGAAATCAGGTATCAAGATTGCTTGAATTTTAAATACCCTTGTAGAACCGGGGCAAACACGATATAAAATTTAGTGTTAGAGATACCGCTACTGTCCCGATTGGTGCTGATGCCATTATCATCAATGGATTTAACTGCACATATTTAGAATTCGCTCAGGAATTGTCCCTGTAAATGATCTCAACCAAACCGCTACTGGCTGTGAAAGCGTCGGCTGCCGGATGAATACCAATTCGGGCTGGAAACTGCAGCAACAAGGCAGCTTGTACGGCACTACATTGGGAGGAAACTGACGGTGCTTGCACAAAGCTGCAAGATTATTTTTTTTAATCCTGGAGATATTTTACCCATGGCAGGCGAAGACTTTATAAGTTATCGTTCGTAAAAAATTTTATATCTTTGCAAGTTGACGTTCTTATCTGTATAAATATAAATAATCAAATCAGATATCCGCTACTTAAGGCATAACGTCAAATGACAGGCTTTTTAAAAAAAATCAGCATTAAATTTTTCTACGTATGGTTCGCCATTTTAGCATCGACATTTCTGTTAAGCAGCAATCCTGTATTTGCTCAGGAAAATGAAATTCTTGCTGTTAGTGTCGTGCCAGACAAAGCCAAAGCTTCCGTCAGTGTAAAACTGAAAAACCGGATTAAGCAGGCTCCCTTTGTGTTTACATTGAATAATCCTGATCGCGCAATTGTTGATTTTTCAAAGACGTCCAATGCGACTGGACAAAAGGAAATAACCGTCGATTCTGAATGGCTGAGAAGCATAGATGTTGTGCAAGTAACTGGCAGTACCCGTCTGGTTTTTAATCTAAAGGAGCGCTTTAAAAACAGTATGGTGACGGTGGATGGTGATACTGCAATGATTGCTTTGACTTACATTTCTGACGAAAATCCGGATATTAAGGACAGCAAAAAAGATGCTCCCAAGGTTGAGTTTACTTTTGAGGAGCATTTCAAAAATTTTTTACCTCTGGCCAGACAAGGTAATGCAGAAATGCAAAATGTTATAGGCGAAATGTACCTTTACGGGAATGGCGTTGCCAAAGATCCTGTAATGGCTTTTTACTGGTTTTCTTTGGCTGCAAAGCAAGGTGTTGCGGTGTCACAGATTCATTTAGGATATATGTATCGCGATGGAAATGGCGTCATCAAAGATTATGTGCAATCTGTGCATTGGTTTCGACGAGCTGCGGAGAGTGGCGACCCTGATGCACAATTGTGCCTGGCTGGTATGTATTTTCTGGGGCAGGGTGTCAAAAGAGATTTAAAGAAAACCGACTATTGGACACTCAAATCGGCCAATCAGGGGTATTTGCGCGCACAAAAACTGTTAGCTAAAATTTATACGCCAAATTCAGGTTTGAAATCTACCATACTTAAACCCGACAAAACAAAAGCAGCAATGTGGTATGAAAAAGCAGCAGGGCAAGGTGATCAGGAGTCACAATTTACTATCGGCAGTCTTTATTATAATGGCGATGGAGTGACCAGGAACTTTGAAAAAGCGGCGTATTGGTATGGTCAGGCGGCAGAAAAAGGTTATGCCGCCGGACAGCATTTTCTTGGTATTTTGTATGCGCAGGGATATGGCGTACCGCTTGATTATGCAAAAGCCGAATTGCTCTGGAAAAAAGCTGCCGATCAAGGACACGAAACTTCAATAAAGCAATTGGCACTTTGGAATTCCACAGGGGAAGATTCCTGCTCTGGCCTGGATGGCGTAAAAACAAACTATTGGGAAGGGATGTTACCTTTGCACAAGGGGCTATGGAAGTTGGAAGCTGAAGAGGATGCTGAATTTCTACATAGACCTGAAAAAGAAAAATTGAAGTGTAGTAAGGTGCTTACTCATTGCGTGAAAGTGGATAGTAGACTAGCAGCTGGAAAAATGTGGCCAGATGAGTATACAGCACTGAGGATTTTTGATTGTATTGCGGAGACGCCTAAAGATACCGAATCCAGCAGGGAATTTACACAAATATGTGGTACTCCAGGATTACCCGTGTCGACATTGCATCGTAAATTTAAAAAGATATCTGGTGACCGCTATGAAATGGCAGAAGATGAAATGACCAAATCGTACATAATAGGATTTGAATTTCTTATGATGCCGACGAAATCCCGCAAAACGGTAAAGCTTGAATTTATTGGGCAATGTGGTAGCGAGACTCAGGAATAACAGTTAAACGAACAAACGCAAATGCTTTATTGCTTATGCTTTAATTTTGAAAAAGTTGTTCTATCTACTGTTAATCAATAGAAAGAGGCTGCATAAAAATCTATGACAATATGCTGACTCATTTCATCGAAGAACCAGTGGGAAGGAGTGTTAAATATTTTCCACTGGCGCTCAAGGTAATGTTATTCAGTTTTTGTGATAAATTTTATTTTCTCAATCCTGCCCCAGATGCAAAGAAATCACACCCGCAGCCGGTGTCGCACAAGGTTCATCATCAAAAGCGATATCGCCATTCGGATTCGCCTCGCCATCGACTTTCAAATCAGTGAAGTTGAACAAGTTCTTGTCCATCAGATGTGAAGGTGCGACGGTGGACAGGGATGCAAAAATATTGTCGACCCGGCCAGGGAATTTCTTGTCCCATTCACGCATCAGGCCCTTGATTTGCTTGCGTTGCAAATTCTCTTGCGAGCCGCATAAATCGCAAGGGATGATGGGGAAGTTTTTTACTTCGGCATAGCGTTCAGTGTCTGACTCTTTGACATAGGCCAGGGGGCGAATGACGATGTGTTTGCCATCGTCGGATTGCAGCTTGGCTGGCATGCCTTTGAGTTTTCCACCGAAGAACATATTCAGGAAAAAAGTTTCCAGGATGTCGTCGCGGTGATGGCCGAGCGCAATCTTGGTGGCACCCAGTTCATCGGCCACGCGGTACAAAATACCACGGCGCAGGCGTGAGCACAGCGAGCAAGTCGTCTTGCCTTCGGGGATCAGGCGCTTGACTATGCTATAGGTATCCTGATTTTCTATATGGTAGGGTATGCCCAGTTTT
Source organism: Undibacterium sp. Ji83W (assembly GCF_049340385.1). NCBI lineage: Bacteria > Pseudomonadati > Pseudomonadota > Betaproteobacteria > Burkholderiales > Oxalobacteraceae > Undibacterium > Undibacterium sp. Ji83W. The sequence goes on along the minus strand of NZ_JBMPOZ010000007.1, from coordinate 11,942 downwards.
TCCAGATAGGCTGGCAGGATATGGTCAGGGAAGTTAGGCTGCTTCTGGTCGAGATTGACCGCGACGATATCGAAATTGATGGGTGCACGTTCTCGCAGGGTCATCAATATATCCAGCAGGGCATAACTGTCCTTGCCGCCAGACAGGCAAACCATGACCTTGTCGCCTTCTTCTATCATATTGAAATCACCTATCGCCTGGCCAACCAGGCGGCATAAGCGCTTGTGCAGCTTATTGTTTTCGTAGGTGATTTTTTCCTGTGACTTGACCGTGGCTTTTACTTCGACCGGGGTGTCCATCAATGTATCGTTCAGAGCTTGCATGATATGGCTTTAAATTCTTGCGTAAATTCGGGCTTAAATGTCGGTTTTGATCTTGAATACTTCTACGCCTACGCCTTCGCAATCTGGATAGACATCCGGCTTCATGGTAGAGATGCGCACTGCGCGTACTTTAGGATGTGCCAGCATGATAGCTGCGACATCATCACACAGGGTTTCCTGCAGATGTACATGGCCCTTGGAAATACGGTCGGCTATCGTGCAACGCATGAAATCATAATCGACGACTTCTTCCAGTTGGTCATCCTTGGGCGTAGACAGCGCCAGCGGGATATACAGGTCCACATTGAAGAGCACGCGTTGCTCGCCTTTTTTCTCGAACTCATGTACGCCGATGTTGATGGAGATTTCATAATTGCGCAAGAACAGGCGGCGGCAGTCTGAGAGCTGGGGGTGGTGCAGGATGGATAACATGGTGGTCCCGGGATTAAGGTGAAATAGATTGGTTTGCAGTCGCCAGGAACATGACATCGCGCTGCAAGGGAATAAGGTGCTGGCCGCCATCGACGAGGATGGTGGTGCCGGTCATGGCAGGGCTGTCCGCCAGAAAACAGACGGTGCGGGCAATATCCTCAGGCGTGCTGGATCTGCCCAGCGGCGTGACCTGGTGTGCCTGCTGGAAATCTGCCGTGCTTTGATGGCCGGATTCCATGGTGATGCCGGGTGCAACGCCGACCACGCGTACTTTAGGGGCCAGTGCCTGCGCCAGTGTCGTGGTCGCACATTGCAGCGCTGCCTTGGACAGGGTGTAAGACAAAAAATCGGGATTCAGGTTGTACAGCTTTTGATCCAGCAGGTTGATGACACAAGTCTGTTCGCCATCTGCTGTTGCTGCATGCAGTGCTTGCGCCAGTATAATGGGTGCCGCCAGGTTGGCATGCATATGCCTGTCGAGGCTGGCCTGGCTGAAGCTGTGTACATCATCTTCTGCAAACAGCGAGGCATTATTGACGATGCAATCTATCTTGCCCATGGCAGCTATCGCTGCGGGCAACAAGGCATGCGTTGCTGTTTCATTGGCCAGGTCGGCCTGCAAGGCATGGGCGCGGCGGCCCAGCGCCTGGATTTCTGTCACCAGGGTCTGCGCTTCCACTGCCGAATTGCCATAATGGACAAGAATATCCCAACCATGCCGCGCCATATGCAGGGCGATATGCCGCCCTATGCGTTTGGCGGCACCGGTGATCAGTGCTGTGCGGTTTGTGTGCTTATTGTTCATAACTTGTTGCTGCTCATACGTCTCTCTTGGAAATTCTTGACAAGGATTACTGCGTTTTCAATACAATGCGGCTATGCATAAATTATCTCTACCTGTGCCTGGCGATGATGCGCTGGCTGCTTCATCTGCTTTGCAACAACTGATTATCGACGACATCCACCAACATCAGGGCTGGATACCGTTTTCGCGCTACATGGAACTGGCGCTGTATGCGCCTGACCTTGGTTATTACAGCGGTGGTGCCACAAAATTAGGCAAAGACGGTGATTTTACAACCGCACCGGAAATGTCGCCGCTATTTGGCGCTACCTTGGCCAGGCTGGCAAATCAGTTATTCAGTCAAACTGCTGCCGAAGTCATGGAGTTCGGCGCAGGCACGGGCAAGCTTGCCCTGGATTTTTTGTCGGAATGTCAATTGTCTGGAATCGCGATAGAGCGCTATTTTATCGTGGAATTGTCCGGCGAACTGCGTGCACGTCAGGAAGAATTGTTGAAAGGCTACCCACAGGTGCAATGGTTGCAAAAAATGCCAGACTCTTTTTCTGGCATTGTACTGGGGAATGAGGTGCTTGATGCCATGCCTGTCGATCTTGTCATCAAGACGGCAGAAGGATGGCGTGAAGTTGGTGTCGCTGTGGTTGATGAAGATAGTGACGATCATGCTTCAAGACTGATTTTCCGCGAACAGCCACAGGCCTGCAGCCCTGACAAGATTGTGCAAATCCCTTACGCAGATGAATTGCCAGTTGGTTACCTGACCGAAGTCCATGCCATCGCTACCGGCTTCATGCACAGCCTGGCCGCCATGTTGCTCGCCAGCGGCAAGCCAGCAGCGGCAATTCTGATAGATTATGGTTTCCCTGCTGCCGAGTATTATCACCCGCAGCGCCAGCAAGGCAGCCTGATGTGCCATTACCGCCATCATGCCCATCCTGATCCCTTTTATCTGCCAGGTTTACAGGACATCACCGCCCATGTTGACTTTACCGCCATGGCAAGGGCTGGCCTGGCAGCTGGGTTGGAGTTATTGAATTACACCAGCCAGGCAGGTTTTTTGACGGCGGCAGGCATCGCCGATGTATTGGCGCGTACCTCGGCAGAGCAGGTCATGGACTACTTGCCAAAGGCAAATGCCCTGCAAAAGCTGGTTTCGCCAGCGGAAATGGGGGAGTTGTTCAAGGTGCTGGTGATGGGGTATGGCATGGAATTGCCAGAAAATTTATTACGCCTCGATCGCAGCCATCGCTTATGATGGCCCGCAGCTTAATTTGAAATGTAATAAATTGCCTTGTGGTAATTCGGCAAAAAAACAGGAGCAGGCTTTGTTACGCTGGGTATTAACCATCTTTGTCGTCGTTGTCGTGTTTTCCAGCTTGCTGCCCTGGCTGGAAAAGCTGGGCATAGGCCGTTTGCCGGGTGATGTGCGTTTCAAATTGTTTGGCCGTAATTTTTCTTTCCCGTTTGCTTCCACCATACTGATCTCTTTATTTGTCCTGCTGTTGGCAAGGATATTCAAGTAAATGCGTTAAATATGTTAAAGCCTTGCAACATTGTTGTCATATGGGGGTAAAGTTTCCATATTATTGCGCCGTCACTTTAATATAATGAAATTGCCTGCTTATGTATAAAGTAAGCACAAAGTAAGCATTAAGCAAGCATAAAGCCTTAATCAGGCTGGCCAGGAGACGGCCAGGTACGCACTGCAGCGAGATCAACAATAAATTACGCTAAAGGTTGAAATGAGCGAACTCAGCGACATCAGGGCATTGCTCGTTGAACCGCATGCGGGTATGCGGGTCAGTTTGCACAATATGCTCAATCTGTGCGGTATTACCAAGATAGAACACGGGCTTTCTGCCGGTACGGCTGTGCGCACCATACAAGCCAAGGTATTTGACCTGATCTTGTGCGAATATGATCTGGGTGTGGGCCAGGATGGCCAGCAACTGCTGGAAGACATGCGCCACCACAAGCTGGCACCTTTATCAACCATCTTCATCATGGTGACGGCTGAGCGCTCTTACGCCAAGGTCGTCAGCGCGGCTGAACTTGCCCCTTCCGATTACCTGCTCAAACCCTTTACCGCCGACATGCTGCTTGAGCGCGTCATCCGCGCGCTGGAAAAACGCAAAGCCTTTGTCGATGTGCATAGCCTCATGGAGCAGGGCTTGATCCCGGAAGCCATCATGGCTTGCCATCATGGTGAGCGCGATCATCCCAAATATGCCATAGACTTCATGCGTTTGCGTGCTGAATTGCATGTGATACAGGGTGAAGCGGCTGAGGCGGAAGAATTATATAAATATTTATTTGAATTAAAAGCCGTGGCCTGGGCACGTCTGGGCCTGGCCAAGACCCTGTTCATGCAGGGTAAATACCAGGAAGCTGAAGATATTTTAAAAAACCTGGTGTCTGAAAATAATAAGTATATGGATGCCTATGACTGGCTGGCAAAGACCCACGAAATCGTCGGGCAATTGCCTGAAGCGAAAGAAGTACTGGATGTGGCCGTCAGTGTTTCACCCCATGCCGTCAGGCGTTTGCGCAAGCTGGGCCAGATCGCCCTGGAAACCGGAGATATAGAAACAGCTGAAAATGTCTTGAAAAAAGTGGTCAGCAAGGCCAAGTTTTCTGAATTCCGTGACCCTGAAGACCATATGAACCTGGTCGATGCCCTGGTCAAGAAGGGGGATACGGAACAAGCCAAATCTGTCATCCGCGATCTTGAAAAGAACATGGTAGGCATGAAGAAAACTGCTGCCGTCAGGGCAATTTCTGCAGCCATGGTGCATGCCAAGACGGGCGATTCCCGGTTGGGCGAAGAGCTTGACAATGCAGTGGCCGCATCGCGTGAAGATATAGGTCTTTCTACTGAAGCCAAGCTGGGGCTGGCAAAAAGTTGTCTTGACAATAATCAGGAAGACAATGCTTCCGAGATTATTCTCGACGTCATGAAAAACGCCAGCAACCAGCAAGTCATGAGCAAGGCCATGGGTGTATTTGAAAGCGCTGGTAAAGGGCATCTTGCCAAGGAGTTGGCACAACGCAGCCAGAAAGAGGTCATGGACCTGGTGGCCCTGGGTGTGCAAAAAGCCAAGCAAGGTGATTTCCGTGGTTCGGTAGAGTTGATGGCTGCAGCTGCACGCAAGTCGCCAGATAATCCGCAAGTGATCTTGAATGCCGCGCTGGCAGCCTTGAAATGCCTGGAAAACATGGGTTGGGACCATGCTACTGGCGAGCTGGCGCGCAGTTTGATCGAGTCGGCACGTCGCCTTGATCCCATGAATCCGCGTCTGAAAGCGATACGTGGCTTGTATGATGAATTACAGAAAAAATACGGCATCAATGTTGCCCGTGTTGCCAAGTAAAAATTAGATATAGGACTTACGCAAAACCGCCCCAGCTGCGTTGTTAGCTCCCGCATTTACCAAGATTCGGTACTAAAGTACTGTCTTCGTCGCTACGGTGGAGTCGGGGTTTCAGACAATATATTGTCTGCCGACGTAACGAACCGACCTTGCAAGAGCGGTTTTTTAAAGCATGGCCTTGCTGGGACAATTTTGCGTAAGTTCTGAAATATAAAGATTAGATAACCAGACGTCAGAATGGTTTGTCAAGAAAATAGGTAGTTGCGGAGACCATGGCCATTCAACCTTCTGTTCATTTAGGCGAACACGCACCGGTGACAGCGCGTGACCTCCTGCTCAAGCAAATCAATGAAGAAAGTAATTTACCGACTTTGGGCGTGTCGATTACCAAAGTCGTTGAAATTACCTCATCGAGTGAAGACCCGGTCGCCAAGCTTGCACATTTTGTGCTGGCCGATGTCGCCCTGACACAAAAAATACTGAGGTTATCGAATACCATCCATTACCGCACCAGTTCAGGCGCGCCCGTTACTACCATCTCCAGGGCGATATTCTTGCTGGGGTTTAACAGCATCAAAACCAGTGCCATGGCGATGTTGCTGGTCGATTGTTTCAAGGATAAAAGCCATGCCAATAGTGTCAGGCGTGAGCTGGTGCAGGCCTTGTGCGCCAGTATAGTAGGACGTGAAATGGCTGCGCGTGGGCGCTTTCAGGATGGCGAAGAAGCAGCAGTGGCAGCCCTGTTCAAGAATGTCGGCAAGATCTTGGTGGCGTCCTACGACCACCCCTTGTATAGCCGCATACAAGCCATGCTGCAGACCGGGCAGACTACTTCGCAGGAAGCTGCCTCTACACTGCTGGGTTGCAGTTATGAGCGTTTTGGCGAAATGGCCCTGCAAGAGTGGAAGATACCTGACACCATCGTGCAATCGCTGGTTCCTTTGCCAGGCGGTGAATTGAAGAAAGTGAATACCCGCGCTGAATGGTTGCGCCAGGTTGCCAGCTTCAGTGATGCGCTGGCATCTACCATCATGAGTTCGGGCGGGGCCAATCTCAGTGAAAAAGCCAAGCCCCTGCTGCTGAAATATGGCAAGGCACTGGATTTTGATCAGGCCATACTCGATGAGATGCTGGTCAAGGTAGAAACCGAAACCCGGCAATTGGCCAAGAGCATGGATATCGCCATGGGAGATATCCATATTGGTGAAGCCGACGCCAACACCACCAATGGTGTGCCGAATGATCTTTTGCTGAAAAATTATGAGGCTGGCGAAATCCAGAGTGATGAACGTCACCCCAGCGGTAAGCCCAAGCAGGCACGCGATCTCTTGTTGGCCGGTGTGCAGGATGTCACACAAATGCTGGCATCTGACAGTTTCAAACTGAATGACCTGATCTTGCTGGTGCTGGAAACCCTGTATAGCAGCATGGGCTTTCGCTTTGCCACCGTTTGCCTGCGCGACCTGCAAACCGTGCGCTATGTCGCCCGGCTGGCGATAGGTGAAAATTATCTGGAAAGACAAAGAGGCTTCGCCTTCAGCGGCAAGCCTGACCAGAATTTATTCCATCTGGCGATGAGCAATAATGTGGACCTGATGATCTCTGATGCTTCCGTTCCCAAGATACAAAACCTGCTGCCGGACTGGCATAAGCAATTGTTGCCAGATGCACGCAGCTTCATCATCCTGCCTTTGGTGATACAGAAAAAACCACTGGGACTGTTTTATGCTGACCGCTCAGTGAATGCCGATGAGGGTGTACCGCCAGATGAAACGGCGCTCATCAAAACCCTGAAGAGTCAGTTGCTGGCCGCCATGATGCGGGGTTAAATATGTACATCAAGCGTGCTACGTGCTTGTACGGACTGCAAGGATAAATTCTTAGCGTTACAATGTCCTGTCATCATCTCAGCAGGACGTATCTTATGCATTTCACTACCTGGCTCACTTTCTTCTTTGCGGCCTGCGTCATCGCCGTCTCTCCTGGCTCCGGCGCTGTACTGTCGATGTCACATGGCTTGAATTATGGTGTCAAAAAAGCCAGCGGTACCATCATGGGTCTGCAAGCTGGCTTGTTGTTGATACTGGCTATTGCCGGTGCAGGTGTTGGTTCCATCCTGATGGCTTCAGAGATGGCGTTCAGCGTTGTCAAGACGGTTGGTGCGCTTTACCTGATTTATCTGGGTATCAGTCAATGGCGTGCCAAAATTGATGTCGCTGCTGAAAACGATGCGAGTGTTGCCAATGCCGCTAATACCGTTAATATTCAGGCGCCAGCCATGTCCAAACGCTTTTTGACAGGTTTTTTGACGAATGCCACTAATCCCAAGGGCATTATCTTCATGGTGGCCGTACTGCCGCAATTTATTTCACATGATACGCCGCTGTTGCCGCAGTTATTGATACTGGGTGTCACCATGTGTGCGATTGATCTGGTCGTCATGCACGGCTATGCATTTGCGGCATCGACCATGCAACGCTACTTCCGTGATCCCAAATGGCTAAAAAGCCAGAACCGCTTTTTTGGCGGTATATTGATGGCGATAGGTGCGGCGCTATTTTTCGTCAAGCGCAGTCCATCCAATTAAAAAAATGCCGCCAGTGGAATATTCACGGCGGCTTTTTTCAGGTTTTTCAGACCAAAGGGATTTGCTGTTTCTTGGCTAGTGCATCAATGTCTTGCCAGATCGTCATTTGATTCAACAGACGCGTTGCCGGGTCCAGCATGGGATTCAGGTTGAAGAAGCGTTCCAGGGCAGTTTCATCAAAACTGCTGTGCTGGGAGAAATTGATACGTCCATACTGCTTGCGGAATGCATGCAATAAATCGGCTGGCGTATCCTTGTGCCAGGATTGCATGAGACCACCCACCATCAAGGCAGTATCAGTAGTCTGCTCCAGTGAGCGCGGGCTGCGTGAGCTGCTGACATCGCGATAGTCGAGCAGGCGCGGGAAGTAAAACTTCTTGATCCATGCTGCAGGTATGCCACCTTCACGCAAGAGCGCACCACTGCGCCACAGCTTCCAGCTTTTTTCTGCTTCGCTGTCGGATACAAAGTGCGTGTCTGCTGTTAGTACGCAGTCTTCGCCCAGCTCGATTTCCAGTATCACAGGCAAGCCTGCAGCAAGGGAAATGTTTTCCAGTTCTGGCATTTGTGGTTTTTCACCGTGCTGGCTTTGCAGGGCATTCACGAATTCTCCCAGCACTTGCTGATGTTCATGATGCAAACTACTGGTGGCCTTGCAGAATGCTGCGCAAGCTGCAAAATAAGCCATCAGTTCGCCCACCATGATGCCGTGTGCGGGCAGGTTTTCTTCTTCCTGAAAACCCTGGCGTGGCATGTCTGCCGCCAGGCCCTGACGCAGGATGGGATACAACTGGGTGGAGATACAACCAAATTTGACGTGGCTGCCAGCGGCAAGTTTAAATTCTGACATGGCGGCTCAGGCTTTCTTGAACAGGGTGAGGACGTGTTCCGGCGGACGTCCTATTGCCGCTTTATTTTGATAAGTCACTATCGGTCTTTGCAATAAATGCGGGTGAGCTGCGATGGCTGACAAGGCCGTTGCCGTATCAGCACTAGCCAGTTTCAGGCTGGCATATTCAGACTCATTATTGCGCAGCATGGCCTGCACGTCACCATCGCCATCGCCATTGGCCAAGGCCGCCAGCAGTTTTTGTAGTTCATCAAAATTCAAAGGCGCTTTTTGATAGTCAATCACTTGCAGGGCTAATTGGCTCTCATCCGCATGCGCCTGCACCAGTGCCAGGGTTTCGCGGGATTTTGAGCAGCGTGGATTGTGGTAAATCGTAATCATGTCTGTATCATCATTCTATGGTCTTGCCATGTCAACATGGCTTAGTCAAATTGAAATTCAAAATTTAAGTTCCATGCCCCGTAAAACCAGCACGCCTAGCACTGCAAAAACTGCCGCAGCACACCAGCGCACGTATTTGAAAGGGAAATTCGGTGCAGCTATCTTGCCCAGGAATACTGCTGGTACATCAGCAATCAGCATGCCCAGAGTAGTGCCGGCGATGACCATCGTCAGGTCAGAATATTTGGCTGCCAGTGCCACTGTCGCCAATTGTGTTTTATCACCAATTTCAGCCAGGAAGAAGGTCACGCAAGTCAGCATGAAAACGCCATAGCGGCTTTCATTGATGCCGCCATCATCCATTTCATCCGGCTTCAGCGTCCAGGCAGCAATTGCCAAAAAAGACAGACCCAGCAGATAACGCATGACAGTGGCATCGATATGCGTGGCTACCAGTTGTCCCAGCAAACCAGCCAGGGTGTGGTTGGCCAGTGTCGCAACCAGGATGCCAAGTATGATAGGGCCAGGCTTCTTGTAACGTGCGGCCAGCAACAGCGCAAGCAATTGAGTTTTGTCGCCAATTTCACCAATGGTGACGGCAAGGGCTGAGACGAGGAAAGCTTCCATGAGAATAGGCGGGATGGGGTGAGTTATCCGATGACAGCTACATCCCACCCCATCCCTGGTCAGCGGAAACATAACTATCAAAGGTCTTGCCCAATACAACCAGCGCACTTATGAACTTGCTGCTGACTGAACCAAACGCACCATGACCGGCTGGCCAAGTATGTTGATGCGTTTTCCCCGGACTTAACCGGAGCAGGCTACTCCCCAATGAAAGAGAGGCGAAATTATAACGCATACCGCTCAGCAAGTGAGCTTGTATATGTTTGATACTGGCTTGATGCTGGTTCGATACTGAAATTTGATGATGCATTTGACTATGTTTTACTGGTTCAGTGCCAGTCTGCTTGCTACACTGCATGCATATAATTTAGTCAATTTGGGGCGACGTGATGACACAATCCTTCTCAAGCTACTTCATGAGTTTTTGGTCGCAGTCTGAATTGCATGCGAATGCAATTATCTTCCTGAATCTGGCCGGTGCCATGTTATTGGGTTTTGTGGTTGGGTATGAGCGTTCCTACCATGGCCGCGCTGCTGGCATGCGTACTTATGGCCTGGTGTGCATGGCATCCGCAGCTCTGGTGGTGATTACTGGTTACCCGGATTTCTGGTTTGGCGCGCGCGCCCCCTATCCCGTCAATCTTGACCCCTCTCGTACCATACAGGGCATAGTCACAGGCATAGGTTTCCTTGGCGCTGGCGTCATCATGCGTGAAGGTTTTACCATCAGTGGTCTCACGACGGCTGCGTCTTTGTGGGCTTCGTCTGCCATAGGTGTCATGGTTGGCGTTGGTTTTTACGCAGCAGCAATCTTGTTGGCTTTTTTATCGGCAGCCTGCATGATCTGGGTATCCAGAATTGAGGCCTGGTTGCCTTCCAGGCCAGCGGTGGCGATTACCATGCAATTCCGCCAGGGTTTCATACCCAGAGAAGATGCCTTGCGCAAAATGGCCTTCGCACGCGGCTATGAAATTGCCACGGGTACCCTGAATATCAGTTGCAGGGACGGGCGTGCCGAATGGCGTTTTGTCGCCGTGGGCCTGAGCCGCAAACTGGCGACGCGTATCAGTGAGCTTTCACTGGAACTTGGGGCGTTTGAAGGGATGGAATTTTATCAAATTGCCCACGCCCGCAACTAGCTGCAACTGGTCGCAACTACCATGGCAAGCTGCTGCCAGCTTACTTCTCTGCTGAGGTAGGAGGCACTCCTAGCATGCCTTGCATGAAAATCTGCGTCACCAGCACGGCAAAGTCGGCATAAGAAATTTTGTCGGCATCCTGGTGAGGTTTCAACCAGGTGAAGGTCCAGTTGATCATGCCAAACAAGAGCATGGTAATGGCGCTGCGGTTTTGTGCCGTGGTGCGCTCTGGAAAGCTGCGCTGTATTGCGCCAGCAAACAAGTCGACGATTTTTCTTTGCGCATCAAGTATCAGCTTGCGCTGCGGCTCTTCCAGGAATTTCACATCATTCAGCAAGGCGATATGGCGGGTCTGGGAATGCTCGTATTCCGCCAAAAAGGCAGCAATCAGCGTCGGCAAGTCGAGATGGCTCTCGGCCAGGCGTATCAATACTTGCGTATAACGGTTCAGCAAATCAAATAATATGGCTTCTTTGCTGGGGTAGTAATGGTAGAGCCGGGCCTTGGAGGTGCCGCAAGTCTGCGCCAGTACACTCATGGAAGTGCCGGGGTAGCTGTAATTGGCGAAGGCAGTCGCCGCCTTTTCCAGGATATCGTCGCGTTGCAATTGATAATCGGATGCGAGGGTGCGGGCCATGGCTAAGGTGTTTGATAGTGTGTCAACATCATACCTTGAGCTTGCCAGTAATAGTGATTGTAGGTAGCTTGCAACAAAGGCATGGCGAAAGAACCAGTCTGTCTCATCTGGGTACAGATTTTTATCGTATCTATTGCCTACATATCGTTTTGTAAATAATCAATAAAATCAATTATTTAGAGAATTTTTCTGTAAATCGCGCTTTTGTTTGAGTAAGAAATTCTCAAATGGGTGTTGACAGTTGGGTCGAGTATCTCCATAATTCGGGGTTCCCTGCGGAGAGGTGGCCGAGTGGTTAAAGGCGACAGACTGTAAATCTGTTCTCTTACGAGTACGCTGGTTCGAATCCAGCCCTCTCCACCACAGGTAAAGAATTGAATTTAGAAATTAGCGGCTGAAGTGGTGGCCTTTGCGGGTGTAGCTCAATGGTAGAGCTGAAGCCTTCCAAGCTTATGACGAGGGTTCGATTCCCTTCACCCGCTCCAGTTTTACTTGCGCGGGGTTTTGCGCAGCAAGCTGCCCTTGTAGCTCAGTGGTAGAGCACTCCCTTGGTAAGGGAGAGGCCACGTGTTCAATCCACGTCAAGGGCACCAAGGTTATCGGTGTTTTCAAGTCTGATTTGTCGGGCGCGTGCCTGAGCATTCTCATCAAAATCGTTAGGAGTCCAAAATGGCAAAAGGTAAGTTCGAGCGCACCAAGCCGCACGTCAACGTCGGTACAATTGGCCACGTTGATCACGGTAAAACTACACTGACAGCAGCGATTGCAACAGTCCTGTCGAAAAAATTCGGCG